>NZ_FMDF01000212.1 GCF_900091955.1 Streptomyces sp. Ncost-T10-10d
CATAGCAGCCAAGGCCCTGTCCTTCGCAGGCAAGACCGGCCGGATCGTCGACCCCATGACCTACGTCTTCAAGGGCGCCGGCGCGGGCCTGACGAAGATCAGCGACATGATGGCCGGCCTCAAAGGCCTGGGCCACGTCGAGTTCCCACCACTCCCCGACAACATCATCACCCTGCCCGAAGGCACGATCAAGCTCCCCGACGGCACGATCAACCTCCCCGAGGGCGCGACGATCCCGGACGGAGCAGTCACACTCCCGAACGGCACAGTCAAGCTCCCGGACGGAGCTGTGGCACTGCCGGAAGGCACGATCAAGTCACCCTTCGACGAGGGCGCGCCGTACATGGACCGCGACGGCAACCTCTACAACGACGACGGCAGCATCGCCCAACACGTGGACCAGTCGGGGAAAAACCCTCGCGTGGAGACCCCGACCCCGGTGCGCGAACCGGCCCTGGTCGGCGCGGGCATCCACGCGGGCGAAAACGCAGGCAACCACCTGCCCGGCAGCGCGGCCAACCACACGGCCGGTGGCGGTGTCGGCGATAACATACTCAGCAACAGCCTGAGCCATGAAACGAGCAGCGGCCATGCTGGTGAGGACCTGCCAGGCAGCAGACAGGCCGAGGCACGTAGCACGGGCCCCTTCACCGGCCGCCACCTGCCCGATGGGCCCACCACGCACAGCAAGCTCCCCCGAACCGAGCGTCCCCCCGGCGAAGGTGGCCTGGACGACTTGGGCCGGACCGGAGATGACGCCGACCCGTCTGAAAACAAGGCAGAGCGCGATAGCGACAGCGACAGTTCAAGCACCGCGGACGATCAGCCTGAAGCAGCGGATGGCGGCGGAATACCGGGCAATGGTAATCCGTACGCTGGACATGAGCCCGACCATTCGAGGCCCGCTCTGCTGCCGGCGGATGGTCCGCTGACGCTCAGAGACGTGCGTAACACGCGAGACCGTCAGATCCGGTGGAAGCGCGGTGAGGAATTGCATCGTCAGATGTGGGGCGGAAGCGCCGAACGACTGTACCCGGTCCCCACGAGCAACGGTCCGCGGTATCCCGTAACTGCTGCTGGCGGTCGAAAAGTTGATGTCCCTGTGGACCTGCCCGACGGGCGTACTATCGCCGTCGAGGTGAAGACATATGGCCCCTATCGCACCATCACTATGAAGGACGGGTCGCATCAGGCAGTCCGCAACGAGGTCCCGCTCAGCAAGGAAATCAAAGAGCAGATCAATAAGGACATAGCATTGAGGCGCCTGAATCCCGGATACGACCCCCGGTGGGCATTCACACACGCAGGCCCAAGCGAGACCCTTCGCACCTACTTTAAAGAAGCAAAGATAATATTCCTCGAATATGGGCCCGCACCCAAGAAAGACCAATGGGATCTACCCAAAGGCAAGAAGTAAGCTTACTTCGACTCAAGTGAAAGGTCACGGATGATGCAGAACTCGACAGACGCAGAGGTATCGGAGTGGGCAGTGGGCGCGCATCGTAACGCCGTCGGCCTGGCAGTAATGTTCGGCGTAACACCCGAACAATACTCGAAAGATCCGCTGACACTCATTCCTGGACTCCAGAATTACGTAGATCGCCTCCCTATGGAAGAATTCGAGCAATCGGACTGGATCACTCTCCACACAGACCTGACGTCATACCTGGGCGATCTTCTGGTGATTCGCCACGCAGCATCCTGGAGGAAGGCAGACGACCAGCACTCACCGGTTGGCTACCGCTACGTCATCGAGGCCGCCGGGCCGGACGGAAACACGTATCACGTGGAACCCTACGATGTAGTGATGGAGGAATTCGAGAATCCCCCCATCGAAATCTCACGCCTGATCGCCAACGCGGAGGCGGTGTTGCACGTTGCATCAGACCTTCATGAATGAGTCCTTCCGTGCGTCGTAGACACCCTGGAAATAACAACTTCCAAGGGCGATTTGAAGTACTTCACCACAAAGGGCCAGGATAATTCACGGACATACACGCTCCAGTACCGGCGGTTCGACACCAGCAAGGGGACTCTTCCGCGACCGTAGTCATTGCCCGACATGACATGCCGGGAGGACCCGATGCCGAGCATTTCGCGGAGCGGCTGGATGAGCACCTGGCCAAAGGCATCGACCGTCTTGAAAAGTCGACAGAGGTGATCAACTCCACATTCGACGCTGCCGTCTTGGCGTTGCACGCTCACTGTGTCAGCGATCCACGAGCGGCGAACGCAGAGACGTGGGAGGCGACGGTCAACGCGATGCAACTGGGCTCGGCATTCTTCGCCGTGACCGGTGCGAGCGAAGGGTCCGTCGAATGCCGTATCAATCGGAAGTTGCGGACCCTTCCGGCAGCCATGGGTCCGCGGTCGTCCGCCGACGCGGGGAACTGGCTGACGGCGTTCTGGCTGGCGGTCATCTGCCGTGAGCAGCAGCGCATGACCCAACTGTGTGAGATCCCGCTGGAGCGCCTGCGTTCTCCGGAAGGGCAGTACGACGAGTACATCTACCACTGGGTCGACACCCTGCAGACGTACTGGCTGCGACGGCCCGGGCTGGTGGAAAAACTCACCGCCGCGCTCCAGATGTCGGATCCCTCAGTGGCACGGATCGCGCCACTGGACATGCTCCAAGGCCAGCTCTATCCGCCGATCAACCTCTTCTACCGCTTCGTCACCAAAGGCGAGCAGGGCTTCAGCCCAGCCCTGGTGGAAGCGCTGAAGTTGCACCAGGTGTACTGGACCCTGAACGAAGAACGGGAGACCGACATCGACGGCAGCATCGCCCTCGGCCCGCTGGCCATCGCCTGCCTCGCCTACGACGGCAAACTCCCCATCGACGTCGAGTCCGAATACCTGCCCAAACACCTCCTCCAGCACTCATGGCTGGGCGAATTCCCCACCTGAGACCGAACAGGGGCGTATGGACGGTGTCGCGAGGTTCGCCCCCGAGGCTGCTATGTCAACGTGAGGTGACAGATTCATTTCTGTTTCTCGTACGACGGTCCGCCTGATCGCCACCTTCGTGGCTTCGGGCGCCCTTGTCGGCGCGGCCGCCATGCCGGCCCTGGCAGCCGGAGCCGACCATGGCCGCGACAACGGGAGGAGTTACTCACACAGCCACCGGAGCGGCCATCACCACGACGGTCACTTCGGCGACCGGGACAGGGGCTGGGACCGGGACCGGGACCACGACAGGAGCTGGAACCGAAACCGGGGCTGGGACCGGAACTGGTACCGGAACCGGGACCATGACCGGGACCAGGGCCGGCACCACGGCTGGTACAGCGACCGGCACCGGGATCACGACCGCTACCTCGGCCACCGCTAGCCCGCATTGAAGGCTGTGCCGTGACGCGGAGGCCAACCACCCCCTCTGCCACCCGTCCTCATGGCCGGCACAGCCACCGCACCGTGGCCGGAGGGCCGAAGACCATTCCTTGCGGTCTTCGGCCCTCCGGCCAATCGCCGAGGCGGCACGGCGGGCCAGGGGCGCGCCGTGCATCTGCCTGCTTTTGGAAACCAGGCAAGCAACCGGGTACCTCTGAGCGGCGTTTGGTCACCGAATCAGGGCGACGACCGCTGCCTCGATGCGTTCGATGTCCGGATCACCATCATCTGAGGTATCGACCTCGACGACGGCATGGGCTCCAGCCGGCGGATCGAAGATCGACCGCTTCATCTCGCCTCGCTGGAACAGGGATGGCAGCTGCCGGTCGACTGCCCCGCCTCCGGCCGCCCGGGCGCGGAGGCGCTCGCCGATGACCGATTCGCGGGCGACGACGTGAACAGCGAGCACTCGGGCGTCACATGCGAGCAGCGCATCCAGCAGCTCGCGCGACAACACGGAGGACTCCAGGACGAAGCTCGCCCCTGAAGAGGCGAGCAGCCGGGCCGCGTTGACCATCACGGCCTCAGCGCGGAGGCTCAAAGGACCACCGGCTATGTGGAAGTCCGGATTGAACTGAACGCCGCCGTCCTTGGCAACGGCAGCGGAGGACAGCCCGAGACCGGCCTTGATCTCGTCCCGGGTCAGGAACGGCACACCGAGGCGGCGCGCCGTTGCGCAGGCAACGGTGGTCATTCCGGCCCCCGGGGACCCGCATACGGCGACCACCACCGGCCGTTCCGCTTGGTCGTCGAACTCATCAGGTCGCAGGGCCACGATCAAAGACTAACGTGGCCCATCGGTACGGCAGTGCTACGGGTTGAAGGGTGCCCGGGTTGTGGTCCGGCGAGGACGGGGCCGGTGAGGACGGGGCCGGTGAGGACGGGGCCGGTGAGGCCGACGCCCGCCGTACCGTCGAGGCGGAGGAACTGGACGCCCGGGCGGCGCAGCACACTCATGGCGAGGTGGACGGCACCCCCCACCACACCGCTCTCGCGGGCCGTTGGCGCACCCGCCGACAGCGGCCGGCTCCGGCGTCGTATCGCCCTCCTCGGGCGTCAGCCCTTCGGCGGGGGAAGCAGTTCGGCGTGCCTGACCGTGTAGCCGCCCTTGGTCACCGGGGCGTACGGCGCGGGAGCCATGCAGGTGCCCACGGGGGCCTCCGCGGGAGCGGTGTCGCCGCCCGGCAGCAGGTTCACACCGTTCCAGGAGAAGCCCACACGGTCGTCGGAACGGCCCTTGTCCTTGCCGCCGTCGTAGACGCTGAACCCGACCCGCTCGCCGACGTTGTCCGGGCCGCCCGGGCTCACCTTTGTGATGATCGCCGTCAGTGTCGCCGTGTGGGGGCCGGTGACCAGGCAGTCCACACGGCCTTCGGAGGTGTACGTCCTGTCCCGCTCGGCGGAGTAGTGGGACACCGTGACCGTGCCCCGGGCGTCGGTCGGAAGCCCCGTGGGGATCCCGGGCAGCGGTTGGCTGTAGGGGTCCGCGTGCGCGTCGAAGGTGAACGTGCGGACGTCGTGGTCCGGGTAGTACGGCAGGACGAACTCCGCGCTCCCCGTGACGCTCGCGTACGCGGCCTTGTCCGCGCGCTGCTCGGCGGAGGCGACGGGGGCGCCGCTCAGGGGCAGGCCGACGAGCAGTGCGGCGAGCACGGCGGGGAGGGCCAACGTCCTGGGGCGGGGCAGGGAAGTCATCGAAGTCTCCTTGTGATGAGGCCCGTTGATCAGGCAGGACCATCCTCGCGCCGGTCCCCGTCCGTGCCATCCGCCGACATCCGTAACTCACCACGGGGCCGCCTCAGACCCGAGACCGACAGGCGTCATCCCTGGGTCGCAAACCTCCTGGGCCACCGCCCCTCGTTACCTTTTTCGTGGCCCCGCAATGGGGCGCCTGGCCCCCGGGTCCGGTATGGCTGTGTGCCCCCTGTCGAAGTGATGACCTGGGGGGTGTTGCCGCCGGCGAGGTCAACCGCACCACCAACCGGCTGCGCGGCCTGCTCTCCCAGATCCATCCCTCTCTTGAGCGCGTGCTCGGCCCGCGCCTGGCCTACCCCTATATTCAGGCCCTCCTGGCCCGGCACGGCTCCCCGGCCAGGCTGAAAAGACTCGGCAGGGCCCGCTGCGAGGCCTTGCTCAAGGCCCACGGCTCGCGCAAGGCCCACCACCTCACCA
>NZ_FMDF01000093.1 GCF_900091955.1 Streptomyces sp. Ncost-T10-10d
CACGGCAGGCGTGTGCGGTACGTGATCGGCGACGAGCCCGGCCAGGTCAACGGCATGCGATGGCGCACGGGGTCCGCGCTGTAGCGAGCCCCGGCCGACGTACCTGCACCACTCCTGTCGTACGTACGACCGCACGCCCGACCGCAACCGGTCGCGGCGGCGCTCCGCTCACGGCGCATACGGTGAACCCACCCATTGCAATGTCGAGGAGCACGTCGGATGTCATCTGACTTCTTCATTCCGGACCCGGAGGGTCTGATCCCCAGCGCCGAGGGGTACTTCGGTGCGTTCGGCGGCAAGTTCATCCCGGAGGCGCTCGTCGCCGCCGTGGACGAGGTCGCCGTCGAGTACGACAAGGCGAAGGCCGACCCGGCCTTCGCCGCCGAGCTCAACGAGCTCATGGTCAACTACACCGGCCGCCCCAGCGCGCTGACCGAGGTCCCGCGCTTCGCCGAGCACGCGGGCGGCGCCCGGATCTTCCTCAAGCGCGAGGACCTGAACCACACCGGCTCGCACAAGATCAACAACGTGCTGGGGCAGGCGCTGCTCACCAAGCGCATGGGCAAGACCCGGGTCATCGCCGAGACCGGAGCCGGCCAGCACGGCGTCGCCACCGCGACCGCCTGCGCGCTCTTCGGCCTCGAATGCACCATCTACATGGGTGAGATCGACACCGAGCGGCAGGCGCTGAACGTGGCGCGGATGCGCATGCTCGGCGCCGAGGTCATCGCCGTGAGGTCCGGCTCCAGGACCCTGAAGGACGCCATCAACGAGGCGTTCCGCGACTGGGTCGCCAATGTGGACCACACGCACTACCTCTTCGGCACCGTCGCCGGACCGCACCCCTTCCCCGTCATGGTCCGCGACTTCCACCGCGTCATCGGCGTCGAGGCCCGCCGCCAGATCCTGGAGCGGACCGGCCGGCTGCCGGACGCCGCCATCGCCTGCGTCGGCGGCGGCTCCAACGCCATCGGGCTCTTCCACGCCTTCATCCCGGACGCGCACGTCCGGCTGATCGGCTGCGAGCCCGCCGGACACGGTGTGGAGACCGGCGAGCACGCGGCGACCCTGACCGCGGGCGAGCCCGGCATCCTGCACGGCTCGCGCAGTTACGTCCTCCAGGACGACGAGGGCCAGATCACCGAGCCGTACTCCATCTCGGCCGGCCTCGACTACCCGGGCATCGGCCCGGAGCACGCGTACCTCAAGGACATCGGCCGCGGCGAGTACCGCGCGGTCACCGACGACGCCGCCATGCAGTCGCTGCGCCTCCTCTCCCGCACCGAAGGGATCATTCCGGCCATCGAGAGCGCCCACGCGCTGGCCGGAGCCCTGGAGGTCGGCAAGGAGCTCGGCAAGGACGGACTGCTCGTGGTCAATCTGTCCGGCCGCGGCGACAAGGACATGGACACGGCAGCCCGTTACTTCGGGCTGTACGACGAGGTCAATGGGGTCGTCGAGGCCGACGCGGCCGACGGGGAAGAGGAGGTCACCAAGTGAGCGGCAACGTGGAGTTGTTGAGTTCGTCCCTCGCGCAGGCGAAGGCGGAGAACAGGGCCGCGCTCATCGCGTACCTCCCGGCAGGCTTCCCGACCGTCGACGGCGCGATCGCCGCCGTGAAGGCCGTCGTGGCGGGCGGCGCGGACATCGTCGAGGTGGGGCTGCCGCACAGCGACCCGGTGCTGGACGGGCCGGTCATCCAGACGGCCGACGACATCGCCCTGCGCGGCGGTGTGAAGATCGCCGACGTGATGCGCACGGTCCGCGAGGCGTACGAGGCGACCGGTGTCCCGATCCTCGTCATGACGTACTGGAACCCGATCGACCGGTACGGTGTCGAGCGCTTCACGGCCGAGCTCGCCGAGGCGGGCGGCGCCGGGTGCATCCTGCCCGACCTGCCGGTCCAGGAATCCGAACTGTGGCGTGAACACGCTGACAAGCACGGTCTCGCGACCGTCTTCGTCGTCGCGCCGAGCAGCAAGGACGAGCGCCTCGCCACCATCACGGCGGTCGGCTCGGGCTTCGTCTACGCGGCCTCGCTGATGGGTGTCACGGGTACCCGCGAGTCCGTCGGCGAGCAGGCCCAGGACCTGGTCGCGCGCACACGTGCCACCACGTCCCTCCCCGTCTGCGTCGGACTCGGCGTCTCCAACGCCCGACAGGCCGCCGAGGTCGCGGGCTTCGCCGACGGGGTGATCGTCGGCTCGGCCTTCGTCAAGGGCATGCTCGACGCCCCCGACGAGGAGGCGGGCCTGGCCGCGGTCCGCTCCCTGGCGGGCGAACTCGCCGAAGGCGTTCGAAAGCGCTGAATCGGGTGTAATCCAAACGGGTGGACCTGGACCCGGGGAGGCACGCACGTGCCTCCCCGGGTCGTTGCTGCGGGTGTGAGCGAGAAGAACGAACAGGGAAAAAGAGCCGCGCGAGACCGGCTCGTCCAGCAGCGGGAGCGCCAGAAGGCGCGCGAGCGCCGCAGGCGGATGCTGATCGTCGGCGCCGGCCTGGTGGGTGTGCTGGCGCTGGCCGCCGTCGTCGGCGTGATCGCCGCGAACACGGGCGACAACGGCGGCAAGAGCAAGACGGCGGGCCCCGCCGTCGCGCCGTCCGGTGCGACCGGCAAGGACAGCCTGGCCATCCAGGTGGGTGCGGACAACGCCCCGTCCACGCTCACCGTCTGGGAAGACTTCCGCTGCCCGGTCTGCGCCCAGTTCGAGAACGCGTTCCGGGACACCATCCACCAGTTGGAGCGCACCGGACAGATCAAGGTCGAGTACCACCTCGCCACGATCATCGACCGGAATCTCGGCGGCAGCGGCTCGCTGCGGGCGGCCAACGCCGCGGCCTGCGCACAGGACGCCGGCAAGTTCTCCGCGTACCACGACGTCCTCTACCGCAACCAGCCGCAGGAGTCCGTCGACGCCTTCGCCGACAACGCCAAGCTGATCGAGCTCTCCGGGAAGGTCCCGGGACTCGAGACCGCCGGCTTCCGCGGCTGTGTGGAGGACGGCAAGCACGACAGCTGGGTCAAGAAGTCCAACACGGCGTTCCTGAAGGCCGGATTCGAGGGCACACCGACCGCACTGCTCAACGGCGAGTCGATCTTCCCGAAGAAGGGGAGCGAACCGATCACCGCGGCCAACCTGAAGAAGTGGGTCGCCGAGGCCAACAAGGGCAAGAAGCCGGGCACGGTCACCCCGGCGCCGTCGGGCTCCTGAGCGGCGTCCGACAGCGGGAACAAATGACCTGCCCGTTACCCAGACGTTGTCGGGTGGGTTGCCGTACGCCCCACCCGGCAAGGTAGCGTCGACCCTGCCATGGACCTTGCCTACATTCCCAGTCCGTCGACCGGCGTGATCGATCTCGGCCCGATCCCGCTCCGCGGCTACGCGTTCTGCATCATCATCGGTGTCTTCGTCGCCGTCTGGTTCGGCAACAAGCGCTGGATCGCCCGGGGCGGCAGAGCCGGCACCGTTGCCGACATCGCCGTCTGGGCCGTGCCCTTCGGCCTTGTCGGCGGCCGGCTCTATCACGTCATCACCGACTACCAGCTGTACTTCAGCGACGGTGAGAACTGGGTCGACGCCTTCAAGATCTGGCAGGGCGGCCTCGGCATCTGGGGTGCGATCGCGCTCGGCGCCGTCGGTGCCTGGATCGGCTGCCGCCGCCGCGGGATTCCGCTGCCGGCCTGGGCCGACGCGCTCGCCCCCGGTATCGCCCTGGCCCAGGCCTGCGGCCGTTGGGGCAACTGGTTCAACCAGGAGCTCTACGGCAAGCCGACCGATCTGCCGTGGGCGCTGAAGATCAGCGAGGGACCCAACCGGGTCGCCGGTACGTACCACCCGACGTTCCTGTACGAGTCGCTGTGGTGCATCGGCGTCGCCCTGCTGGTGATCTGGGCGGACCGGCGCTTCAGGCTCGGACACGGCCGGGCGTTCGCGCTGTACGTCGCCGCGTACTGCGCGGGGCGGGGCTGGATCGAGTACATGCGGGTCGACGAGGCCCACCACATCCTGGGCGTACGGCTCAATGTGTGGACCGCGGGGATCGTGTTCGTGCTGGCGGTGGCGTACATCGTGATCTCGGCGAAGGTACGGCCGGGGCGCGAGGAGATCGTGGAACCGAACGCGGTGGACGCCGAAGTCGACGAGGGCGCGGAGGGCGGTGACGTCGCGGGCGACGCGGACGGCGCCACCGTGTCCGACGCTGCCCCGGAGGCGGACGCGGACGGTGATGCCGGGCACGCCGAGGACAGTGCGGCAATGGCGCCGGAGAAGAACGGCACCGCGGAGGCGGCGAAGAACGGCTGAGCCGTGTGCGCTTGCAGGTGGGGCCCCGAACCGTATGGTTCGGGGCCCCACGCTTCATGCGGGCCCGCGACCGAGATCGTGTCCTCGATCCATGGCGTCGAGGGAGCGTGGGAGGAACCCCTCGGCGGGCTTGATTTCGGCCTTGCACCGTCGGTGTTCGCGGTCGCCGGGCGGAGGGACCGAACCCGCGCCTGTGCTCGAACGCCGGGTGGACAGAATCAAGCCCGCCCGTGCGATCGAGGACGGACCTCTCAGGTGGGTGGGACCGTGCCGGAACCCGTCCACACCTCACCCGCCACCCTGTGTCTGTGCCAGCGTCAGCGTGCGGCGGGCCGATGCCACTACCGCCGCGTCGACGAACCGGCCGTCGGGGAGAGCCAGCGCGCCCTCGTCCGTCACGGCCGCCGCCACGATCTCCTTCGCCGCCTCGACCTCCTGTGCCGTCGGGCGGAACGCCCGCTCGATGACCGGGAGCTGGCGGGGATGGATCGCCGCCCGGCCCAGGAAACCCAGCGCCCGGCCATGCGCGCAGGACGCCCGGAGGCCGTCCAGGTCCCGTACGTCCGGGAACACCGACTGGGTGGGTGGCGCGAGCCCGGCCGCGCGGGCGGCGACCACGACCCGGCTGCGCGACCAGTCGAGCCCGGCGTCCTCCCGCACCCCCAGATCGGCCCGGAGGTCCGCCTCGCCCAGGGCGATGGAGCGGACCTGGGGATGGGAGGCGGCAACCGTGTACGCGTGCTCGATGCCGAGCGCCGATTCCAGCAGCGGGCAGAGCGCGACCCCCGGTGCCACAGCCGCGATGTGATGGACGGACGCCGCATGCGTGATCTTCGGCAGCCGGAGTTCGGCGAGGCCCGGCAGCCCGGCCAGGGCGAGGATGTCCGCCTCGGTGTGGACCCGGACATGGATCGGCGCCGCCGTCTCCTCGACCGCCTCGGACAGGAGCTCGGCGGTGGCGGACCGTGCGTACTCCTTGCGGTCCGGCGCGACCGCGTCCTCCAGATCGACGATCACCACATCCGCTCCCGAGTCGCGCGCTTTGCGCACCACCTCGGGCCGGTCCCCGGGGACGTACAGCAAGGTGAGGGGGACCGTCGCCGTCACAGGACCTGCTCCGCCCGCAGCGCGGCGATCTCCGGGCCCGACAGACCCAGCCCGGTGAGGATCTCGTCGGTGTCCGCACCGTGCGGCCGGCCCGCCCAGCGGATCGCGCCCGGTGTCCCCGAGAGACGGAACAGGACGTTCTGCATCCGTAGTGGCCCCAGCTCCGGGTCGTCGACCTCGGTGATGGAGTCCAGGGCCCGGTACTGCGGGTCCTCCATCACGTCCCGGATGTCGTGGATGGGTGCGATCGCCGCCTCCGCCTTCTCGAACGCGGAGACCGCGTCCTCACGGGTGTGCCGGGCGATCCAGTCGCCCACCGCCGCGTCGAGCTCGTCGGAGTGCTCGGCGCGGGTGGTGCCGGAGCCGAACCAGGGTTCGTCGATCAGCTCGGCCCGGCCGACCAGACGCATGACGCGTTCGGCGATCGACTGCGCGGAGGTGGAGACGGCCACCCAGTGGCCGTCGGATGTGCGGTACGTGTTGCGCGGGGCGTTGTTCCGGGAGCGGTTGCCTGTGCGCGGTTGTACGTAGCCGAGCTGGTCGTACCAGACCGGCTGCGGGCCGAGCACCGTCAGAATCGGCTCGATGATCGCCATGTCGACGATCTGCCCCTCCCCGCTCCTGTCGCGTCCGGCGAGTGCGGCCATCACGGCGTACGCGGTGGCCAGTGCCGCGATCGAGTCGGCGAGCCCGAACGGCGGCAGCGTGGGCGGCCCGTCCGGTTCGCCGGTGATCGCGGCGAATCCGCTCATCGCCTCGGCCAGTGTGCCGAAACCGGGGCGGTGCGCGTACGGGCCGAACTGGCCGAAGCCGGTGACCCTGGCCAGCACCAGCCGGGGGTTGACGGCGTGCAGTTCCGCCCAGCCGAGGCCCCAGCGCTCCAGCGTCCCGGGCCGGAAGTTCTCGATGATCACATCGGTCCCGGCGGCCAGCCGGAGCAGGATGTCGCGCCCGCCGGGGCTGGACAGATCGAGCGTCAGATTGCGCTTGTTGCGGCCGAGCAGCTTCCACCACAGGCCGACGCCGTCCTTCGTGGGGCCGTGCCCGCGCGACGGATCCGGCTTGCGCGGATGTTCGACCTTGATCACCTCGGCGCCGAAGTCGCCGAGCATGGTGGCGGAGAGGGGGCCTGCGAAGAGCGTGGCGAGGTCGATGACCCGCAGTCCGGTCAGAGGTGCCTGCGCAGTCGCGTTCATGCGGCGTCGATCTCGCTGCGGTACGGCATGGAGGTCGAGGCGCCCGGCCTCTGTACGCAGAGCGCGGCGGCGGACGACGCCCACGCGATGGACTCCGGTACGGGCCGTCGCTCGCCGAGCGCCACGGCGAGCGTGCCGACGAAGGTGTCCCCGGCCCCGGTGGTGTCGACGGCGGTGACCTCGGGGGCGGGAAGGAGGATGGGTTCGCCGCCCCGGGCCGCGTAGAGGCAGCCCTTCGAGCCGAGTGTGACGACGACCGCCGGGACCTGGCTGAGCAGGATCTGTGCTGCCGCATGGGGATCCGCGGAGCCGGTGAGCTCGGCCGCCTCGTGCTCGTTGGGGATCAGCAGATCGATGCAGTCGAGGAGTTCGGAAGGCAGGGGCTGTACGGGGGACGGGGTGAGGATGGTCCGTACGCCCTGGGCGTGGGCCACCCGCGCGCCCTCCATCACGGCGGGCAGCGGCAGTTCCAACTGGAGGAGCAGCAGATCGGCCCCGGCGATGGCGGCCGATTCACCGGGGCCGAGAGCGGTGACGGTGCCGTTGGCGCCGGGGATCACCACGATGGAGTTGGAGCCCATGTCGTCGACGACGATGTGCGCGGTGCCGCTGGGGCCTTCCGCGGTGTGCAGCAGATCGGTGTCGACGCCGGCGTGCTCCAGGTTGGACCGCAGCAGGGTGCCGTACTCGTCGTCGCCGACCGCGCCGATCATCATCACCTCGCCGCCCGCGCGGGCGGCGGCGACGGCCTGGTTGGCGCCCTTGCCGCCGGGGATGGTGCGGAACTCCCGTCCGGTGACGGTCTCTCCGCGCTCCGGAGCCCGTGCGACGTATGCGACAAGGTCCATATTGGTGCTGCCGAGCACCGCGATGCCGGTCATGGGCGGTGTGCCTCCTTGTGGGTGAGCCGGTGGGTCTGTCCGGCGAGTGCGTCGAAGCCGATGGAGTCGAAACCGGGGACGGATGTGGCGAGGCGGTTCTTCAGCGGGGTGGTCCAGCGGTCGGGCAGCGCGTCGGGGCTCCCGGCCAGCAGACCGGCGAGCGAACCGGCAGTCGCGCCGTTCGAGTCGGTATCCCAACCACCCGACACGGCACGGCAGATGGAGTCGGAGAAGTCGCCGTCGGCGTGCGTGAGAGCGGCGGCGAGCAGTGCGGCGTTGGGCAGCACATGGACCCAGTGGTAGCCGCCGTACTCGGCGTGCAGCCGGTCGGCCACCGCGTCGAAGTCGCTCTCGCCGCGGGCCGCCCCGACGCCGAGGCGCACCGCGTGCGCGAACCGTGAACGCGGCGGGACCACACGCAGCCCGGCGGCCAGAGCGCCGTGCACACCACTCTCACCGCCGGCCGCCTCGGCGAGCGCCGCGGCGGTGAACATCGCTCCGTACACCCCGTTGGCGGTGTGAGTGAGGACGGCGTCCCGGTGTGCCTGCTCCGCCGCGGCCGACGGGTCGCCCGGATGCGTCCAGCCGTGCACATCGGCCCGGATCTGGGCACCGATCCACTCCCGGAACGGGTTGCGGTACCTGGCGGTGTGCGGGGGCTCGATCCCGTCGAGCAGGTTGCGGTACGCGATCCGCTCGGCGGTGAACGTCCGGCCGGCCGGGAGTTCGTCGAGCCAGAGCCGGGCGAGATCGCAGGTGGTGAAGGACGGGCCGTACCGCTGGAGCAACAGGAGGGTGAGGAGCGGGTGGTTGAGGTCGTCATCCTCCGGCATGCCGTCGATGTTCTCGGCCAGGGAGGTGGGTGCGGAGCGTCGGTTCCAGGGGTAGGTGGCGGCGAGTTCGGCGGGCAGCCCCTTGGCGGTGAACCAGGTGGCCAGCGGCCAGTTGCCGGTGGCGCGTGCCAGTGCGCGGATGCCGGCGAGCGGCAGTTTCTCGACGGGTTTGCCGAGCAGGCAGCCCGCGGCCCGGCCCAGCCAGGCGGCGTGCAGGCGGTCCTGACTCACCGGCGGCGGGTCCGTGCGGGGGGCCGGCCAGTCCGGGCAGGCGGCCCGGATCGCGGTCAGCTCCGTCGGCTCGTCAGCCTCCAACGGTGATTCCAGCAGAGCGAGTTCGTCGAGCAGTCGTTCGGCGAGCGCGCGCAGCTCGGGTGCCGCAGGGGGTCGACGCGCCCGCGCGCTCCGGGGCGGGGGCGCCGCCCGCCTCGTACCACCGGCGCGCGATGGCTCGCGCGTCCCGTCCGTCCTCGGCCGCCTGGCGCAGCTCGTGCCCGACCAGGTCCTCGGGCTGCACCCACGTCACCCGTACCTTCATGGCGTACCCACCAGCGCGGCGAACGCCGACTCGTGCGCACGGCGCCGGGCCGTGTCCCGTACGAACACGTCGCGGGAGACGTCGGCCAGGGTCCGGGCGGGGGCGTGCAGATCGAGCCGGCTGGCCTCGGCGACCGTTCTCACCCAGGCGGCGGGGATCGCCCGCTCCCCGTGGAGCGCGCCCGCGATCGCGCCGCTCATCGTGGCGATCGAGTCGCAGTCCCGGCCGTAGTTGACCGAGCCGAGGACGGCGTGCCGGTAGTCGCCGTCCGCGACCAGCAGCATGCCGAGCGCGATGGGGAGCTCCTCGATGGAGTGCAGCCGGGACGGCCGGCGGGCGCCGAGGGACGGGGCGCGGTAGTCGGGGCCGACGGTGTCGAAAGGCGCGACGGCGGTACGCAGCGGGGCCAGCGCCGACTCGAAGTCACGGTGCCGTACGGCCACTTCGCACACCGCCTCGATGGCGGCGCGCGTCCCGTCCTTGGCGAGCGACAGACAGGTGTCGACGACGGTGGCGGGCGTCGCGTCCGGGGCGCAGGCGGCGGCGACGGCCGCCGCGAGGACTCCGGCCGCCTCCCTGCCGTACGAGGACTGATGGGCACCGGCGATATCCAGCGCCTCGGCGTACGCGGCCTGCGGGTGGGCGGCGTTGACCAGACCGACCGGTGCCATGTACATCGCCGCACCGCAGTTGACGATGTTTCCGGAGCCCGCCTCGCGCGGATCGACATGCCCGTAGTGCAGCCGCGCGACGATCCACTTCTCGGCGAGGAAGATCCGCTGGAGCGGCAGCGCGTCGGCCTCCAGCTCCGGGATCCAACGGGGGGTGGAGATCAGCTCCGGCACGAGATGGTCGGCGATCGCGTACGCGTCGAGATGGTCGCGCACGGTGCCGTACACCCGTACCAGCGCATGGGTCATCAAAGTGTCGTCGGTGACGTGTCCGTCGCCCTTGTGGTACGGGGCGATGGGGCGGGCGGTACGCCAGTCGTCGCCGTCCCACGGGCCGACGATGCCGCTGATCCGCCCGCCGTGGCGTGCCACGATCTGCTCGGGGGGCCGGCCCTCGACCGGACCGCCGAGCGCGTCGCCGACCGCGGCGCCGACGAGCGCTCCCGTGATCCGTTCATCAAGTGTGAGTGCCGTGGTCCTCGCCTCGGACCGCGTGGGCGTCGTGGATGTCATGTCCGAATTGTCCACCCGTGGGCTTCGGTTCCGCGTCTGCCAGCAACCCGGCGAGTTCGACGAGATCGGTCCCCGCGAGTCGGGGCAGCGCGCACCCCGCCAGCGTGCGGCAGGCCTCCCGCCAGCCGTCCGGGAGGGCGCCGATGCCGCCGAGCGCGCCGGTCAGAGCGCCGGCCAGCGCGGGCGCCGAGTCGGCCACCCGTGACAGGCAGGCAGCTGCGGGAATGGCCTGGGCGATCTGGCCGCGGGCCGCGGTGGCCAGGGCGAGGGCGACCGGGACGGTCTCCGCGGCGGCGATCCCGTAGCTGTAGACGTGGTCCACGATCTGATGTTCCAGCACCGGCACGAGGGCGAACGCGCCGGCCGCCTCGCCGACGAAGTCGCGGGCGATCCGGACGGCGTGGGCGGCGTTGCGGGCGATCTCCGTGCCGTCGGGGAGCTGGGCGAGCGCGGCGTTCACCGCGGTGTCCACGTCCGCACCGCCCAGGGCCTCGGCGATCGCGGCCGCCATCGCGCGGGCACCGTGCACACCGTCGCCGTCCTGGGTGTAGCGGGCGTCGAACTCGGCGAGGTCGGCGGCTGCGGCGGGGTCCGCGGGGTGGACGACGGCGAGCACGGCGGCCCGTACGCAGGCCGCGTCGTCGAAGTAGTGCGGGTTGTCGTGCCCGGTGGCGGGCGGGCGCAACCCGGCGGCGAGATTGCCGAGCCCGGCCCGCACCGAGATCCGGGCGCGCAGGGGGAGCACCGCGGACTCGACCTCGGGGGCACGGGCGGCAGCCGCGGCGACCTCGGCCGCCAGAGCGTTCCAGGCGACGTCGATGGCGGCCCGCATCCGGCGTTCGGGGGACAGCCCGTGCAGCGGACCGGCCGCCGAGGTGAGCACGGTCCCGGCGGCGAATGCCGCCCATTCGGCGTCGTCGGAGGGCCCGAGGCGCAGGGGTTCGGGCGGCTGGTTGAGCGCGATGGGTACGGGCAGCGTGGTCGTGGCGTTCTGCTCGGCGAAGGTGTCGAGCTCCCGGGTGAGGCGCCGGGTCCACTCGGGCATCCTGGCGGCCCGGTGCCGCGCGGCCGGCCACCCGGCGGCGTCCCCGGAGGCGAGCCCGAGCAACAATCCCTCGGTCCGGGCCCTGCGCCCGGGGGCGGGCCGGGTGCGGATACGGGAGGCATCGTGCGGGGCGTCCCGGTGGGGGCCCTCCTGAGTGCCGCGCGCGGTGGTCATCACTCCACCACCGTTGCGCCCGTGATGGGGGAGACTGCGGACAGGGTGCCGGGCGGCGCGTACTCGGTGCCGGTGCCGGCGCCCCGCGCCGGGTCGCCCTCCGGCGTACCGGCGTCGTCCCGCGCGCCCTTGTACACC
The DNA here is from genome assembly GCF_900091955.1 of Streptomyces sp. Ncost-T10-10d. Taxonomy (GTDB): domain Bacteria; phylum Actinomycetota; class Actinomycetes; order Streptomycetales; family Streptomycetaceae; genus Streptomyces. The sequence goes on from NZ_FMDF01000093.1 coordinate 11,401, forward strand.
TCGTCCGCGTCGTCCGGGGTGAGCAACTCCGCGATGTCCAGGACGTGGTAGCCCCGCATCGACGGCAGGCAGGTGCCCCGGACCGGGCCGATCGCCTCCCCCCAGTGCCGCGGAATCGTGGACGCCCCATGCAGGGCGCCGGCCAGGGCCCCCGCCACCGCGGCCGTCGTGTCCGCGTCGCGGCCCATGTTGACCGCGGTCAGCACCGCCGTACGGAAGTCGCCGCGCGCCGCCGCGAACGCGCCGAAGGCCAGACCGACCGCCTCGGGCGCCAGGTCCGTCCACGGATAGCCGCCGACGACGACCGCGGAGCGCACCGCGCGTTCCCCGGTGAGCCGGTCGGGGTACGTGCGCTGTGCGGCCGCCACCGCGCGCCGCAGCGAGCGCGCTGTCCAGGAGTCCATGGGAATGACGGACAGCGCGGCGGCGATCACCGACGCGACCCCGGCGCCCACCATCGCGGCGGCCACCCCGGCCGCCACCGCCTGGCCGCCGTAGATGCCCTCCCCGTCATGGCTGACCCGCCCGTCCACCGCGACCAGCCGCGCCGCCTCGTCCGGCCGGCCCGCCGCGAAGACGCCGAACGGCGCCGCCCGCATCGCCAGGCCGTCGCTCCAGGCATGCCGGTGCTGGGCGGAGATCGGGGCGGCGAGGCCCCGGCGCAGATTCTCCAGGGTGCCCCGCTCACTGAACCCGGCGCCGCGGAACGGCCCCTCGTCCAGGTCGGCGATCCACAGATGCCAGGCCCGCTCCACATGGGTGACGGTCAGCGCCGAACCGTGCCGGGCGAGCAGCAGCCCGGAGAAGATCGCGTACTCCGTGTCGTCCGTTCCCGCGGGGTCGTCGCTCACGAAGCCCTCGATCCGGCCCCAGCGACGACGGATCTCGGACGGCCGCAGATTCTCCGCCGGTGCGCCCAGCGCGTCACCGACCGCGAGACCGAGCAGGGAGCCCCGGGCCCGGTCGCCCAGGTCTCCCCGCGACACCTCGCCCCGGTCCGTCGCCGCCCCGTCCCGCCGCCTCCGTACCGCCCGTTCGCGGCTCTGCCGGATTTCCTGCAGTCAACCCCATCGCGTCGACCCTTCGCTCACACCGAGCCAGTTCTCGTGCCTGCTCGATCTGTGCCACGCGGAGCCCCGACAGAGGCCGATAATCGCAACAAAAGGGCCAGTCGGATGACGGCTCAGAGGCGGTAAGTCAGGCCGTACTCACCTGGTCACAGGGGCAGGTAAGTACGGCCTGCCTTGCTGGCGGGGGGCCATTTTCGTGCGTACTTTCGATGGTGTTGAGCGGGGGCGGAGCGCGTGAAACCCGCTGCCGGAGAAGGGGAGAGCTGTGTCCATCATCGAGACCGACGCCGTACTGCACGAGGCGCACCGCGACAACCACAGCCACCGCGATGTGAACGGTGGCTGGCTGCGCCCGGCAGTGTTCGGTGCCATGGACGGGCTGGTCTCCAACCTCGCGCTGATGACCGGCGTCGCGGGCGGTGCCGTCTCCCAGCAGACGATTGTGATCACCGGTCTGGCGGGCCTGGCCGCCGGTGCGTTCTCCATGGCGGCCGGCGAATACACCTCCGTCGCCTCGCAGCGCGAGCTCGTCGAGGCCGAACTCGACGTCGAGCGGCGCGAGTTGCGCAAGCACCCCAAGGACGAGGAGCGGGAGCTCGCCGAGCTCTACGAGTCCCGTGGCGTCGAGCCCGAGCTCGCCCGCGAGGTCGCACGGCAGCTGTCGCGCGACCCGGAGCAGGCCCTGGAGATCCATGCCCGCGAGGAGCTCGGCATCGACCCGGGCGATCTGCCCTCGCCGCTCGTCGCCGCCGTGTCATCGTTCGGTGCGTTCGCGCTGGGCGCCCTGCTGCCCGTACTGCCGTATCTGCTCGGTGCGAGTGCGCTGTGGCCGGCCGTGCTGCTCGCGCTGGTCGGGCTGTTCGCCTGCGGTGCGGTGGTGGCCAGGGTGACGGCGCGCAGCTGGCTGTACAGCGGGCTGCGTCAGCTGGTGCTGGGCGGGGCCGCGGCGGCGATCACCTACGGTCTGGGCACGTTGTTCGGTGTGGCCGTCGGAGGCTAGGGCTCCGCGGCAGGAGCGTGACATCGGGCCCGTCCGGCTGAAGGCTTTGTCCTCCAGATGCCGGACGGGCTTCAGCCCGGCCGGCAAATGGGAGGTCGGGCTTGTTTCCGTCATGCGTCCGCCATCCGTGTGACGTACGTCTTGGCTTCCGCCTCTGGGCTGACGGCTTTCCCCGGCGTAAAATGAGTCTCTATACAAGGCTGCGCATAATTAGCCGTTACCTGGCGGTTTCGTTTCCTTTGCCGCCGGGCATGAGCCGTAGACACCGCGGGCAACGACGCCTGCTCTCTGCGGTCCCCCGGGCGCCGATTCCTCCGACTGCGACCCACCCTCACCGCCTCATCCGGTGTCCGCATGTTGGAACGGGCTATCCACTTCTTGAGAAGCGCCCCATCATGTAACCCGCACGAAATTTCGCAGAGGGCCAACGTCGTCCCTCGGCACTGCATATGCCACGACGACGACGGGAGAGCCGATGCGTACCGACGCCTGGTCGCCCATGGACGGTCGCCCCGCCCAGCAGGGGATGTACGACCCCCGTAACGAGCACGACGCCTGTGGCGTCGGGTTCGTGGCCACTCTGACCGGTGTGGCCAGCCATGAGCTGGTCGAGCAGGCGCTGACCGTACTGCGCAACCTCGAACACCGCGGTGCCACCGGATCCGAGCCCGACTCCGGTGACGGCGCCGGAATCCTCCTCCAGGTCCCGGACGCCTTCCTCCGCGACGAGGCCGCCTTCGACCTCCCGGAGGCCGGTGCCTACGCCGTCGGTATCGCCTTCCTCCCCGCGGACGACTCCACCGAGGCCGTCCGGAAGCTTGAGAAGATCGCCGCCGAGGAGGGCCTCAAGGTCCTCGGCTGGCGCCAGGTCCCGGTCACCCCGGACATCCTCGGCAAGGGCGCCCGCGCCACCATGCCCGAGTTCCGCCAGCTCTTCGTCGCGGACGGCGAGAGCACCGGCATCGCGCTCGACCGCAAGGCCTTCGTGCTGCGCAAGCGCGCCGAGCGGGAGGCCGGGGTGTACTTCCCCTCGCTCTCCGCCCGCACGATCGTCTACAAGGGCATGCTCACCACCGGGCAGCTGGAGCCGTTCTTCCCCGACCTCTCCGACCGCCGCTTCGCCACCGCCGTCGCACTGGTCCACTCGCGGTTCTCCACCAACACATTCCCGAGCTGGCCGCTCGCCCACCCGTACCGCTTCGTCGCGCACAACGGCGAGATCAACACGGTCAAGGGCAACCGCAACTGGATGAAGGCCCGCGAGTCCCAGCTCGCCACCAGCCTCTTCGGGGCTGCGCAGCTGGACCGGATCTTCCCCGTCTGTACCCCGGACGCCTCCGATTCCGCCTCCTTCGACGAGGTCCTGGAGCTGCTCCACCTCGGTGGCCGTTCGCTGCCGCACTCGGTGCTGATGATGGTTCCCGAGGCGTGGGAGAACCACGACTCGATGGACCCGGCCCGGCGCGCCTTCTACCAGTACCACTCCACGATGATGGAGCCCTGGGACGGCCCGGCCTGCGTCACCTTCACCGACGGCACCCAGGTCGGCGCGGTCCTGGACCGCAACGGTCTGCGCCCCGGCCGCTACTGGGTCACCGACGACGGCCTCGTCGTGCTCTCGTCCGAAGTGGGTGTCCTGGACATCGACCCCGCGAAGGTCGTCCGCAAGGGCCGCCTCCAGCCCGGGAAGATGTTCCTCGTCGACACGGCCGAGGGCCGCATCATCGAGGACGACGAGATCAAGGCCGCGCTCGCCGCCGAGCAGCCGTACCAGGACTGGCTGGAGGCCGGCGAGATCGAGCTGGAGGACCTCCCCGAGCGGGAGCACATCGTGCACACGCACGCCTCCGTCACCCGTCGCCAGCAGACCTTCGGCTACACCGAAGAAGAGCTCCGCGTCATCCTCGCGCCGATGGCCCGCACCGCCGGCGAGCCGCTCGGCTCGATGGGCACGGACTCGCCGATCGCCGCGCTCTCCGAGCGCCCCGGCTGCTCTTCGACTACTTCACCCAGCTGTTCGCACAGGTCACCAACCCGCCGCTGGACGCCATCCGCGAGGAGCTCGTCACCTCGCTGCGCTCCACGCTCGGCCCGTCGGGCAACCTGCTGGAGCCGACCGCCGCCTCGTGCCGCAGCGTCACGCTGCCGTTCCCGGTGATCGACAACGACGAGCTGGCCAAGCTGATACACATCAACGCCGACGGCGACATGCCGGGCATGAAGGCCGCCACGCTCTCCGGTCTCTACCGGGTCGGCGGCGGCGGCGAAGCCCTTGCCGCGCGGATCGAACAGATCTGCGCCGAGGTCGACGCCGCCATAGAGGACGGCGCCCGCCTGGTCGTCCTCTCCGACCGGCACTCCGACGCCGAGCACGCCCCGATCCCGTCGCTGCTGCTCACCTCGTCCGTCCACCACCACCTCATCCGCACCAAGCAGCGCACCCAGGTGGGTCTGCTGGTCGAGGCCGGGGACGTCCGCGAGGTCCACCACGTCGCGCTGCTGATCGGCTACGGCGCCGCCGCGGTCAACCCGTACCTGGCGATGGAGTCCGTCGAGGACCTGGTCCGCGCCGGTACGTTCATCGAGGGCATCGAGCCCGAGAAGGCCATCCGGAACCTGATCTACGCGCTCGGCAAGGGCGTCCTGAAGGTCATGTCCAAGATGGGCATCTCGACCGTCGCCTCCTACCGGGGTGCCCAGGTCTTCGAGGCCGTCGGCCTGGACGAGGACTTCGTCGCGAAGTACTTCCACGGCACCGCGACCAAGATCGGCGGCGCCGGACTCGATGTCGTCGCCAAGGAGGTCGCCGCCCGGCACGCCAAGGGCTACCCCGCCTCCGGCATCTCCGCCTCGCACCGCGCGCTGGAGATCGGCGGCGAGTACCAGTGGCGCCGCGAGGGCGAGCCGCACCTGTTCGACCCGGAGACGGTCTTCCGCCTCCAGCACGCCACGCGCAACAAGCGGTACGACATCTTCAAGAAGTACACGGACCGGGTGAACGAGCAGTCCGAGCGCCTGATGACGCTGCGTGGTCTGTTCGGCTTCAAGAGCGACCGCGAGGCGATCCCGGTCGACGAGGTCGAGTCCGTCTCCGACATCGTCAAGCGCTTCTCCACCGGCGCCATGTCGTACGGCTCGATCTCCCGTGAGGCGCACGAGACCCTCGCCATCGCCATGAACCAGCTGGGCGGCAAGTCCAACACCGGTGAGGGCGGCGAGGACGCCGACCGGCTCTACGACCCGGCGCGCCGCTCGTCGATCAAGCAGGTCGCCTCCGGCCGCTTCGGTGTGACCAGCGAGTACCTGGTCAACGCGGACGACGTCCAGATCAAGATGGCGCAGGGTGCCAAGCCCGGCGAGGGCGGCCAGCTGCCCGGCCACAAGGTCTACCCGTGGGTCGCGAAGACCCGGCACTCCACCCCGGGTGTCGGTCTGATCTCCCCGCCGCCGCACCACGACATCTACTCCATCGAGGACCTGGCTCAGCTGATCCACGACCTCAAGAACGCCAACCCGGCGGCCCGCATCCATGTGAAGCTGGTCTCCGAGGTCGGTGTCGGCACGGTTGCCGCGGGTGTCTCCAAGGCGCACGCGGACGTCGTCCTGATCTCCGGCCACGACGGCGGAACGGGCGCATCCCCGCTCACCTCGCTGAAGCACGCGGGCGGCCCCTGGGAGCTCGGCCTCGCCGAGACCCAGCAGACCCTGCTGCTCAACGGTCTGCGTGACCGGATCGTCGTGCAGACCGACGGCCAGTTGAAGACCGGCCGCGATGTCGTCATCGCCGCGCTGCTGGGCGCCGAGGAGTTCGGTTTCGCGACCGCGCCGCTCGTCGTCTCGGGCTGCGTCATGATGCGGGTCTGCCACCTGGACACCTGCCCGGTCGGCATCGCCACCCAGAACCCGGTCCTGCGGAGTCGGTTCTCCGGCAAGGCCGAGTACGTCGTCAACTTCTTCGAGTTCATCGCCCAGGAAGTCCGTGAGCTCCTCGCCGAGCTGGGCTTCCGTACGATCGAAGAGGCCGTCGGCCACGCCGAGCTGCTCGACACCGACCGTGCGATCACGCACTGGAAGGCGCAGGGCCTCGACCTGGAGCCGCTGTTCTACGTTCCCGAGCTGCCCGAAGGTGCCGTCCGGCACCAGCTGGTCGAGCAGGACCACGGTCTCGCCAAGGCCCTCGACAACGAGCTGATCAAGCTCGCCGCCGACGCCCTGAACGCGGAGAGCGCCGAGGCCGCCCAGCCGGTCCGGGCCCAGATCGCGATCCGGAACATCAACCGGACCGTCGGCACCATGCTCGGCCACGAGGTGACGAAGAAGTTCGGCGGTGCCGGCCTGCCGCAGGACACCATCGACGTCACCTTCACCGGCTCCGCCGGCCAGTCGTTCGGCGCGTTCCTGCCGAGCGGTGTGACGCTGCGCCTGGAGGGCGACGCCAACGACTACGTCGGCAAGGGCCTCTCCGGCGGCCGCGTCATCGTCCGCCCGGACCGTGGCGCCGACCACCTCGCCGAGTACTCCACCATCGCGGGCAACACCATCGCCTACGGCGCCACCGGCGGCGAGCTGTTCCTCCGCGGCCGGACCGGCGAGCGGTTCTGCGTCCGTAACTCCGGCGCGACGGTCGTCTCGGAAGGCGTGGGCGACCACGGCTGCGAGTACATGACCGGCGGGCACGCCGTCGTGCTCGGCGAGACCGGACGCAACTTCGCCGCAGGCATGTCGGGCGGCGTCGCGTACGTCGTCGACCTGAACCGCGACAACGTCAACGTCGGCAACCTCGGTGCGATCGAGACCCTCTCCGACACCGACAAGCAGTGGCTGCACGATGTGGTGCGCCGCCACCAGGAGGAGACCGGTTCCACGGTCGCCGAGAAGCTGCTTGCCGAGTGGGACAGCGCCGACGGCGGTGTCTCCCGCTTCAGCAAGATCATCCCATCCACCTACAAGGCAGTGCTCGCCGCCAAGGACGCCGCTGAGCTCGCCGGTCTTTCCGAACAGGAGACCACCGAGAAGATGATGGAGGCGGCGACCAATGGCTGACCCCAAGGGCTTCCTGACCACCGGGCGCGAGGTCGCCGAGACCCGCCCCGTGGGCGAGCGCGTCAAGGACTGGAACGAGGTCTACGTTCCGGGCTCGCTGCTCCCGATCATCAGCAAGCAGGCCGGCCGCTGCATGGACTGCGGCATCCCGTTCTGCCACAACGGCTGCCCGCTCGGAAACCTCATCCCCGAGTGGAACGACTACGCCTACCGCGAGGACTGGACTGCGGCGTCCGAGCGCCTGCACGCCACGAACAACTTCCCGGAGTTCACCGGGCGGCTCTGCCCGGCCCCGTGCGAGTCGGCGTGTGTGCTCGGCATCAACCAGCCGGCCGTCACCATCAAGAACGTCGAAGTCTCCATCATCGACAAGGCGTGGGACAGCGGCGACGTCACCCCGCAGCCGCCCGAGCGGCTCTCCGGCAAGACCGTCGCCGTCATCGGCTCGGGCCCGGCGGGTCTCGCCGCGGCCCAGCAGCTGACCCGGGCCGGCCACACGGTCGCCGTCTTCGAGCGCGCGGACCGCATCGGAGGTCTTCTCCGGTACGGCATCCCCGAGTTCAAGATGGAGAAGTCGCACATCAACCGCCGCATCGAGCAGATGCGCGCGGAAGGCACCAAGTTCCGTACGGAGGTGGAGATCGGCAAGGACATCGACGCCGCCAAGCTCCGCCGCCGGTACGACGCGGTCGTCATCGCCGCCGGTGCCACCGTCTCCCGCGATCTGCCCGTCCCGGGCCGTGAGCTGAACGGCGTGCACTTCGCCATGGAGTACCTGCCGCTCGCCAACAAGGTGCAGGAGGGCGACCTGACGGTCTCCCCGATCACCGCCGAGGGCAAGCACGTCGTCGTCATCGGCGGCGGCGACACCGGCGCCGACTGCGTCGGCACCGCCCACCGCCAGGGCGCGCTCTCCGTCACCCAGCTGGAGATCATGCCGCGGCCGGGTGAGGACCGGAACGCCAACCAGCCCTGGCCGACCTTCCCGATGCTCTACAAGGTCACCTCCGCGCACGAGGAGGGCGGCGAGCGCGTGTACTCCGTCTCCACCACCCACTTCGAGGGCGACGAGGACGGCAACGTCCAGGCCCTGCACCTGATCGAGGTGGAGTTCAAGGACGGCAAGCTGGAGCAGAAGCCCGGCACCGAGCGGAAGATTCCCGCACAGCTCGTCACCCTCGCGATGGGCTTCACCGGCACCGACCAGTCCAACGGCCTGGTCCAGCAGTTCGGCCTGGAGCTCGACGAGCGCGGTAATGTCGCGCGCGACGCGGACTACGCCACCAACGTCGGCGGAGTCTTCGTCGCCGGTGACGCGGGCCGCGGTCAGTCCCTCATCGTGTGGGCCATCGCCGAGGGCCGCTCCGCGGCGCGCGGTGTGGACCGCTTCCTGACCGGAGCCAGCGAACTGCCAGCCCCGATCCGCCCGACGGACCGTGCCCTGACGGTCTGATCACGGCACACAAAGACGTCCCGTACAAAGGCGTACGGAACTGAACGCGGCGCCTGCCCGTCCCCGACCGGACGATCTCGGCAGGCGCCGTGGCGCATCCGGGGACGGGCGCAGGCTCAGCCCGTCAGCGCGGACGTCTTGAGCACCACCAGCAGCATCAGTACGGCGAGCAGCACCACACCCGCGGCGGCCTGGATCGTCGTACGCCGCTTCGCCGGGGCGTACGCGTAAGCGACCGTGACGATGCCCCCCGTCAGCAGCCCGCCCAAGTGGCCCTGCCACGAGGTGAATCCGGCGGAAATCAGCATCCAGATCAGGAACCCGGCCATGAACCGGTTCACCGCCTGCATGTCCCGGCCGAGGCGCCGGTTGATGACGTAGAACGCCGCGCCGAGACCGAAGATCGCACCCGAGGCACCCACCGCGCCGTCGAACGGCGCGATCAGATACACCAGGACCGAACCGCCCAGCGCGGACAGCAGATACAGCGCGAGGTACCGGGCACGGCCCAGTTGCCCCTCGACGACCCGGCCCAGGTTCCACAGCGCGTACATGTTGAAAAGGATGTGCAGCACCCCGAACGGCAGCGAGCCGAAGGACGACGCGTCCGGCGGGAGATGCAGGAAGGCCCCGGTCAGCAGCCGGTACCACTCGCCGTCCACCACACCGGTCACATCGAAGCCGGGGAAGCCACCTTCCTGGTAGACGTACTGGCTCCCGTCCGGACCGGTCAGTCCCGCACCGAGCATCGCGAACCGGTCGACGATCCCCGGACGGACCAACTCGCCCAGATACACAAGGATGTTGAGACCCATCAGGATGTAGGTGACGAGCGGCACAGCGGCCCTCGACACCGCGCCGCCGAACACCGTGCGCGCCTGCCGGACCGAGCGTTGCCCCTCCTTCACGCACTCCACGCAGTGGTGACCGACGGCGGCCTCACGCATGCAGTCGGGGCAGATGAACCGCTCGCAGCGGGTGCAGCTCACATACGTCTCGTAGGACGGATGGCGGTAACAGGTGGTGATCGCGGCCTCCACGGCGCGGCTCCTTCACGGGTGGGCGGACACGAGCGGCCGGTGGGGACGGCGGCGATCAAGATAGCGAACACCGCCGACCCGGGTATATCCGGGTGCCTTACGCTCAGGGTTCTGAGACATCGAGGATCGGAGCATCCGCATGGTCGGCTCGTCCGCCGCAAGAGGTCCGGCCATCAGCCTCCGCAAGATGGAGGAGACCGCCCCCGCACTGGTAAGCCTCTACAAGAGCGCCTCGGTCTCGCTGACGAAGTACGGCATGGGCGGGGAGCGCGCAGCGGTCTATCTGGTGCTCGACTACTCCGGCTCCATGATGGAGTACTACAAGGACGGCAGCGTCCAGGCCCTGGCGGACCGGGTGCTGGGTCTCTCGGCGCATCTGGACGACGACGGCCGCGTCCCCGTCCTCTTCTTCTCCACGGACATCGACGCCGTCACCGACATAGCCCTGGACAACCACCGCGGCCGGGTCGACGAGATCGTGGCCGGCCTGGGGCACATGGGGAAGACCAGCTACCACCTGGCCATGGACGCGGTCATCGACCACTACATCGACGGCGGCTCGACCGCCCCCGCGCTCGTCGTCTTCCAGACGGACGGCGGCCCGATCAGCAAGCACGCGGCGGAACGCTATCTGTGCAAGGCGGCGAAACTGCCACTGTTCTGGCAGTTCATCGGCTTCGGCAACAAGCGGAGTACGCAGTTCGACTTCCTGCACAAGCTCGACGAACTGGCCGTGCCCGCCAAGCGCCCCATCGACAACGCCGGCTTCTTCCACGCCGGACTCGACCCGCGCAAGGTCCCGGACGCCGAACTGTACGACCGGCTGGTCGCCGAATTCCCGCAGTGGCTGGCCGCGGCCCGGGCACAGGGGATCGTCAAGTGACGGCCCGGGTGCTGCGGGCGGCCGACCGTACCGCCACGCCCTGGAAGAACGGCGGGGGAGTCACCCGGGAGATCGCGGCGTACCCCGAGGGTGCGCCGCTGGACGCCTTCGACTGGCGGGTCAGCCTTGCCGAGGTGTCCCAGGACGGGCCGTTCTCCTCGTTCCCCGGGGTCGACCGCACGCTGACCGTGGTCGAGGGCGCCGGGATGGACCTCATGGTGGGCGGCGAGCACCACATCGTCGACGAGCAGTACTGGCCGCACGACTTCCCCGGTGACCTGGAGACGGAGGGCCGGCTGCTCGGCGGCCCGGTCGTGAACTTCAATGTGATGTACCGCAGGGAGCGTACGAGCGCGGAGGTCGCGGTGGTACGCGGCACCGTCCGGCTGTCGGTGCCCGAGGGCGGAGCGGTTCTGGCCGTCGCGCTGGAGGACGGTGCGGTGGTCGACGGCTCGGGCATCGAACTCGACCGCTACGACGCGCTGTTGATGCGGGAGGGAACGCCGGGCGTGCTCCGGACCCAGGGCTGGGCCCTGCTGGTCACCCTGTCGGACGGATGACGGGCACCCGGCGGACGGCGGGAGCCCGGAAGCTGCGCGGACGATCGGGTGCGGCCGGGAAAAGCAGACAGAAGATGTCGGGATTCCAAGGTTCCATGGACGCATGACATCGAGTTCCTGGGAAGAGTTCCAGTCGGCGGAGCCGGCCTTCGCCGACACCGTCCGTACCCGCTTCCAGCAGTACAAGCACCACGTCCTGGCGACCCTGCGCAAGGACGGATCACCGCGCGTGACCGGCCTCGAAGTGGATTTCCGGCTGGGTGAGCCGTTCCTCGGCATGATGCCGAACTCGCGCAAGGCGCTGGACCTGCTGCGCGATCCGCGGTTCGCGATGCAGGCCAACCCCGGACCGGACGCCGAGATGGCCGACGGGGACGTCCGGCTCTCCGGCCGCGCGGTGGAGGTGACCGACCCCGCCGTGCTGGGCCGCTTCATCGAGGAGGTGAAGCCGCCGGAACCCTTCCATCTCTTCCGGGTGGAGCTGACCGAGGTGGCACGCACCGGTCTCGAAGGCGGCGACACCCTGGTCATCCAGGTGTGGCGCCCCGGTCACCCGCTGCGCACCTTCCGAAGGGGCAACGACGAGGGCTCACTGAGCGAGATCCTCTGAGGAGGGCGCCCGCATCGTCATCGGCGACGCGCACGCCCGCCGGCTGAACGCGCACACCCGCCGGCTGACCGCCGGCGGCCACTCCTCGTACATGACGGGCGAAGTCGTCTCCGCCGGCAACCGGCATGCCTGACGGGAGGACGGCCGGGCGGAGAATGGGCGGGTGCCTACCAAGAAGAAGCCCCAGGTGACCCCCTCGCCCGAGCGCCGCCGCGAACTGCTCGCCACCGCCGCCGAGGTGTTCGCCGCGCAGGGATACAACGCCACCACCGTCCGCAAGATCGCGGACGCGGCCGGGATGCTCGCGGGCAGCCTCTACTACCACTTCGATTCCAAGGAATCGATGATCGACGAGATCCTCTCGACCTTCCTCACCGAACTCTGGGACGGGTACGACGCGGTGCTGGCCGCCGGACTCGGCCCCCGGGAGACCATCGAGGCCCTCGTCACCGAGTCCTTCCGGGAGATCGACCGGCACCGCGCCGCCGTCGCCATCTACCAGAAGGAGTCCAAGCACCTGGCCACCCAGCCACGCTTCCAGTACCTCGTCGACTCCCAGCAGAAGTTCGAGAAGGCCTGGCTCGGCACGCTGGAACGCGGCGTCGCCGACAAGACCTTCCGCGCCGACCTCGACATCCGCCTCACCTACCGCTTCGTCCGCGACACCGTCTGGGTCGCGGCGTCCTGGTACCGGCCGGGCGGACAGCACAGCCCCGAGGAGATCGCCCGCCAGTACCTCTCGATGGTTCTGGACGGCATCGCCCTCGACACCTGACCCCACCCGGGCTCACCGGGGAGCAGAAGTCATGGCCGAGGCACACATCGCCGCCGCCCTGCTCATCGCCTCCGAGCGCGCCGTGGCCGAGCACGGTCTCACCCCGCGCGTCCGCATCCACCACCTGTCGGTGCGCGGCGAGGACCCGATCCGCATGCTGTCCGGCGCCGATCCCGGCCACCGCGCACGCGCTCAAAAAGAGCGGGATGACCATCGGCGACATCGACCTGGGCGAGATCGACGAGGCATTCGCCCCGGTCGTCCTGGCCTGGCTGAAAGAAACCGGAGCCGACCCGGACAAGGTCAACGTCAACGGCGGCGCGATCGCCCTGGGTCACCCGCTCGGCGCAACCGGTACAAAACTGATGACGACGCCGCTGCACGAACTGGAGCGCGCCGGCGGCCGCTACGGGCTGCAGAGCATGTGCGAGGGCGGCGGCCAGGCCGACGTGACGATCACCGAACGGCTCGGACCTCCGCTCCGGCCCCTGACCGGCCTACCGACCAGGTCACCGAACCGCTACGGCACGGCTCCTGGAACAGTTTCGGCAGAGTTCCGAGCTCCCTCCGGGGCAGTTACCCCAAGGGCCCGGGCAGAAAATCCGTCGGCCGGCGGCGCGGCGTGTTCCACCGCCGGTCGGCAGAACGTGCTACGGTTGCCGAGTTGCAGTTTTGGTACCCATGAACTTTATGTGCGCCTGACGGGAATGCTTCCTCAGGCGCATTATTGTTTTCCGGCTTTCTCCGGATGGGGCTCAATGCGGCGACTTGGAATTCGTAAAGTGCGGATTTCCGGCACTGCACCTCTTTTAGGAGAATGACATGGCTACTGGAACCGTGAAGTGGTTCAACTCGGAAAAGGGCTTCGGCTTCATCGAGCAGGACGGCGGCGGCGCCGACGTCTTCGCCCACTACTCCAACATCGCCACCTCGGGCTTCCGTGAGCTCCAGGAAGGCCAGAAGGTCTCCTTCGACGTCACGCAGGGCCAGAAGGGCCCGCAGGCGGAGAACATCGTCCCGGCCTGATTGCCGGACGCGTACCTCGCAGCCGGGGCCCGCACCGTGAAGGTGCGGGTCCCGGCTTGTGCTGTCCCCGGGACATGGCGAAGAAACGCGCCGTCCCGCAGAGCTCCCCAGCAGTCCCACGCAGTTCCCAGGAATCCCTAGGAATCCTCAGGAATCCCCCAGGAGGGCAATTCCGTATGACCCGCTCCGAACGCCAGGACCGACCCGCCCGCAACCGCCCGTCGAGGGGGCGCGGCACGGCCCCGGCAAAGGCAACCGCTAAGGGTTCCGGCAAGGGATCCGGCAAGGCGTCGCCCCGTCGCAGGGCCACGCCGCCGCAGGGCGAATTCGCCCTGCCCGAAACCATGACCCCCGCACTGCCCGCCGTCGAGGCGTTCGCCGAGCTGGACATGCCCGCAGCCCTGCTGAAAACCCTTGCCGCGCAGGGCGTCACCGATCCGTTCCCGATCCAGGGCGCCACCCTGCCGAACTCGCTCGCCGGCCGGGACATCCTCGGCCGCGGCCGCACCGGGTCCGGCAAGACCCTCGCCTTCGGCCTCGCGTTGCTGGCCCGCACCGGTGGACGGCGCGCGGAGCCGCGCGCCCCGCTCGCACTGGTTCTCGTCCCGACCCGTGAGCTCGCCCAGCAGGTCACCGACGCGCTGACGCCGTACGCGACGTCCGTGAACCTGCGCCTGGCCACCGTCGTCGGCGGCATGTCGATCAGCAAGCAGTCCGGCACGCTGCGCCGCGGCGCCGAGGTGCTCGTCGCCACGCCCGGACGGCTGAAGGACCTCATCGAGCGCGGCGACTGCCGCCTCGACCAGGTCGCCATCACCGTCCTCGACGAGGCCGACCAGATGGCGGACATGGGCTTCATGCCGCAGGTCGTCGCGCTGCTCAAGCAGGTCGAGCCGGACGGTCAGCGGATGCTCTTCTCCGCGACCCTGGACAAGAACATCGACCGGCTGGTCAAGATGTTCCTGACCGACCCGGTCGTGCACTCGGTCGACCCGTCCGCGGGCGCGGTCACCACCATGGAGCACCATGTGCTGCACGTGGCCGACGAGACCGACAAGAAGGCCGTCGCCACCAGGATCGCCGCCCGCGACGGCCGGGTGATCATGTTCGTGGACACCAAGCGTGCGGCCGACCGCTTCGCCAAGCGGCTGCTCGCCAGCGGTGTACGGGCTGCTGCCCTGCACGGCGGGCGTTCGCAGCCGCAGCGCAACCGGACGCTGGACCAGTTCAAGAACGGCCAGGTCACCGCGCTCGTCGCGACCAATGTGGCAGCGCGCGGCATTCATGTCGACGACCTCGACCTGGTCGTGAACGTGGACCCGCCGACCGATCACAAGGACTACCTCCACCGTGGCGGGCGCACGGCGCGTGCCGGGGAGTCCGGCAGCGTCGTCACCCTGGTGCTGCCGGAGGAGAAGCGGGAGATGACCCGGCTGATGGCCGATGCGGGCATCGCTCCGCGGACCACCCGGATCAAGTCCAGCGACGAGGAACTCACCCGGATCACCGGGGCCCGTGAGCCGTCCGGCGTCGCGATCGTCATCGAGGTTCCCCAGCCGACCCCGCCGAACGCCGCGTACGCGGTCGGGC
>NZ_FMDF01000181.1 GCF_900091955.1 Streptomyces sp. Ncost-T10-10d
TGGTGCCTGCCTGTCCGCACCGACCTTCATCGTGTCGGTTTTGCTGTGTTTTCCGACGGGGCGTTCGCGGGCCCGGTTCCTGTTCTTCGAGCCGGCCGGCCGACCAGGGCCCGCGGTGCCGGATTTCGGTGCGCTGGTCAGCTGAGGGGTCTTCCTGTGGAGGCGGCGAAATCCTCGGCGGACGCGCGCGGGCGTGAGGCGTCCATGCCGTGCCGGCCGTTCCCATGGCCGACGGAGGTCTTCGGCCATGGGCCGGGCGAGGCGGAGTTGGGTATAGGCCGCGATGACCAGCCAGGTCCAGCGGTCCGCCGCGGTCGGGTCGCGGAGTTTCGGAGCGGTCCAGCCAAGGGTCTGCTTGATCATTCTGAAGGTGTGTTCAAGATCGAATCGCCGCAGAAACGATTGCCAGAGCCGGTCCACATCGGCAGCGGTGGCATCGCAACGTGACCACCACAGCCAGACCGGCTTGGGGTCCCGGTCCCCGGGCAGATGGTCGACCCGGAGGTGGACCACTGTGCCTGCGATGACAGGTAGTTCACCCTCGGGGTAGTCGGCCCACGCCGAGCGGCGGACCAGCAGCGGGTGCAGCTGACCCCAGGCGCTGGCGGTGGCCAGCCCGTAGCGGGTGGTTTCGGTGACCGTGGTGATCGCCGGAGCGGGCCAGGTGGTGGCGTCCTCGAACTTGAATTCCGGTCCGCGCTTGGGTTTGCGCCCGCGCTTGCCAGGTGGCTGGGGCGGTGGCGGGAAGTACAGGACGCGGTCCGAGCGCATCCGCCCCAGCAGTTCGACGGGCAGGTCGGCGAGCAGGAAGGCCAGACGGGTGACGTCGTAACCGGCATCCATGACGACCAGGACGGGAAGGTCACCGTCCGTCCACTGCCCTGCCGCACATATTCGCTGGACCACCTCCCGGATCTGGGCCGCAGTGACGGCGATCTCGTCGTCGCAGGGACGGAGCCGGATCACATCCAGGATGGTGGTCCACGAGGTCCGCCCGGGTTCCAGGGCGGCTACGAAGGAGTAGGGCCAGCCAGGGATCATCTGGGCCGAGCCCTTGCCCCGGCCATAGGTGTGGCAGAACAGCCGGTCCGGGCTGGTGTTCGCGTCCGGCCGCAGCCAGTTGCTGACATCGACGGCCAGGACGATCCGACCGTCCGCAGCCCGGGGCAACGCCAGTCCGGTCAAAGCCCTGCGCAGCCGCGCCACATCCAGCCGCCCACAGTTCAACCCGCCATACAGGGCACCATGACCACGCCGGTGTTCAGGAGCCAGTGACAACTCGACCAGCGTCTTCACCGGACCGTCCGTGCACAGCAGAGCGTCGACCAGCTCGAACAACTCGTCGCCCCGCGCTTCCAAACAGTCATAGAGGTCCCGGCGAAACCCGGACAACACACCAAGTGGGTCGACGCGGGCGACCTCGTCCAGCACACTCATTCACACGGCCGTTCTGTGACGCTTCGAAGCTCGACACTCCGAAGAATCACGGGCGGCCGTGCCCGTTGTCAGGCAAACGGCGAACCCTAACAAGCAATGATCTTGCCGCGA
>NZ_FMDF01000018.1 GCF_900091955.1 Streptomyces sp. Ncost-T10-10d
ACCTCAGCCCCAGCGGTCTCGACCATGTAAGCCACCCGCTCCGCCGGCAGACCCGGGTCCACCGGCAGATACGCACCACCCGCCTTCACCACCGCCAACAACGCCACCACCATCTCGACCCCACGCTCCAACGCGACGCCGACCACCGACTCCGGACCCACCCCACGCCCCACCAACAACCACGCCAACCGATTCGCCCGCTCATCCAACTCCCGGTACGACACCTCCACACCCTCAAACACCACCGCCACCGCACCCGGCGACCGCACCACCTGCGCCTCGAACAACCCCGACAACGTCGACGCCTCAACCCCCACCGCCGTGTCATTCCACTCCACCAACACCCGACGACGCTCACCGGCATCGAGCAGCTCGAGGCCGCTCAGCCGGGTCTTCGGCTCGGCCACCAGAAGCTCCAGCGCCCGCCGCACACGCGTCGCGAGCTGCGCAACGGTGCCGCGCTCGAAGAGGTCCACCGAGGCGGTGACCGAGCCGCGTAGGCCCGCCGGAGCACCGTCCAGGTCGAACGTTTCGACAAAGTCGAGTTCGAGGTCGAACTTTGCCGCCCGCACATCGACCACCGCATCCGACGCCGAATCGTCGGACTCGGCACCTGAGCGCTCCAGCAGGATCCGCTCGTTGTTGTGGACGGTCAGCATGACCTGGACCAGAGGGTGCCGGGTCAGGGAGCGGATTGGGGCCAGCTCCTCGACCAACTTCTCGAACGGCACATCCTGGTGCGCAAGGGCGTTCCACCCGGTCTGCCGCACCCGGGCGAGCACCTCGGTGAAGGTCGGGTCACCGGACAGGTCCGTCCGAAGCACCAGGGTGTTGACGAAGAAGCCGACCATGTCGTCCAGCGCGACATCGGTGCGCCCGGCGACCGCTGTGCCGATGGGTATGTCCGTACCCGAGCCCAGACGGGACAGTACGACCGCCAGCGCGGCCTGGAGAACCATGAAGACCGTCGCGTCCTCGGCGCGCGCCACCCGGGCGAGCCGGGCATGGACCGCTGCCGGGATCTCCAACGGCACGCCGTAGCCGCGGTGCGAGGCGACCGCTGGGCGGGCGCGGTCGAAGGGCAGGTGGAGCTCCTCGGGCATGCCGGACAGCTCGTCACGCCAGTAGGCGATCTGACGCGCCATCATGCTCTTCGGGTCCTGCTCGTCGCCGAGCAGTTCGCGCTGCCACAGGGTGTAGTCCGCGTACTGGACGGGCAGCGGCTCCCACTCCGGCGCCACGCCTTCGGTGCGCGCGGCGTAGGCAGCCGTCACATCCCGCAGCAGCGGCCCCATCGACCAGCCGTCGCTCGCGATGTGGTGGACCACCACGACCAGCACCTGGTCCTCCGGACCGGTCCGGAGCATCGCTGCACGGATCGGAACCTCGTCGGCCAGGTCGAACGCGTATGACTCCAACTCAGCGACTGCAGTGTCGAGTTCGGCGGGTGCCAGGTCGGCCACCGCCAGCTCCCAGTCCAGGTCCTCCAGCTTCAGGATGCGCTGGAACGGCTCACCGTCGGCCGTCGGGTAGACCGTGCGCAGCACCTCGTGGCGTCCGATCACGTCCCGCAGGGCCGCGTTCAGTGCATCGCTGTCGACCTGGCCCGGCAGGCGCCTGGCGATCGGGATGTTGTAGGTGGCGCTCGGGCCTTCAAGCTGCGAAAGGAACCACAACCGGCGCTGCGCGAAAGACAACGGAATCATCAGGACTCCTCCTGGTTGCGCATCGGCCGCAACGCCGGCCTAGCTGACTGTTCATTTCCAAGCTGCTGTGCAAGTCCAGCCACCGTCGGCGCTTGCAGAAGCGCCTGCAGTGGCGCTTCGATCCCCAGCACCGCCCGGATCTGACTGGTGAGTCGTACGGCGAGCAGCGAGTGCCCGCCGAGGGCGAAGAAGTCGTCGTCGACGCCCACGTTCTCCAGGCCGAGGACTTCAGCGAACAGGGTGCACAGGATCTCCTCCCGTGCGTTTAC
>NZ_FMDF01000036.1 GCF_900091955.1 Streptomyces sp. Ncost-T10-10d
GCTGTCCGATGCTTCGCCTCGACTTGGCCCAGGTCCCCCGGCTGCTGGAGATTGAGGCGAACACTCATCAACGACTCGAAGAGGCCCATCGGATGCAGTGGCTGGGCGAGGTCGCCGCCTTGAAGGAGAGCCTGCGGCACATCGCCGAGAAGAGGCGGCAAGCTGACCGCCTGCGCGAGCAGGCCGAGCAAGGAGTCAACGGGCCTCGCTCCCTCGGCTGACGAGGCCACCGAAAGTGATCATTTCGAAGTGCAGAGCGTTGAGCACTTTCGTGAGTACGCCGACACGTGGTCCAGAATCAGGGCATGGATGTCCCCAAGCTTCTGGAAGCCGCCTCCCTGCTGGTCCCTGAAGAGATCGCCACCGAGAACGACATCACGGTCAATGATGTCTGGGAGTACCTGACCCACGACGAGTGGGAGGTGGCTCTCGGACTGTTGGAGGAACTCGGCGACGTCCACCCGCTGCAGCTCAGCTTTTGGGAGACCCTCGCCACGGCCGCCGAGCAGATGCAGCTGGAGAAGAGCGCGGCATGGTGTCGTTGGCGCTGCTACGAAACCCGCAACGGGATCATCCGCGCTGACCTCACACTCCGGCCGGCCAGTGAGGGTCGTCGGCAGACTCCCTTCTCCGGAGCTGGCGTTCTTCGGCCGATGTGGAATATCGGAAATCGAACCCCGACCGGCGAACCGGCCCTCAACATCGCGAGTCTCTGGGTCGAATTCACACCCTTCCTGGGGCCTGGCGAGCGATCCTCGGTGCGACTCGCACCCCTCGACCCCTCCCAGTGGCGGCACCTTCAGCCCGGCCAAACGATCACCATGCACGAAGACCAAACCGCCGCTGGAACGGCTGTCGTCCTGGAGATCCAGGGACCTACGGCCCAAGCCCACCACATAGACACGCCCACTACATAGAACTGACTGCCCCGCGCTCCGTCTGTCGGTGCAGAGAAGCGTGTTCGCCTCCTGCGGCCAGGAAGCCTTCTTCGAAGGCCACGTCCACGCACTGCGGACCCTGGGCGGGGTTCCCCGGACCCAAGGTCCGTTACGACAACCTGAAGGCCGCCGTCGCCAGGGTGCTGGGGCAGAGCCGGGGAAGAGTGGAGGCCGACCGGTGGATCGTTTTCCGCTCGCACTTCGGCATCGAGAGCTTCTACTGCCGGCCCGGCATCGAAGGCGCCCACGAGAAGGGCGGAGTCGAAGGAATGATCGGCTACTTCCGCCGCAACCACTTCGTCCCCGTCCCCGAGGTCTCCTCGCTCACCGAGCTGAACGAGATGGTCGAACAGTGGGACCGGCAGGACGACACCCGTCGCATTGGGTCCAGGCCCAATACGGTCGCGGACTACTACGCACTCGAACAGCCGCTGCTGATGCCGCTGCCCGAGGAACCGTTCGAAACAGGCCGGGTGTTCACGCCGCGGTCGATCGCTACGGCCAGATCCCGGTCCGCACCAACCGCTACTCGGTCCCGATCCGGCTGATCGGTAAACGCGTGCGGGTCGTGCTGCACGCCTCTCATCTGGTGGTTTACGACCAGAACGTGGAAGTGGCCCGGCACGAACGGCTGATCGCGAAGGGCGCTGTCCGTCTGGACCTGGACCACTACCTGGAAGTCCTGGTCCGCAAGCCCGGCGCCTTCCCCGGCTCCACAGCACTCGAACAGGCCCGTTCCGCAGGCAGGTTCACCCCGGTCCACGACGCCTGGTGGGGCCAGGCCCGCAAGATCCATGGCGAGCGGGACGGCACCCGGGCCCTGATCGAGGTCCTCCTGCTGGGGCGTCACCTGCCGCATGAGCATGTTGTCGCCGGCCTGGCCGCAGCCCTGCGTGCCGGGGCCATGACCGCTGACGCGGTCGCGCTGGAGGCCCGCAAGGCCGCGCAGGCCGAGACCGAACCCACCCCTGCGGCCGACGGGCTGCTTTCCGGCAAGTCGTCAGCGACGGTGACGTCCCTGCACGAATGGCGGCTCGCTCACCTTCCGCCGGACACCAGGCCGCTGCCCTCGGTGACCCCCTACGACCAATTACTCCGACGCCGTCGCACCAGCGGCGGTGACCACCGTGAGGGAGAAGCACAGTGACCCTGCCCCGCCAGCGAGGCTTGACCGAGCAGGCCGCCGACGCCGCGATCGACAGTGCATGCCGACTGCTGCGGCTGCCGTCGATCCGCAACGAGTTCTCCGACATCGCCGAGCGGGCGCTCAAGGACCAGATGAGCTACCGCGGGTTCCTCGCCGAGCTGCTGATGGCCGAGTGCGACGACCGGGCCCGTCGCCGCTCGGAGAGGCGGGTCAAGGTAGCCGGCTTCCCGCGGGAGAAGTCCTTGCGGGCGTTCGACTTCGACGCCAACCCGAACATTGATGCGGCGACCGTCCACACCCTCGCCAGCTGCGAGTGGATCAAGAAAAGCCGGCCACTCTGTCTGATCGGGGACTCCGGCACCGGCAAGTCGCACATGCTCATCGCTCTGGGCACCGAGGCCGCCATGAAGGGCTACCGCGTCCGCTACACGCTCGCTACAAAGCTGGTCAACGAGCTGGTCGAGGCTGCCGACGAGAAGCAGCTGAACAAGACCATCGCCCGATACGGCCGTGTTGATCTTCTCTGCATCGATGAACTGGGATACATGGAACTTGACCGCCATGGCGCCGAGCTTCTTCCCGGTACTGACCGAACGCGAGGAGAAGAATAGCGTTGCCATCGCCTCCAACGAGTCCTTCGGAGGGTGGACGAAGACCTTCACCGACCCGCGTCTCTGCGCGGCCATCGTCGACCAGCTCACCTTCAACGGCACCATCATCGAGACCGGCACCGACTCCTATCGGCTCGCAAGCACCCGAGCCCAGGCCGCGGAACCCGCCAAGGCCGGCTGACACATCTGCGGGCCCGCCGCCCGACGGCTTACCGCCCTCATGGGCGGGCGGCAAGCCGTCATCGGAGGAACAGTCGGCCCGACACGCGGTCTCCCGGTTCGGGCCTTCAGTGCTCCTGGATTCCGATCTCTGACGCTGCGGGATTGACGGTTCTACGAGCGTGTCTTACCCGTTCGCCAGGAACTCGTCGAACGTACGCGGCGCATGCCCGGTCAGCTCCCGCACCGCCGTCGTCACCTCAGACATCGCACCAGCTGCCATCTCTGCGTAGAGCAGAAGAAGGTCTTCCACGAACCATCCGGGCAACCCTTGTGCCTGGAGACCCTCAGCTGCCTCCTGAGGTGTCAGATCACGGAAGGGAATGGTGAGTTTGGCGGCGATCTCCTCATGCGTCAGCGCCTCCGGCCCGGTGAGCGCGTAGGTTTCGCCGCCTCCGGGCGGGCCTGTCAGCAACGCCGCAGCACAGGCGGCGATGTCGTAGGCGTCGATGTACGCCACACGTCCCGCACCGTACGGACCTTCCAGGGCACCGCTGTGGGTGAAGCCGCCCTCGCCCGTGAAGAAATTCTGCATGTAGCCGGTGGGCTGCAGTGATGCCCACCGCAGCCCGGACGCCTTGAGGTACTGCTCGATCTCCCAATGCGGGCGTACAGACAATTTCGCGTCCGGTCCGGGTTGCCACGCCGATATCTTCACCACCCACGAGACTCCGGCAGCCCGCGCCGTGTCGATGACGCCGGTCTGCTGCCGGATCATCGGCTGTTGTCCAGTCACGGGAAGTGCGCCGCCGCTGTTGAGCAGAAGACGGTCAACGCCCTTCAGGGCGGACTCCATCGACACCGGATCGTCGAAGTCTCCGATGGTGAACTCGCAGTCCAGCTCCTTGCCCTTGTCCGCGTCCCGCACCAGCGCCCGAAAGGGCACGTCCGTCTCCGCCAGCGCCCGTACCAGGTACCGGCCAATGGTGCCGGTCGCACCCGTCACAAGGATCATCCTGTCCCCACCGTCCGAGAAGGCGTCAAGAGTCCTCACTAACATTACCGGAGGGTCCATCCGCTTACCGAGTTCGGGGACGCACCACCGAGCATGTTCGTACCCGCGCTCAGAGACATTCGTCGGTGCACCTCAGCGGCAGGCCGGCCTGACAGCTGGCCTGCCGCCCCGCGTTCCCGGCCACGTCGCTGCCGTCATTTCTCATCGATATTCACAAGCCAATTGATCTCCAGGCGACTCCGGAACCCGTCGACAAACGCTGTCCCCAGAGATGAACGAAGCCACCATGAGTTCTGACGTCCGCCTGACCAGCGTCGAGGCGGACAGCGCCAGGCCGGTGCTCACAGTCGAGCGCCTCGGCGCCGACCCGCTCATTGCCTTCGTGGCGGCCGATGCCGACACCTGGCTCGGCACTTAACAGCTGACCGCCGCTCGCCCTGGCGTGCGTCGACTGCCAGCCCGGGGAGTTTCACCGCCCCGACGATCTCCTCGACCTGATGGACCCGGCGGTCTCCACGTCGTTGACGACCTGCAGCCACAATCCACATGGCCCGGCGACCACCGGTCCCGCGTCGATATGTTCCTCGCGCACCTGCCCGATCAAGTCAACTTGCCTGAACTCTCCCGACATGAGGGTTCGGGGTGCTCATAGGAACCCGCATCTGACGGGCTATCGTGAGCGGCATGTCTGCCCCTGAGCTGATCCGCATCGTGTCCCGCGACTCGCCCATGGCCCTCGCTCAGGTGGAGCGTGTCCGTGCCGAGCTGGCCGCGCTCCACCCCGCCACTGCCACCGAAGTCGTCCCCGTCAAGACGACCGGCGACAAATGGATGGGTGACCTCTCCCAGGTCGAGGGCAAGGGCGCGTTCACCAAGGAAGTCGACCAGGCCCTGCTGGCCGGGGAGGCAGACCTCGCGGTGCACTGCGTCAAGGACATCCCGGCCGACCGACCCCTGCCCGCCGGGACCACCTTCGCCGCCTTCCTCGAACGCGACGACATCCGCGACGCCCTCATCCACCCGGACGGCCTGCAGCTCGACCAGCTCCCGGCCGGCTCCCGGATCGGTACCTCCTCCGTACGCCGCATCGCTCAGCTGGCCGCATCCCACCCGCACCTGGAATGCGTGCCGATGCGCGGCAACGCCAACCGCCGCCTGGAGAAACTCGCCGCAGGCGAGGCCGACGCCCTGCTCCTGGCCGTTTCCGGACTGGAACGCATCGACCGCACCGACGTGATCAGCGAGATCCTGTCGCCCGAGGTGATGTGCCCGCCGATCGGAGCCGGAATCCTGGCCCTCCAGTGCCGCGAAGGCGACACCGCCCTGATCGACGCCGTAAGCCCACTTGGCCACCTTGCCACGTACCGCGAGACCACCGCCGAACGGATGTTCCTCCACGTACTGCAAGGCCACTGCAACAGCCCCATCGCCGGATACGCGCAGGTCGAACGAAACGGCGAACTGTCCCTACAGGCCAAGGTTTTCTCGCTCGATGGCAAGACCGTCCTCAACGCCCACGAATGGGCCGGCCCCCTCGACCCCGCCACCCTCGGAACCTCCGTTGCCGTCAGCCTGCTGCGCCAGGGCGCACGCGAACTGATCGACGGCATCGCGCACTGACTCCCGTCCGAAGTACCGGATATCCCACCGGACTCAAGACCACTGTTGCAGGGCACGTGCGGGATCCAGCGCCGGGCTTCGGCCGCGGCGGCGATCCCCTGGCAGCGCGGGTGTCGGGGAGTGGTGCAGACACGTCTCGGCGACGGCGGAAATGATGACACGTAGTCGCGTGTGAGTTCTGATGACTGCCGTCACATTCAGTACTCGGCGTCGGGCGCCCGCATAGGATGCGGCCCATGATTCGCGCAGTGGTGTTCGACATCGGAGAAACCCTCACCCGAGACGACCGCTACTGGGCGTCCTGGGCCGACTGGCTCGGTGTCCCACGACACACCGTCAGTGCCCTCGTCGGTGCCGTTGTCACTCAAGGTCGCGACAACACAGAGGCGTTGCGCATAATTCGTCCGGACATCGACATCGCCGCCGAGTACGCTGCCCGCGAAGCAGCCGGCCAGGGTGAGTACCTCGACGAGATGGACCTCTACCCAGATGTACGTCCTGCTCTTGAAGGACTTCGCAACCTCGGCATCCGTGTGATCGTCGCCGGGAACCAGACCAGCAAGGCCGGCGAGATGCTCCGCGCGCTCGGCCTTCCTGCCGACCTCGTCGCCACCTCGGCGGAGTGGGATGTCGCCAAGCCGGATGCGGAGTTCTTCCGACGTGTACTCGCTGCGTCAGGAGCCGCCCCTCACGAAACCGTCTACGTGGGCGACCACCCGGCGAACGACGTCTTCCCTGCCAAGGCGGCAGGACTGCGGCCCGCCCACATTCGCCGCGGACCGTGGGGCCACTGGTGGGCCGACGACCCCGACGTCGTTGCCACCGCGGAGTGGTCGATCACTTCACTCGCGGACCTCACCGCCATTGTCAGCGAGTGACGCAGCCAGACGGCCCCCACCTGAACTCAAGCCCTCGGGCGGAACCGTATGTTCGACGTGATCGCCACAGCCGGTGTGGACTGGTCCGGGCTCATCGCCGACGGAGACCATGCGTCCACCGGGACGCGTGACGCACCGCCCACCTTGTCGGCGGCAATCATCGCCTACGACGTCCCGGACGACGGGACGGCCCGGTTGGCCGCCTGAGTTGAGGTCCGCGGTCGCCCAGACCACAGGCTGGCGCCTGTCTGCCCGGTTTCTGCGGATTGCCCGGACTCGGCCGTGACCTCGGCTGAACTCGCACGCGCAGCACCGGGCCCGACTGGCACCGACAGGCGTGACCTTGCCTGCTCCTTGTCGCGGCGTAGCTGCGCCGACTTCACAGCCTACAGAATACGGAATATTTCGCTGCCCGAGCTTATGCATCAGGCCTGAGCGCACCGGAGCAGGCACACGATGCCTGTCCACCTCCTGTCGGCTATGAGGCCATCGCCGCCCGCGGGGCATTCCACATGAGGGCTGCAGTTGTCGCGGGGCGGGCCGGTCGCAATGACGCGGCCGCCCATGGTACGCATCGATGAAGTAGGCGTGGCCGTCAGTCCTGGCAACCAACACGTTCAGCACTGCGGCATGTGCGCGGGTCACGTGGACGTCGAGATCAAAACGCATTGCCCAAATGCCGGGCCACAATGCACGCTTGCTGCGCACGTCATCACCGTGGCCCGTCGCCACGTACGAGGCTGTTGACATGGCCGAGCTCGCCGGACGGGCTGTCGGCGCAGGGTGGGATGCCGAGGCTCACCGCCGCCCTGAGCGGCCTCGGCCTGTGCCTGCTGCAGGGCGTTCGATGCCGGCTCCTGCTGTCGTGCGGCTATTCCTGCTACGGCCCTCTTTCGCATTCCGCCCCGACGTTCACGACACTCACCTCGATCAGGAAGGACAGCACACCGTGATCCGCACCATCGACCTCGCTTCCCTCAACACGGCGACCAAGTATCCGTCTATCCCCACCTATCACGTGCTCGACCCGAAGAACGGCGGCCTCGTCGAGGAAGCGACCGCGTTCAACGGCGATGTGTACCTCACCGAGAAGGTCGACGGCACCAACGGCCGGATCATCTGCTTTCCCGGCGGTGACTACGTCCTCGGTAGCAGAGAGGAACTTCTCTATGCCCGGGGTGACCTGATCGGGAACCCCGCCCTCGGTATCGCCGACGCACTGCGCCCCCTCGCCGACCGCATCATCCCGCCCACCAGTGGCATCCGGGTCCTGTACCTGGAGGTGTACGGCGGCAAGGTCACCGCGGCCAGCCGCGAATACACCAGTGACCGCGCTGTCGGCCACCGCATGTTCGACGTGGCCGACGTCCCGCTCGACGTCCTGGAGTGGCCGCGGGCCCAGATCTCCGGCTGGCGTGAGGGCGGCGGGCAGCGGTTCCTCTCCGAGTACGAACTGACCCAGGCCGCCAAGACCGAAGACATCGAGCTCGTCCCGCGGCTGGCCATGGTGGACGCGGGCGATCTGCCGAGTGGCATTGCTGAGATGCAGACGTTCCTCGCCGATCATCTGCCGACGACCCGCGTTGCCCTGGACGAGGGCGCGGGCGGCCATCCCGAGGGCATCGTGCTCCGCAGCGGCGACCGCTCAGTGATCGCCAAGGCCCGGTTCCAGGACTACCGGCGTACCCTCAAGCGTCGTACCCAGAACGCACGTAGCCGCTGACGTTTTCGCGGCCGGCCGCAGTGACGGCGGCCGGGCCCGCGAGGCCCCGACCCGCCCTGTCCAGGCGCGGCGGCCGCACCACTGGGGAAAGCGCCGCCCCGTCGTTGCGGCCGGCAACCTGGACGAACTCGCTGCCCTGCTCCCGGAGATGCTCCAAGCGGTCGGCGCCGTCCTCGCCCGCTCTCTTGGGCGGCCGACACCAGCAGTTCAGCATCAAGGTTCATGGGGCACAGGCTGGAGCGTGCCATCCTTCTTTGGATTCGTGCCTGACCCGCTGACCCGCTGACCCGCTGATCGGCGACGAAACTCCGTACTGGCAGGGGCACTCGTACAGCTCCCGACGGCAGTGATGCTGCTGGTGGTGTGGCTCCCACATTCAGTGGGCCTGTGGCAGGGCCCGAGCGTCGTTGGTATGGGGCGTCACACTTGCCGGCCTTATGACCAGCGGGACCTCTGATGAACCAGTACCTCACAGCTATCAGGCGAGACTCGACTCCGGCGAACCTGCTCCCCAAGGGATGCGTGTCCCGTCGTGACTCTGGCGATGTGGCCATATGAGGGTGCTTCTGCCACTGGGGACCGGCGGATACGGTTTTGCATCCGAATCCGGGCCGGTGGAGGGAGAAGAGGTCTCTACCCCAGGAATGCCGCAGTGATTGCCACGAATTGGTCGGCGTCGTCGAGCCAGGGGTAGTGGCCCGCACCCGGCTGCACCACGAGCGTGGCATCGGGGAACAGCGTCGCGAACTCGGCCGCTGACTGAGAGGGGCTGTTCAAGTCGAACTCTCCGGCAAGGAGCAGGGCTGGTGTCCCGCAACCGGCGAGCGCGGCACGGGTGGTCTCCGGGTCGAAGGCGCCCTCGGCCGCGAAGAGAGCGACAGCTTCCTTGTTGTTCGGCCGACTGGCCGCGTGATGCTGCTGTGCCGCGGCGTCCCAACGTCCCCAGAAGAAGGGCGTGATGGCCTCCCAGTCGCCGCCAGTTCCCTCGATGATCGCTTCCAGAGCGGCGAATGCCGCCGGGAACCAGGGCTCGTTCTTCCGGAGTTGCGCGTGCTCGCGGCGCATCTCCCCAGTGATCTCCATACCAACAGCTCTGGAACTGTGACCGATCAGTGCGAGCTTGCGGACGTTCTCCGGATGCCGGGCCACGTATTGCGTCGCAATATTCGTGCCGGCGGAGTGGCCGAGCAAGTCCATCCGGGGGAGCCCGAGGTGTTCACGTAGCGCCTCGACGTCGTCGACCAGGCGATCGCAGCGGTAGGAAGAGGTGTCTTCGGGGATCGCGGACCGGCCGGTGCCGCGAAGATCCAGAACGATCAGCTGACGGTGCGTGGACAGGCCGCCGAGGTCGCCGAGGTAGCGAGAGTCCGTGGGACCCCCAGGGAGGCAGACAACCGGGTCGCCGTCTCCGATCACGCGGTAGGCGAGCTGGGTTCCGTCAGGTGCGGAGAAGGCTGGCATGACCTGGATCCTGCCAGTCATAACCAGGTTGTACAACCTGGTTATGACTGGCAGGGCGCTCTGGTATATAACCGGGCCATGGCAGCCGAAGAGGACACGCACCAGAACACCGAGGTGCTGACGGAGGAACAGGCCGAACGCATGCTTGCCGGCATGAACGAGGTCATCCGCGCGGGCGAGGAGATGCGGAAGCTGCGCGCCGAAATGATCAAACTCTTCGTCGGCTTCGGCTGGACCCAGGACAGAATTGCCCAGCTCACCAACATGAGTCAGCCCGCCGTGTCCAAGCAGGTGACGAAGTGCAAGGTGGGTGCCCCATCGCCTCCGATGGGACTCGCCCTCGACCAGCACGACGCCCCATGGCTCGAAGGGCGCCTCTGGGGTCTCGCCGAGGAAATCTCCGAGACCTTCGACACTGCCCGCTGCACCCGCCATGTCAACGCCATCGCCCGGGGGAGGAAGCGATTCACTCCTCAGAACGTCGACGAGTTGCGGCGGCTTCTCGAAGAGGACCTGATGCTGCACCAGGCTGAGACGCCCGGCAGCTACCGGGACGCGTACGACGAGATCAGCCGTGGTCTCGACATTCCCGCGAAGGCCACCACGATCACCGCATCAGCCTCAGTGCGTCGCACCCTCGCTCACCGGATCCAACGCGACCAGCTCAGGAGCGACGCCCGAGCCTCCGAGGCCGAATGAGCGGGCGACATCAAAGCTCACCGCTGTCGATCAGGGCTGGAGGGTCATAGCGACTCCCTCGGGAGCTGACACAGCCGGCAACGGGGAAGTGTGCGCTGAGGCAGGTGCATGGCCGGTGTCTCTTTCACCGACGTCACCGTGTTGCTCTCGTTGTGACGGAGGTTGCACACTGACGGCTGCGGGGCTTGGCCGACCGGAGTGTTCGCGAGTGACAGCGGCAGCCCGTTGCCCTTCTCGCAGGCCGCGTGTGGTTGCCGCTCGCTGTAGCCGTAAGGCACCGGGGCGGGGCGGGTCCGCCCGGCTCCGCGTCCCGGTGCCTGCGCTACTGCATGATGGTCCGCGCGGTAGGTGGGACGGCGTGCTGACACAGCTGCAGAACTGGAGGGTGTAGCCGCGTCCGACGGTCACCAGAGTGGGCGTGTGCGCGTTCCGGTACGGATGCCCGGCCACCTCGTCGCCGTTCCCGACCGGATGCCAACTCCCGCTCGCTCCGTCCCACTCGCTGCTGCCGACGGTGAGCAGCGCTGCCACGGGCCCTCCGCACTCCCCGCAGTGCAACTCGTCGGCTTCCGCCGGGTCACGGAAGGTGAAGTGAGCCGGCCAGCCGCTCAGCTTCCAGCCGGGGGCGACGGACGGATCCGCTCAGTAGTCCACCGACCGCTCCTCCGCCCAGGCATCTGTACAAAGCCGACCGGCGCGACGTAACGAACTGACTGGACATCAGGCCTTGCCACTGGCGTAAGAATCACGCCGGATTGTCACTTTTCTGTGCCAGGCCGGGGATGCGTCGTGGATCCCGTGGGTGGTGCGGTTAGCGTCCCGCTCCGTGAGGACTACGGATCTCCCGCCCGCTGACTACTATGCCTCTCTGCCCGAGCAGATCGCCGGTGCCGGAGCAATTTTCCACGACGCAGCTGGTCGCATTCTTCTGGTTCAGCCGTCCTACGGCGACGGCACCTGGGAGATCCCCGGTGGCGGACTGGACGGCGGGGAGGACCCGCGGCAGGCGGTCCGGCGCGAGGTCAAGGAGGAGCTCGGCATCGATCTCACGCCGGGTCGGCTGCTGGCCGTCGACTGGGTGCCGGAGCAGGCCGACGGGCGCCCGCCGCTGGCCAACTACGTCTTCGACGGCGGCCTGATCACCGAACGCGGGGCGCAGAAACGGATCCAGCTCGACCACGACGAGCTCACCGCTTGGCAACTGGCCTCCTCCGACCAGTGGGGCACCCTCCTTGCCCCCCACATGGTCCGGCGCTTGCACGCCTGCTCCGGTGCCCTGGCTCAGGGCACCGCTGTCTACCTGCACCACGGATTCGACCCCACCTGCCACCAGACCTGACGCCCTGCCATCCTTCCGGTCGGCGTGCAGGCGACAGCCACGTGAACACCCCACCGCCCCGTTGCCGCTGCGCGCCTGGACGTGACCGGCATCGCCGCCGCTGTGCACGTTCTTGAATTCGACTACCTCGTCCAGCAAGCCCTATCCGTCGCCATTCAGTCGTGACGTGACCGTGTGACCGTCGCTCCCGCTCCGCCAGTCTCCGAAGAGTCCCGGACCCATGTGGTCGAGGGCCGATTCCAGCAGCGTTCCGATGTGCGACAGAGTGGTGCTTTCCTTGCCGCACCAGTCACGCATCGCCACGCTGCCGGCTGCGGCGAACACGGCGACCATCAGCTGGGGGCGCACGTCGGAACCGGTGTGGATGCCTTCCCGTTCGGCGATGACCTCGGCAAGCCGCGTCTCTAGCCCGGCGGCGCGGCGCAGCAGTTCGGCGCTCAGGCTCGGTGTCCGGTCGATCAGCCGAAGCAGCGGCGCATCGACACCGGATGCGCCGCCCTCCTGCAGAGTGCTGAGGACCTTACCGAACGCCGCGCGCATCGCGCTCATGGGACTCTCTTCCTCCGGCCGCGACCGAAGAGCCCTGACCAGAGCGTCCCCGCTCGCGGCCAGCGGTGCCAGCGCCAGGTCCTCCTTGGCGGGGAAATAGCGGAAGACCGTGCGCTGGGAGACCTCCGCCGCGTCCGCGATCTGGTCGACGGTGGTCCGTTCGTACCCGTGGGCGAGGAAGAGCCTGGCCGCCGTGCGCGCCACGTCCTCACGCGTACGCTGCATCTTGCGTGTCCGCAGATTCTGTCCGGGCACGGCGGCACTCCTCCTGGAACTCGGTGGGCTCAGTGCGTCGGGGCAGCCTGCGCCTTTGCCGCGGCGGCGTTCTCCTCCGCGAGCCGCTCCATGCCGCTCTGCGTCTTGAGCGGCTTCTCCTTGATGAACAGCACCGCGATCAGGGCGAGAAACGCGAAGGGGGCTCCGATCAGGAAGACGTCCGCGGTCGCGACCCCGTACGCGTGCTCGACCACCTGCCGGGCCGGTTCGGGAAGAGTGGTGAGGTCGGGGACGCCGTGTCCGGCTCCTCCGTTGTCCGCCGCCCCGCCGAAGCCCTTCTCCATCTCGCTCGCCACCCGGTGACTGAGCACGGCGCCCAGCGCGCTCGTGCCGATCGCCCCACCGAGGCTGCGGAAGAACGACAGCACCGAGGTCGCGGCACCCAGCTCCGACGCGGGCACGTCGTTCTGAGCTGCCAGCACCAGGTTCTGCATCAGCATGCCGACGCCGACGCCGAGTACCACCATGTAGATGCTGAGCAGCCCGAACGATGATTCCGCGCTGATCGTGGCCAGCAGGCCCATGCCCGCGGTCATGATGATGCCGCCCGCGATCAGGAAGCCCTTCCACTTGCCCCGGGCGGAAATGATCTGCCCGGCGATGGTCGTGGAAAGCATCAGACCGAGGATCATCGGCAGGCTCATCAGGCCCGCGACGGTCGGCGACTTGCCGAGCGAGATCTGGAAGTACTGGGAGAGGAACACCGTGCCGCCGAACATGGCCACGCCGACCAGCAGGCTCGCCACCGTCGTCAGCGCCACAGTGCGGTTGCGGAAGATGTCCAGCGGGATGATCGGTTCCTGGACCCTGGACTCGACCAGGACTGCGGCGACCAGCAGGACCACACCGGTGGAGACCAGGGCGACGGTCTGCCACGACGCCCAGTCGAACCGGTTGCCTGCGAGGGTCACCCACAGTAGCAGTGAGCTGACTCCGCTCATGATGAGGACGGCGCCGAGATAGTCGATCTTCACCTCTCTGCGGACCGTGGGCAGCTTCAGAGTCAGCTGGAGCAGCACGATCGCGAGCAGGGCGAACGGCACACCGATGAAGAAGCACCAGCGCCACCCCAGCCAGGAGGTGTCCACGAGCACGCCGCCGATGAGCGGTCCTGCGACGGTGCCGACGGCGAAGACGGCGCCGAAGATGCCGGAGTAGCGGCCGAGTTCACGCGGCGGAATAATCGCAGCCATCACGACCTGGGCGAGCGCGGTGAGACCGCCCGCGCCGATGCCCTGCACGACACGGCTCACGATGAGCAGGCCGACACTGTGCGAGAAGCCGGCGACGAGTGAGCCGACGATGAACATTGAAAGGGAGAGCTGGATGAGCAGCTTCTTGTCGTAGAGATCGGACAGCTTGCCCCAGATCGGGACGGTTGCTGTCATCGCCAGAAGCTCGGCGGTGACCACCCAGGTGTATGAGGACTGGCTGCCGTGCAGATCGGCAATGATCCTGGGAAGGGCGTTGGAGACCACGGTGGAGGCCAGGATGGCCACGAACATGCCGGCCATCAGGCCCGACATGGCCTGGAGTATGTGACGACGCGTCATAGCTGGTGCGGCCCCCTCGAGCGCACCGGCGGTACCGGTTTCGGGTGTGACGGCAGCGGTCATCGGCTGACGTTCCTCATTCTCTGGTGAAAGGCCCCTGTGGGGGCTTCGGATGTGCTTCAGCCGCTCAGACCTGCGGCCAGCGAGGTGAACGCCTCGCGATAGATGCTCTGGAACGTGCGGGTGCGGCCGGAAGCCACCCAGAGCTCGACGGCGGCGCGCGCGGCAGCGATCGTCACGTGCGCGAGAAGCCGAGGGTAGAGATCGCGTTCGGGATCCTGGCCGAGGCGCTCGGCCACGGCGGCGACCAGTGCGCGTTCGTCCGCACCCTGAGCCGCCAGGAAGCCGGGCAGCAACGAAGGGCTCGTCCTGAGCACGGCCATCTGGAGCTCCCAGCGTTCGTGATCCTCCTCGATATGGGCGAGTTCCTGGCCGATCGCCTCGCGCAGAGCATTGAGTGCCGTGAGTTCCTTCGGTGCGTTGAGCACTGCCCGACGGGCCCGATCTGCGCTGTCCTGGTCGGGACGGGTGATCGCGTCCTCCAGGCAGGGGAAGTAGTTGAAGAAGGTGCGCACGGAGACGCCGACCGCATCGGTGACCGCCTCCACGGTCATGTTCTCGAATCCGCGGTCCGCGGCCATGCGCAGCGCCACGTCCGCGAGGGCGTCACGCGTCGCACGCTTCTTGCGCTCGCGCAGCCCGAGGGGCATGTCGTCGGCACTCATGAAAGTGCATGATATGCAATTTTGCGCGGTGCGCAAAATTCTACCGAATGTCTGCCGACACTCGCCCCGTGATCACGAACCGGCAGGTGGGTGGTGTCGGCAACCCGCGGCGGAAATCAACGTCGGAGAACGGTGCCTGGGATAGTTTCCGACAGTGCCTATCGGCTTCTGCCGCATCTCGACGGCCGACCAGAGCCCTGATCATCCGATCGACGCCCTGCTGCGGGCCGGCGTCGACCACGACACCATCCACGTCGACACAGCGAGCGGCGCGAAGGCGTCCCGCCCGAAGCCCGACCTCGGCATGCAGCTGCTGCGCGAGGGCGACACTCTCAAGGT
Organism: Streptomyces sp. Ncost-T10-10d; assembly: GCF_900091955.1. Taxonomy (GTDB): domain Bacteria; phylum Actinomycetota; class Actinomycetes; order Streptomycetales; family Streptomycetaceae; genus Streptomyces. The sequence goes on from NZ_FMDF01000036.1 coordinate 15,033, forward strand.
CACCCGCCTCGACCGGCTCTCCCGATGCGTGCTGCACCTGATCCCCCTCGGCACCGAGCTGGGTGAGCGGGGCATCGGGCCGCACGTCATCGAGCAGGGCATCGACACCTCCACCATGGAGGGTCGGCCCCGGGGCGGGCATTGGCGGGGACCGCTGTCGACTCCGTCCGAGCTGCTGAGTGAGATCATCCGCGGCGCGTTGGAGCGGCTGCCCAGCTCGCAGTTGCCGCGCGAACTCGACCGGACCGCGGCCGATCTGCTGCGGGAAGCCGTCGACACCGTGCTCTACGGGGCGATCCACCCAGCACACCCCGGCATCGACGATGAACAACTTCGGGCGGTCATGCCGACGGCCCGCGATGACGAGCAGGAGGTGGGTCCGTGACCGCGACAACCGGCAGGGTGGCACTGGTGACAGGGGCCAGCAGCGGAATCGGTGCGGCCACCGTACGCCTTCTGGCCGCGCGGGGGATGCGCGTGGTGGTCAACTACCTCCGCAGCGGAACGGCAGCCGAGGAGGTTGTGGCCGGCATCGAGGCCGCAGGCGGCCAGGCCATGGCCGTGCAGGCCGACGTGCGGGAGACAGCGGCGATCGAGAGCATGGTCGAGCAGGTCCAGGCGGCATGGGGCGGCATCGACGTGCTCGTGCACAACGCGCTCACCCCGTATGTGATCAAGCCGTTCCAGGACATGACGTGGGAAGAACTGGGCGGCAAGCTCGACGACGAGATGCGTGCGGCGTTCGCGGTCACCAAAGCCGTCCTGCCTGCCATGACCGAACAGGGCTGGGGACGCATCATCTATCTCGGTACCGGCCTCGGCCGCCGGCCCCGGGAAGGCATGATCGCACTGGGCACGGCCAAGGCCGCACTGGCGCAGTTCGCCCGGTACCTCGCGCAGGAACTGGGCCCGCGGGGCATCACGGTCAACGTCGTCGAGCCCGGCCCGGTGGAGGACACCCGCATGGCGCATGTGTTGGACGAGGAGCACAAGCAGCGGCAGGTGGCCGCTACCCCGCTGGGCCGCCTGGCACACCCGGGCGACGTCGCCCAAGCGGTCGCCTTCTACGCCAGCGAGGACAACGCCTTCATGACCGGCACCACGGCCGCGGTCAACGGCGGGATGGCCATGTACTGACGCCTCGCTGTCCTCCGTACAGGGGCCATACCGCCCCGGTCCGGCCGACGGCCGGACCGCATCCGGCACACCGTCACCTCAGCACCATGGGCCGCAGCAGCCAGGCCCACGGCACGCGTAGGCGCATGGCGGTGACACGATCAAGAAAGACCGTTCATGTACACGATCGATCTCGCCTACGTCGGGCGGGGCCTGCACGAGGAACTGGTCGCCTACATCGCCGACCAGCAGGGCTACTACGCCGACGAGGGCGTCCACGTCGCGCTGCGCGACGGCTGCTCCTGGGGCGAGGAGCGGCTGCGCCGCGGCGCCACCATCGGGCTCGGCCGGGCACTGCTGTCCCGACTGGCCAATGGCATCCCCTGGGTCGCGCTCAATGTCAACACCCACCGCCCGCTGTTCTGGTTCCTCGCCCGCCCCGGCCTGACCTCCCTGGCCGACCTGGCCGGCCGACGGCTGGCGGTACACGCCCCCCACACCGCACCCGGGTGCTTCGCCCGGATCGTACTGCGCCAGGCCGGCCTCGACCCGGACCGCGACATTCACACCATCGTCCGCTCACCCGGCGACTACGGCATGGACCTGCGCCGACTGCACGACGGCAGGATCGACGCCGCCCTGGTCGGCAGCACCATGGCACCGGAGGCGATAGCCGCCGAGTACGGCTGGAACGTGCCCGCCTGGGTCGGCGACCACTTCCAGATCCCCACCGTAGGCGTGGCCGTCGACCCTACCTATATCCACCCGGACGACCCCGCAGTCCAGGCCGTCGTACGAGCCCACCGGCGCGCCCTGCAGGTGATCCACAACGAACCCGACACCGCGGCGCGGCACATCCAGACGTTCCTCGGCCGACACACCGCAGACGAAGCCCGAGCCCACTACGAGACGTTCATCGCACCGTATTTCACCACCGACGGCCAAGCCGACCTCGCCGTCGGCGCGACCGCCATCACCGCGGTCGCCGCCGAACTCGGCGTCCCCGCCACCGTCACCGCAGCCGAGTTCTACCGCACCGCAACCACCGCACCCCAGGAGCCCGGCGACGCCGGCCCCACCGTTATCTAGGCATCCAGAGCCTCATGAGGTGTATATGGGGCGCAAATCATTGAAAGAGGGCGCATGTCGTGAAGTTCGCAGTCATCGGCGGAACCGGACTGATCGGGTCACAGGTCGTGGAGAACCTGAACGCGGCCGGGCACCAAGCCGTACCGCACTCCCTGTCCACAGGCGTGGACATCATCACTGGCCAGGGGGTGGAGGCGGCCGTGGCGGGCGCCGACGTCGTCATCAACCTGACGAATTCCCCGACGTTCGACGACGCCTCGCTCGTCTTCTTCCAGACTTCGATGGACAACCTTCTTGCCGCGAGCGAGAAGGTCGGGGTCGGGCACTTCGTCATCCTCTCGATCGTCGGCGTGGAGCAAGTGCCCGATCTGGACTACTACCGGGCGAAGGTGCTTCAGGAAGACATCCTCAAGGCCGGGCCGATCCCATATTCCATCGTCCGCGCCACGCAGTTCATGGAGTTCATGGACGCGACCCTGTCCATGACCACCGACGGCGACACCGTCCGCCTGCCACGCACGCCCATCCAGCCGATCGCCGCCGCGGATGTCTCCACCACCGTCGCCGAAGTCGCCGCAGGCAGCCCTCTGAACGGCGTCGTCAACATCGCAGGTCCCGACGTCTACCCCCTCGACGAACTCGGCCGGCTCACCCTGACCGCCAAGAGTGACGGGCGCTCTGTCGTCACCGATGACACCGCCGGCATGTTCGCCGCCGTCCACGGCGACGTCATCACCGCCCGAAACGATGCCCGCATTGCCCCCACCCACTACACCGACTGGCTCTCCTGAACCGGCGGGGGACAGGACGGATCGCTCACCAGGACAGACACAGCCGGGACACCGTCGGGTGTCCCGGCTGCTTCATGGACAAGGTGATGTCGGAACATGGCATCGGCATCCCCGCCCTCGCAGCTCGCCATGGGATCGGGCGCTGTCAGACCACCGGTGCGTGGCGTCCGAAGCGCACGCCGTACTGCGAGACCGCCCACGCAGAGACGCCCGCGGCCGCTGGGTCGGCCTCCTGTTCCACGCGTTCCCTCAGTGGTCAGCCGGGTGATCTCCCGTGCCACGGGCGACGTCAGGTCCGACCCGAAGGCGAAGTCCTCGGAGCACGGAAGTAGCTGCACCCCGCACCCGGGGCACGGGTGCGGGATGCAGCGTGTGTGCGAAGACGCCGTCAGAC
>NZ_FMDF01000143.1 GCF_900091955.1 Streptomyces sp. Ncost-T10-10d
CACCCGGCCACGTCCCGGGCGGCGTCGGCAGTCACGTTCCCGGCGACCACTTCCCGACAGGCGCGGGGCACGACATCCCGGGTCACACGGCTCCGGGGCACGACCTGCCGCCCACGGGACCCCACGGTCCCGGCCATGACGTGCCCGGCAGCAACCCGCACACTCCGGGCCACGACGGACCGGGCGCGCACGGACACGACGGTTCACACAGCGGCGGGCACGCGGACGACGCGGCCGCGCACGCCGACGACGTGGCGCACGCCGGTGACAACGGCGGCCACGGCAGCCACGTCGACCCGCACGGCACCGTCGACGACCTCACGCACGGCGCCGACGACGCGACGACGCCCGGCCACCACGGTGGGGACGGGGTGGGGAACGACGGTCCGGGTGACGGTTTCAAGTACACCCCGCACATCTCCGCCGACGACTTCGACGACCTCACGACGGCCGAGAAGCACCGGGTCGCCGCGGCCGAACTCACCGAGGGCACGGTCCCGTTCGCCGACGACACGGCGGCGATCAAGTACGGCCAGGACTACTGGAACGACTACGTGGACAATCTCGACCCGTCCGCGAAGCAGGCTCTCTGGGACTACACCGGTGAGACGTTCCCGTCGTACCACGACATGAACGGTCATCTGCGCGGCACTCCGGGATTCGGTCCGAAGCCGGAGGTGCTGCACGACATCGCCGAGATGGACAGGGTCATGTCGACGCGTCCCGTGCCCGACGACATCATGGTCGTCCGGGGTACGGGGCTGGGCCACCTCAAACTGGACTCCCCGCTCGACATGCTGGGCAAGACGTACCCGGACAAGGGCTACACCTCCACGTCCCTCGGCAACCACCCGGTGTCCGGCTTCGCCGGCAAGGAGGCGATCCTGCACCTCCGCGTACCGAAGGGGACGCCCGCCCTGTGGCTGGAGAAGGTCTCCAAGTTCGACGTGTCGGAGCGGGAGCTGCTCCTGGCCCGCGGTTCCGAGTTCAAGGTGACCCGCGTCTTTATGGAGAATGGCCAGGTCCAGGTCTACGGGGAAGTCCTGCCGCCGAATAAGGGAGTGGTACACGAATGAGCAGCGAGCAGCGGCCCAATCCGCGACTGAACGAGGATCTGTTGTTCAACGAGGCACCCGGCGGGCCGCCGCGCTACAGCTCCCAGTCCCACAAGCCCGTCCAATACCTGACGGTGGCAGACAGGGGCGGCGAGGCGATCGGCTACGTATGGGCGAACGACGAGGACGACGCCGCCGGGTGGCTGGTCCGCAAGGCGGGCGGCGACGAGGCGTTCAACAAGGGTGCGCGGTGGGCCCGGAAGCTCCACGACGCGAAGGCCCGGGGTATCGCCCCGACGGCCGCCCTGGCGGAGATGATCAAGGAATCGGACCCTTCGAAGAGCAGTCATGTCGTACCCGGCTCCCTGACCGAGGCGCCGAACGTCGACGTGGTCAGGAGTCTCGCCGCCGCGAGCTGACCATGACGTACGAACCCGCCGCGCCGCGCTACCGCGCCGAGACCGACAGGCCGGTCCATCACCTCACCGTCGCCAATGCCCGCGGCGAGGCGATGGGCTACCTGTGGGCCAACGACGAGGACGACGCCGCCGGTTGGTGCCTGCGGCCCGCCGGTGACCGGGCCGGGTTCGACGAAGGGCTCAAGTGGTCCACAAAGCTCAAACGGGCCAAGGCGCGCGGGCTCGTGCCCACGGCCGCGCTCGCCGAGCTGGTCAGCAGCTCGGACCCGAGGCGCGTCAGTCATATCGCCCCGAACTCCCTGACCACGGCCCCGTCCCTGGCCGCGCTCAAGGAACTGGCCCGCGTCGTCACCGAGGCCGACGACCGCCGTCTGCTGGCCCAGCTCGACCGCGGGAACGCCGACGCGTGGCGCGAGTTGAGGGAGGCGCTCGCCGCTCTCACGGACGAGGACCGCGACGTACGGTGGTCCGAGGGCGGGCAGCAGCCCGACGGCACCTGGCGGATGAGACACCCGGTCCACAGCGAGCGGCTCCGACGCCTGGTGGGCGCACTGCCCGCCGTCGGCGCGGTGACGTCCGCGTACCTGTGGCAGGACAACCCGCCGCCGGCCGTGCCCGACGGCGGACGGCTGAGTCCGGCCGACGCGGTGCGCGCCGCCACGGCCGTGGTGCGCGGGGAACGGTTCTGTGACGGGACGATCGCGCAGGCGGTGGAGACCGGTCTTCTCGATGCCGTGGCCGAGTCGTTGTGCGCTTGGTACGAGGCCGTGGCCGACGGCCCGCGGGACGATCCCTGACGCATACGGAATGCGCGTTCGCCGTGCTCGCTCGTGCCGCAACCTGGGCTGTACTGCCTGCTCGCCCATGCCTTATGTTGCAGGAGTGAATTGGGGGATTCCCCTACGGTGCCCGCCGGCTGATGCGGAATATGCCGCTCCCCCGGAGTGCGCGGGAGTGGCCCGGCCCCGGCCGCTGTTCCTCGCGCCGACGGGCGATGATGCAGCGACCATGACCGACGCAACGTACGACTGAGGCAACGGACGACAAGACGAATGGCACGGGATTACGACAGCCAGCTTCTGGAGTCGGTGGCGGTACGCCGGCGCAGGATGCGTGACGCACTGCTGTTCGGTGCGCAGCGGGCGCGGCGCACGGCGGACGAGCGGCTCGGGAAGGTTTTCGCGGGGATCGCCATCGCCGCCGTGCTGTGCGCGGGATGCGTGGGGTGGTCCTTTGTCCAGAACATGCTGGAGAAGCAGAAGGCCGAGCAGCAGAAGCAGCAGCGCCAGGAACAGCAGTACCAGCAGCCGGCGGAAACGGCGCATCCGGAGAAAACCGGGGAATCGACGAAGAATCCCCAATAGCTCAATAACTCCGGCCCATTCGGAAAGAGTTCTCCACAAAGGGGCCGGAGAAGGCGCTAGTAGCATGGGCACGCCAAGCTGCCCGACTCCTCAAACGTCGCGATGATAGGTTCCCGTCAAGTGGTGAGCACAGCAACGACTTCCCGAGCGCAGCTCAGCCGGGTGACCCTGGTCGGTGAGCGACGCCGGGCCGATATCGTCCTGCCGTCCGATACGCCGATCGGGCAGCTGCTGCCGGACATTCTGCAGTTGCTGGACGACCGGGCCGCTGCGCGCCCGATGACACGGCAGTTGATCACGTCGGACGGCTCCGCACTGCCGCACGACAGCACACTGTCCTCGGCCGGGATCGCGGACGGCGCCGTGCTCCGGCTCGTCCGGGCCCACTCCGCGCCGCCCGCCCCGGTCGTGCACGATGTCACCGATCTGGTGGCCGACGACCTCGATCTGCAGGCCTGGCGCTGGCGTCCCGCCGCGCGCCGGACCAGTGCGGGTGTGGCGTCCGTGGCCTTCGCGGTGATCGCCGCACTGCTCGCCCGCCGCGAGTTCGCCCTCGAATCCCTGACCGGCGCCCTCGTGGCCGTCACGCTCGTGCTGCTGGCCGCCGGTGCGCTCGTCGCCAGGATCGGGCAGGGCAACCGGGGTCTGGCGACCGCGCTTCTGCTCGCCTCGGGCAGCCTCGGCATCGCCACCGCATGGACCGCCGCGGATGCGTACGACTGGTCGGGGACTTCGCGGCTCGCCGGCGTCGCGGGCGCGCTCGTCCTGATGCTGGTGCTTCTCGGCTACTTCTCGCCGCTCGGCCGCGGCGGACTCATCGGTGCCGTGGCCATCACCGCAATCGTCCTGGTGTGGGAGGCCGTTGCCGCCGTCCAGGACGACCTGGCCCGGCTCGGCGCCGTCATGGCCGTCTTCTCGGTGGTGCTGCTCGGCCTGCTTCCCCGCCTCGCGCTGGCGGCGTCGGGGCTCACCGCGCTCGACGACCGCCGCTCCGGCGGCGCCTCGGTCAGCCGCCACCAGGTGGGCAACGCGCTCGCGGCCACCCACCGCGGCCTGGCCCTCGCGACAGTGGTCACCGCGGTCTCCGCGGCAGCCGGTGGCTGGCTGCTCACCCTGGCCGACAAGCCGTCCGTGTGGACCGTGGCACTCCCCTCGCTCGTGGCCCTCGTGCTGCTCTCCCGGGCACGGGCCTTCCCGTTGGTCGCCGAGGTCGTGGCGCTCTTCGCCGCCGCCGCGATCCTGGTCGTACGCCTCGTCGTGCTGTGGATGCAGCACGCCGGGGGTGCCGGACCGCTCGCCCTGCTGTGCGTGGCGGCGGTGCTGCCGCTGCTCGTCCTGGCGGTGCAGCCGCCCGAGCATGTGCAGGTCCGGCTGCGACGCATGGCCGATCTGGTCGAATCCATCGGCGTGGTGGGGCTCTTCCCGCTCGCCGTCGGTGTGTTCGGCGTGTACGGACAGCTGCTCAACAAGTTCTGAGTCGACGCGCAGGTGCTCCGGGCGGGGCAGCAGGGCGAAAAAGAAGGGCAGACATGCCGAACGAAGACAACTGGCAGGGCGATGTGCTGCGCGCCATGAGGGGCGGTGCCGCCCCTCAGAGCGCGCAGGGCCCTGGCGGGCAGGAGTACGGAGCCCCCGCGCAGGGGCAGGGCGGTCAGCCGTACGCCGCCCCCACGGCGAACCCCGGCCTCCCCGCACAGAGCGCCCCCGCGTACGGGACGCCCCAACAGCAGGCCGGCTACCAGGAACAGCAGCAGGCAGCCCAGTACGCCGCCTACCAGGAACAGCAGCAGCACCAGCACCCCGGCCACCAGGAACAGCAGCCGATGGCGGCTCACCCCGTCGGGCAGCCGCAGCAGGCCCAGGCCGCGTACACCCCCGGCACCCGCCCCCACCGCGCCCCCGACTCCCGGCCCGTGGTGGACAGGGGGCTGGCCGCCGTCGGGCGCAAGGCGCGGCGTGGTGAGCCGTTCGCCGCGCGGGCCGCGCGCGCCCTGCGGGTGAGCGTGTCCTCGTCGGCCGCGCGCGAGGTCGCCAGGACCACCGCCACCGCCGAGATGCTCCAGCAGCCCGTGACGACCGGCCGGCAGATCGCCGTCACCTCCATCCGGGGCGGCGCCGGCAAGTCGACCGTCGCCGCGCTGCTCGGTACCACGTACGCGCACTACCGGCAGGACCCGGTCCTCTTCGTCGAGGCCGACCCGGCGCTCGGCTCGCTGCCGCTGCGTCTCGGCGCCGAGACGCTGCGCTGGACCACCGGCGACCTGGCGGGCATCATCGAGCCGCAGATGTCACTGCTGGACATCACCGGCTATCTCGTCCAGCTCCCGGGCAACGCCTGGCTGCTGCCCGGCAGTCAGGGCCAGATCGGCGCGATGCTGGACAGCAGGGCGTACGAGCGGGTCATGGTTTCGCTGCGCCGCTACTTCGGCGTCACCGTCGTCGACTGCGAGACGCTGCCGGCCGAGGTCGCCCGGGTCGCGCTGTCCGCCGCACAGGCACGCGTGCTGGCCGCACCCGCCACGCTGGAGGGCATCACCAGCACGTACGCGGTGCTGCAGTGGATGCAGTCGCTGCCCCGGCATGTGATCGCCGGCACGGTCGTCGTGCTCAGCGAACTCGTGCCGCACCCCGGACTCGACCTCGACGAGGCCGCCGAGAAGCTCAAGTCCACCGGAGCGGACGTCCAGGTCCTGCCGTACGACCGTCATCTCGCGGCCGGCGGCGCGATCCGTACCGAACTCCTGGCGCACGCGACCAGAGAGGCCGCCACCCGTCTCGCCGCGGATGTGTTCCGGCTCTCCCAGCAGCACCACTGACCACCGATCAGCAGCACCACTGATGATCCCCGATCAGCAGCACCACTGATCCCCGATGCCGAGCCCGACCCCGAGTGACGGACGACGATGAGTACCCGACTGATCCACCGCCCGGCCAGGACCACCCGGCCGCCGGCCGCCTCCGAGGCGCGCACCATCGAGGCCCCGCCGAACCTGCCCGAGGGCAAGTCGGGCAACATCGCGATGTCGCTGTTGCCCGTCGCCGGTGTGATGTCGTCAGTCGTGATGATGACGGTCGTACGCAACAGTCAGTTCGCCGGGCTCGGCGCGATCATCCTCGTCGTCACCGTCATCGGCTCCGTCGCGCTCGTCTTCTCGCAGCGTGGCAAGGCCCAGCGCACCCGCCGCACCCAGCGCGAGGCCTACCTCGCCTATCTGGAGGACCTGCGCGAGGAGCTCTCCGACGAGGAGCGCAAGCGGGCCGAGCGGGCCGACGTCCTCAACCCGCCGCCGCACGCCCTGTACGACATCGTGCGCGACCCGGCCCGGGTGTGGGAGCGCCGCCGTCTGGACGGCGACTTCCTGCGGGTGCGCGTCGGCACCGGTGAGATGCCGGTACGCGATCTGAAGGTCGCCCAGCAGGGCTCGTCGGTCCTTTCGCCGCCTGACCTCTTCATGCTCAACGAGGCGTCGGCGCTGATGGACCGCTTCCGTACCGGCACCGAACTGCCGCTCACCGTCCCGCTCGACCGGGTCGGCAACATCAGCGTCATCGGCCCCCGCGAGGACTGTCTGCGCGTCGCACGCGCCCTGCTCGTCCAGACCGCGGCCACGCACGCCCCCGACGACGTGGCGATGGCACTCGCCGTGCCCGGCGACCGGCTGGTCGACTGGGAGTGGGCGAAGTGGATGCCGCATCTGCTCGACCCCGAGCAGTTCGACGGACCCGTCGCCGCGCGCCGGATCGCCCCCTCCGCACCCCAGCTCGCCCGCCAGATCGGTCCGGAGCTGCGCCGTCGCGCCTCGTACGCGGCCGAGGTGCGGCGCGGCCTGTCCGGCAAGGACGCGCTGTCCATGACGTCCCGGCTGCTCGTCGTCACCGACGGGCACGGCGAGGACGCCGTCGACCTGCCGCGCCCCGACGACGCGGTCGGTCTGCGTGAGATGAGCGTGAGCGTGCTGCACCTGCTCGAACACCGCGTCCAGGAGCCGGGACACGTCAGCGTCCGGATCACCGTCGACGGCGACCGGGTGGTCATCGAGGACCTTCGTGAGCAGGAGCCGATCAGTGCCCACGGGACCGTGGACGAGGTCAGCATCCCGTTCGCCGAGGGCCTGGCCCGGATGCTGGCGCCGATGCGGCTGTCCGCCGAGTCGCTCGTCGACGCCCCGCTGTCCGGGCCCGTCGACTTCGCCGACCTGCTCGGCATCGACGACGTGGCGCAGCTCGATCTGTCGCGCCTGTGGGCGCCGCGCGGCGAACGTGCCTTCCTGCGCGTGCCGATCGGCATCAGCGACTCCCACCAACCGGTACTCCTCGACCTGAAGGAGTCCTCCGAGCTGGGCATGGGCCCGCACGGGCTGTGTGTCGGTGCCACCGGTTCCGGGAAGTCGGAGCTGCTGCGCACCCTCGTGCTCGCCCTGGTGGCCACGCACCCGCCGGAGGACCTCGCCCTGGTCCTCGTCGACTACAAGGGCGGTGCGACCTTCGCTCCGTTCGCGGACCTGCCGCATGTGGCCGGTGTGATCACCAACCTGGAGAACCAGGCGGGCCTCGTCGAGCGCGTCCACGCCTCGCTCGCCGGTGAGGTCAAGCGCCGCCAGCAGGTCCTCAAGGACGCCGGGAATGTCGCCGACATCGGTGACTACGCGGCGTTGCGCGCCGACCGGCGGCCCGATCTGGACCCGCTGCCGCATCTGTTCGTCGTCATCGACGAGTTCGGTGAACTCCTCACCGCCAAGCCGGACTTCATCGACCTGTTCCTGTCCATCGGCCGCATCGGCCGCTCCATCGGTGTGCATCTGCTGCTGTCCAGCCAGCGCATCGAGGGCGGCAAGCTCAAGGGCCTGGACACCTATCTCTCGTACCGGCTCGGTCTGCGTACCTTCTCCGCCGACGAGTCCCGTACGGTCCTGGACACCACGGACGCCTTCCATCTGCCGCCGCTGCCCGGGTTCGGCTATCTGAAGGTCGACACCAGCCACTACGAGCGGTTCAAGGCGAGCTATGTCTCGGGCGCCTACCGGGGCCCGGTGGAACGTACGCAGGAGGAGGACACCGGTCCTCTCGCCCTTGAGTACGAGGCCTTCAACACCCTGGCCGAGCCGGAGAGTACGGGCGAGGAGCCCAAGGTGCGGCGCCGGGAGACCGGGCCGACCGAGATGGGCGTCATCGTCGATCAGCTGCGTGACGCGGCCGGTCCGGTGCGCCGTATCTGGCTGCCGCCGCTGCCCGACGCCATCGCCCTGGACAAGGTCGCGGGCCCGCTGGACGTCGGCCCGCGCGGGATGCAGCTGGCCAAGCGGAGGGGCCCGCTCCAGGTGCCGCTCGGTCTGCTGGACGACCCGACCAAGCAGTGGCAGGGCCAGTGGTATCTGGACCTGACGGTGGCGGGCGGCCACGCCGCGATCATCGGCGGTCCGCAGTCCGGCAAGACCACGCTCCTGCGCACGCTCGCTCTCGCGCTGTCGCTGACCCACACCCCGCAGGAGGTCGGCGTGTACGGCCTCGACCTGGTCGGCGGCGGCCTCCAGGCCGTGTCGGGCCTGCCGCACGTCGGCGGGGTGGCCGGGCGTGCGGACCGGGAGCGCGCGGGACGCACCGTCGAGGAAGTACGGGGCATGCTCGCGATCCGTGAGGAGCTGTTCCGCGAGCACACCATCGACTCCGTGGAGCAGTTGCGTTCCCTGCACGCGGCGGGCCGGCTGCCCCAGCTGGCCTCGGCCGAGATCGTGCTCGTCATCGACGGCTTCGGCGCGCTGCGCGACGACTTCGACGAGCTGGACGACGCCGTCGTCGACATCCTCAAGCGCGGTGGCGGCTACGGCATCCATGTCGTCGCGGGCATGCTCCGCTGGAACGACGTACGCATCGCCACCCAGTCGAACTTCGGCACCCGTGTCGAGCTGCGTCTGAACGACCCCAGTGAGTCCAGCATCGACCGCAAGCTCGCCCAGACCCTGTCGCCGGACGAGCCGGGCCGAATCCTCACCGACGGCAAGCTCTTCGCACAGGTCGCGCTGCCGCGTACGGACGGGCTGGCCGACACCTCGGACCTCGGCGCCGTCCTGGAGCACACGGCCCGTACGGTCCGCGCCACCTGGAGCGGCGAGGTCGCCCAGCCGGTACGGATCCTGCCGCACGTCCTTGAGCCGCACCTGCTGCCGGGCCCGGTCGCCGAGCCCCGGCGGGTGCCGATCGGGCTGGACCAGGCGGCTCTGGCGCCCGCCATGCTCGACCTGTTCCACCACGACCAGCATCTGCTGATCATGGGCGACAGCGAGTGCGGCAAGACGAACCTGCTGAAGACCATCGCCGGTGGACTCATCGAGCGCTACGGCGAGGAGGAGCTGGTCTTCGCCGTCATGGACCCGCGGCGCGGCCTGCGCGGCGCGATCCCCGAGGAGTTCCGCGGCGGCTACGCGTACAACCCCAAGATGTGCGCGGGCCTCGCCGCCGGTATCTCCACCGAGCTGGAGAAGCGGCTGCCCGACGACCGGGCGGACACCGAGGACCTGGAGCCCGGCAGCTGGGGCAGCGGTCCGCGGATCGTGATCCTCGTCGACGACTACGACGTGCTGACCACCGCGGGCCAGGCGCCGCTCGACCCGTTCCTGCCGTACATCCCGTCCGCGGTCGACATCGGGCTCCACTTCGTCCTGACGCGCCGGGTCGCGGGCGCGTCGCGCGGCATGTACGACCCGCTGGTGCTGGGCCTGCGCGAGTCGGGCGCCTCGGCGCTCCTCATGGCGGGCGACCGCAGCGAGGGCCAGCTGTTCCCCGGTGTGTACGCCGCGCAGCAGCCGGCGGGCCGCGGGGTGTTCATCCAGCGGGGCCGGCCCAACCGCCTGATCCAGACCGTGTACACCGCCGAGTGACACACGGGGGAACCGTCCCGTACCCGCGGGGCACGCCCCGCAGCACATCCGCACCCCGGACGAAGAAGGAACGGCCGACCACATGACCAAGGACGTCATCGCCCTGACCCGGCGCATGCCCGACCCGCTGACCGTGCTCGCGGGTCTGCTCGCGGGCGGCCCCGACAAATGGGTGGGGACGACGGGCGAGGATGCCGTCGTGCAGCTCTGCGACGAGCAGGGCCGGCCGCTCGTCTCCGTCGAGGCACCGCTGCTGGTGCAGGTCGCGGGCGAGGCCGAGCGGCTGCTCGGGGCCACCGCGCCACCGGTTCCGTTCTGGTGGACGGAGGCCCGCGCCACCACCGGCGTCGAGGAGGCCGAGCTGCTCGCGGGCACGTTCGCGGCCCGGCTCGCCACGCTGGCCGGGGGCTCCGCCTGGCCGCCGGAGGCCGCGCGTTCCCTCGCCGTGGTGAAGACCGAGGGCGTGAGCGTCGCGCCCACACCCGCGGCCGCGCAGCCCGCCGTCGACGCCCTCACCGACAAGGTCGCCGTCGTCATCCAGGACCGCCCGGTGATCGCCATGACGGCCTGGCTCTCGGACGCGTTCCGGGCCGCCGCCAATGCCGAGCTGGGGCTCCAGATCGTCACCTCGCCTGGGGCCACGCTCTCCCCCGCCGTACGCAACAGCCTGAGCGGCTGGCCGTCGCGCTGGGTGGTGCAGGACGAGGAGGACGGCTACTACGACGGCCTGTCCGGTGCCGTACTGCGCTGGCAGAACGGCCTGTTCGCACCGGTCGAGGCGGCCGACCCGGTCCCGGGGACCCGCGCACGCCGGTGGCCGCCTCCTACCAGGAGGTCGCGAACACCGGCGAGCGTCAGCTGGCCGTCTCGTTCCGCACGGTCCACCCCGCGGACGACCGGCTGGTGCTCGGCGGGGCCCTGGAGTCGGTGTGGCGCGAGCTGACCGGCGAGGCTCCGGCCGGCTGGGGCACCGCGGAACCCGCCAACCTCCCCTGGTCGCTGCGCCGGCTGACCGATGTCGCCTTCGAGAGGGCTCCCGAGCCGACCTGGCTCGTGGTGGTCGGCAGCCCGGACCGGCCGGGTCTGGCGACGGTCCGGATCAGCCGTACGACGGCGGGCGTGGAGGAGGACGTCACGCTGGCGTTCGGCTACGGGCCCGACGAGGAGCCGCCGCTGGACGCCCTGCCCCGGGCCGCGGAGGTGCTCGCCACCCGTCATCACCTGCAGTCGATGCTCGTCCAACTCCGCAAGGCACGGCGCGATTTGGCCGTTCCACCGCGCTTCGAGGGGCCCGGTGTCCCGCTGGCCTTCGTGCTCGGCGCGGAGGAGGTCCGCGAGATGCCCGGCGACCGTGCCCGGCGCACCCCGCTGTCCGAGCCGCCGGTCCAGCTCGGCCCGAGGTCCCGTCCGGCGCTGTACTACCCGCTGCCCGGCGACCCGTCGGATCTGTCGGGGTGGCAGGACTTCGAACGGCTGATGCGGCATCTGAAGGGCGCCTGAGCGAGGCATGCACCAACCCCTGGGTCAGGAAGTGCGACCCGGGGGCCCGGAGGCATGTCCGGGCCCTGGTGCGCAACGGCGCCGGACCGGTCTGAAATCGACGAGCTTCGCAGGCGTCCGCGCCGTCGGCTCAGCGATCCCCCCAAGAGATCACCGACTGCTCGGAGACGTTCGCTCGTTGCATGACGATCGCGCAATTCCGGTCACCCGTACCTTCCCTCCCTCACCCACAGGCGGTTGACTATGGGTCACGCATGGTGATGCCACCGTCCTGAGTCAAGGGCGTTTGCCACCGCGGGCCCGCGAGCCCGGTCCCGATGCCCCGACCCCCGGCGGAGGAGAGTGAGCAGGGATGACCGGCTCATCTCGTACGGTGACCCTCTGGCCAGGGCCGGGCGGGAGCGGGCGGCCCGCCCCCCGATGCGTACTGGCGCCGACGCGTGAATTCGATCAGATCCCCGTTCGTATCGTTCATCCGCATCGTCTCGACGAGGGGCACCAATGAGCCAGATTGCGCTGCCGGAGTTTCATATGCCTTTCCAGAGCGCGGGATGCAATCCCGGCATCGAGGAGACCGGGAAGGCCGCTTGGGAATGGGCCGAATCCAATGGTCTCGCGCTCTCCCCGATGGCCCGGAAGAAGATGATCCGGACCAGGCCCGAACTCTGGATATCCCTCATATTCCCCACTGCTTCACAGCAGCATCTCGATCTCTTCTGCCAGTGGCTCTTCTGGGCCTTCCTCGTCGACGACGAGTTCGACGACGGTCCCGCCGGACGTGATCCCCGCATGTGCGAGGCGGCGATCGACCGGCTGGTGGCCGTACTCGACGGCGAACAGCCGCGCGGCGCCATGGAGCACGCACTCGTGGATCTGCGGGCCCGGACGTACCACGACCGCTCGTCGCGCTGGATCCGGCAGTTCCGGCGGGACACGGTCTCCTGGCTGTGGACCTACTACGCCGAGGCGGTGGAGAGGGCCGCGGGGCAGGTGCCGACCAGGAACGAATTCGTGAAGCACCGCCGGGATTCGGTGGCCATGCAGCCCTTCCTCGATCTCCATGAGATCACCGCCGGCATCGATCTTCCGGAATCGGCCCGGAGCCTTCCCGCGTACATCGCCCTGCGCAACGCCGTAACCGATCACTCGGGGCTCTGCAACGACATCTGCTCCTTCGAGAAGGAGGCACTGCTCGGTTACGAGCACAATGCGGTACGGCTCATTCAGCGCGACAGCGGATTCACGCTCCAGGAGGCCGTCGACGAGGCCGGGGGGCAGCTCGCTCAGATAGCGGAACGGGTGCAGCGCGCCGAGAAGGAACTGATCGACGAAATAGAGGCGGCCGGAATCCACGGCCCCACCCGGGCCTCGCTGGAGCGGTGCGTGCAGGACTACCGCGGGCTGGTCCGGGGCGACTTCGACTACCACGCCCGCGCGGAACGTTACACCCGTCCCGATCTGGTGGAGATCGACGAACGGGAGTCGCTGTCACGGTACTTCGCCGCTTGACCGGACGGCAGAGCATGGTACGGGGGCCGGAGGCGGGAGGCAGGTCTCCGGAGGCCCGGCGGCGGGTCTCCGGCCTCCGCGCCGCCTCCGGTCGTCGTCGACAGGATCTGCGGAGTGTTCGTCTTCAGGAGGGTGCTGAAGATCTCGGCCCGGCCACGATCTTCAGAACTCCTGGCCCATGTGGTCTTCCGTGGGCGCCGGTTCGCCATGGGCGCCCCTCAGCGGCAACGCCCTGAGGGCCAGTGCCCAGCCCAGCCGCGCCTCGCCCGACTCCGCGGAACGGCCGGTGAGTTCGGCGATCCGGCCGATCCGGTTGAGCACCGTGTTGCGGTGGCAGTAGAGGAGCTCGGCGGCACGCGCCGCCGAGCAGCCACTGTCGAGCCAGACCCGCAACGTACTGAGCAGCGCGTCGCGTTCGGACGCCGTGTCCAGGACGGCGCCCAGTTGCGTGGTGACGATGCGCTCGGCGATCTCGGGCCGGCCGACGAGGAGGACCTCCGCCAGCCGGTCGTCGAACGCCGCCGCCTCGCCGCTTCCGGCAGGCAGCGTACGCAGGGCCTGCTCGGCCAGCCGCAGGGCCCGGCCCGCCTGGGCGAGCCGGTCGAACTCCGGTGATACGCCCGCGGTGGCACCGGTGCGGTGGCGCAGCAGGTCGAGCAGTACGCCGGACTCTCCCGCGGCCAGCCGCACGATTCCCGCGTACCGGCCCGATCTCGGCCGCCAGAAGGACCAGATGCCGTGGTCGTCGAGGACGGGCGCCGGGTTGGGCGGAGCGGCCGGGTCCTGAGCGGCGACGACGATGACGTACCGGTCGTGGACCGGCACTCCGAGCGCCGCGGCGGCCGCCGCGGCGACCGCCGGGTCGTCCCCGCGCCCGTCGAGCAGGGCCTCGAAGAGGGCGACGCGGCGGGTGTCCTGGCGGCCCTGCATCTCCAGCTGGGTCAGCCGGTACGACTCGGCCATCACGAGCGAGTAGCGGTCGATGGTCTCCCAGACGGCGCCCGCCATGTCGAGCTCGGCGTCCGGGTCGCCCGCGACCACGCCCACGGGGTCCTGACCCCGCCCGGCCCCACCGGCCCCACCCGTCCCACCGGCCCCACCGGCCCGTGTCGCCCGCAGGTGCTCCGCCATCACCTGCCACATCACGCGGCCCCCGCGCCGGTAGGCCTGCAGCACGGTGTCCAGCGGTACGTTCTGCTCCGCGCGGCGCCGTCCCGTCTCGCGCGCCGCGTACTCGAAGTCACCCCCGCTGGGGGGCAGTCCGCCGAAGTCCTCCAGTGCCCGCAGCAGATTGTCGCGGCAGATCTCCCACAGGTCGTCCCGGCTGACGGGCGCGCCGGAGGCGTACGTGCCGCTGTGCGCGTGGATGTCGGCGACGACCCTCCGGGTCAGTTCGTCGATCTGGGGCACCAGTGCGACGGCCAGGGCGCGGCGCAGCTCGCCGTCGGCGCCGCAGCCGTGGTCGTCGCTGCGAGGGATCCGGGCTCCGGGTCTGTCCGCCATGCCGGAAGGTTAGCGCCGCCCTCCCGATAGGCGGATGCCTTGTCGCATACATCTCCGAGGGGCTGCTGCCCAGGTGGACGATGTGCATGGTGGGCATCTGCACATTGTGTGGAGACGGGCCGACGGCTGATTCTGAGCAGCAGTAGCCGTGTGAACGCCATGTTTCCTGGAGCGTGTCATGTTTCTCAGCGTCGCCACTGTCCTGCGTGAGTCGGCCCGCAGGTATCCCGACCGCGTCGCCGTGGTCGATTCGGACACACGGCTCACCTACCGGGAGCTGTGGGCCGGGGTGCTGGGCTGCGCGGGCGCGCTGCGGGCGTCCGGGGTGCGTCCGGGGGACCGGGTGGCGGTGCTGCTGCCCAATTCGGCGGACTTCCTGTACGCGTACTACGGGGCGCTCGCCGCCGGGGCGACGGTCGTACCGGTGCATGGGCTGCTGGTGGCCGACGAGGTGGCGTACGTACTGCGGCACAGCGGTTCCGTTGCGCTGATCAGTGGTGGTCCGCTGTGGCCGGTGGCCGAGGAGGGGGCGCGTGCCGCGGGGGTGCGGGCCGTACGCGGCGTACCGACGGAGGGTGACCCGCTGCCCGCGCCGGAGCCCGCGGCGCCGGACGACATCGCGGTGATCCTCTACACGAGCGGCACGACCGGGCGGCCGAAGGGTGCGCTTCTCACCCATCTCAACATCGTGATGAACGCGTCCGTGATCGCCCACGACCTGGTGGGGCTGGACGTCGACGACGTGGTCCTGGGCTGTCTGCCGCTGTTCCACAGCTACGGGCAGACCTGTGCGATGAACGCGACGCTCCGGGCAGGGGCCACGCTCGTCCTCATGCCGCGCTTCAGCGGCGCGGGCGCACTCGAGCTGCTGGCCTCCGAGGCCGTGAGCGTCTTCATGGGCGTACCGACGATGTATCACGCACTGGTCGAGGCGGCGGGGAAGGACGACACGGCGCACCGTCTCACTCTGCGCGCGGCCGTCTCGGGCGGCGCCGCGCTCCCCGTCGCCGTGCTGGAACGCTTCGAGGAGACCTTCGCGACGCAGGTCCTGGAGGGTTACGGGCTGACCGAGACCTCTCCCGTCGCCACCTTCAACCAGCCGGAGCTCGGCCGGCGGCCCGGCACGGTCGGCCATCCGGTCTGGGGCGTCGAGATCGGTGTCGCGGACGCGGCGGTCGAGGACGCCGTGGTGCTGCTGCCGGACGGAGAGGTCGGCGAGGTCGTGGTGCGGGGCCACAACGTCTTCGCGGGGTATCTCGACGATCCGGAGGCGACAGCCGCCGCCCTGGTGGACGGCTGGTTCCGCACCGGAGATCTCGGGGTGCGGGACGAGGACGGCTTCCTGAGCATCGTCGACCGGAAGAAGGACCTGGTCATCCGGGGCGGCTTCAACATCTATCCGCGTGAGGTCGAAGAGGTGCTCGTGCGCCATCCGGCGATCTCCGAGGTCGCGGTGATCGGCGTGCCGGACGAGGCGCGCGGTGAGGAGGTCTGCGCGGTCGTCGTGCTCCGTGCGGATGCGGGTGCGGTGACGGAGGAGGACGTGATCGCCTGGTCCCGGGACCGGCTCGGGCGGCACAAGTATCCGCGGATCGTGCGCTTCACCGAGACGCTGCCGCTCGGCCCGACCGGCAAGGTCCTCAAACGGGCGCTGACGGCCGCCTCTTCCTGATCCATCCGGCCGACGCCGGTGCCCCGACCGACGACGACCGGACCATCCGTCCGGCTCGTCCACCGTCGCACTCTCCGCAACCGCACCGTCCGCGATCGCGGCGCCGCAGAAGGGCTGGAACCACCTCATGACTGCCGTACCCCCTCCCATATCCACGACGTCACCGCAGGTCGGCACGGTCCACGGGGCGGTGCGCGGCACGCTGGAGCAGGGCGTCGCCGTCTTCCGCGGTATCCCGTACGCGGCTGCGCCGGTCGGCGCCCGCCGCTTCCGGGCGCCGGAGCCGCCCGAGCCCTGGGAGGGGGTACGGGAAGCGGTGGCGTTCGGGCCGACCGCGCCCAAGCGGCCGTACTCCCCGCCGCTGGACCGGCTGCTGCCCGATCCCGACGTGCCGGGCGACGGCTGCCTCAACCTCAATGTGTGGACACCGTCCCCGGCCCGTACCGGGCTGCCCGTCCTCGTCTGGATCCACGGCGGTTCGCTGCTGCACGGCTCTTCGGCCGTACCGCTGTACGACGGGGCGGCGTTCGCCCGTGACGGCGTCGTCCTCGTGTCGGTCAACTACCGTCTCGGCATCGAGGGGTTTGGGGTGTTCCCGGACGCGCCCGCCAACCGGGGGCTGCTCGATCAGCTCGCGGCGCTGGCCTGGGTGCGGGACAACATCGCGGCGTTCGGCGGCGATCCGGACCTGGTCACGGTGTGCGGTGAGTCGGCGGGGGCCATCAGCATCGCCGCGCTGCTGGCCGCCCCACGTGCCAAGGGCCTGTTCCGGCGTGCGGTGCTGCAGAGCGGTGCGCCGACCGCGCTGCCCCTGGACGCCGCCGCCCGCCGCACCACGGAGCTGATCGCGAAGCGGCTGGGGGTCGCGGCGACGGCCGGGGCGCTGGCTGCGGTGGACCCGGCCGAACTCCTGGCGGCGCAGACCGAGGTGACGTCCGGCGGCTCCCCGCTGACCGGTGGGAGTTCCTTCCAGATCGTGGTGGACGGCGATCTGCTGCCCCGGGATCCGCTCGAAGCGCTGCTGGACGGTGCCGCGAACGACGTCGATCTGCTGATGGGCACGAACAGCGAGGAGTACCGGCTCTGGTTCGTGCCGAGCGGTCTGACGGAGCGACTGTCCAGGATCAAGCTGCGGCTGGCCCTGCTGAAGTTCAAGGTGCCCGGCGCCACGGCACGTACGTACCGCGCGAACCGGCCCGGTGCCACTCCGGGTGAGCTGCTCGGGGCGCTGGCCACCGATCTGCTGCTGCGCGTCCCGCTGAACCGGGTGGCCGATGCACGCGCCGGTGCCGCGGGGAGCACCCGTCTCTACGAGTTCGGCTGGCGGTCCCCCGTGCTGCGGCTCGGCGCCTGTCACGGGCTGGAGATCGCCTTCGTCTTCGACACGCTGGACCGGCCCGACGCGGTGGCTCTGGCGGGCGAGGACGCGCCGCAGGAGCTGGCCGACGCGATGCACGCGGCGTGGGTGCGGTTCGCCGCCTGCGGTGATCCCGGCTGGCCCGCCTGGGACACGTCCCGCCCGGTGATGGCCTTCGGCCCCGGAGTGCCCGCCGTGGTGAGCGCCCCGCGCGACGAGGAGCTGCACGGCTGGGCACCGTACCGGAGCAGCACCTGACACCGGTCGGTCCGCCGCCGGCAGCGGCGCGGGCGGCGGCCCCCGGCCCGCGGGCCGGGGGTCCTCCCGGCATCAGCCCTTGTTCTGCGCCGCCCAGAACTCGTCGAACGTGAGCAGCCCGTCGCCATTGGCGTCGTGCGAGTTGATGACGGCCTGGGCCACCGGCTCGGTGACGTAGGGGTCGCCGAGCTGAGCCATCACGCTCTTGTACTCGGCGGCCGATATCAGCCCGTCGCCGTTCAGATCGAACCGCTGGAATGCCTTGCGCGCCGACTCGATGTCCGCCACAGTTCCGCCCCTTCGTAATGCCTGACCAATGCCTGGCCAGTGTCTGACTGACGGGGGCCAGATTAACGGGCGCGACGGATGGCGGTCGCGGCGGCCGGTGGTCGATCATGGACGGGGTGTCCGCCGCCCGGCGGACCGCGTTCGAAACCGGGGAGCGGGACGCCGATGGACGACACACTGGCAAAGATCCTGGCGGCTGCGGCACACGGACGGTTTCCCCCGCCGGACGGGGCCACGACGGTGGTGGGGCAGCCGGGCGCCCGGGATGCGGGAGTGCTGGCGTTCACCGCACACTCGGTGGTGTTCACCGACGAGGATCCGCGGTGGGTACGGGCCGTGCTGGCCGCCACCCCCGGTGACGCGCTCGCCGCGACGATGAATCCGTACTTCCTCAGCGCGCTGCTGGCCCGGAGCGGCCGGCACATGAACACCATCGATCTGCTGACGGTCGCGGACGCGCTGCCGGGCGAGCCGGAGATCGCGCTCCGGGCGATCGAGGACCCGGAGCATCCTCGGGTGGCGCGGGCGATGAAGTACCGCGACGAGGTGCGGGTCTGGTCCGCCGACGGCGGTGTGGTGATCCTCGGCCGGGGAGTCGCGGGGCGCTGGGAGACCGCGGTCGAGGTGGCCGAGGAGGCGCGCGGCCGGCGGCTGGGGGAACGGCTGGCGCGGGCGGCCCGGCATCTGGTTCCGGACGCGGTGGTGTGGGCGCAGCAGTCGCCGGGGAACGCCCGCAGTGTGCGGACGTTCCAGGCGGCGGGCTACCGGCCGGTGGGCTCGGAGGCCCTGTTGGTCGCGGGGTGAGTGTTCAGCGGGTCGGCCGGGTCACGGCTCGTGGCCGGCGCCGGGCCGTCAGCGGAAGACGCCGGTGTGGCCGAGTGAGTAGCGGCCCGGCTGCGGGTAGACGGCGAGTCCGTGCGGGCCCTTGCCCACCGGGATCCGGGCGAGCTGTTTGCCGCTGGCGGTGTCGATCGCGTACACCTCGGAGTTGTAACGCCCGCTCAGCCAGAGGACCTTGCCGTCCGCCGAGACTCCGCCCATGTCGGGGCTGCCGCCGTTCGGCAGGCGCCATTTCTTCGCCAGTTTGCGCTGTGCGAAGTCGAAGACGGAGATGGAGCCCTCGCCCCGGTTGGAGATGTACATCTCCTTGGAGTCACGGCTGACGTAGAGGCCGTGCGCACCCTTGCCGGTGGGCAGCAGCTTCGGGGTGGTGAACTTCTTCCCGTCCAGCACCCACACCCCGTTGGCCATCATGTCCGCGATGTAGAACGTGCCGCCGTCGGGTGACAGCTTCACGTCCTGCGGCATCGCGCCGTTGAACGGCAGCTTCTGTCGGCCGACGACCTTCATCCGCGCCGTGTCGACCTTGAGGAGTTCGCCGGAGAACTCGCAGGAGACGATGAAGTACCGGCCGTCCATGGAGAAGTCGGCGTGGTTGACGCCCGCGCAGCTGACCGGGACGGTCTTGGCCGTCTTCATGGTGTGGGCGTCGCGGAAGACCAATTGGCGGTCCATCGAGGCCATCACCACGGCGTACTTGCCGTCCGGTGTGAAGTAGAGGTTGTACGGGTCGGAGACGGGCACCGTGCGGCTCACCTTCCCGGTGGCCGGATCGATGGCCGTGAGGCTGTCACCGATGTCGTTGTTGACCCAGAGGGTCTTCAGGTCCCAGGACGGGACGACGTGCTGCGGCTGACGGCCGACCTTGATGGTCCTGATGACCTTGTACGTCGCGGGGTCGATCACCGACACCGTGTCGGAGTTGGTGTTGGGGACGTACACCCGGGACGGGAAGTCCTTGACGACCGGGGAGAGCTTCCCGGGCCGGTCGGCCGCGTAGACGTCCTTGACGTCGAGCACCGGTGGCATGCCGGCCAGCGCGGGGTTCGCTCTGGCGGACGGTGCGGCGGCCTCGGCATGCCCCTTCTCGGCGGAAGCGCCACAGCCGGTGAGTACCGCCAGCAGGACGCCCCCGAGCAGGGCCGCGGTGAGCTTGGTGGAGGGAGGCATCAGGTCAGCAGCTCCGTGGTCGTCACCGCGCGCAGTCGGCGGCGGTCGATTTCGGTGAGGAGGAGAGGCAGGGCGGCGACCGTGTCCGCGTAGCCGAAATGCAGGCTCACCACCGATCCGTTGCGGATCTCCCCGGCCACCTTGCGGGTGACGGCCGCGGCGCCGGGAGAGGTGAAGTCGAGGGAGTCCACGTCGTACGAGAGGACGTGCGGGTAGCCCGCCCTGGCGGCGAGCCGCTGGACGAGCGGGGTGGCGTACCGGGTGCGGGAGGGCCTGAACCAGGTGCCGATGGAGCCGGTGAGCCGGCGCAGCCGCTGGGCGCAGCCGGTGATCTCCGCGTACGCCTCGTCCTCGCCCATCGAGGAGATGTCGATGTGGCGCTGGGTGTGGTTGCCGAGGTCGTGGCCGCCGTCGAGGATGCGGCGGGCCATCTCGGGGTGTTCGTCGAGCCAGCTGCCGACGGCGAGGACGGTGATCCGGGCGTGGGCCCGTTCGGCCTCGGCGAGGACGGTCCGGGCGATGGCGGGGTCGCCCTGGCCGTGGAAGGTGAGGGCGACGCGGGCGCGGTCGCGGGGACCGTGGTCGATCTGGACCGGCTGCCCGGGGAAGCGGTGCGGGGCGGGCGCGGGGTGCGGGGCCGCGGGCCGGGTGGTCGCGGTGACGGGGTTCTTCGGGCTCACCGCGGTCGGGACGGTTCTGGCCGACGTACCGGCGGCGTCGCCGCGGTCCGCGCATCCGGCGGTGAGGGCACCGGCGATGGCGGCCCCTGCTCCCGCGCGCAGAGCGCTGCGGCGGCGCACCGGTGTGTCGGAGGCGTTCATGCGAAGAACAATAGGGGCAAGACGCACACAGAGTGACAATATCCGAGCATTTGGGTGACATGAATGAATCGCTCACCGAATCTCATAAATATTCATGGTTTTCCAGGCAAGTGACCCATCACACCTGCGATTCACCTGACGAGTGCCACATTGTGGCCGCAAATGCCCCATTTGCACCTTTGGCGGTGAGGTCGCCCGTCTGCCATAGTTGGCGACACGACCGCATCGACCCGAGCCCGGTCGTCACAAGCGGCCGTGAACACACCCCCCATTTCACGGCCCCCACACAGCAGCCCCCGAAGCGCCGCACCACGGCAGACCGGGGGCTTCTGTGCATCCGGGCACGAGCCCGCCGGGGGTCAGTGGTCGGAGATCCGCATCTCGAACCAGGTGGTCTTGCCGCGCGGCAGCAGATCCACGCCCCACCGGTCGGAGAGCTTGTCGACGAGGAAAAGCCCCCGGCCGCTGATGTCCATCTCCTGGACGGGCATCAGACACGGCAGTCCACGCGAGGGGTCGCGCACCTCGATCCGGATCCAGCCGCGACGGCGCAGCATACGCAACCCGAATACCCGGGCACCGGTGTGCCGTACCGCATTGCCGACGAGCTCGGAGACGAGCAGCACGGCGTATTCGGCGGTATGCGGGGAGAGCGCCCACTGCCGCAGCACCACACACGAGGTGAGTCTTCGGGCGGTGGCCGCGGACTCCGGGCGGGACGGCAGCCGGACTTCACCCTCCGCCGGGTTTCCGAACAACTCCAGCGCTTTGAACGCCTGTTCGTCATCGACCGCCGGCATCCAGCGTGCCGCGGTCGCGCCGCTGCGCGGTCGCGGCTGTTCCACACCCTCCAGGCCCGCCATGCACACCATCATGGCCGCAAGACGAGCACTCCGGGGCCGTTCCAAAGGAATCCGCACCCCGGAATGCATCATTCCGGAGAGATCGGTAGGCATATGCCACTGGCAGAATGCGACCCGGCGCACCCCCTCCGACCTGCACAGATAACGCCTCCGAGCGAGGTTGCCGGCCTCTTCGATCGGCTGGGCCTCAAGGGACCCTCAAGGCCCAGCCGATCCGCCCACACGGATGAACCCGCGTCGCTCTGCCCCCAACTGGCGTTCGGTCAGAGGAACTTGGCCTTGCCCGGACCCTCTTCCACAAAGCTGCGCATACCGCGCTCCCGGTCCTCGGTGGCGAACAGACCGGCGAACCAGTTCCGCTCGATCGTGAGCCCGGTGTCGATGTCCGTCTCCAGGCCGGCGTCGACGGATTCCTTGGCGGCGCGCAGCGCGAGGGCGGGCCCCTTCGCCAGCTTGGCGGCCCAGGCGTGCGCCTGCTCGTACACCTCGGCGGCGGGCACCACGCGGTCCACCAGACCGATCGTCAGGGCCTCCTCGGCCTTCACATGGCGGCCGGTGAAGATCAGGTCCTTGGCCCGGGAGGGGCCGATCAGCCTGGCGAGGCGCTGGGTGCCGCCCGCTCCGGGGATCAGTCCGAGCAGGATCTCGGGCTGGCCCAGCCTGGCGTTGTCGGCGGCGATCCGGAAGTCGGCACAGAGCGCCAACTCGCACCCGCCGCCCAGCGCGTAGCCGGTGACTGCGGCGACGACGGGCTTGGGGATCCGGGCCACCGCGGTGAAGGAGTCCTGCAGCGCCTTGGACCGTACGACCATCGCCGTGTGGTCCATCGCCTGCATCTCCTTGATGTCCGCGCCCGCCGCGAACACCTTCTCGCCGCCGTAGAGGACCACGGCACGCACATCGTCGCGCCGGGTCGCCTCCTCGGCGAGTTCACGCAGCCGGTCCTGGGTGGCGACATCCAGGGCGTTCATGGGCGGACGGTCCAGCAGGATCGTGCCGACGCCGTCACTTGCTTCGAGGGTTGCGGTCATGTGAGGCAGGTTAACCGGGGCCAACGCGAGCGGGCCCGGTGCTGTTGGTCACAGCACCGGGCCCGCTCGCTCTCCGTACGGCGCGCGCTACTTGGTCCACTCCGACCAGGACATGTTCCAGCCGTTGAGGCCGTTGTCCGGCTGGATCGTCCTGTCCTTCGAGTTCTTCACGACCACTACGTCGCCGATGAGCGAGTTGTCGAAGAACCAGGCCGCCGAGGTCTTCTTGCTCCAGGCGCCACGCACGTCCTGGAGACCGACGCAGCCATGGCTGGTGTTGGCCGAGCCGAAGACACCGGAGCCACCCCAGTAGTTGCCGTGGATGAAGGTCCCCGAGGTGGACAGGCGCATCGCGTGCGGCACGTCCTTGATGTCGTACTCGCCGCCGAAGCCGACGGTGTCACCGTTCATCCGGGTCACCTTGAGCTTCTCGCTGATGACCATCTGGCCGTTGTACGTGGTGGTCGCCGGGGCGCCCGCCGAGATCGGGATGTCCTTGATCTGCTTGTCGTCGCGGACGACCTTCATCCGGTGCGTGCTCGCGTCGACGGTGCTGACCTGCTTGCGGCCGATGGTGAAGGAGATCGTCTTGGCCTGCTTGCCGTAGACGCCCGGTCGCCCCTCGACGCCGTCGAGGTTGAGCTTCATGGTCACCTTGGTTCCCGCGGCCCAGTAGTCCTCGGGGCGGAAGTCGAGGCGGTCGTTGCCGAACCAGTGGCCCTCGATCGGTACGGACGGCTCGGCCGTCACCTTGATGGCGTTCTCGACCGCGGCCGGGTCGGTGATGCCACGGGTGAAGTGGATCGAGACGGGCATGCCGACGCCGACCGTGGAACCGTCCTCCGGGGTGTACTGCCCGATGAAGGTGTTCTGCGGGACCAGTGTCGTGAAGCTGGTGTCCTTCGCCGACTCGCGGCCCTTCGTGTCCTTGGCGACCGCGTGGACCGTGTACTTGGTCGCCGCGGCCAGATGCTGGTCCGGTGTCCAGCTCGTGCCGTCCGCCGCGATCTTCCCCTCGACCTCGGCGCCCTTGGGGCCGGCGACCTTCACCGTGGTCAGCTTCCCCTGCTCGGCGGAGATCTTCAGTGCCCCGCTGGTGGCGACGGAGTCCGCCCCGTCCTTCGGCGCAATGGTCACCACGGCCTGCGAGGCGGTGGTGTCGTCGGCCTTCGACCCGCCCTGGCGGTCCTTGCCCGCGCTGCCGGCGTCGTCTCCCCCACCGCACGCCGTCACCAGCAACAGGAGCGCACCCAGTACCAGAGCCAGCAGTCCGGTGGCCCCTCGCCCGCGCCGTCCGCTGTTCGCCCCGGCCGATGTCCCCGATATCGGCTGCCCGTTCAATGTGCTCGTCTCCCCTCACACGGTCTGGCCCCGCCAAGACCCCTGGGAGCCCGCAGGCCCCCGCCCCCGCGCGCGGCACATGCGCGCTCAGCGAAAGATAATCACACCGATCGCGGGAAGATGACCCCGCGGATGTCACCGTTCAGTCCCAACTTGTCCCGGCACTTCACCAGGTGACACGCGGTACGGGTGGAGCGGAGCCGGCCGGCTGTCCGTGTCCTGATCCGCCGGACAGGCCCCGGGGGATCCGACGGGGCCTCAGTGGAGGGGCCGAGCCGGCCTTCCACCGGGTCCGGTTCGGATTCCGGCCTCCGAGCCCGTTGTCCGGTGCCACCTGGCTGTCCTTGGAGTTGACGGCCTCGATCACATCGCCGGTTGTCCATGAGTGTCCGGTCGAAGAACGAGGCGGCCGGGGTGTCGCTGCCGCCACCCTCCCATCGCGCAGCCCCACCCTGACAGTGACCTCGGTACCCGGCGCCCGGCAGGCGGCGGGGCGGAAGTCGAGGCGGCTGTCGCCGAACCAGTGCCCCACCACCTCGACCGCCGGAACGGAGACCACCCGAATGGCCTTCCGCACGGCCGCACGGTTCTTGACCGGGTGCCCGTGTCAGCACGGTGGCCGAGCTCGCCACCGCCCTCTTCGCCACGTGGTTCACGTCCCCCCGACGACGGGGGCCGGTCGGGGGAAACGTGAGTGCGGGCCCCCGTGTGGGCAGAACAGAGGGGAGGACCACACTCGGGGAGCCGCGGCCGGGACGCCGCGCGCTCCCTTTCGGTGCCGGTCCCCACGAGCCGCGGGAGGCGAGCAGGTGTCGAGCGCAGCCGAGCAGGAGGCAGTGCAGGAGACGGAGACGACGGCCGCGCCGGAGAGCGCGCGGGAGGCCGTGCCGAGGCGGCCGCCCGCCGTGTGGCCCGGCGCCCCGACGCCGCTCGGGGCCCGCTTCCGGGTGGGCCCCGACGGGGTGGCGGGCACCAATTTCGCGCTCTGGGCGGGCGGCGCGGAGGCCGTCGACCTCTGCCTCTTCGACGAGGACGGGAGCGAGACACGCCTGGTGCTGACCGAGCTGACCCATGAGATCTGGCACGGCTTCGTGCCGGGCGTACGGCCGGGTCAGCGGTACGGCTACCGGGTGCACGGCCGCTGGGACCCCTGGACCGGCGCCCGATGGAACGCGGCGAAGCTGCTCCTCGATCCCTACGCACGGGCCGTGGACGGCTCGTTCACCCTCCCGGCCGAGGTGTACGGCCATGTGAGGGACT
The DNA here is from genome assembly GCF_900091955.1 of Streptomyces sp. Ncost-T10-10d. Classification (GTDB taxonomy): domain Bacteria; phylum Actinomycetota; class Actinomycetes; order Streptomycetales; family Streptomycetaceae; genus Streptomyces. Next base: position 25,127 of record NZ_FMDF01000143.1, read on the forward strand.
GGCCGCACCAACAGGTCGCCGACACCGTGCGCGACGAACGGGACTCCGCTCCGTACGTACCGAAGGGTGTCGTGGTCCATGACGACGACGACTGGGCACAGGACCGCCGGCCCAAGACCCCGTGGGCGGACTCCGTCATCTACGAGCTGCATGTACGCGGCTTCACCAAGCTGCACCCCGAAATCCCCGAGGAACTGCGGGGCACGTACGCCGGTCTCGCCCACCCGGCGGCCATCGGCCATCTGCAGCGGCTCGGGGTCACGGCGGTGGAACTGCTGCCGGTGCATCAGTTCGCCCACGAGGACCATCTGCTCCGGCGCGGCCTGCACAACTACTGGGGCTACAACTCCATCGGCTACTTCGCCCCGCACGCCGGCTACTCGGCGAGCGGGACCGCGGGCCAGCAGGTCGGCGAGTTCAAGCGGATGGTGCGGGCCCTGCACGACGCCGGGATCGAGGTGATCCTCGATGTGGTCTACAACCACACGGCGGAGGCGAATGAGCTGGGTCCCATGCTGTCGCTGCGCGGCATCGACAACCGGGGCTACTACCGCCTCCAGTCCGACGCCCGCAGATACGCGGACTACACCGGCTGCGGCAACACCCTGCATGTCGTCCAGCCGCACGTCCTGCGGCTGATCACGGACTCGTTGCGCTACTGGGTCACGGAGATGGGCGTCGACGGCTTCCGCTTCGATCTGGCGGCCGCGCTGGCCCGCTCGATGCACGACGTCGACATGCTCTCCCCCTTCCTCGCGGTGATCGCCCAGGACCCGGTACTGCGCCGGGTGAAGCTGATCGCCGAGCCGTGGGACGTCGGCAACGGCGGCTACCAGGTGGGCGCCTTCCCCGCGCTGTGGACCGAGTGGAACGACCGCTACCGGGACGCCGTACGGGACTTCTGGCGCGGCGCCCTGCCCGACGTACGCGATCTCGGCTACCGGCTGACCGGATCCAGCGATCTGTACGCATGGGGCGGCCGGCGCCCGTACGCCTCGGTCAACTTCGTCACCGCGCACGACGGCTTCACCATGCGCGATCTGGTCAGCTACGAGCAGAAGCACAACGAGGCCAACGGCGAAGGCAACCGGGACGGCACCTCGGACAACCGGGCCTGGAACTGCGGCGCCGAGGGCGAGAGCGACGACCCCGCGGTCAACGCGCTGCGCCGCCGTCAGCTGCGCAATCTGCTCACCACACTGCTGCTGTCGACGGGCGTGCCGATGCTGGTCGCGGGCGACGAGATGGGCCGTACGCAGGGCGGCAACAACAACGCGTACTGCCAGGACAACGAGATCAGCTGGCTGGACTGGTCACTGCTCGGCCGGCCCGAGTGGCGGGCGCTGACCGAGCTGACCTCCCGGATTCTCACCCTGCGCCACAGACACCCGGTGCTGCGCCGCCGCGCCTTCTTCTCCGGGCGGGCGCAGGCGGCGGACGGGCTGCGGGACCTGGCGTGGTTCACCCGGCAGGGGGCGGAGATGACGGAGGAGGACTGGTACGCACCGGCGGCGACGGTCGGGCTCTATCTCTCCGGACGCGACATCCCCGGCCGGGACGCGCGCGGCGAACCGGTCACGGACGACAGCTTTCTGGCGATCCTGCACGCGGACCACCGACCGAGCGACTTCCGGCTTCCCGGGCCGCCGTGGGCGCAGGGTTACGAACTGGTCCTGGACACCTCGTGGGAGGACCAGGCCGTGGCACCCGGCACCCTCCACCGGGGCGGCGGGCTGCTGACCGTACCGGCCAGGTCGGTGCTGCTGCTGCGGGTCAGGGAGTGAGGGTCAGCCGAGGATGCCGCGGTCGTAGCCGACCGCGACGGCGGCGGCCCGGTCCTTGGCACCCAGCTTGGCGAAGATATGGGTGAGGTGGGTCTTCACCGTGGCCTCGCTGATGAACAGCTCGGCGGCTATCTCACGGTTCGAGGTGCCCTTCGCGACGAGTTCGAGCACCTCGCGCTCCCGGCCCGACAGCGACTCGTTCTGCGCCGACGGGGTGCGCACGCGTGAGATCAGGCGGGAGGCGACGGCGGGCGACAGCACGGTGCGTCCGTCGGCGGCGGCGCGGACGGCGTTGAACAGCTCGTCGCGGGGCGCGTCCTTGAGCAGATAGCCGGTCGCGCCGGCCTCGATCGCGGGGAGGGTGTCGGAGTCGGTGTCGTACGTGGTCAGCACGAGCACCTTGGACCGGGCCCCGCGCCCGGTCAGTTCGGCGATGGCGGCGACCCCGCCGCCGCCCGGCATCCGCAGATCCATCAGGACGACATCGGGGTCGAGCCGGGCCACGAGTTCGACGCCCTCCACCCCGTTCGACGCCTCCCCGAGGACCTGGAAACCGGGGGCAGAATCGAACATGCCGCGCAGACCGTCCCGTACGACGGGATGGTCGTCGACGACGACGAGCGTGATGACGCGTGCGGAATCCTCAGCCATGGCAGGCCAACCGTACTGGTCATCGGCTGTGCTGAACCAGCGGCACCCGGGCACAGACCGCCGTGCCGCGGCCGGGCTCCGTCTCCACCTCCACGGTGCCCGCGATGCGTTCGGCACGGGCCCGCATGCCGCCGAGCCCGAAACCGCCCGCGCCGCCGTACGGCGGCAGGGCGGCAGGATCGAAGCCGCAGCCGTCGTCCCGTACGTCCAGCGTGAGTTCGTCGCCCATGAAGGACAGGGTGATGCCGACCCGTGAGGCCCCGGCATGGCGGCCGGCGTTGGCGAGGGCTTCCTCGGCGATACGGAGCAGGGTGGCGGCTATCTCGTCGTGGAGCGGCTCGACGGTACCGGTGACGGTGAACTCGGCCCGGACCCCGTGACGTTCCCCCCAGCCGGTGACCGTCTTCTTCAGGGCGCCGGGGAGGTCGTCGTGCTCCAGTGCGGCGGGGACCAGATCGTGTACCGAGCGGCGCGCCTCCCCCAGGCTGTGCCGGGCGAGGGCGGCGGCGCGATCGAGGTGCTGTCGGGCCAGCGCGGGGTCGGTGTCGGCGATCGAGGTCACCACCTGGAGCTGGGCGATGATGCCGGTCAGGCCCTGCGCGAGAGTGTCGTGGATCTCGGCGGCCAGTCGGCGCCGCTCGTCGGCGACGCCCGCTTCGCGTGCCTGGACGAGAAGTTGGGCGTGCAGGCCCGCGTTCTCCGCCATGGCCTGTTCGAGGCGTGCGTTGGCGGACTCCAGTTCCGCGATGGTGTCGACCTGGGCACGGGTCTGCTCGGCCTCCCGGTCGCCGATCTGGGCGAAGACCATGGTGAGCGTGGCGTGCAGGGCGAAGAGGACGCCGAAGGCGACCCAGTTCATGAGGTCGGCCGGCGGGAGGCCGCTGCCGGACTGCGCGCCCGCCATGATGACGGCGGTGACCAGCAGCCCGGCGCGGATGGCCCGTTGCGGAAGCAGCCGGCCGACGTCGAAGTAGCCGAGAACCGCGAACATGGAGAAGAACGGGTTGCACGAGGTCAGTACGGCGGCGAGCAACGTCCGTGCGACGAAGTAGAACTGCGCCGCCCGCGACCGCGCGGGAACACTCGGCCGGACCCGCCCCCACCAGAACTGGAGGACGAGCGCCACCGGGACCAGCGCCACGGTGACGTGCACGTCCGAGCGGGACATGATGAGGCCGGCGGTCACGGCCGAGACCATGCTGCCCAGGCCGAGCAGACCGTACGGCCCGTACCGGAAGAACCGTTCCCACCACTGCGCGGCCGTCGTCGCTCCGGTCGTGCCCGTCTGTGCCGTGCCCCCCGCGTCCATGAGGGGATTCTCCCTCATGGACGCTCACTCCCACCGGAACAGCCGGGTCGCCAGCCCGGTCACCACGGCCGCCCACAGCGCCATGACGCCCAGCTGTACCCAGCCGGGCCAGCCGCCGGACGCCGCCCGGTCCAGTGCCTGGGAGGCCGCGCCGAACGGGGTGACCTCCACGATGCGCCGGAGGGTGTCGGGCATGGTCTGCACCGGGATCCAGACCCCGGCGGTGAACATCATCACGAAGTTGGCGACCGTGCCGATGGCGGAGGATGCCTTGGTGGTGCGGGAGAGCGCACACAGCAGTGCGCCGAGGCCGAGGACGCTCGCGGTCGCCAGGAGCAGCGCCAGGACGTAGCCGAAGGGCTGTCCGGGCAGCCTCACGCCGAAGACGGCGCGGCCGACGGTCACCACCAGCGCGGCGGAGCCGAGGGCCGCGGCGCCGTGCAGGGCGATCTGCGCGGTGAGCAGGGCGGACGGCGGCACCGGAGTGGCCGACATCCGGCGCAGGATCCCGCGCTCGCGGTAGCCGGTGAGGACGGGCGGCATGGCCCCGATCCCGGCCATGATCACGGCGAGCAGCACCGACACCGGTACGTACAGATCGACGACGCGGCGGTCGCCGAGCGCCTCGTCGGGGGCCCGGAAGGACGGGATCAGGCCGAGGATCGTCAGCAGCGCGGTCGGGAAGACGAGGATCCAGAACAGACCGGCGGGTTCGCGGAGGAAGAGCCGCGTCTCGGTCCTGAGCACCGCCGCCCATGGGGTCGGCGTGTCCGTCGCCGTGGCCGGGTTCGCCGTGGTCATCTCAGGCCGCCTGTTCTGTGAGGTCGAGGAAGGCGTCGTCGAGCGTTGCCTCGGTGACGCGGAGCTGGTGTGCGGTGATGCGGTGGCGGGCCAGCAGCGAGATCACCGCGTTGACCGTCTCGTCGGTGCCGTTGATGACGATCCGGCCGTCGTTCTGTTCGACGGAGACCGCCCCGGGCAGCAGGCCCAGCTCGGTGTCGTCGAGCGGCTGTGAAGGCGTGAAGGAGATGACCGTGGCGCTGCCGGCCTTGCTGATCAGGCCGGACGGGGTGTCGAGGGCGACGACCTTTCCCTTGTCGATCACGGCGACACGGTCGCAGAGCCGGTTGGCCTCTTCCATGAAGTGGGTGACCAGGAGGACCGTCACGCCGCTGTCGCGTACGTCTTCGATCAGCTTCCAGGTGTCCCGGCGGGCCCGCGGGTCCAGACCCGTGGTCAGCTCGTCGAGGACCACGACCTTCGGGTTGCCGACCAGGGCGAGCGCGATGGACAGCCGCTGCTTCTGGCCGCCGGACAGTTTGGCGAACCTGGTGTCGTACTTGGTGTGCAGACCGAGCCGTTCGGCCAGCGCGCGCCAGTCGGCGGGCTCCGGGTAGAAGGCGCTGTACAGCTCCAAAGCCTCGGCCACGGTGATCTTGGGCTGGAGTTCGCTCTCCTGGAGTTGTGCGCCGAGCAGCCGGGTGACCCGGTCGTGGTCGGCGACGGGGTCGAGACCGGCGACGCGGACCGTTCCGGCGTCGGGAACCCGCAGCCCCTCGACGCACTCGACGGTGGTGGTCTTGCCCGCGCCGTTGGGTCCGAGGATCCCGAAGATCTCCCCCTCGTCGACGGCGAAACTCACTCCGTCCACGGCAGGGCGCCCGGCGTAGGCCTTGTGCACCCCGTTCACTTCGATGATTGCCATGCCTACGAGCATCGTGTCGCGGGGGCCGCCGCACCATCGTCCATCGCGCTCGAAGCGGCATCGGCCGATCGGTTGATACGCGGTACGACCAGCGGTTCGCAGGGCCGGTCATGAGGCTCCGTCACCGCCGGACGGCCGAAAAACCACATGAGCGATGTCAGTGGTGAACCGTAGGCTCGCCTGTGATGCCCGAAGAACGTGTAGAGCCCAAGGACCGGTCCACCGTGCGCTCCCTGCTGCGGTTGTGGCCCTATGTGAAGCCGGTACGCAAGCGCCTGTTCGGCGCAGCTCTGGTCGCGATAGTCGCTTCCTGTATCGGTCTGGTGATCCCTCTCGTACTGAAGTGGATCGTCGACGGCCCGGTGGCGGGCCGCGACCCGGGCGGCGTCTGGCTCGGCGCGCTGTATCTGCTGTTGCTGGGCCTCGCCGAGGCCGCGCTCTTCGGGGTGCGACGGTGGATGGTGGCCCGGCCGCTGGCGGGGGTCGAGGCGGCGATGCGGGCCGACCTGTACCGGCACCTGCAGCGGCTGCCGGTGGCGTTCCACGACCGCTGGCCGTCGGGGCAGTTGCTCTCGCGCGGGACCACGGACCTGATGATGGTGCGCATGTTCCTGGCTTTTCCGCTGACCTTCCTGCTGGTCAACGGAACGACGATCCTGATCGGTTTCATCATTCTGCTGATGCAGCAGTGGACGCTGGGACTGGTGCTGCTCGCCCCGGTGGTCCCGTTGGTGATTCTCTGCGCGGTCTTCGAGACGAAGTACTCGCTCGTGGCGCGCAAGGCGCAGGATCAGGTCGGCGATCTGACGACGGTCGTCGAGGAGAGCGTCCTCGGCATCCGCATCATCAAGGGCTTCGGCCGACACCGAAGCCAGGCCCTCGCGTTCCGTGCCCTCTCGCAGCGGCTTCGGAGCACGGAGCTGGGCAAGGCCCGCCTCCTCGCAGGCATCTGGGCCGCCATCACCACGATCCCCGAGCTGGCCATCGGGGCGGCGCTGGTCCTCGGCACGGTCCAGGTCGCGGACGGCGGGCTCTCGGCGGGCACGCTGGTCGCCTTCCTCTCCACGGCGCTCGCGCTGCGGTGGCCGATCGAGTCGATCGGCTTCCTGCTGGCGATGAGCCAGGAGTCGGCGACGGCGACCGAGCGGTTCTTCGAAGTGATGGATGTGGCCGAGGAGGACGACATGGCCGCCGCCGACGGCGGCGCGCCGAAGGACACGGCCACTCAGGGCGAAATGGTGTTCGAGGGAGTGGAGTTCCGGTACCCCGACGCCGAGGCCGGCTCCACACCCGTACTGTCCCGGATCGATCTGCGCATCCGCCCCGGCGAGACGATGGCCCTGGTCGGGGCGACGGGTTCCGGGAAGACGACGCTCACCGCGCTCGTACCGCGGCTGCACGATGCGACCGCGGGGCGGATCACACTGGACGGCAGGGACATCACCGCCATGCCCCGGCAGGAGCTGCGCGAGCTGGTGTCCGTGGCGTTCGAGGAGCCGACCCTCTTCTCGGCGAGCGTCGGGGAGAACGTGCTGATGGGCGCCGAAGGCGCCGGGGAGGAAGAGCTGCGGCGGGCGCTCGCGGTCGCGCAGGCCGACTTCGTGTACGACCTGCCCGAGGGCATCGGCACCCAGGTCGGAGAACAGGGACTCAGTCTCTCCGGCGGACAGCGGCAACGGCTCGCGCTGGCCCGCGCCGTGGTCGGCCGGCCACGCTTCCTGGTGCTCGACGATCCGCTCTCCGCCCTGGACGTGCACACGGAGGCGCTGGTGGAGGCCGCCCTGCGGCACGTACTCGAAAAGACGACCGCGATCGTCGTCGCGCACCGTCCGTCCACCGTGATGCTGGCGGACCGGGTGGCGCTGCTGTCGGAGGGCCGGATCACCGCTGTCGGCACCCATCAGGAACTGCTGCGCGGCAGCGCGGAGTACGCCTGGCTGATGGCGGGCGCCACAAGCGCACAGGAAGGTTCCTTTGCCGAGGACGCCTTCCCCGACCCGTCCGACGAGGACCGCCTTGTGCCGGACGTCCCTGCCGAGAAGGGCCGCACCCGATGACCAGTACGACGACGACCGGGCCCGCCGACCGGCGCGATGCCCGGAAGAAGCCCGAGGGACCGTCCCCCTCCGACGGCGCCGGTGATCAGTTCGACCGGGACGATCTGCCCACGCCCCGTGGTGCGACCCGCACACTGCTGATGTCGCTGCTCCGGCCGCACCGGGGCCGGGTGCTGGTGTCCGCGCTGTTGCTGCTCATCCAGCAGGCGGCGGTACAGACGGGCCCGCTGCTCGTCGCCTACGCCATCGACAGCGGTGTGCCCGCCTTCCGGGACAAGGACTACGGGCCTCTGATCGCGGTGGCCGTGGGGTACGCGCTGTGCTCGGTGGCCGCGGGGGCCATGCAGTACGCGTTCATCCGGGCCTCCGCCCGGATCAACCAGGACGTGCTGCTCGATCTGCGGGGGCGGATCTTCCGCCATGCACAGGCGCTGAGTGTGGACTTCCATGAGCGCTACACCTCGGGCCGGCTGATCTCCCGTTCCACCACGGATGTGGAGTCGCTGCGGGAACTGCTCAGCGAGGGGCTCCAGGAGCTGATCGGCATCGTCCTGTCCTTCGTCTCCATCTCGCTGGTCCTCCTCTGGCTGGACTTCGGTCTCGGCGCGGTCGCGGTGCTCTCCTTCGTACCCCTGTATCTGCTGGTACGGCTCTACCAGCAGCGGGCCGGAGTGCTCTACGCGGCGCGGTCGACGGCGATCGCCGCGGTCATCGTGAAGTTCGCCGAGTCGATGAACGGCATCCGTCCCGTCCAGGCCTTCCGCCGCGAGCGCATCAACGACCGGCACTTCGAGGACCTCAACAGCGCACACGCCTGGAAGAACGGCGGCGCGATACTGGAGATGGCGCGCTATGTGGTCGGCTCCCGGGTGATCGCCAACACCGCGGTCGCCGGGATCGTGCTGTGGGGTGCGTACCGCGTGGCGTCGGGCACCCTGGCGCTCGGTGTGCTGGCCGCGGCCGTGCTCTATCTGCGCCGGCTGTACGACCCGATCGACCGGCTCGGCATGTTCCTCAACTCCTACGAGTCGGCCTCGGCTTCGCTGGAGAAGATCGCGGGCCTGCTCGCCCAGACCCCTTCCGTCCCCGAGACGTCGGATCCGCGGGAGCTGCCCGCCCTGACGGGTGAGCACCCGGGCCGCGAGGTCGTCTTCGACTCGGTGCGGTTCGCCTACCGGACGGGCGGCGAAGTGCTGCCCCGCTTCGATCTGACGGTCCCGGCCGGCCAGACCGTGGCCGTGGTCGGCTCGACGGGGGCGGGCAAGTCGACGCTCGCCAAGCTGCTGGCCCGCTTCTACGACCCGACCGACGGCCGGGTGCTGCTGGACGGGACCGATCTGCGGGATCTGGCCGTGCCCGAGCTGCGGCGGGGTGTGGTGATGGTGACCCAGGAGGCGTTCCTGTTCTCCGGGACCGTCGCCGAGAACATCGCGATCGGCAGCCCTGACGCGAACCGTGAGGAGATCGAGCAGGCCGCCAAGGCGATCGGCGCACACGATTTCATCGCCGGACTGCCCGAGGGATACGACACGGACGTACGCAAGAGGGGCGGCCGGATCTCGGCCGGTCAGCGCCAGTTGGTCGCGTTCGCACGGGCCCTGCTGGCCAACCCGGCCGTCCTGATCCTCGACGAGGCGACGAGCTCCCTGGACATCCCCGGCGAGCGGGCGGTGCAGCGGGCCATGGACACGGTGCTGCACGGCCGCACCGCGGTCGTGATCGCACACCGTCTGTCGACCGTGGAGATCGCGGACCGGGTCCTGGTGATGGAGCACGGGCGCATCGTGGAGGACGGCGCCCCGTCCGAACTCATCGGCGGCACGGGCAGGTTCGCCGGGCTCCACCGGGCGTGGCGGGAGAGCCTGGCATGACGGGGCGGGCTGTAGGTTCCGCATTCTGATGGACACCACCCGTGCGAGATGGACAGCGATTGAGCACTCTCGCCATTCCGTGGGCACTGAATGCGGTCAGTAACTACGGTCGCCGGATCGGCCGAAGGCCGATGGTCTTACAGGGCGGCACCGGACCTGCCGGGTTGGTGCCGCCCTTCGGCATGCGCGATCCCACGCGGCGCAGTTCCGACGTTCCCGCAGGATCCAATGCTCACGAATCCGCGATCCCTACACGGGCGTAGAACCTCGGTTCCGGCGCTACGCCCGGCGGGGCCGCACCCGCCTGCACCACTCGGCGCGCGCGATCGGGCCGGAGCTGGTCTGCTGGTCCGGGGGCCGTCCACCCGTATCCGGGAGAGATCAAGATGAGCGTCTACCGAGCCGCGCAGGTCGCCACCGCCGCCGGTCCGTTCGAGATCGTCGAGCGCGAGGTGCCGCAGCCGGGCCCCTGCCACGTACGGGTGGCCGTCGATGCCTGCGGGGTCTGCCACAGCGACTCCCTCTTCGTGAACGCCGCACTCCCGGGCGTACGGTTCCCGGTGGTCCCCGGGCACGAGATCGCCGGCCGGATCGAGGAGCTCGGTGAGGGAACGCAGAACGCATGGCAGGTGGGCGACCGCGTGGCGGTGGGCTGGTTCGGCGGCAGCTGTGGCCACTGCACACCCTGCAGACAGGGCGACTTCGTCGTGTGCCGGAACCTGAAGGTCCCCGGATGGGCGTACGACGGTGGCTACGCCGAGACGGTGATCGCACCGGCGGACGCCCTGGCCCGGATCCCCGACGCACTGGCGGCGACCGATGCGGCGCCCATGGCCTGTGCGGGAGTGACCACGTACAACGGGCTGCGGCGCAGCTCCGCCCGGCCGGGTGACCTGGTCGCCGTGCTGGGCATCGGCGGCCTCGGCCACCTGGGGGTGCAGTACGCGGTCGCGATGGGCTTCGAGACCGTGGCTATCGCCCGCGGAGCCGCCAAGGCCGACTTCGCCAAGGAGCTCGGCGCGCACCACTACATCGACAGCACGGCGGACACCTCCGTCGCGGACGCGCTGCAGACCCTCGGCGGCGCCAGTGTCGTCCTGGCCACCGCCGCCAACTCCGGGGCAATCACGGCGACCGTGGAAGGGCTCGCCCCCCGCGGTGAGCTGGTGGTCATCGGCGCGGACCCCGAGCCGCTGGGGATCAGCCCGACTCAGCTGCTCATGAACGGCAAGGTGGTCCGGGGCCACCCGTCAGGCACCGCGCAGGACGTACAGGACACCATGGCGTTCAGCGCCCTGCACGGCATCCGCCCGATGATCGAGACCGTGCCGCTGGACGGGGCCACCGAGGCTTACCAGAAGATGATGTCCGGTACCGCCCGCTTCCGGATGGTGCTCACCACCCGCTGACGCACCCGGCTCCGCACGGGGCTGCGGCACTTCACCGCGGCCGTCGCTCCCCCTCGGTGCGCGCGCCGCTGCCCGCTCCGTCGGCCGGTACGGAACCCGTGCCCCGGAGCAGGGCGACGGAGAGAACGGCGGCACCGCCCATCGCGACGGCGGCACCGGCCGCGGCCATGTTCATGCTGTGGGTGAAGGCCCGAAAAGCGGCGGAGAGCACCGTTTCCCGCAGCTGGTACGGAAACTGCCGGGCCACCGCGACCGCGCCTGACAGGGTCTCCCGCGCGGCGTCGGGTACGGCGGGCACCGTACTGCTCATACCCCGGCCGTACACGGCGGCGCCGACCGAACCGAGCAGCGCCATCCCCAGGGCGCCGCCGAGCTCCTGACCCGATTCGAGGACGGCGGCAGCAGAGCCCGCGCGCTCGGGCGGTGCGGCGCCGAGCGCGGTCCATTCGCGGCGTCCGGCGCGTGGGGCGGCGGGCTCGGGCGCGCCGGTTGCGCAGGCGGATACGGGCGGTGCCGGGGTGTGCGGTCCTGAGGTCATGCCGGGAGCACAGCAGTCTCGGCGCGTACACCGCAATCACCGCCGTAGTGCACCTCCCGGAGTCCGCGTACAGCCCCTCGTATTCAGGGAGTTGACGGGGCGTACGCCGTTTCCGGTGCACTAGTACAGTGCATCCGTGCAGACCGAACCGCCCTACCTCGGTATCGCCGGTGAGATCCGTCGCCGGATCGTCTCCGGCGAGCTCGCCCCGGGCGACCGGGTGCCCTCCACGCGTGCGATCGTCCTGCAGTGGGGGGTCGCCATGGCGACCGCCACCAAGGCGCTGTCGGTGCTGCGCGGCGAAGGTCTCGTACGAGCGGTGCCGGGCGTCGGCACGGTCGTCGTCGAGCGTCGCGCTGCGGGGCTCGCCGCCCCGGGGAGCGGTCCCGCCCTGAGCCGTGAGCGCATGGTGCGTACCGCCATCGAACTGGCCGATGCCGAGGGGCTGCCCGCGGTGTCCATGCGCCGGGTCGCGACCACGCTGTCCACCTCCACCATGGCGCTGTACCGCCATGTGCCGGGCAAGGCCGAGCTGGTGCGGCTGATGTCGGACGAGATCTTCGGTGAACGCCCGCTGGGCGCCGTGCCCCACCACTGGCGGTCCGGACTCGAACTCGCCGCCCGGTGGCTCCGGTCGGCGTACGGGCGCCATCCGTGGATGGCGCAGGCCGTGGCTTCCTTCACCCGGCCGACAGCGTCCCCGCAGGCGATGCGGTACACGGAGTGGGTTCTGCACGCCCTGGCCGGCACCGGGCTACCGCCGTACACGAAGCTGCACATCCATCTCTCCCTTTTCGCCCACGTCCAGGGACTTGCCATGGCCGGCGACATGGAGACACAGGCGCGTCAGGACACCGGGCTGTCCGCCGCAGAGTGGATGGTAAGAAATGAGCCACGGTTCAATGCCATCTCGGCCAGTGGCGACTACCCGTTCCTCAACTCGCTTTTCGAACACGATGAGTTCGAGCTCGACCTGGACTCACTCTTCGAATTCGGGCTGCAATGGACGCTGGACGGCATCGCGGTGATGATCGGCGAAACGTCCGCTTAACGAACATGACCTTTACGGCAACGGACGACTTCCGGCCAACTTGTTGACGCGGTCCTGACAGGACCGTCTTCCGGCTGACACTCTTCACCCCGTTCCGCGCACTTCTCGTACTTCCCGTCGGCTCACCCTGCCGCCGGTACCCCCCTCGCAGAAGGAGTCCGCGTGAGATCCACGCCCAGCCGTCGTGCCACCGCGACCGGCGCTCTGATAGCCGCAGCAGCCCTCCTCGCCGTCGGAGTCCAGACCGGTACGGCCACTGCCACTCCCGGCAGCGCCACAGCGGCGGCGGCGACCGCCGGCGCCAACCGCGGCGCACTGGCCAAGCAGCTCACCCCGTCCCAGCGCGCCGAGCTCATCCGCGAGGCCGACGCGAGCAAGGCAGCCACGGCCAAGGAGCTCGGTCTCGACTCTCAGGAGAAGCTCGTCGTCCGGGATGTCATCCAGGACAACGACGGCACCACGCACACCCGTTACGAGCGCACCTTCGCCGGGCTTCCGGTGCTCGGCGGCGACCTGGTCGTCCAGGAGACCAAGGCCGGGGCGACCGAGAGCGTCACCAAGGCGTCCAAGGTCAGCAGCGGTCAGCTGAAGGCCGTGGACATGACGGCCGATGTCGCGCCCGCCGTCGCCGAGAAGCAGGCGCTCGGGCTCGCCAAGGCCGACGGCTCCAAGAAGACCGAAGCCGACCGGGCACCCCGCAAGGTGGTCTGGATGGCGCAGGGCAAGCCGCAGCTCGCCTACGAGACCGTCGTCGGCGGGCTCCAGGAGGACGGCACCCCGAACGAGCTGCACGTCATCACGGACGCGGCCACCGGCGCGAAGCTGTACGAGTGGCAGGGCATCGAGAAGGGCACCGGGAACACCGAGTACAGCGGCCAGGTCACCCTCGGCACCGCACCGTCGTACACACTGACCGACACGGGCCGCGGCAATCACAAGACGTACAACCTGAACCACGGCACCTCCGGCACCGGGACGCTGTTCACCAACTCCACGGACGTGTGGGGCAACGGCAACCCGTCGAACGCCGAGACGGCCGCCGCGGACGCCCACTACGGCGCGGCCGAGACCTGGGACTACTACAAGAACGTGCACGGCCGCACCGGTATCCGGGGTGACGGTGTCGGCGCGTACTCCCGCGTCCACTACGGCAACAACTACGTCAACGCCTTCTGGCAGGACAGCTGCTTCTGCATGACGTACGGCGACGGCTCGGGCAACGCCGCCCCGCTGACCTCGCTCGACGTGGCCGCGCACGAGATGTCGCACGGTGTCACCGCCGCCACCGCCAAGCTGGTCTACAGCGGCGAGTCCGGTGGCCTCAACGAGGCGACCAGCGACATCATGGCCACCGCGGTCGAGTTCTACGCCAACAACGCCACCGACAAGGGCGACTACCTCATCGGCGAGAAGATCGACATCAACGGCGACGGCACCCCGCTGCGCTACATGGACAAGCCGAGCAAGGACGGCGCGTCCAAGGACGCGTGGTACTCGGGCATCGGCAACGTCGACGTCCACTACTCCTCGGGCCCGGCGAACCACTTCTTCTACCTGCTCTCCGAGGGCAGCGGCGCCAAGGTCATCAACGGCGTCTCCTACGACTCGCCGACCTCCGACGGCCTGCCGGTGACCGGCATCGGCCGCGCCAAGGCCGAGCAGATCTGGTTCAAGGCGCTCGCCACCAAGTTCACCTCCACCACCAACTACGCGGCGGCCCGCACCGGTACCCTCGCCGTGGCCGGTGAGCTGTACGGCACGACCAGCGCCGAGTACAAGTCCGTCGCCGACGCCTGGGCCGGCATCAACGTCGGCCCGCGCCCCGGTGGCGGCACCGACCCCGGCGGCACGGTCTTCGAGAACACCACCCCCGTCGCCATCCCGGACGGCGGCGCGGCCGTCACCAGCTCGGTCAACGTCACCGGTGTCACGGGCAACGCGCCCAGCACCCTCAAGGTCGGCGTGGACATCACCCACACCTGGCGCGGTGACCTGGTCATCGATCTCGTCGCCCCGAACGGTACGACCTACCGGCTGAAGAACTCCTCGCTCTCCGACTCGGCGGACAACGTCCAGACGACCTACACGGTCGATGCTTCGTCCGCGGCGGCCAACGGCACCTGGAAGCTGAAGGTCCAGGACGTCTACTCGGGCGACTCCGGCAAGATCAACAGCTTCAAGCTGACCTTCTGAACCCGTCGGCCTGCTGAACCCGGAGCCAGGTCCGGCTCCTGAACGAACCGCCCGGGAGGAGCTCTCGCTTCCTCCCGGGCGGTTTCACGTCCGCGGCGGCTGCCGGGGCCGGGCGGACGGTACGTCAGCGCATCAGCAGACCCGCTCCGTCACCCATCGACTCCGTGGGCAGTGCCACCAGGCCGAGTTCCGCGCTGGTCGCCAGCAGCGGATGGGCGGGAAGCACCCGCACCGTGTAGCCGTACGGCCCGGTGCGATCGAGAGCCAGCGGGCCGTCGTACAGCCAGCGGCCCTCCAGGTCCTGGCCCCCGGCGGGCTTCAGCGGGAAGACCTGGGCGTCCGAGATCCCGTCGGCGGCGTCCACCCGGCCGGCCACCGCCTGCACCTCCACATCGGCCGGCTCCAGGACCCCGAGGGCGATCCGGACCCGCAGCACCAGCGTCGACCCCAGCTCGGCCGAGCCGCCCGCCGTATCGGGCGCCACGGCCTCCACATGGTCGACGGCGACGCGCGGCCAGGCGGCGCGGACCCTGGCCTTCCAGTCGGCGAGCTGCCGGGCCGTGCCGGGGTCCAGCGCACGCTGGGCGATCGTGGCGGGCGCGTACAGCCGCTCCACATACTCGGACACCATGCGATCTGCCAGAACCTTGGGCCCGAGGGTGCCCAGCGTGCGGCGGACCATCTCGATCCAGCGCTCGGGGAGCCCTTCGCCGCCCCGGTCGTAGAAGCGCGGCGCGACCCGGTCCTCGATCAGCTCGTAGAGGGCGCCCGCCTCCAGATCGTCACGGCGGTCCTCGTCCAGGGCCAGACCGTCGGCCGTCGGGATCGCCCAGCCGAAGTCCGGCTCGAACCACTCGTCCCACCAGCCGTCGAGGACCGAGAGATTGAGGCAGCCGTTGAGCGCGGCCTTCATGCCGCTCGTACCACAGGCCTCCAGCGGGCGCAGCGGGTTGTTGAGCCAGACGTCGCAGCCCGGGTAGAGCTTCTGCGCCATGGCCATCCCGTAGTCCGGCAGGAACACGATGCGATGGCGCACCCGGGGATCGTCGGAGAACCGCACCAGCTCCCGCACCAGCCGTTTTCCGCTGTCGTCGGCGGGGTGGGCCTTGCCGGCGACGACGATCTGGATCGGGCGGGTCGGGTGGAGCAGCAGTTCTCTCAGCCGGTCGCGGTCGCGCAGCATCAGCGTCAGCCGCTTGTACGAGGGCACTCGCCGGGCGAAGCCGATCGTCAGCACGTCCGGGTCCAGCACGCTGTCGATCCACCCGAGTTCGGCCGCTTCCGCGCCCCGGGTGCGCCATGAGGCGTAGAGCCGCTCGCGCACCTCGGTGACCAGCTGTCCGCGCAGGGCCCGCCGCAGGTCCCAGAGTTCCCGGTCCGGGACGTCGGCGGCGGAGTCCCAGCGTCCGGGAGTGCCGCCGTATCCCTTGCGCAGCCGGAGGATCTCGGGCGCGACCCAGGTGGGTGCGTGGACCCCGTTGGTCACCGAGGTGATCGGCACCTCCGCGGCGTCGAAGCCCGGCCACAGACCGGCGAACATCTCGCGGCTGACCGACCCGTGGAGGGTGGAGACCCCGTTGGCCCGCTGGGCGAGCCGCAGCCCCATCACCGCCATGTTGAAGAGCTCGGGCTCACCGTCGGGGTGGGTCTCCATGCCCAGTTGCAGGATGCGTTCGACGCCCACTCCCGGGAGTTCGCCGTCGTCCCCGAAGTGCCGGGCGACGAGTTCGCGGTCGAACCGGTCGATCCCGGCGGGCACGGGCGTGTGGGTGGTGAAGACCGTGCCGGCCCGCACGGACTCCACCGCGGAGTCGAAGTCCAGTCCGGTGCCGGAGAGTTCACGGATGCGTTCGAGTCCGAGGAAGCCGGCGTGCCCCTCGTTGGTGTGGAACACCTCGGGCGCCGGATGCCCCGTGAGGCGGCAGTACGTCCGCACGGCCCGTACGCCGCCGATGCCGAGGAGCATCTCCTGCAGCAGCCGGTGGTCGCTGCCGCCGCCGTACAGCCGGTCGGTCACCTCGCGTTCGCCCGGCGCGTTCTCCTCCACGTCGGAGTCGAGCATCAGCAGTGGTACGCGTCCCACCTGGGCCTGCCAGATGTGGGCGTGCAGCGAACGGCCACCGGGAAGGGCGAGGACCACCCGGCTCGGGGTTCCGTCGGCTTCGCGGATCAGGGTGAGCGGCAGCTCGTTCGGATCGAGTACGGGATAGTGCTCCTGCTGCCAGCCGTCGCGGGACAGGCTCTGGCGGAAGTAGCCGTGCCGGTAGAGCAGGCCGACCGCGATGAGCGGGACGCCCAGATCGCTGGAGGCCTTGAGATGGTCGCCGGCGAGGATGCCGAGCCCGCCGGAGTACTGGGGCAGTGCGGCGGTCACACCGAACTCGGGTGAGAAGTAGGCAACGGCGGCCGGCAGCTCTGCTCCCTGGGCCAGCTGCGCCTGGTACCACCTGGGACCGTCCAGGTAGTCCCGGAGGTCTGCGGACACCTCGGCCAGCCGGTGCAGGAACCGCTGGTCCAGTGCCAGCTCGGCGAGTCGCCCGGCGGACACGGCACCGAGCAGCCGCACGGGGTCGCATTCCGCCGTCCGCCGGATCTCCGGGTCGACGGCCTGGAAGAGCTCACGGGTCTCGGTGTGCCAGGACCAGCGCAGATTGCGGGCGAGGTCACTGAGTGGTTGAAGGGGGTCGGGGAGGACGGGACGCACGGTGAATCGACGAATGGCCTTCACGTATTCCACCTTTACAGGGGACGTGCGAATCCGAGGGGACGCACCACGGTGTGCGCCTCTTCGTCACCCTCGACGTCAACGGTGGGCCGTGCACCACAGCCACGGCGCGCGACCGGCTCACAGCGCATGCCGCCGACCGGGTCGTCCGCCCCGTTTCCACCCCGTGGCGATCTCCGCCCCGCCCACCCCCCACCTCATCCGCATCCGGGGCCCCGAACGGCCGGTCCAGGCGCATCCGCCACATGGGTAATGGCCGATTCCATCCCCTCGTTCGGTCTTGTGGCACTTCGCACCGAGGAGAAAGCTGCCCAGTGGCGTCCGAAGGGGCGCCGGCGAGCCCCGAGCCCGCGGGGCGGCGCTCGGCGCATTCAGGTCGTCACAGATATGCCCGAGTAGTTGACACACCACCGGATTGGCCCCCCGAGAAACATGGGAAGGCTTCTCCGGTAAACAGCCCGAGTCCATCCCGGGACCACGCGAATGCAGCACGAATGCAGCACGAATGCGAGGCACCTGCGGGACCGGTTTTCATCCGGTTTACATCCGCGCAACACATCCGCGCTCCAGCAGTTCGAGTGCCATTCGAGTGAATGCGGACAGGAGCGGCCATGCCCACACCCCGTCAGCCGTCAACGGAGCAGCTAGAAAGGACGGACCCCATCGGTCGCGGTGCGCGTATTTCGCCCTCCGCTGCCCCGTCGCGCCCCGTTCAGCCCGAGCTCCAGTCCCCAGGTGATTCCATGATCGGTCGCATTCCCGTCCTCGACGTCCGTCCCCTCGTCGACTGCGGCAGAAGGCCCGCCAAGGCCGTTGCCGGAGAGACCTTCCAGGTCACCGCGACCGTCTTCCGCGAGGGCCATGCCGCCGTCGCCGCCAATGTGGTCCTGCTGGATCCGAGCGGGCGCCCCGGTCCCTGGACGCCGATGCGCGAGCTCGCCCCCGGCACCGACCGCTGGGGCGCCGATGTCACCCCGGTCTCCGAGGGCCGCTGGACGTATACGGTCGAGGCCTGGAGCGACCCGGTCACCACCTGGCGACAGCACGCCCTGATCAAGATCCCGGCGGGGATCGACACCGCGCTCGTCCTGGCGGAGGGCGCCGAGCTGTACGAGCGGGCCGCCGCGGGCGTACCCAAACGGGACGGGCGCGAGGCGGTGCTGGACGCGGCCGACGCACTGCGCGACGGGTCCTGCCCGGCCACTGCCCGGCTCGCCGCGGCGCTGCTCCCCGAGGCGCAGGCCGCGCTCGCCCGTCACCCGCTGCGCGAACTGGTCACCGCGTCCCGCCCGCTTCCTCTGCTGGTCGAGCGCCGGCGGGCCCTGTTCGGCTCCTGGTACGAGCTGTTCCCCCGCTCGGAGGGCGCCAGGATCGAACCGGCCCAACCGGCCGGGGCAAAGAAGAAGGGCAGGGCGGGGAAGCCGGGAAAGGCTGCGGAACAGCCGGCGAGGATCATCAGCGGCACCTTCCGTACGGCTGCCGAGCGGCTTCCCGCGGTCGCCGCCATGGGTTTCGACGTCGTCTACCTCCCGCCCGTCCACCCCATCGGAACCACCCACCGCAAGGGCCCCAACAACTCGCTGTCCCCCGCTCCGCACGACGTGGGCGTGCCCTGGGCGATCGGCTCGGCCGAGGGCGGTCACGACGCGGTCCATCCCGAGCTGGGCACCCTCGACGACTTCGATCACTTCGTCGAAACCGCCCGCACCCTGCGCATGGAGATCGCGCTGGATTTCGCACTCCAGTGTTCTCCCGACCATCCCTGGGTCGAGAAACACCCCGAGTGGTTCCACCATCGCGCCGACGGCACCATCGCCTACGCCGAGAATCCACCGAAGAAATACCAGGACATCTACCCGATCGCCTTCGACCAGGATCTGCGCGGCCTGGTCAGGGAGACGTTGCGCATTCTGCGCTTCTGGATGGATCACGGGGTACGGATCTTCCGCGTCGACAATCCGCACACCAAGCCGGTGATCTTCTGGGAGAAAGTGATCGCCGATATCAACCGGACCGACCCGGATGTGATCTTCCTGGCCGAGGCATTCACCCGGCCCGCAATGATGAAGACGCTCGCCGCCATCGGCTTCCAGCAGTCGTACACGTATTTCACCTGGCGCAACACCCGGCAGGAGATCACCGATTACGTCACGGAGCTGTCGGGCGAATCCGCCTCCTGCATGCGGCCCAACTTCTTCGTGAACACCCCGGACATCCTGCCGGGTTACCTCCAGGACGGGGGCCGTCCGGCCTTCGAGGCGCGGGCCGTTCTCGCCGCGACGCTCTCCCCGACCTGGGGCGTGTACGCGGGGTACGAGCTGTGCGAGAACACCCCGGTCCGGCCCGGCAGCGAGGAGTACATCGACTCGGAGAAGTACGAAATCCGGCCCAGGGACTGGGAGTCGGCCGAGCGCGAGGGCCGTTCGCTGGCTCCGCTCATCACTTCGCTCAACCGCATCAGGCGCCGCCACCCGGCATTGCAGCAGCTGCGCGACGTGCACTTCCACTCCGTGAACAACGACGCGTTGATCGCGTACAGCAAACGTTCGGGTTCGAACACTGTTCTGGTGGTCGTCAACCTCGACCCGCACCACACCCAGGAGGCCACGGTTTCGTTGGACATGCCGCAACTCGGCCTCGACTGGCACGAGAGCGTGCCGGTGCGCGACGAGCTCACCGGCGACACCTATCACTGGGGCAGGACCTTCTATGTGCGTCTGGAGCCGGGCGTCACGCCCGCGCACATCGTCGTCCTGCGACCGTCCCCGCCGACCGGAGGGTCACCCACATCATGATCGTCAATGAGCCCGTCCACGACCTGTTCGAGGACACCCCGGCCAAGGACCGCGATCCCGACTGGTTCAAGCGTGCTGTTTTCTACGAGGTCCTCGTCCGGTCCTTCCAGGACTCCAACGGCGACGGCATCGGCGACCTCAAGGGCATCACCGCCAAGCTGGACTATCTGCAGTGGCTGGGCGTCGACTGCCTCTGGCTGCCGCCGTTCTTCAAGTCGCCGCTGCGCGACGGCGGATACGACGTGTCCGACTACACCGCCGTGCTGCCGGAGTTCGGCGATCTGGCCGACTTCGTGGAGTTCGTCGACGCCGCGCACCAGCGCGGGATGCGCGTGATCATCGACTTCGTCATGAACCACACGAGCGATCAGCACGACTGGTTCCAGCAGTCCCGCACCGACCCGGACGGGCCGTACGGCGACTACTACGTCTGGGCCGACGACGACAAGCAGTTCCCGGACGCCCGGATCATCTTCGTCGACACGGAGACGTCCAACTGGACCTTCGACCCGGTGCGCAAGCAGTACTACTGGCACCGGTTCTTCTCCCACCAGCCCGATCTCAACTACGAGAACCCGGCGGTGCAGGAGGAGATCATCTCCGCGCTGCGATTCTGGCTGGACCTCGGCATCGACGGATTCCGTGTGGACGCCGTGCCGTATCTCTACCAGCGGGAGGGCACCAACTGCGAGAACCTCCCGGAGACGCACGACTTCCTCAAGCGGGTGCGCAAGGAGATCGACGCGAACTACCCGGACACCGTCCTGCTCGCCGAGGCCAATCAGTGGCCGGAGGACGTCGTCGACTACTTCGGCGAGTTCCAGGCCGGCGGCGACGAGTGCCACATGGCGTTCCACTTCCCTGTGATGCCTCGGATCTTCATGGCCGTCCGGCGCGAGAGCCGCTACCCGGTCTCCGAAATCCTGGCGAAGACCCCGGCGATCCCGAAGAACTGCCAGTGGGGAATCTTCCTGCGCAACCACGACGAGCTCACCCTCGAAATGGTCACGGACGAAGAACGCGACTACATGTACGCGGAGTACGCCAAGGATCCACGGATGCGGGCCAACATCGGTATCCGGCGGCGGCTGGCACCCCTGCTGGACAACGACCGCAACCAGATCGAGCTGTTCACGGCGCTACTGCTGTCCCTGCCCGGCTCCCCGATCCTCTACTACGGGGACGAGATCGGGATGGGCGACAACATCTGGCTGGGCGACCGGGATGCCGTACGTACTCCGATGCAGTGGACTCCCGACCGGAACGCCGGGTTCTCCTCCAGTGATCCCGGGCGGCTCTACCTCCCCACGATCATGGATCCGGTCTACGGCTACCAAGTCACCAATGTCGAGGCGGCGATGGCCTCCCCGTCGTCGCTGCTGCACTGGACGCGGCGGATGATCGAGATCCGTAAGCAGAACCACGCCTTCGGTCTCGGCTCGTTCAGCGAACTGCCGTCGTCGAACCCCGCCGTGCTCGCCTTCACCCGGGAGCACGGGGACGATCTCGTGCTGTGCGTACACAACTTCTCGCGGTTCGCGCAGCCGACGGAGCTGGATCTGCGGCCGTTCGACGGGCGTCATCCGGTGGAGCTGATCGGTGGGGTGCGCTTCCCCGCCATCGGTCAGTGGCCCTACCTGCTGACTCTCGCGGGGCACGGGTTCTACTGGTTCCGACTGCGAAAGGACGTCCCGCCGAGCTGACCGGACGTCACCTCGCACCACCGACCGCGGGGCGGTTTCCGCCGCCCCGCACGGGGCACCCTCACCCACATCGAACACTTCCGGTCCCTTCCGGGCCCCCTCTGGCGTTTCGATCCCTTCGAGTCGAGTCCGTACGGACCATCCTGACCCGACACGTCCCGCACAGCCGGACAGCTATTGCCGCAATCCGGGACACTCTTCGCATCCTGTGGTGTGCCCGGGGAAAGGACGCGATGCCATGTCGGAGGCTGCATCCACTCGGGTCGCCCTGGCTGACAGCACAGCCCTGCTCCCGTCTCTCGCCCCCCTGCTGCACGAATGGCTGCCCCGGCAGCGGTGGTTCGCGGGCAAGGGCCGGCCGATCACCGCGTTCTCGCTGGTGTCGGCGACCGAGATACTGCCGGTGCGCACCGGTCCCGTCGGCGCCCGCTCCGGGATCGGACTGCTCCATCTGCTGGTCCGGGTCCACCAGCCCTCCATGCCTGCGCAGTCGCCGGACGACTGCTACCAACTGCTGCTCGGCGTAAGGTCCGCACTGCCGCCACGGCTGGCTTCCGCACTCATCGGTCATGTGGCCAAAGGACCGCTCGCCGGCCGCACCGTCTACGAGGGGCTGCACGACCCGCGCCTGGCCGAACTCCTGCTGGAACGGTTCCGTACCCCCGGCACCCTCGGCGCCCTGCGCTTCGACCGGGGCGGCACCCCCATCGCCGCGGGGCTGGCCCCGCGCGTGCTCGACACCGAGCAGTCCAACACCTCGCTCGTCTACGGCAACGCCTACATCCTCAAGATCTTCCGCCGGATCTTCCCGGGCACCAACCCCGATCTGGAGCTGCCGCTCGCCCTCGCGCGCGAGGGCTGCGGACGGGTGCCCGCCCCCGTCGCCTGGTTCGAAGCGACCGCCCCGGGGCCGCTCACCCTCGGCGTCCTGCAGCCGTTCCTGCGCGGCGCACAGGACGGCTGGCAGCTCGCCCTGCGGGCCCTCGCCTCGGACCACGACTTCACCGTCGAGGCCCACGCGCTCGGCCGGGCCACCGCCGAGGTGCACACCGCGCTCGCCACTGCCCTGCCGACGCCCGCCCTGCGCGCCTCCCAGACCGAGCATCTCGCCGCCGCGATGGTGCGGCGGCTGGAAGCCGCCGCGCAGGCGGTACCGGCGCTCATCCCGTACGTCCCCGGGCTGCGTACCGCCTTCGACGCGGTGGCCGCACTGGGTCACCGGGGCCACAACTGGGCGGCCCAGCGGGTCCACGGCGATCTCCATCTCGGCCAGACGCTGCGCGCGGCCGACGGTTTCTGGTCGCTGATCGACTTCGAGGGCGAACCGGCCAGACCACTGCCCGAGCGCCGACGTCCGCAGCCACCGGTACGCGACATCGCCGGCATGCTCCGTTCCTTCGACTACGCGGCCCGCTCGCACCGCCCGTGGAACGCCGAGTGGGCGGCACACTGCCGGACCGCCTACTGCGAGGGGTACGCCAAGGCCTCGGGCATCGACCCGCGCAGCGAACCGGAGCTCTTGCGCGCCCACGAGACCGACAAGGCGGTGTACGAGGTGCTGTACGAGGCACGGCACCGGCCCGACTGGCTTCCGGTTCCGATGGCGGCGATCCAGCGGCTGGCCACCGTCGCCGGCTGACGGCCGGGCACCGTCGCCCGTCGGCGGACCCGCCGTCGCCGCACCCGCACCACCGCCCGTCCCGCCTCGTCCCGCCCCGCAGTTCCGCCCCGACAACACCCTCCGAGGAGGCTGTCCCTGTGACCGCCCGCAAGCCGTCCCGCACAACGCCCACCGCCACCGAGGTCCCGCAAGTCCCTCTGCTCACAACGGCCGAGACGGCACCCCCCGCGGCCCCGGCGGAGGCGGCCACCCCACCCTCCTCGGAGCCGGCCGCCCCGGCCAGGCGGAAGAAGCCGGCGGGCAAGGGAGCCGCCGGAACCGGTGACGGTGCCGCACCACCACGTCCCCGCGGGGGCACCGGCAGCCAGGGAGTGCGGCAGGCGCGCCCCCTCGACGACGGCGACCGGGGCCGGCTGCTCGCCGGTGAGCACCATGCCCCGCACGATCTGCTCGGCGCCCATATGGTCCGCGGCGGTGTGACCTTCCGGGTGCTGCGCCCGTACGCGCGGTCCGTGACCGTGCTCGCCAAGGGACTGCGGGCGCAACTGCACGACGACGGCGACGGCCTCTTCTCCGGGCTGCTGCCGATGCCCGCACTCCCCGAGTACCAGCTCCTGGTCGCCTACGAGGACAACGAGATCGAGGTGCAGGATCCGTACCGTTTCCTGCCCGCGCTCGGCGATCTCGATCTGCATCTGATCGGCGAGGGACGCCACGAGGAGCTGTGGACCGCCCTCGGCGCTCGGCCCATGGAACACCAGGGGGTCGCGGGGACCCGGTTCACCGTCTGGGCCCCCGACGCCCGCGGTGTGCGGGTCGTCGGGGACTTCAACTACTGGGACGGCACCGGCTTCCCGATGCGTTCGCTCGGCTCCAGCGGGGTGTGGGAGCTGTTCCTTCCCGCGATCGGGGAGGGCGCGCTCTACAAGTTCGACATCTGCCGCCCGGACGGTTCGCACACCACACGCGCCGACCCGATGGCCCGCCGTACCGAAGTACCGCCCTCCACTGCGTCGATCGTGACGGCATCGCACCATGAGTGGCAGGACCAGGAGTGGATGGCGCGCCGCGGGGACCTACCGGTGCACGAGGCGCCGTTCTCCGTGTACGAGGTGCATCTTCCGTCCTGGCGGCCGGGACTCACGTACCGCCAGCTGGCCTCTCAACTCCCCGCGTATGTAAGGGATCTGGGGTTCACACATGTGGAGATGATGCCGGTCTCCGAGCATCCCTTCGGCGGTTCCTGGGGCTATCAGGTCACCGGTTTCTACGCCCCGACGTCACGCATGGGCACACCGGACGACTTCCGTTTCCTCGTCGACGCGCTGCACCGGGCCGGTATCGGCGTCATCGTCGACTGGGTGCCCGCGCACTTCCCGCGCGACGACTGGGCGCTCGCGGAGTTCGACGGCCGCCCGCTGTACGAGCACTCGGACCCGTCACGGGCGGCGCATCCGGACTGGGGCACGCTGGAGTTCGACTACGGGCGGAAGGAGGTGCGCAACTTCCTGATTGCCAACGCCACTTACTGGTGCGAGGAGTTCCACATCGATGGGCTTCGGGTCGATGCCGTCGCCTCGATGCTCTATCTCGACTACTCGCGCGAGGACGGGGAATGGTCCCCGAACGAGCGCGGCGGCCGGGAGAACCTGGATGCCGTCGCCTTCCTCCAGGAGATGAACGCAACCGTCTACCGGCGCAATCCGGGCG
Organism: Streptomyces sp. Ncost-T10-10d; assembly: GCF_900091955.1. Classification (GTDB taxonomy): domain Bacteria; phylum Actinomycetota; class Actinomycetes; order Streptomycetales; family Streptomycetaceae; genus Streptomyces. The sequence continues at coordinate 50,249 of NZ_FMDF01000143.1, forward strand.
TCGTCACCATCGCCGAGGAGTCCACCGCCTGGAACGGCGTCACCCGCGCCACCCACCATGTCGGCCCCGACGGCTTCGGCGGGCTCGGCTTCGGGCTGAAGTGGAACATGGGCTGGATGCACGACTCCTTGCAGTACGTGTCGAAGGAGCCGGTGCACCGCAAGTACCACCACGACGAGATGACCTTCTCGATGGTGTACGCGTACAGCGAGAACTACGTCCTGCCGATCTCGCACGACGAGGTGGTGCACGGAAAGCAGGCGCTGGTCAGCAAGATGCCCGGCGACTGGTGGCAGCGGCGCGCCAACCACCGGGCGTACCTCGGCTTCATGTGGGCCCATCCGGGCAAGCAACTCCTCTTCATGGGGCAGGAGTTCGCCCAGGGCGCGGAGTGGTCGGAGGGGCACGGTCCGGACTGGTGGCTGCTCGACCCCTCGTACGAGGCGGAGAGCGACCACCGGGGCGTACGCACCCTCGTCGGCGACCTGAACGCCGTGTACCGAGCCACCCCCGCGCTCTGGCAGCGCGACACCGTTCCGGAAGGCTTCGACTGGGTGGACGGCGGTGCGGCCGAGGACAACGCCTTCGCCTTCCTGCGCTACGACGCGCACGGCTCGCCGCTTCTCGCCGTCAGCAATTTCTCCCCGGTGGTGCGGCACGACTACCGCATCGGCGTCCCGGACGTCCTCGGTGATCAGGTCGCGTGGGCGGAGGTCCTCAACACGGACGCCGCTCGGTACGGCGGCAGCGACGTACACCATCCCGGGCCGCTGAAGCCCGATTCGGTGGCCGCGCACGGCCGGCCCGGCAGCATCCTGCTGACGCTGCCGCCGCTGGCGACGGTCTGGCTGAAGCCGGTCTGAGTCCACCCGCGGGGCTCGGGGCCGGCTACGGGCTGCGGGCCCCGCACCGGGCCCGCTCAGCCGCCGAGCGCCTCGACCGTGCTCGCCCATGAATCGGCGCCGTGCCCCTCGGCGATCGCACGGTCGGAGACGGCCTTGATCGCCTCCAGCTGGGATGTGTCCAGCCCCCTGCTGCGGGACGCGTGCAGCACGTGGTCGACACCGGCGGTCATCATGGCGAGGTTGGCACCCACGCCGTTGTACGCCTTCGCGTCGATGTCGGCCGCCGTCCCGCCCACGATGGGCGGCAGGATGTTCACGATGGTCCGCAGATACGGGGCGATGGCGGCGGCGGGGATGTTCTCCGCCCGGGCCAGGGCGAAGGCGTGGACCAGCCCCGCCATGCTGCCGTAGAAGAAGTCCAGCATCGCCATGTCGTACGCGGCCGCGAGGGCGTGATCCGGCCCCAGGAACGGGGCGCCCGCGCCGAGCGCCTTGAGCACGGCCTCGTACCTGTCGTACGCGGACTGCGACCCGGCGTAGAAGATCAGTGCCTCCGGCCCGCCGATCACCTCGACCGGCACCATGATCGCGCCTGCCAGGTAGTCGAGCGCATGGGCGTCCGCCCAGGCCGCGGAGGTACGGGCGCGGTCCGGGGTGTCCGAGGTGAGGTCGACGAGGACGCGTCCGGCGAGCGCGTCCGTCAGCGGAGCCAGGATCTGCTGCGAGGCCTCGTGGTCCACAACGCAGACGACCACCAACTCACTTGCGCGTACGGCCTCTTCGGCCGATCCGGCCCGGACTGCTCCCCGGGCGACGAGCTCCTCCCCCTTGCGCGGGGAACGGTTCCAGACGGTGGTGCGATGGCCGGCGTCCAGGAGGGCGCCTGCGAGTGCCTGGCCCATGGCGCCGAGGCCGATGACAGTGACGGTGACGGTGACAGGTGCGGACGAGCCGTTCGTATGCGTGGTCATGCGCACCATGGTCATCGCGGCGGATGCACCCGCCAAGAACCCACTTATTTCTCAGATACCCACCAAAAGGAAAGCATCCAGGCCAGGCCGACCGAGGCTCGGAACTCGCGACCCGGGGCACATGGGCCGCCCTCACACCCGAACCGGCATGCAGCATTATGTGGGCGTGATCACCATTCATCTGAAATACGAGATCGACGCCGACAAGCTTGAGGACTTCGAGGAGTACGGCCGCCGCTGGGTCGGGCTCGTCAACCGTTTCGGCGGGACGCACCACGGCTACTTCCTGCCGAGCGAGGGCGACAGCGACATCGCGTACGCCCTCTTCTCCTTTCCCAGTCTCGCCGCGTACGAGCAGTACCGCACGGACAGCATGTCCGACCCGGAGTGCCAGGGTGCCTTCGAGCTGGCTCGCACCACCCGCTGCATCAAGCGGTACGAGCGCCGCTTCCTGCGACCGCTCGACGTCATGTCCTAGCCTCGCCGGTTCACTCGGGTGCGGCGGACGGTGCGGCGAAAACGCGAATGTGCCTTCCTGGCCTGGGACGATGAACTTTGCCGAGGGGTTCTGTCGGTCGGTGCACTGCTCCACCACCTCAGCAGCCCGCCCCTGCTCCCGCCTCAGCCGGCGGTCGCATCGGCGGGGACCCGGTCACCACTCCTCAACACGAGCACCGCCGACAAGTAGGACCACGAACGAGACTTCAGCGCCGGATACGGCGCTGACATCAGCCGACATTGCCCCCCCAAGGCAGGGGCTCCTCGGCGGACCTGCTATAGATTCCCTGTCAGTACTCAAGCCTTCCCGGCCGGGCCTCGCCTCGGCCAGTAAGGCTTCTTTCATGTCCGGGTTCGCCCCCGAACCCACCTGGCACCCGCCGCAATTCCGTTGCAGCCGCGCGCCCCAAGAGGGCCCAACAGCCGCGGAATCACTCAACATGATGGAGACTCATGACCGACGTGTCCGCGCGCCTCGCAGATGCCACCGACCAACCGATCCTGGAGCGCCTCTGGTTACTGTTCCAACACGACATGTCGGAGTTCAGCGGTGCTCTGCCCAACCCCGACGGGACCTTCCGGAGTGATCGGCTCCAAGCCGCCTTTACGCAGGCCGACCGGGCACCCTATCTCTTGACCAGTGGCACATCTCCTGTTGGGCTCGCTTTCGTCCGCAGCCTGACTGCTCCGACGCGCGTGCTGAGCAGTTTCTTCGTGGTCCGTGGCGCACGCGGGACAGGGATCGGACTGCGTGCCGTTCAGAAGGTCGTGGCGAAGCACCCGGGACCATGGGAAGTCGCCTTCCAGGAGTCCAACGTCGCCGCAGTCGGATTCTGGCGTCGTGTTGCCACCGAGATCGCCGGAGACGCTTGGGCCGAGGAACGCCGGCCGGTACCTGGTCGCCCGGACTTGCCACCTGATACCTGGATCTCGTTCAACGCCCCAGCCGAGTCCCAAGGCTGATCCCAGAGCGCTTTGTTGCTGCCGAGCGGGACTCGGCGGCAACAGAGAATTCACGGGCGGCGGTGGCACGCGGGTTCGTCGGTCGAGCAGCGCCACCTCGGCCCTCGGAACCCGAGTTCCGGGCTTCGAGGGCCGGGGTTCGAGCTCCGGGACCGGCTGATTCACTCTTTCGTGGGTACGAGGAGGGGGCCGGTCCCGACGCTTGAGCTTCGGGATCCGGGCGTCGGAATCCGGGCTCCGGGATTCGAGCGCTCTTGGTTAACCGGTAGGTGAAATAAGGGGGTTGGGAACTCCTCTCCGCCCTCCCCGACCCGTCACGGCCAGCAAGTATGACTAATCGTGACCGGCTTGCGGCGCGCTGTCACGGCTGCTTACGGTGCCCCCAACAAAACGACCCCGACGCGGTGTTCAAGCACCGGGCCGGGGTCTCACCCCAAGATCGAACGGACCCGATCTCGTGGCTACCGAGAACCTTAGCCCTGCCCCGCGCACACCCGCACCGTCGCACCCGTACCCGAAGGCCAACCGCGGCTACGGCAAGCGGTCCGCGCCGGACCAACGCCCGGCGCGTGCCGACGACTTCATGCTGCTGCCCGAGCGTGAGCGCCACATCGCCGGATACGTCGACCACCTGCCCGACGGTGCGGCCATGGACATCAAGTCGCTGGCCAGGAGCATCCCCCTGTACGGGCAGATGGCCGTCGGCAGTGCCCTCAGGGCACTGTGAGTGGCCGGTCATCTGCGGCACGCCCAGTGCCGGGTCGAGGAGCGCGGCCAGGTCCGCTGGGTCACCCGCACCTTCTGGTCCCGCACCGCTCGCGACAACGAATGGTGGGGCGCCTTCCTGGACGCCGAGAACAACCGGGCCGCCCAAGAAGCAGCCGCTCCCCGAGCCGGGGCAGAATCGCAGGCCCCGGCCCCTGTGACACCGGCCGAGCCCGCAGCGCAGCCCACCACGCCCGGCCCCGTACCCCCCGTGCCCGTCGTCCCGCAGCAGCGAACCCCCGAACCAGCCCCGGCGCACCCCTCGCCCGCGTACCTCGCCCTGGCCCAACTGGGCCGAATCGAACCACGCCTGGCCCTCTCCGCCGCCGACTGCACCGTCCTGGCACCCCTGGCCGCCCAGTGGTTCACCCGGGGCGTGGACACCGACTACCTCACCCGCGCCCTTACCTCCGGTATCCCCGCCCAGGTCGACTCCCCCATCGGCTTCGTACGCCGCCGCCTCAACGACAAGATCCCACCCCACCTGCCCACCACCCCGTCACCGGCCGCGCCGGGCACTCCCGGCCGCCGCCTGATGGTGGAATGCACCGAATGCGGCACACCCGGCCCATCCGAAGCACTCGCCGACGGCCTCTGCCGCCCCTGCCGCACACCCGCCCCGGGCACGGCCCCGGCAGTTCCCGCCGACCCGTCCGTCGAACGTGACGTCCACGCGCTGGTCGGCACCCTCCGCGACCTGATGAGAACCCCCTGAACGCGTCGAGTTGCGCAGGTACCGTTCAGACGGCCGCCTGGAGATGCGTACGCCCCGCCTCACACCGTCTCGAGCACGTCCTCCAGTTCCTGGAGCAGCCTGCGCTTGGGCCGGGCACCCACCATCGACTTCACCGGTTCGCCGGAGCGGAACACCATCAGGGTCGGCGTCGACAGCACCGCGTACCGGCTCGCGGTCCCCGGGCTGGTGTCGACGTCGAGCTGGACGATCTTGATGCGTTCGGCCTCTTCGGCGGCGATCGAGCTGAGCACCGGGGCCAGCTGTCGGCACGGGCCGCACCAGTCGGCGGTGAACTCGACCAGGACGGGGAGATCGGCCCCCAGCACCTCACCGTCGAAGGTGGTGTCGGTGACCTCGGCCACGCCCTCTGCCACATGAATCATCTGTCATCCTCTCAGTTCACAACGTGGTTCCGGACCGCCGGGAAGCTCTGCCGCGGCCTCCAGTTCGGCCTTCGCGAGCTGTGCGCCCACCTGGGCGCGGACCGCCTGGAGCTGCTCGATGAGCGAGTCGAGCTCGCCGAGCTTGCGCCGGTAGACGGCGAGTGAGGCGGGGCAGGCGTCACCGGCCGGATGGCCGGCGCGCAGGCACTCGACGAACGGCCGGGTCTCCTCCAGTTCGAACCCGAAGTCCTGGAGGGTCCTGATCTGCTGGATCAGACGCAGATCGTCCTCGTCGTACGCCCGGTACCCGTTGGCGGCCCGCCGCGCAGGCAGCAGTCCGCGTGACTCGTAGTACCGCAGAGTCCGCGTGGTCGTCCCGGCCCGCTCGGCCAGCTCCCCGATTCGCATGTCTTCGACCGTAGACCTTTACGCGGACGTCAAGGCAAGCACGAAGGGCCGTCGCGGGAGCTCCCGCGACGGCCCTGTCCGTGTGCTGCGTGTTCGGCGTCTAGACCTTGGCCACGGCGTGCTCCTGGTCGCCGTCCCGCGGCTCCGGAACGTTGTCCGCGCCGTCGCCGTGCTTCGCGTCCTGGGTGAGCGTCTTCTCGTCGAACGGGATGGCGCCGGCCAGTACCTGGTCGACCCGTTCCCTGTCGATCTCCTTGGTCCAGGTGCCGATGAGCAGCGTGGCGACGGCGTTGCCCGCAAAGTTGGTGAGGGCGCGGGCCTCGCTCATGAAGCGGTCGATGCCGATGATCAGGCCCACGCCGTCGACCAGGGCGGGCTTGTGCGACTGGAGCCCGCTCGCCAGTACGGCGATGCCGGAACCGGAGACACCGGCCGCCCCCTTGGAGGCGATCATCATGAAGAGGAGGAGCGAGATCTGCTCGCCCAGCGCCAGCGGCTGGCCCATCGAGTCGGCGATGAACAGCGACGCCATGGTCAGGTAGATCATCGTGCCGTCGAGGTTGAACGAGTACCCGGTGGGCACGGTGATGCCGACGACCGGGCGGCTGACACCCAGGTGTTCCATCTTCGCGATGAGGCGCGGCAGCGCCGACTCGGAGGAGGACGTGGAGAGGATCAGCAGGAACTCGCGGCCCAGGTACTTGAGGAGCTGGAAGAGGTTCACCCCGGTCACCAGGCGCAGCAGTGTGCCGAGCACCACAACCACGAACAGGATGCAGGTGATGTAGAAGCCCAGCATGATCGTGGCGAGCGCCTTGAGCGCGTCCACGCCGGTCTCACCGATGACGGCGGCCATCGCGCCGAACGCGCCCACCGGGGCCGCCCACATGATCATCGACAGGACGCGGAAGACCAGCTTCTGGATGTGCTCGACCCCGCGCAGCACCGGCTCACCGGCCGTGCCCATGGCCTGCAGCGCGAAGCCGGTGAGCAGCGCGACCAGCAGGGTCTGGAGCACCGAGCCACCGGTGAAGGCCGACACGAAGGTGGTCGGGATGATGCCGAGCAGGAAGTCGACCGGCCCTTCGGCGGCACCGTCCGCCGCCGTGTGGCCGACATCCTTCACCGACTGCGAGAGGTGCATGCCGTCGCCGGGGTGCAGCACATTGCCGACGATCAGGCCGATCGCCAGCGCGACCACCGACATGGCCAGGAAGTAGCCGAGCGCGAGACCGCCCACCTTGCCGACCTTGGCGGCCTTGCGCACCGATCCGACGCCCAGCACGATCGTGCAGAAGATGATGGGCGAGATCATCATCTTGATGAGGTTGACGAAGCCGGTACCGATCGGCTTGAGCTCGACGGCGAAGTCCGGGGCCGCGAAGCCCACGAGGATGCCGAGGCCCACGGCCGCGATCACGGCGAGATACAGATAATGCGTACGGTCCCGCTTGGCGGCTACCACTCCCACGGGGTTCTCCTCGGCTCGTCCTGGTCGCTCCCCCGTCCCTGGGGGGCTTGGTGACTATCCCGCCCGCCTGTGACGGTGGTCACCGTTACGTACATTTCGTTCATATGTTTTCGGCCAGGCACACTGTGGTCATGCGTCTCCCCCGCCCTCGCAGCCTGGCCGGCCAGCTCTTCGCCATGCAGGTCGTGCTGGTGGCGGCCGTGGTGGCGGGGTGTGCGTTCTTCGCCTACGTCTCCGGCAGCGCGCAGGCGAAGGAGACCGCGACCCGGCAGGTCAGGACGGCGGCGCTGGCGATCGCCGACTCGCCGTCCGTACAGGAGGCGATCCGCACCCCGGACCCGTCCGCCATGCTCCAGCCGTACGCGGAGAAGGTCCGCACGGACACCGGGATCGCCTTCGTCACGATCATGAGCCCGGACCGGATCCGCTGGACTCACCCCGACGCGGACCAGATCGGGGAGCCCTTCCGCGGCCACACCGCGCGGGCGCTGCGCGGCGAGACGTTCGCGGAGACGTACACCGGCACGCTCGGATCCTCGATCCGAGTCGTCACCCCGATCCGGGACGGCGGCAGGATCACCGGTCTGGTCAGCGCGGGCATCACGGTCGAGCGGGTCTCCTCGCAGGTGCGGGCGCAGCTCGGGGCACTGGGGCTGGCGGCGGGCGGGGCGCTGGCTCTCGGCGGCATCGGCACGTATGTGATCAACGCCCGGCTCCGGCGGCACACGCACGGCATGAACGCCGCCGAGCTGAGCCGGATGCACGACTACCACCAGGCCACGCTGCACGCGGTGCGCGAGGGGCTGCTGATGCTCGACGGGCGGCGCAGGATCGCGCTGATCAACGACGCGGGCCGGGAGTTGCTCGGGCTGGGGCCGGGTGCGGTCGGGCGCAGGGTCGCCGACCTCGATCTGCCGGCGCCGCTGACCGGGGCGCTGCTCGCCTCCGAGGAACGGGTCGACGAGCTGCATCTGACGGCGGACCGGGTGATCGTGGTCAACACGCGCCCGGTGGTCGGCGGGGAGCAGCGCGGTACGGTCGTGACGCTGCGCGACCACACGGAACTCCAGGCGCTGTCAGGTGAGTTGGACTCGGAGCGGGGGTTCACCCAGGCGTTGCGTTCGCAGGCGCACGAGGCGGCGAACCGGCTGCACACGGTCGTCTCGCTGATCGAGCTCGGCCGGGCCGAGGAGGCGGTGGGTTTCGCGACAGCCGAGCTGGAGCTGGCCCAGGCCCTCACCGACCGGGTGGTGGGCGCCGTCGCCGAGCCGGTGCTGGCGGCCCTGCTGCTCGGCAAGGCGGCGCAGGCGAACGAGCGGGGGGTGGAGCTGGTGCTCGCGGACGACAGCCTGATCGATGACGGCGCCCTGCCCGCGACCCTGCCGCCACGGGACCTGGTGACGATCCTCGGCAATCTGATCGACAACGCGGTGGACGCGGCGTCGGAGGCGGTGACCGGTACGCCCGGTCCGGAGGCCGGGCCCGGCAGGCAAGAAGCGGTGCCGGGCCGGTCCGCTCGCGCCCGGGTCACCGTGACCGCGCTCGCCGGGGAGGGCGAGCTGCTGCTGCGGGTCGCCGACACCGGGGCCGGGGTCGATCCGGACGACGCCTCCGAGGTGTTCGACCGGGGCTGGTCGACGCACGGCGCGGGCCGGGGTATCGGGCTGGCCCTCGTACAGCAGGCGGTGCATCGCAACGCCGGCACGGTGGCGCTGGACCGCGGCCCGGACGGCGGTGCGGAGTTCACGGTGCGGCTGCCGCTGGCCATCGGCAACCGCACGACGCACACCACGAAGGAGACCATCGCATGATCCAGGTGCTGGTCGTCGAGGACGATCCCGTCGCCGCGGACGCCCATCAGCTGTACGTGGGCCGCGTCCCCGGATTCACGGTGGCCGCGGTCGCGCACTCGCGTGCGGAGGCGGTGCGGGCGCTGGACCGCACGCCGGTCGATCTGCTGCTCCTGGATCTGTATCTGCCCGACGGGCACGGTCTGCAGCTGCTGCGCTCGCTGCGCGCGGCCGGGCACTCGGCGGATGTCATCGCGGTGACGTCGGCGCGTGATCTGACGGTGGTCCGGGAAGGGGTGTCGCTCGGTGTCGTCCAGTACGTGCTGAAGCCGTTCACCTTCGCCACCCTGCGCGACCGGCTCGTCCGCTACGCCGAGTTCCGCGCGGCAGCCGGTGAGGCAAGCGGTCAGGACGAGGTGGACCGGGCGCTCGGTGCACTGCGCGCGCCACAGCCGACCCGGCTGCCGAAGGGACTGAGCGGCCCGACCCTGGAGGCCGTCACCCGCGTCCTGCGGGCCGCCCCGGACGGAGTGACGGCCGGCGCGACCGGGGTGGAGCTGGGCATCTCGCGGATCACCGCGCGCCGCTACCTGGAACATCTGGTGACGATGGGACGCGCGGTACGCAGCCCGCAGTACGGTCAGATCGGGCGCCCGGAGCTGCACTACCGGTGGGTGACCCAGGGGCGCTGACCCCGTACGGCGCCCTCCTGGTTCCCATGCCGTGCCACGACGACCCCACAACAGCGACCGGGAGGCGCGCGACACCCTGGGTGAAGGCCGCGCGGAAGTTCTCCGGAGCACGCGGGGAACATGACGAAGCCCTTCCCCCGGCCGGGGGAAGGGCTTCGTGAGCGAGCGCTGGGCAGGCCTTGCACCTGCATTTCCCCGCAGGAAGCGGGGCGTCTTTCCTTGGACCACCAACGCAGCGTCAGTCGCCGTGAGTTGCGGCAACTTCCAAGATCAATCATAGCGCATGCGGCCGTCGGCCGGCCCCCCGGCCATCACGGAGGCGGTTGAGCGGCAGACCCGTGCGATGCCCGTTCGGGTCACATGACGGTGAAGTCGGCCGCCTCGGTGTCCAGCGTCGTGGTTCCGTCTTCGGCGCCGGCCAGGACGGCGACGTGCCAGACGCCGCGTGGGGACGCCTTGGCTTCGGCGCGGGTGACGGTGACCGCGTAGGTGCAGCGCATGGTGTCCTCGTCGAGCGGCTTGCAGACGGCCGACTCCACAGCGGCCATGTCCTTGGCGGTCAGCCCCTGCTCGGCGAAGGACGAGTTCGCCGGCCAGGCCAGGACCTTCACGTCCTTGACGCCGGAGGACGCCGTGACGTCAGTGGTGAAGGTCAACGAGCCATCACGGTCGCCGTCGGGGGCAGCGTAGCGGGCAGTGCTGTGCGTCAGAGAGGGAGGCTGCTCCCCTGCGTAGGCGAGGGCGAAGGCCCCGGCACCTCCGAGGAGGACGACACCGGCGGCCACGGACAGAACGATACGTCGGGGCATGAGAGGTTCTCCATGATCGTCTCAGCTGGATCGAACCGGCGCTCTCGGCTGCGCCGCTGCACCGATACTCGCCGCGCAGGGCGCACCGGGCATGAGCACACACACTCACCCCAGCCTGAGTAGAGCGGCCGCCATCCGCACCCCCACCACATCGAACGATTCATGGCGCCGCTCGCCGGGAGTCGGCGAGCGGACGGCCGAGCTCCCGCCCCTCGTCCTGCCCGGTTCCGCAGCCGGGCCGGGGCGGGGAGGGGGTTGGTAGGACGTTCCTACGAGCCGTGATATCGGTGGAACACACCGTAGTCAGACCGCGTGTCGACTCCTACGGTGGGGCCGTGCACCCCTCCCCACCCTTCAACGCCCCCGCCGCGCGTCGACTCCGCGAGGCCCTGGGGATGCTTCCCGGTCATGTCGCCTATGGTCTCGGAGCCCAGTACGGGCTCCGTGTCAGCGCCGAGACGGTGACCGCCTGGGAGCGCGGGCTCGCCGTCCCGAGCGAATACGAACTCACGGCACTGGCCGGGGTGTTGTGGTGCTCGCCGGCCGAACTGCTGACCGCCGCGCGCACCCTGCGGGAGCACCGGGTGGCCCGGGAGCTGGCCGTCGACGAGCTGGCACGTCTGCTGGGGCTGACCGCCTCCGCGTATCTGCGGATGGAGGAGGCGGGGCGCTGGCGCGGCAACGAACGCCAGTCCGCGGTGCTCAGCGAGGTACTGGGGCTGACAGCCGCCGGGATGGTGACGGTGTCGGGCCGGGACGGGGATCTGGCGGAGCTGTTGCGCGGTGCGGTGACGACGCGCTGGCAGGCCCACGTCCGGCCGGTGGCGAAGCTGGTGCCGCTGGAGCGCGGGTTGCTGCAGGATGTACTGGAACAGTTGCACGCCGACTACCAGGCACTGATGGTGTCGACGCTGAGCTGGAGCAGCACGGGTACGGAGCGGGCCGGGTCGACGGGCGATGCGGGGCGGGAGTTCCTGGCGCAGATCGTGGAACGGTTCTGGCGGACGGCGGGGGTGCAGGGGACCAGCGTCTGAGCCACCGGACCTCCGACTCGGCCGTGCCGTTCTCAGAGCCTGTCGGGTGACCTTCGATCGGATAGCGGACGCGGTCTGGTGCGTGCGATTCCAAGGCGGCGGGATGCCCTCGTAGCGGAGCTACTAGGGCATTTCGGTAACGCGGGAAGCGTACGTGCCAGGGCGTGGCCGCCCGATCAGAGGTCACCCGACAGGCTCTCAGCCGCCGGCCGCGTCCGAGGCCACCGGATCGAAGGAGAACAGCCTTCCCCGGTCCACCCCGTCGCAGCCCATCTGCACCATCTCGGCGTCGGGCTTGCTGCTGCCCGCCTTGGCGCCGACGCACAGGTGGGTGTGGGCGGGGCGGATCCGGTAGCCCTTGACGGGATGGCCTTGGGGCTCGATCCAGAACGCCTCCGCGGAGCCGCGCTTGCCGCACTCCTGGTCCTGCATCAAGGCTCCGGCCTCGCGCATCCCGTCCCAGATACCCGTGCAGCCGAGGCCGAAGTCCGGGTGGTCGGTCACAATCCGCCAGACGTCGTCGCCCAGCGGCCTGAGGGAGAAGGCCGGGATCGTCTCCTCGTCGCACGGCACCTGGTAGATCCGGCCGCTGTCGGTTCCCCGCTTCTCGGAGAGGCAGAGCCCGGAGTGGACGGACCGGATCTGCACCGTCCGCCCCGCCACGGGTCCGGCGACAGGGGCGGGTCCCGGCTGTTCGTCGCGTACGAGGAGGGCGACGGTCACCGCGGCGGCGGCAAGCACCAGGAGGGAGACGCCGGTCACCAGGAAGGTCCGGGACCGACGACGGGCGGGGGGCGGGCCGACGGGCGGCTCTGTGGCCGGTTCGGGTGACCGCGGGGTCGGCGCACCCGGGACCTCCCCGGCCTCCTCCGTACCGGCCTCGTCCTCGCCGGCGTCCCCGGCGCCGGCCCGCCGCCCGTGCACGGCGAGTTCCTTGCGTACGCCGAGCCAGTCCTCGATCTCCGTGGGCCCGCAGCCGCAGGCCCGCACGAAAGCGGCGAGGAGCTCTTCGCGCGGGACCGACGTACGCCCGAGCATGTTGGCGATCGTGGAGCGCGGCAGGACGTCCCCGACCGCGTCAGCCCTCAGCGTCAGCTCGCGGAACGTCAGACCGGACTCGTCCTTGAGCACCCGTAACAGGGCGATGAACTCGGCCGCACTCCGCGCCTCCCGAGGATCCGGAGCCCTGCCCTCGACCACCATGTGCTGTGTCCCTCCCCTGGGATCCGTGCCCGGACAGAGTTGGGACATGTCCGGGACAGGGATAAGCCTTGTTGATCCGGGCCGCCGACTCAAGAGTGGATTCCGGCACCACGGCCCGTCCGGTCCTGACCTCGGCCTTGACCTTGACCTTTCGGAACGGCCCCGACGGCCGGGGGAACGGCAAGCGGCCCTGACCGTCCACGGGGGGACAGTCAGGGCCGCAGGCCACTGCTTGCGACGCTGCCGCGCGCGTCCGGGGTCAGAAGACCGACTCGGCCTCGTCCATCCGGTCCGCCGGTACCGTCTTGAGCTGGGTGATGGCGTCGGCGAGCGGAACCATCTTGATGTCGTTGCCACGCAGAGCCGTCATCCGGCCGAAGTCACCCCGGTGCGCGGCCTCCACCGCGTGCCAGCCGAAGCGGGTGGCGAGCACCCGGTCGTACGCGGTCGGCGTGCCGCCGCGCTGCACGTGGCCGAGAATGACCGGCCGGGCCTCCTTGCCGAGCCGGGTCTCCAGCTCGATGGCCAGCCGGTTGCCGATGCCCTGGAAACGCTCGTGGCCGTACTGATCGATCTCGCCCTTGGCGTACGGCATGGAGCCCTCTGCCGGGTGCGCACCCTCCGCGACACAGATGACCGCGAATTTCTTGCCCCGTGCGAAGCGTTCTTCGACCATCTTGACCAGGTCCTCGACCTGGAAGCGGCGCTCGGGAAGACAGATGCCGTGCGCGCCGCCCGCCATTCCGGACTCCAGCGCGATCCAGCCGGCGTGGCGGCCCATCACCTCGACGACCATGACCCGCTGGTGCGATTCGGCGGTGGTCTTGAGGCGGTCTATGGCCTCGGTGGCGACGCCCACCGCGGTGTCGAAGCCGAAGGTGCGGTCGGTGGCGGAGATGTCGTTGTCGATGGTCTTGGGGACGCCGACGACGGGCATTCCGGCGTCCGACAGCATCCGCGCGGCGGTGAGGGTGCCTTCGCCGCCGATCGGGATGAGGGCGTCCATGCCGTAACGGCGGCTCAGCTCGGCGCAGTTCTCGGCGGCCTCGCGCAGCCGGTCGCGCTCCAGCCGGGCCGAGCCGAGAATGGTGCCGCCATGAGCGAGGATGCCGCTGACCGCGTTGAGATCGAGGGGGCGGAAGTGACCGTCGAGGAGTCCCTTGAACCCGTCCTCGAAGCCGATGACTTCATCGCCGTGACCCACCACGGCACGGTGGACGACCGACCGGATCACTGCGTTCAGGCCTGGGCAATCGCCGCCTGCGGTGAGAACTCCGATGCGCATCGTGCTGTATCTCCTGCTCGCTAGTGCCGTGCATTTCGGGGGCGACTACAGAATCCCCCGTACCGTGAGCCACAACGATTGTCCCACGTCAGGTCTGGACCTCGCGCTCTCGGCCGCTCCGGGGGATTCCCGCACGGGTTTTCCGCCGGACGCAGCGGTGGATCGGGCGACGGTCCGGCGGGACGGGCGGGGGTCCTACGACCCCTCGCGGAGGGTCTATCGCCCGGCGGGCGGCGTCTTGACCCCCGCAGGTATCGTCAACATGGCAAATACCATCCCAAACCGCAAAAATGGACGGGAGAGCACGCGTGACGCGCAGCGTGTACGTGACCGGGATCGACCGGGGAGACGGCCGCCAGGTCGTCGATCTGGGAGTCATGGAGCTCCTGACGCGTCAGGTGGACCGGGTCGGGGTGTTCCGGCCGCTCGTCCACGACGGACCCGACCGGCTGTTCGAGCTGCTGCGGGCCCGCTACCGGCTTTCCCAGGATGCCGCGTCGGTCTACGGGCTGGACTATCACGAGGCATCCGCGCTCCAGGCGGAGCAGGGCACGGACGAACTTGTCTCCCGGCTCGTGGAACGCTTCCATCAGGTGGCCCAGAAGTACGAGGTGGTGCTGGTCCTCGGCACCGACTTCGCCGCCACCCAGCTCCCCGACGAGCTGGCGCTCAATGCCCGGCTCGCCAACGAGTTCGACGCCTCGGTCATCGCCGTGGTCGGCGGGAAGGGCCAGCCGGCGGAGTCCGTACGGGCCGAGACCCACAATGCCTACCGGGCGTACACCGGCCTGGGCTGCGACGTCCTCGCGATGATCGTGAACCGGGTGGCGGCCGAGGACCGCGATGTCATCGCGGAACGGCTGGCGGCCCGGCTGCCCGTCCCCTGTTCCGTCCTGCCGGACGATGCGGCGCTCTCCGCGCCGACCGTCGCCCAGATCACCGCGGCGCTCGGCGGCACGGTGCTGCTCGGCGACGACTCCGGGCTGGCCAGGGACGCACTGGACTTCGTCTTCGGCGGTGCGATGCTGCCGAACATGCTGAAGGCGCTGACGCCGGGCTGTCTGGTGGTCACGCCCGGGGACCGGGCGGATCTGGTGGTCGGCTCGCTGGCCGCGCACAGCGCCGGGACACCGCCCATCGCGGGTGTGCTGCTGACCCTGAACGAACGCCCCGGCGAGGAGATACTCAGGCTGGCCGCGAGACTCGCACCGGGTACCCCGGTCGTCTCCGTGGCCGGCGGCTCCTTCCCCACCGCCGGGGAACTCTTCGCACTGGAGGGCAAGTTGAACGCGGCGACGCCCCGCAAGGCGGAGACCGCACTGGGCCTCTTCGAGCGCCATGTGGACACCGGCGCCCTGCTGGACCGGATCTCGGTGGCCCGCAGCGGCCGCGTCACCCCGATGATGTTCGAGCACGAGCTGCTGGAGCAGGCCCGCGCCGACCGGCGCCGGGTCGTCCTGCCGGAGGGCGCCGAGGAGCGGGTGCTGCGCGCCGCGGACGTACTGCTGCGCCGCGATGTCTGCGACCTCACGCTCCTCGGCGACGCCGACGTCATCCGCAAGAAGGCCGCCGACCTCGGCATCGATCTCGCCGGTACGCAGCTCATCGACCCGCAGAGCTCACAGCTGCGCCAGGCGTTCGCCGAGCGGTACGCACAGGTGCGCGCCCACCGCGGGGTCACGGTGGAGCTGGCGTACGACGTCGTCGCGGACGTGAACTACTTCGGTACCCTGATGGTCCAGGAGGGGCTCGCGGACGGCATGGTCTCCGGGGCCGTGCACTCCACCGCGGCGACGATCCGCCCCGCGTTCGAGATCATCAAGACCAAGCCGGACGCCTCGATCGTCTCCTCCGTCTTCTTCATGTGCCTCGCCGACAAGGTCCTGGTGTACGGCGACTGCGCGGTCAACCCGGACCCGGACGCGGAGCAGCTCGCGGACATCGCGGTGCAGTCGGCCGCGACCGCCGCCCGCTTCGGCGTGGAGCCGCGGATCGCGATGCTGTCGTACTCGACGGGCACCTCGGGTTCGGGCGCCGATGTCGACAAGGTGCGCGAGGCCACGGACCGAGTGCGCGAGGGCCGGCCGGATCTCAGGATCGAGGGTCCGATCCAGTACGACGCCGCGGTGGAGCCGAGCGTCGCCGCGACGAAGCTGCCCGGCTCCGAGGTGGCGGGTCAGGCGACGGTGCTGATCTTCCCGGACCTGAACACCGGCAACAACACCTACAAGGCCGTGCAGCGCTCGGCGGGCGCCGTGGCCGTCGGACCGGTGCTCCAGGGGCTGCGGAAGCCCGTCAACGACCTGTCCCGGGGCGCACTCGTCCAGGACATCGTCAATACCGTGGCCATCACGGCGATCCAGGCGCAGAGCGAGGAGCGACCCGCATGAGCACCCCGACCGCAGAAGGCTCTTCCACCGTGGCCGCGCATCGCGTACTCGTTCTCAACTCCGGCTCCTCGTCGGTGAAGTACCAGCTCCTGGACATGAGCGACCACTCCCGGCTGGCGGCCGGACTGGTCGAGCGGATCGGCGAGGAGACCTCCCGGCTGGTGCACACCCCGTCGGCCGGCAGTGGCGCCGAGCCGCGTGAGCGCATCGGCCCGATCGCCGACCACGAGGCCGCGCTGAAGGCGGCGGCCGAGGAACTGGCGGCCGACGGTCTCGGCCTGGACTCCCCCGCGCTGGCGGCGATCGGCCACCGGGTGGTGCACGGAGGGCTGCGGTTCACCGAGCCCGTGGTGATCGACGACGAGGTACTGAAGGAGATCGAGCGCCTGGTCCCGGTGGCCCCGCTGCACAATCCGGCGAACATCGTCGGCATCCGTACCGCCCAGGCCCTGCGCCCGGACCTTCCGCAGGTGGCCGTCTTCGACACGGCGTTCCACACGACGATGCCGGAGTACGCGGCTCGGTACGCGATCGACGTGGAGACCGCCGACGCGCACCGCATCCGGCGCTACGGCTTCCACGGCACCTCGCACGCGTACGTCTCCCGCAAGGCCGCCGAGCTGCTGGGGCGCACCCCCGAGGAGGTCAATGTCATCGTGCTGCACCTGGGCAACGGCGCCTCGGCGTCGGCGGTGGCGGGCGGCCGGTGCGTGGAGACCTCGATGGGGCTGACCCCGCTGGAGGGGCTGGTGATGGGCACGCGTTCCGGCGACATCGATCCGGCCGTCACCTTCCACCTGAAGCGGGTGGCGGGGATGTCGACGGACGAGATCGACGTACTGCTCAACAAGAAGAGCGGTCTGGTCGGGCTCTGCGGCGACAACGACATGCGGGAGATCCGGCGCCGGATCGACGAGGGCGACGAGCGTGCGGCGCTGGCGTTCGACATCTATGTGCACCGGCTGAAGAAATACATCGGCGCCTATTCGGCGGTCCTCGGGCGGGTGGATGCCGTGGTGTTCACGGCGGGGGTCGGGGAGAACTCGGCGCCCGTACGGGAGGCTGCGATCGCCGGTCTTGAGGGGTTCGGCCTGGCGGTGGACGCGGATCTGAACGCCGTACGGTCCGGCGCACCGCGGCTGATCTCGCCGGACTGCGCACGGGTCGCGGTCGCCGTGGTGCCGACGGACGAGGAACTGGAGATCGCCGTCCAGACCTTCGCACTCGTCGGACAGGCCCACAACTGAGCACCCCCGCGCCCCTTTGTACCTTCCACCAGACGGAATATTCCGCAGCGAAACAAACCGATAGGATCCGCCTCATGCGCCGTTCCAAAATCGTCTGCACACTCGGTCCCGCCGTCGACTCCCATGAGCAGCTCGTCGCTCTGATCGAGGCCGGCATGAGCGTGGCCCGCTTCAACTTCAGTCACGGCAGCCACGAGGAGCACCAGGGTCGCTACGACCGGGTCCGCAAGGCCGCCGCCGAGACCGGCCGCGCGGTCGGTGTGCTCGCCGACCTCCAGGGCCCGAAGATCCGCCTGGCGAAGTTCGCCGAGGGCCCCGTCGAGCTGGTCCGCGGGGACGAGTTCACCATCACCGCGGAGGACGTCCCCGGTGACAGGTCGATCTGCGGCACGACCTACAAGGGCCTGCCCGGCGACGTCGCCAAGGGCGACCCGATCCTGATCAACGACGGCAACGTCGAGCTGAAGGTCGTCGCGGTCGAGGGCCCCAGGGTCAGGACCATCGTGATCGAGGGCGGTGTCATCTCCGACCACAAGGGCATCAACCTGCCCGGCGCGGCGGTCAACGTCCCGGCCCTGTCCGAGAAGGACGTCGAGGACCTGCGGTTCGCCCTGCGGATGGGCTGCGACCTGGTGGCGCTTTCCTTCGTACGGGACGCCAATGACGTCAAGGACGTCCACAAGGTGATGGACGAGGAGGGCCGCCGGGTCCCCGTCATCGCCAAGGTCGAGAAGCCACAGGCCGTCGAGCACATGGAGGGCGTCGTCATGGCGTTCGACGGTGTGATGGTCGCCCGTGGCGACCTGGCCGTCGAGTACCCCCTGGAGAAGGTCCCGATGGTGCAGAAGCGCCTGGTGGAGCTCTGCCGACGGAACGCCAAGCCGGTGATCGTGGCGACCCAGATGATGGAGTCGATGATCACCAACTCGCGGCCGACCCGTGCCGAGGCGTCCGACGTCGCCAACGCGATCCTGGACGGTGCGGACGCGGTCATGCTGTCGGCCGAGTCCAGCGTGGGCGCGTACCCGATCGAGACGGTCAAGACGATGTCGAAGATCGTCGTCGCCGCCGAGGAGGAGCTGCTCTCCAAGGGCCTCCAGCCGCTGGTGCCGGGCAAGAAGCCCCGCACCCAGGGCGGCTCGGTGGCCCGCGCGGCCTGCGAGATCGCGGACTTCCTGAACGGCAAGGCGCTGGTCGCCTTCACCAAGTCCGGTGACACGGCCCGCCGCCTCTCCCGCTACCGCGCGGCGCAGCCCATCCTGGCCTTCACCACGGACGAGTCCACCCGCAACCAGCTCGCCCTGAGCTGGGGCGTCGAGGCCCACGTCGTACCGCACGTGGACAACACCGACGCCATGGTGGACCTGGTCGACGGGGAACTCCTGAAGCTGGACCGCTACAACGCGGGCGACACGATGGTCATCACCGCCGGCTCGCCTCCCGGCATCCCGGGCACGACGAACATGGTGCGGGTGCACCATGTGGGGGGCGGGGCGCGCGACTGACGCGTTCGTGGCCTTCACCCGGACATGACAGTGCTCCGTCCTCCCACGAAGACGGAGCACCGTCATGTGTCAGGGCAGCCGTTCGGCCAACTCCCGCCACGCCTCGTACTCACCGCGGCGCGGATGGTCCACGAACAGCGACTCGACCAGCCTGGCCGGGGCGAGCAGCCGCCGGGTCGTGCGCAGCTCAAGGATCTGCTCACGCTCCAGCTCTCTCCAGCCCGGGGCGAGCTCGGCGGCAGCCTTCGAGGTCATGGGCATCGCATTCAGCGCCCGTTCGAGCACGGGCCCCTCATCGAGCAGCGGCACATCCAGCCGCGGGCCCACCGATTTCAGCAGGGAGGCCCTCAGCCACAGGTCTCGTATCAGCCACTCGTTGCTCTGCTCGCCCGTCGAGCGCTCAGCTGCCGCGAGCAGCGCCGCCCACGCCCGCGAGGCCGCCCGCCACTGCTCGTCCGACATCCCCACGCCGTCCGCCTGCAGCCGCGCGGCGAATTGCTGGGCAGCCGCCATCCACTGGCTGACCTCGCCTTCGGCCGCCCGAATCTCCAATGCGGACCAACGGCGCGCGTGCGCGCCCAGGTCCAGCCGGTCGAGATCATCGAACAGACCACTCACCCGAAGCTCACCTCCCACCGATGCGAACGCTTCTCTGCCGATCAGCTTGGCCCCTCCGCCGACTGCCCGGGCGAGGGCGCCGCTGGTGCGCCCTGCGGAGGGGAACGGCCAGTACGGCCCTGGCCTGCGGCAGCCCTACTCGCGGGCTTGATATCCGCAGCCCCGGCCCCGGCAACCGCCCGGAGAACCTCTTCGAACGCATACTCCGGATCAGCCTTGGGGCCCGCGACCGGCACGGCAAGACCGGCAGGCCAAGCTCAGGACGAACAAACTCCGCCTCGGGGTGTGCGCCGACGAGTCGTACGCCCTGGGCAGCCGTAAGCACCTTCAGGCGCGGCCTTATGGTCACACCGGCTGGAAGCGGCACGCCATGGCGCCCGAACCGGGAGCCCGCCCGGAGGACCTGGAACCGATCGTGCTCAGCTGGGGCGAGCGATTCGCCCGGGCGCTGGGCGCGCTCGCCGGCAGCGGCGACGCGGAGGTGTCTCTGGTCCTGGTCCAGAGCGTCGAGGATCTCGACGATGAGATGTCGAAGGGGATAGTCCTCAGCGCTGGGCTCGTGGCGTGGCTCGCCACCGCTCGCGCCTACGTGGACATCGACCAGTACATCTTCCACGAGTGCGACGAACCCACCACAGAAATGTGAGGACATGGCTGTGGCCCGCACCCCCGAACTACGGGACTGCGGGCCACAGTCACTTGTGCGGCTCCCGAACAGGTCGGTGTCGGCTAGCTGTTGCCGCCGGTGAAGTAGTTGTGCAGTCCGGGCACCGTGAGCGAGCCGCCGAACTGCCCTGCCTGGGTCACCTTGACCTTGGTGAAGAAGGCGAAGGGTACGTTCAGCGGCGGCGGTGTCTGCGGGCTGAACGTGACCGGGATGAGGCCGAAGAGATTGCCCTTCAGCTCCTCCGTGTACATCGTCACCGTGCCGTTGCGGATGGTGGACGTGGAGCCCTTGCGCGCCTGGACATGCCCCGTGGTGCCGTTCGGGCCGACCGTCAGCTGGTGGAGGTCCTTGATGTCGATGGAGCTCGCGGTGAACTTCAGCACCTTCTTGATGGTGCCGTCCTGCGTCTTCACCTCGACGATGCCCTTGTAGTCGAGCCCGTTGAGGGTGAGCAGCGAACTGTCCAGGATCCACGGGTCGGTGGGGAGCAGCGGGACACCCGTTTCGAGGTCGGCCGCGGCCAGTGCCTCGGGGTCGGCCGTCGGACACGGGAAGCGCTCCTTGGCGCCGTCCGGGATGTCCTCGTCCTTCTTGGCGTCGAGTCCCTTGGCGCTGTCGTCGAGCTCCTTCACCGACTTGCCGGCCTTGCCGGCGGCTTCGCGGATGGCGGCGGCGGTCTTGTCGGCCGTCTCCTTCGCGGCGTCCGTGGCCTTCTCCACGGGCTTCTCCGCGGGCTCGGTCGTGGCGCTCTGCGACGGCTCGGGGGACGCGGTGCTCGCGCTCGGGGACGGGCTCGCCGTCTCCTTGTCCGGTCCGCCGAAGAGGTCCTTGAGTGCGTCGCCGACGCCCAGCGGGTCGAGCGGATTCGTCGACTTCGTGGGGGTGGGCGAGGCGCTCGGCGCAGCGGCGGCGGGTGCGTCGGCGGCCTTCGCCTCCGGCTTCGCCGCGTCGCTCGCGGACGGAGTCGTCGAGGGCTTCGGTGCGGCCGTGTCGCCCTTGTCACCGGAATCGGTGGCGGACGGGGACGGGGACTTGGTCTCCGATGCGGACGGGGACGGCGACTCGCTCGGCTCATCGGAGCGCGTCACGCAGGGGCCGGGCGCGAAGGGAATGTCCGAACTGTCGTCGGCCAGGGCCAGCTTGGGCGTGAGCCCCATGCCCACGAAGACGGCCGTCGGCATCGCGGCGAGCGCGAAGGCCTTGCCCGCGGGTATGTGCAGCTTCGTCAGCAACGACTTCCTGGGGGCCGCGTGGCGCGGTCCGCTTCTCGTCCGGAGGTCCTCCCCGGTCGAGTTCAGCTGCGTCTCGTCACCCCGCACGATGCCTCCCGCCGTCGGCCTCGACTGTCGTGTCGTACTGCTCCGGCTGCTGCTGGGGCACCGTTGCCGTGCTCTGGAACTCGGGTTCGGGCTCCTGCGTACCAGGACCGGCGTCCTTGTATGTCTGGTCCAGGGCACCCGCGTCCACGGCGTCGGGCTTCGGCTCGCCCGGGGCCCAGGAGATGGAGAGCGCCCCACCGAGCAGGGAGAACAGGAAACCGATCAGGAATCCGCCGATGTTGGCGACCGGTATGGAGATCAACGCCAGCAGGATCGCGGCGACTCCCGCGAACACTCTCACGATGTGGTGGAACCACATCGTGAGGCCCAGCGTGATCAGCAGGACCCCGATGATCAGCGATCCCGCACCGGCGGTCGTGGACATCGCCAGCGTGATGTTGCCGAGGTGCATATTGGCGTACGGGAAGTACGCGATGGGTAGACCACCCACCATGGTGAACAGGCCCGCCCAGAACGGCCGGTTACCCCGCCAGGTGCGGAATCCCCGCCGGAAGACGCGGAGGTAGTGCTCGTTCTGCCCTGTGGACTCGGGGCTCATGGAAAACAGCTCCCTGCAACCGGTACTGCGGTGAGAAGTGAAAAGATGGGCGGCCGGAGACCCTTGGGGGCGCTCCGGCCACCCGGGCGAGTGCTAGTAGCACTCCTTGACGCCGCTGTGCAGCCGCAGGCTCAGGTTGCTGAGCCTGAAGGTGCCCGCGGTGGTCGCCCACGCCCTCTGCTTCACGTCCTTCAGCACGGCCGTCTCGGCGCGCTGCGCGAAGCCGTTCGGGTTGACGGGCCCCTTGGTACCGGCCTGGATGCCAGGCTTGCCCATGTCTCCCGCGGCGACACCGATGTCGATGTTCTCGAAGTACGCGTCGGTGTCGAGCTCGGCGACGTCCAGGTACAGATTGGTCGCCCTGACCGGCTTCTTCGGGTTCGTACCCGCGTTCAGCTGCAGCGTGACGGTGCCGAGACCGAACGGAAGGTTCGGAGTGACCACCGACTGACACATGTTGGTGATCGTGGCATCGCTGAAGCCGGACACGGCAACGGCGTGAGCCCCGTTCTCGCCCTTGGGGTCCATACCGGTGGCAACGGAGCCGTACTGGACGAAGTTGTGGCCGACAAGCTTGTCGGCATGCACCTTGAAACTCTGGCCGGACACGCTGAACGACGCCGCGAGGGCGCCCTGCGCGAGACCGACACCCACTGCGGCGGTCGCGACGACGCTCGGCACCATGACCAGAGCGAAACGCTTCCATCTGGTGCCACCACGAACCTGGGAACTCATAAATTTTCCTCCTTCTCGGACGTACATCTCCGGTACGGGCGAGGGCCCGTGCTGGGATGGGAGAAGTGCTACGTCCTCGGAAAGGAGAGCGCCCGCGTACGGAGGCAGGAACCGCGTCCGAATCACCGGCGATCACCCCCGAGCGACAACCACTGGCCACGCATTCGCGCAACCTGTTCGGACAGGCCCCGCCGGACGGCAGGAACCCCCCTGTCCGGAGTCGGCGCCACTGCCGCCGACCCACTCGGTGGGGACCCAACAGGGCCGCCGCGCCGACTGGCCGCCGGGCTGGCGTTATTGGACCGAGCCTGGCCGATCGTGGTGCATTCCCGCCCGCGGCACAAGGGGGTTCGTTACTCGCTAGTAACGGCCCGATAACCGATGCGCGACCGGGTGGCACCACCCGGCCACACAGGGTGGCGTCGAACGGAAGGACGAAAGGGAAAATCGGGCCCTTTATGCGGACAGATCCTGGGGGGCGATTTACTGCGAGTAACAGGCCGTACCTTTGTCAAGATTTGGCAAAGCGGGGCCGCCTCTTATCGCCCGATCGCGAAAACGGCCGCGACACCCCGGGGGTGCCACGGCCGCGTTGTCACATCAGAACAAGACCCGCGCCAGCGCCGTACGCGCGGCGCCGACCCGCGGATCGTCGGGGCCGATCACCTCGAACAGCTCCAGCAGCCGCAGCCGCGCCGTGTCCCGGTCGTCGCCGAAAGTACGGCGCACCGTCTCGACGAGCCGCCCGAAGGCGTCCTCGACATGACCGCCGACCAGATCCAGATCGGCGGCCGCGAGCTGCGCCGTGACATCGGCCGGGTTCTCCGCCGCGTCCTTGCGGACCTGCTGCGGGTCCATGTCCTTGACCCGGGCGAGCAGTTCGGCCTGGGCGAGACCGAGCTTGGCCTCCGTGTTGGCCGGGTCCTCGGACAGGACGTTCTTGTACGCCCGGACGGCACCGGCGAAGTCGCTGGCATCCAGGGCCTGTACGGCCGCTTCGAGCAGGGCGTCGTACGGCCCGGCGGGTTCCTCGACAGGAGCCTCGCCGACCCCCTCGGCGGCCGCCGCGTCCTGGTCGACCACGATTCCGGTGAGCCCGAACCGTTCCTCGCCGACCTGGATCAACTGGTCGAGCGTCTGCCGGATCTGGGCCTCGGGAGCCGCGCCCTGGAAGAGCGGGAGGGCCTGCCCGGCGACGACGGCGAAGACCGCCGGGATGCCCTGGATACCGAACTGCTGCATCAGCATCTGATTGGCGTCGACATCGACCTTGGCCAGCACGAAGCGGCCGTTGTACTCATGGGCCAGGCGCTCCAGGAGCGGCCCCAGCTGCTTGCACGGCTCGCACCACTCGGCCCAGAAGTCGATGACGACCGGGACCTCGGCGGAGCGCTGGAGGACGTCGTTCTCGAAGCCCGCCTCATCGACATCGATCACCAGGGCGGACGGCGGCACGGCACCGCCACCACCCTGCCGGGCGGCCTCGGCACGGGCCTGCTCCGCCTTCACCTTGGCCTCGCCGGCCGCCTTCACCGCGGCGAGGTCGACGACGCCGCTCATGGACATGTTCCTAGGCTGCATACGTACATCCTCCCCCCTTGGCGCGCCGATACGGAAAGCGAGACGGAAACCGCACCCGGCCGTGGCCCCCGCCGGTGTGCGGGGTGCACGGACAGACACGGCCCGAGGGCCCCTGAAAGACCCGTTTCGGCGCCGGGTCCCCACCCGGTGCCTGTGGCTGTCGTTCGGTCGTGGCGTCACGACGGCATGACCATCGCCTTTACGCTACGACCCGTAGCGTAACTTCCCGGCACCCCTCGTGCACAAGCGCGTTCGGTGATCTGTCTCACGGTGAACGCGACCGGCCGGTTCTACTTACTGACCGGTATGGTCGCGGCATGCTGAGCCACAGCCGCCCCAAACCCCTTCGAACGGGACGTCCGCGCAGCGCCGCGGCCGATGAAGCGATCCTGGAGGCGACCAGAGCCTCTCTGGTCGACCTCGGCTGGTCGAAGCTGACGATGGGCGACGTGGCGACGCGGGCCGGGGTCGCCAAGACGACCCTGTACCGGCGGTGGGCGGGCAAGAACGAGCTGGTCGTGGACGCCGTCGCGGTCCTGTTCGACGAGCTGGAACTGCCCGATCTGGGCAGTCTGTCGGCCGACATGCAGGCGATGGTGCTGCAGTTCGCCGCGCTGCTGGAGCGGCCGGAGACTCAGACGGCGCTGATGGCGGTGGTCGCGGAGTCGACCCGCGACGAGGCGCTGCGGACCCGGATCCGCGACTCGATCGTGGACCGGCAGAAGCGGCTGGTGCTCCAGGGTCGCCAACGGGCCCAGGAGCGCGGGGAGTTGCCCGTCGAGCAGGACGAGGCCGTGGCGGCGACGACCGCCGATCTGATCTTCGATGTGATCGCCGGCGCGGTCGTGCACCGGGCCCTGGTGAGCGCCGAGCCCGTCGACGAGGACTGGGCCCGGCGCTTCACCGTACTGCTGCTCGCGGGTCTGGGGGCGGCGGCCTCCGCGTAACGGAGGCCGCCGCCGAACACAGCTGTCGAGCAGGACTGCCGACTGCCCGTCAGAAACCGGGCGGCTCCGTGTAGGTGCCCCACTCGTCGCGCAGAACTCCGCAGATCTCGCCGAGCGTCGCCTCGGCCCGTACCGCATCGAGCATCGGCACGATCATGTTGGAGCCGTCGCGGGCGGCGGCCAGCATCGCGTCCAGCGCCGACTTGACCCGGGCGTCGTCGCGGGCGTCCTTGCGGCTGCCGAGCACCCGGACCTGCTCGCGCTCGACCTCGTGGCTGACCCGCAGGATCTCCAGGTCGCCGGTGACCGAGCCATGGTGGACGTTGACGCCGACGACGCGCTTGTCGCCCTTCTCCAGCGACTGCTGGTACCGGAAGGCGGACTCGGCGATCTCGCCGGTGAACCAGCCGTCCTCGATACCGCGCAGGATGCCGGAGGTGATGGGCCCGATGGGGTGCTGCCCGTCCGGGTGGGCCCGGGCGCCGCGCTCCTTGATCTGATCGAAGATCTTCTCGGCGTCGGCCTCGATCCGGTCGGTGAGCTGCTCGACGTACCAGGAACCGCCCAGCGGGTCGGCCACATTGGCGACGCCGGTCTCCTCCATCAGCACCTGCTGGGTGCGCAGCGCGATTTCGGCGGCCTGCGCGGAGGGGAGCGCGAGGGTCTCGTCGAGGGCGTTGGTGTGCAGCGAGTTGGTGCCGCCGAGGACCGCGGAGAGCGCCTCGACCGCCGTCCGTACGACGTTGTTGTACGGCTGCTGGGCGGTGAGCGAGACACCGGCGGTCTGGGTGTGGAAGCGGAGCCACTGCGCCTTGTCGGTCCTGGCGCCGTACGTCTCCTTCATCCAGCGGGCCCAGATGCGGCGGGCCGCGCGGAACTTGGCGATCTCCTCGAAGAAGTCGAGGTGCGCGTCGAAGAAGAAGGAGAGACCGGGCGCGAAGGTGTCGACGTCCAGCCTGCGGGAGAGGCCGAGCTCCACGTAACCGAAGCCGTCGGCGAGGGTGTACGCGAGCTCCTGCGCGGCCGTCGCCCCGGCCTCGCGGATGTGGTACCCGGAGACGGAGAGCGGCTTGTAGGCGGGGATGTCGCGGGCGCAGTGCTCCATCAGGTCGCCGATGAGGCGCAGATGGGGCTCGGGCTGGAAGAGCCACTCCTTCTGCGCGATGTACTCCTTGAAGATGTCGGTCTGGAGTGTGCCGTTGAGTACGCCCGGGTCGACGCCCTGACGCTCGGCGGCGACCAGATACATGCAGAAGACGGGGACGGCGGGTCCGCTGATCGTCATGGACGTCGTGACGTCGCCGAGCGGGATGTCCTTGAAGAGGATCTCCATGTCGGCGGCGGAGTCGATGGCCACGCCGCAGTGCCCGACCTCGCCGAGCGAGCGGGGGTCGTCGGAGTCGCGGCCCATCAGTGTCGGCATGTCGAAGGCGACGCTGAGCCCGCCACCGCCCGCGGCGAGGATCATCTTGTAGCGCTCGTTGGTCTGCTCGGCGTTGCCGAAGCCGGCGAACTGGCGGATGGTCCAGGTCCGGCCGCGGTAGCCGGTCGGGTAGAGCCCCCGGGTGAAGGGGTACTCGCCGGGCCAGCCGATCCGCTCGAATCCCTCGTACGAGTCCCCGGGGCGGGGGCCGTACGCGGGTTCCACGGGATCCCCGGAGAGTGTAGTGAAGTCCGCGTCACGCTTGCGGGCCTTGTCGTAACGGGCCTGCCAGCGGCGGCGGCCTTCCTCGATCGCGTCAGCGTCCATACCATCGAATTTACTAGGACGTCCTAGTAAATGTCGATGGCAAACCGCCCGGTGCTTTGCACGGGGCGGTTCGGAAGGAAGCTGTGGGGCAGGACGTCCGCCCGGCGGCCTCAGGCCTTGACAGCCACCGGAGAGCCGTCGGCGACCAGCGGCTCGACCTCGCGGACGACCTTGCGCTCGACGAAGAACGCGGCCGTCGGGATGGTGCCGGAGATCAGCACCCAGAGCAGCTTGCCCACCGGCCACTTCGCCTTGGAGCCCAGGTCGAAGGCGAAGATCAGGTAGATGATGTAGAGCACGCCATGGATCTGGGAGACGACGAGCGTCAGGTCCTTGCCCATGTCGAAGCCGTACTTGAAGACCATGCAGGTGCAGAGCACCAGCAACATGACTGCGGTGACGTAGGCCATCACCCGGTACCGGGTCAGCACACTGCGTTTCATGGCATCGAGCGTAACCGGACGCCCGGGGCGATCTTGCAGCGGGCCGGGCCCTCGGAATGTCGTCCTGCGCCTGTTCCTACGACTCCTCGAAGTCCTGGGCCGCGATGCGCAGCGGCCGCAGCATGGCGAAGATCTCCGCGCACTCCTCGGCGTCGTACACCCCTAGCCCGAACTCCATGTCGACCAGGTCCTCGGTTGCCGCCTCGACGACCTCGCGGCCCTTGTCGGTGATGGAGGCGAGGGTCCCGCGGCCGTCGTTCGGGTTGGGGCGCTTGGCGACCAGACCCGAGCGCACCAGCCGGTCCACCGTGTTCGTGACGGAGGTGGGGTGGACCATGAGCCGCTCACCGATCTTGGACATCGGCAGCTCACCGGCCTTGGAGAAGGTGAGCAGCACCAGAGCCTCGTACCGCGCGAAGGTCAGGCCGTACGGTTTGACGACCGCGTCGACCTCGGCGAGCAGGATCTGCTGCGCGCGCATGATCGAGGTGATCGCCCCCATCGAGGGCACCGGTCCCCAGCGCTGCTGCCAGAGTTCGTCGGCGCGGGCGATGGGATCGAAGGGGAGACTGAGCGGCTTCGGCACGCCGTCGACCTTACCCACTGGTCATATGCCGGTCAGCCCCGTCTCGCCCTTCGGTCCGAGGACCGCTCGCGGTCGCTGTCGCCCTGACCTCGCGGACCAGCAGGAGCGTGCACACCGTACCGATCGCCCCGGACCCCGCGACCACCAGGTGCACGGGGACGAATTCGGCGGCCAGCCCGGCCAGCGCCATGCCGATGCCCTGGACCGTCATCAGCCCGGCGGTGAGCAGGGTCATGGCCCGGCCCCGCAGCTCCTCCGGGACGGCATCGACGAACCACTGGTCGAGGCCGATGATGTACGCCGCCCCCATCCCGGCCAGCGCAAGCGCCACCAGGGTCGGGACCATGCCCGGGCGGATCCCGTACAGCAGGAACGGCAGCAGCCCGGCGGCGGCGACCGGCAGCACGATCCGGGAGCGGACGCGCGGGGTCAGCACAGTGCCCGCGTACAACTCGGCGGCGATGTGCCCGACCGGCATCGCGCACATCAGCAGCCCGAGGGCGGCCGGGCCGAGGCCGATCTCGTCCGCGTACGGGGCGGCGAGCGCCTCCGGTGCGACGACGAACAGGGCGGGTACCCAGAACAGCAGCATCAGCGCGCGGATTCTGCGGTCGGCGAGGACGATGCGGGCCCCGGCCAGTGAATCCTTGAGCAGCGCGCCGCCGCGGTCACCGCCGGTCCTGGCGGGCCGGTCGCGGGTGCCGAAGCGGAGCAGGGCCGCCGAGCAGAGGAACGTCCCGACGGTGATGGTGATCGCTCCGCGCGCGGACAGCGCGGCAAGCAGCACACCGCCGACACCGAAGCCGGTCAGCAGCGCGCTCTGCGAGACGATCCGCAGCAGCGAGCGGCCCAGTACGTAGAGGTCGCCCTCGCCGAGGATGTCGGTGAGCGCGGCCATCCGCGTCCCGGTGAAGACGGGCGACACGGAGGCGACGAGACAGCGCAGCGCGAGGAGGCCGCCGACCGGGGTGCCGGGCAGCACCATGACGGCGACGCAGCCCGCACAGACCAGATCGCAGGTGACGAGGACCCGGCGGGCCGGGTAGCGGTCGGCGACCCCGGCGAAGAGCGTGCCGCCGACGAGGTACGGCAGGAAGCCGAGCGCGAAGGTGAGGGCGCTGAGCAGGGGTGAGCCGGTGAGGTCGTAGACGAGGACGGTGAGGGCGAGCTCGCTGACGACTACGCCGAGGAGGGAGAGCAGATGCGCGGCAAAGACGGCCCGGAACTCCCGGACGGCGAAGACGGCGCGGTAGCCGCGACGCATGCCCGGGGCGGGGTCGTCCGCAGTCGCGTCGGCAGCGGGAGCCGCGGCCCGGAGCGCGGGCGAC
>NZ_FMDF01000035.1 GCF_900091955.1 Streptomyces sp. Ncost-T10-10d
TCGTGGCCCGGCGGCACCGCGATCCTGCCGCGTGTCCGGCTCGGGGCGCCGAGGCACCGCATCCCGTGGAGCCGCGGGACTCTGCCGGGGCGCCCCGGCCGGCTCACCCGACGGCGTGCCGACCGACGCCAGCATCCGGTCCAGCTCCTCGGCCTTGGGCCTCGCGACCGTGTCCCGGGTCAGCAGCGCGTTCAGTACGGGAGTCAGCGGACCGGCCTGCCCGGGCGGCGGTATCTCCTCGTCCAGTACGGCCGCCAGTGTCGCCAGCGTGGTGGCCTTGCGCAGCGGATGCCGGCCCTCCACAGCGACGTACAGCATCATGCCGAGCGACCACAGGTCCGATGACGGATCGCCCTCCTTGCCGCGGATCCGTTCCGGCGCCATGTAGTCGGGGGAGCCGATGAGGGAGCCGGTCGCTGTCAGGCTCGTGGACTCGCGGATGGCGGCGATGCCGAAGTCCGTGAGCACCGGACTGCCGTCGGCCCGCAGCAGTACATTGGCCGGCTTCACGTCGCGGTGATGGATACCGGCGGCGTGGGCGGCGCGCAGCGCGGACAGCACTCCGCGGCCGAGCCCGGCGGCCTCGACGGGGGTGAGGGCGCCCTCGGCGAGGCGTTCCGCGAGCGAGGCGCCGGGCACCAGCTCCATCACTATCCACGGGTACGTGTGCTCGCCGCCGTCCACGATGTGGTGGACCGTGACCACGCCAGGGTGGTCGAGCCGGGCCAGCGCACGGGCCTCGCGCAGCACCCGCGCCCGCAGCAGCCGCGCCGCCTCCGGATCGTTCTCGGCGAGCGCGGGGTCCGCAGGCCGTACTTCCTTGAGCGCCACATCGCGATGCAGAGCCAGGTCATGGGCTCGCCACACCATGCCCATACCGCCACTGCCGAGCCGGTTCACCAGCTCGAAGCGGCCGTCGATCACTCGGCGCACAGGCCCCCCGGCATTCATGGAAATGAGGGTACGGGGCGGGCCCGCAGCGGTGCGCACCACCCCGTACGCCTCACGCCTCTTCGTTCGGTGTGAGCCGCAGCGTCACGATCTGGAACGGCCGCAGCCGCAACCGCACCGAATCGCCCGCCACCTCGGTGGACTCCCCGGCGAGCGGACGCTCCAGCAGGTCCGTGACACTCGCCCCGGCCAGTGCGAATCCCGCTGTCAGACGGGCAGAGACCCGGCCGCCGTGGGCCTCGTGGAGCCGGACCACCACATCCCCGCTGCCGTCGTCGGCGAGCTTCACCGCAGTCACGACCACCGCGTCGTCATCGACCGCGACCAGCGGGGCCACCGCGGCACTCCCCGGCACACGGCGCTCCGGGAGGCTGAACTGCCAGCCCTCACGCACCGCGTCACCGATCGTCGCCCCCGGCAGCAGCGCGTACCGCAACCGGTGCACGCCCTGGTCGGTCGCCGGATCGGGATAGCGGGGCGCCCGCAGCAGCGACAATCGCACCGTGGTCGTGGTGGAGCCGTCCTCACGGACCGTACGGGTCACATCGTGCCCGTACGTCGAATCGTTGATCAGCGCCGCGCCCCAGCCCGGCTCACCGACATGCAGGAAGCGGTGGGCGCAGATCTCGAACTTCGCCGCCTCCCAGCTCGTGTTGGTGTGCGTGGGCCGCTGGACGTGCCCGAACTGGGTCTCCGCCGTGGAGTGATCGGCGCGCACATCGATCGGGAACGCCGCCTTGAGGAACTTCTCCTGCTCATGCCAGTCGACCTCGGTGTCGATGTCCAGGCGCCGGGCCCCCGGCCGCAGCGTCAGCAGCTGGGTGACGCGGGACGAGCCGAAGGTACGCACCACCTCGATGCCGTCACCGCTGCGGCGCACCACGTCGGCCCCGGTCAGATCGGTCACCGCATTGCGGTAGAAGGCATCGACGTCCCAGGCGTCCCAACGGTTGGGCAGATCCGGGTGGACCTGGAGCAGATTCGCCGCACAGCCCGGGGCGACCGTCTCGCGCCCGGCCACCAGATCGACGACCGAGACCACCAGACCCCGCGCGTCCACGGTCACCCGGAGCAGTCCGTTGTCCAGCCGGAAGCCACCGCCGTACGCCTCGGCCTCCACCGGCCGCTCCCGCTGCTCCGGCGCCGGAGCAGCGCCACCGGCCGCGACGCCGGCCCGGTCGTGCGGAGCGGAGTTGAAGACGATTGTGCCCGCGTCTTCCGCAGTACCGGCCAGGGCCCGCTGCGCCGCGTCGATGACCGCTTCGAGCTCTCCGGCGCTCCGGGCGTACGTCGCCTCCGCCTCACGGTGCACCCAGGCAATGGACGAACCCGGCAGGATGTCGTGGAACTGATGCAGCAGCACACTCTTCCAGATCCGGTCCAACTTCTCGTACGGATAAGGGAATCCGGTCCGCACCGTAGCGGTGGCCGCCCACAGCTCCGCTTCCCGCAGCAGATGCTCGCTGCGCCGGTTGCCCTGCTTGGTCCGCGCCTGCGAGGTGTACGTACCGCGGTGCAGCTCCAGATACAGCTCACCCAGCCACACCGGCGGCCGGTCGTACTCGGCCTCGGCGGCGGCGAAGAAGTCCGCGGGCTTCTCGATCGTCACCCGGGGCGAGCCCTCCAGATCCGCGACACGACCGGCGCGCGCCAGCATCTCGCGGGTGGGACCACCCCCTCCGTCCCCCCAGCCGAACGGGACGAGCGAACGTGTGGCGTGCCCCTTGTCCCGGAAGTTCTTCTCGGCGTGCGCGAGTTCCTCGCCGGACAGCTCCGCCACATAGGTGTCCACAGGCGGGAAGTGCGTGAAGACGCGAGTGCCGTCCAGCCCCTCCCACAGGAAGGAATGGTGCGGGAACGGGTTGGTCGTGTTCCACGAGATCTTCTGAGTGAGGAACCAGCGCGAACCGGAGAGCGCCACCAGCTGCGGCAGCGCCGCCGAGTAGCCGAACGAGTCGGGCAGCCACACCTCCTCGGTCTCGACCCCGAACTCCTCCAGGAAGAACCGCTTGCCGTACACGAACTGCCGGGCCAGCGCTTCCGACCCGGGCATGTTGGTGTCGGACTCCACCCACATCCCGCCGACCGGCACGAACTGTCCGGCCGCGGCCTTCTCCTTGACCCGCGCGTACAGCGCCGGCTGATGCTCCCGCAGCCAGTCCAGTTGCTGGGCCTGCGACATCGCGAAGACGAACTCCGGATGGTCGTCCATCAGCGCCACCACATTGGAGGTGGTGCGGGCGACCTTGCGCACGGTCTCCCGCAGCGGCCACAGCCACGCCGAGTCGATATGCGCATGCCCCACCGCCGACAACCGGTGGGCGGAGGCATGCGCGGGGGACGAGAGCACGGCGCGCAGCTGCTCCCGGGCGGCGGTTGCGCTCGCGCCCACGGCGTCCAGGTCCAGCGAGTCCAGACAGCGTTCCACCGCGCGCAGGATCTCCCAGCGGCGCGCCGAACCGAGCGGCAGCTGTCGCATCAGCTGGTCGAGCACCTCCAGGTCCTGGACCAGCTCCCACACCTGCCGGTCGAAGACCGCGACGTCCATCCGCTCGACGCGGTACAGCGGCTCGCTGCCCGCGGTCTCCCGGTCGCCGAGCGCACTGACGCCGTCCAGGATCTCCGGATTGGCGGCTGCCTCCAGGTAGTACGTGAACTCCTCGCCGCCCGCCACCGGTTCGTCGATGCGTAGCCAGGTGTTGCGCGGGTTGAGTGCCTTGACCACGCTGCCGTCCGGCCGGTGGGCCAACGCCTCCGCGGAGAACCCCGGCCGGTCCCGGGCGAAACCGAGGTCGATCACCGCTTCGACGGTCTCATCCGCCCAGTCGGCCGGGACGCGGCCGGTCACCCGGAACCAGCTGGTGCCCCAGGCGGGCCCCCAGTCGTCGCCGATGGCGCCGGGCTTGTAAGGGGCGGTCACCGCCTCGGCGAAGGGCACCGGTTCGCCGGGGGCGTGCCAGACCTCGAATACAAGGGGTGCCGTACGGGGATGGACGGCGGGGCGGATGCGCTCGCGCAGGGCACGGTCGAGCCGTTCCTCGGTCAGTGTGCGGTCGTCATGCATGAGTGAAGGGCCCCTCTGAATGAAATGTGTGCGGCGCGGTGGTGGTTCACGGGAGCTCGTTGAAGCCCACGCAGGGCAGTGACATCCCGTCGGCCAGGGCCAGGAGCTTCTCCAGCCGGGCCGGTGCCACATGGTTGGACGCATGGGCGTCGGCGATGCAGTGGGCGTAGAGCGTGGTCACACCGCCGTCGTCGGCGGTCCGGCGCAGTGCCGCCTCCACGCCGGTCAGATCGTCTCCGTACGCGACGGCCCCGCGCCCGGAGTCCACCGAGCACCCCGGCAGGACCCGCCGGGTGGCGATGGCGCCTGCCGGGACATGCAGCTCGGCAGCGAGGGACGGATCGGCGCGGCGGTCGGCGGACACACCGCCGCGCAGCCGCTCGAAGAGCGCGAGAAGCAGCCGGTCGGTGCTCTCGTCACGGGCACTGCACGGATAGGCGAAGCTCCGGGCCGGGAAGCCGAGGCGGCGCAGCTCCTCCAGGGCGGGCATCACCTCCTGGTCGAGATAGGCGCCCGGTCCGTGCGCGGCGATGAACTCGGGCGCCCGCTCGTGCCGCAGACCGTGGCAGCCGATGGTGTGGCCGTCGTCCGCGAGCCGGCGCAGCAGCCGCACGTCGTCGCGGTCGAGCCGGTCGGGCTCACAGATGAAGAAGGTGACACGGGCGCCGTACGACGTGAACAGCGGTGCGGCGGCGGCCCACTCGCGCACATGCCGGTCGTCGAAGGTGAGCAGCAGGGCGCGGTCGACGTGGTTCTCCCCGCGGCCGGTCATCCTCCGGACTCCTCGGGTGCCCAGCCGGGCACGGAGCCGTGCAGTGCCGTGTAGAAGGGGTCGCCCGGAACGATCTCGCCGGCCAGGACGGGGTGGCCGGTGAGCGCCGCCTTGTACATCGCGGTGATCAGCTCCAGGGAGCGGCGGCCGTCCCCGGCGCTCGCCCTGGGCCGTCGGCCAGCCCGCATGTCGGCCAGGAGCGAACGGAGTTGGGCGCTGTGCGAGCTGGGGACGTCCTCGGCGGGGGAGGCCCAGCCGGCCGCCCGGCCGGGCTCGACACCTGGTGCCGGGGTGTAGGTCCAGTCACCGTTGCCGTACCCGTAAAGATGGTTCAGCTCGATCGTGGCGTCCCGCAGATCGATCCGCAGATGGCTCAACTGACGTGGTGAAAGGGCGCTGTTGACCACGGTGGCGAGTGCACCCGAGGCGAAGCGCACGGTGGCGGTGGTGACATCGTCGGTCTCGACGTCACGGGCCAGCCGGCCCGCCATGGCCCGGATCTCCGCCCAGTCCCCGAGGAGTTCCAGCAGCAGATCGATCTGGTGGATGCCGAGCCCCATGGCGGGGCCCGCGCCCTCGGTCGCCCACTTTCCGCGCCAGGGGACGGCGTAGTAGGCGTCGTCGCGATACCAGGTGGTCTGGCAGTGGGCGACCAGCGGCGCACCCAGCTCGCCGGAGGCGATGAGGGCCTTGGCGTGTTCGGCGCCCGATCCGAACCGGTGCTGGAAGACGATCGGGGCGTACGGGCCCCGCTCGCCCTCGGCGGCGGTCATGGCGTCGTACTCCGCCAGACTGAGTGCGGGCGGCTTCTCGCACCACACCCATGCCCCGGCCCCCAGGGCGGCGACGACCTGATCCCGGTGGGCGACGGGCGGCGAGGCGATGACGACGAGGTCGGGACGGACCTCGCTCAGCGACGTGGCGAGATCGGTGGAGTGGTGGGGGAGCGCGAAGTCTGCGGAGAAGGCGCGGGCCGCGGTGGGATCGGCATCGACGGCGCCGACCACTGCGAAGTCCGAGGGAAGTTCGAGGAACGCCGGCATATGGACGGCGCGGGCGATGTTGCCCGCGCCGACGAGCAGTACACGGTAGGGAGACACAGTCACAGAGGGCCGTCCAGGCTGAGGGCGTGAGGCGCCGGGATTGGTAAGCGTTTTCCAGCAGCTCGGTGAAGAGC
Organism: Streptomyces sp. Ncost-T10-10d; assembly: GCF_900091955.1. Lineage (GTDB taxonomy): Bacteria > Actinomycetota > Actinomycetes > Streptomycetales > Streptomycetaceae > Streptomyces. The sequence goes on from NZ_FMDF01000035.1 coordinate 5,965, forward strand.
CCTTCCCGAGGGAAGGGCGGTTGGGTTTCAGAGAGTGGCGTAGAGCGCCCCGGCACCGGTCACGGGGTCGGTGCGGAGCCGGTCCGGCCAGTCGAGGGCGAGGCCGAGCGAACTGCTCAACCGGCTCTGGAAGGAGGCGAGTCGGTGTTCGGTACTGCGGACGGCACGCGGCGGCAGCCGGTGTTCGAGGCAGTACGACACGAGCGCGCCGACGGCCTCGCCGATGCTCCACTGGCCCGCGTGCCCGCCGAGCGCGGGCGAGCTGAGATGCGTGGCGCCGATGTTCCGCCCGGCAGGGAGCAGATTCTCCATCCGTACGGGCAGCAGTGCGCCCAGCGGCAGTTGGAACGGCAGGCACTCCAGATCGAGGCCCGCGCCACCCCCGGTTCCGGGGTGCAGCGTGATCCGGGATCGCAGAGTGCCCACGCTGTCCGTGAAGGTCTCGGCGCCCGGTGCCCCGGCCCGTGCCGCAACGGTCAGATGATGTTCCAGCAGGGTGAACTCGGCCCGGATGCGCCGGGATTCGCGTACGTGGAGTGTCTTGGCGAACCCGTCCGCCGTGCCGGTGGCATCGGGCCGCAGGCGCAGCTCGGGGTAGCCGTGGCCGCCGTCGTGCCGGGGCGCCCGCGTCTGCATCCAGTGGAGGAACGACAGCGCCTGCTCGTGTGCCTCCCGTTCGGCGCGGGCCCGTACGTCGCCCCCGAGCCCGGCGAGCGGAAGGCGTGTGTAGGCCGTCTGCTGCCAGTCGACCAGGGTGATGTCGCTGTCGAAGGTGCCGGGCAGATAACGGCTCCGGGCGAGTGCCCGCAGCTGGTGCCAGCGGTCGTTGGGAGGTGCGGCCCATGGCGGGACCTCGTCCGGCTCGTGCAGGAAGAGCGGCACGGAGCGGGCCGGGGCGCCGTCGGGTTCCGCGGTGTCCCAGGAGAAGGCGTCGGACCACCGGGCGTAGCCGGCCGGCCGGTCGACGGTGTGGTCCTCGCCGGGGCGATGGTCCAGGGCGAAGACCCAGGAGACCGGCTGCTGGTCGAGCGGATCGGCGACGGCGGCCGCGTGCGGTTCGCCGGTCTCCTCGCGGGACTCGGCGCCGGTGACATGTTCGACGCCCGCGAGGTCGAGCAGCTCGCCCAGGTCCGTCGCATCGACGATGTACGGGGCGCCGACCGTCAGCAGCTCGCCGTCAGCGGCCTCCAGGGTGACCGCGGCCACCCGGTCCCCGTCCGCCTGGGCCGCGACCGGGCGGTGGCGCAGCAGCAGGGTGAGCCGGCCCGAGGCGAGATGCGGGGTGAGGAGCTCCTGGACGACGGCGAGTGCGGCGCGCGGCTCATGGCTGAGATGACCGGTGGTACTGAGGCCGGGGTCGAGCAGCGGATCGGCGTACGGCGCCGGACGCAGCGGGTAGTTGCGCCGGTAGAAGTCGCGTATCCGCTCGCGCAGATCGCGGTAGCCGGGGGAGACGGGATCCAGTTCGATGCGATGGCCGTCGGCGAGCGGCACCGCCTGCGCGGTGAACAGGCCACCGGGCCAGTCGGTCGCCTCGGTGAGCACGACGCGGTGTCCGAACCGGGCTGCGGTCAGCGCGGCGGCGAGACCACCGAGACCGGCACCGACCACCAGGACATCGGTCCCGAGTTCGCGGGTACGGGGTGCGGGGGCGGCGAACACAGGAGTCTCCTCCCTCAGGGCCGGCGGGCAGCGACGGTACGGAGCCGGACCGGCACGGACTCGCGCGTCCTGATCCGGACGGGGAGCACGATCTGCTCGGCGCTGCGGTACGGATCCTCGCCTGCCGCGCGCTCCGCGATCCGGGTGACCAACTGCTCGACCGCCCGGCTGCCGATCTCCCTGGCGGGCAGTCGGGCGGCGAAGCTGGTGAGCGGCAGCAGATCGTAGGGGCCCGCGTCGTCCATACCGGCCAGCACGATCTCGTCGGGTACGGCAATGCCGAGCGAAGCCAGATCGGAGGCTGCGGTGGCGACGGCGAAACCATGCGCACACAACAGGGCAGTCGGTGGCTCGGGCGCCGCGAGGAGACCGGACAGCAACTGCTTGCGGTCGTCGCCGGACAGCGCCGTGTACGAGCGCAGCGCGGTGAACCGGGGGAGCAGGGGCTGGTCATGGGCACGCAGCGCCTGCTTGTGCCCGGTCATCCGGTCGTGGACGCTGGTGCACTGCGTCTCGCCCCAGAGCGTCGCTATGCGTTCATGGCCGTCGGCCAGCAGATGCTCGGTGAGCCGGTAGCCGACGTCGTAGTTGTCGGCGGTGACCGCGTCGATGGCGAGGCCGGGAAAATACCGGTCGACCAGGACCATCGGGATGCGCAGGCGTCTGATCTCGTCCAGCACGTCGAGATCGGGCGCGCCCTGGACCGGGTAGAGGATGATGCCGTCGACCCGGTCCTCGACGGCCTGGTGCAGCGCCTGGTCCTGGCGGGCGAGGGACGCGGGGTGATCGGCGTGCCCCGTGTCGGTCATCTGGACCGCGGAGTCCGAGAAGAACAGCCGCAGCCCTCGCTCCGAACAGCCGGACTCGACCCCGCGCAGCACTTCGGACTGGTACGGCCCCTGGCCGCTGATGATGCAGGCGATCACGCCCGACCTGTGGGCCGGGGCAGGTTCCGCGGCCCGGTCCGAAGGATCGGCGACAAATGTACCCAGACCCCGGCGACGTACCAACAACCCCTCGGCGACAAGGTCGTTGAGTGCTCGGACGGCGGTGGTGGAACTGACTCCGAAGCGCTCGCGCAGCTGGTTCTGAGTGATGAACGGGGCGCCGGCCTCGTACTCGTCACGTGCCACCTCGGCCCGCAACTCGTCCTTGATGCGCTGGTACTTGGGTCCGGACGTACCCATCCAGCCACCATCCTCCCGGATTTGACGCGTCAATCGGTGTTGGTCACAGTGTGGTGGCGATTAACGCATTATTTCAAGGGGGTTGCTGCGAAATAATCGGCAACTTAGTGCGTGAAGTAGGGGCGTTGTTGATTCAATGCGTCAATTCATCAGCTCGGATGGGGTCCTCGGCCGGTCATGCCTCAGCCGGTCGTGCGGGGCGGCGGTGCCGTGCTGGCACGCACCACCAGTCGCGACGGCACGGCGAGCGTGCGCGGCGAAGCCGTCGCGTCGCCGAGGGCCAGCAGCAGCGCCCGGCGGCCGATCTCTTCGAGCGGCAGCCGCACCGTGGTCAACGCGGGCGTGACGTCGCAGGCCACCGGCACATCGTCGAAACCGACGACGGAGACATCGGCGGGCACGCTCCGCCCGAGGTCGTCACGGAGCGCCGCGAGCGCCCCGAGCGCCATGGCGTCATTGAGTGCGAAGAGTGCGGTGATCCCCGGCGACCTGCGGAACAGCTGCACCGCCGCGGCTCGCCCACCCTCCCGGGTGAAGTCGGCCTCGACGCGATGGCGCTCCTGAACGGAGATGCCCAGTTCGGCCGCCCGTTCCAGGAAGCCGTGCAGTCGGTCCTGCACGGAGACCAGCGCCAGCGGTCCGCAGATGATACCGATCTCCGTGTGCCCCAGCTGGGCGAGATGCTCGGCGACCGCCCGGCCACCCTCGCGGTTTCCCGGCGCGATCGTGTCCACCGGAAGATCCTGGTGCGCGACCGCGGTCACCCGGCCGCCCTGCGCCGCGAACGCCTCCAGTTCCTGGGCGAGCGCGGGACTCCCGCCGGTGAAGCCCGAACCGGCGAGGACGACGGCACGGGCCCGCTGCGCTCGCAGCCGTGCCACGTACTCCGCATCGAGCCCGGGCTCGTGGAAGGTGCCGGCGAGCATCACGAGGAGCTTGTGGTCGCGGGCGACCTCCATGACACCGGCCGCGACGGCGGAGTAGTAGGCGTCGTTCACATCGTGCACGATCAGACCGACGATGGACGTCGTGGACTGCACGAGCGCGCGGGCCGGCGCGTTGGACACATAGCGGAGCCGGGCGGCCGCCTCCAGGACGCGCTCCCGCAGCTCCTGGGTGACGTTGCGGTCGCTGTCGCTGAGGACGCGCGAAGCCGTGGCGAGAGAGACCCCCGCGTCCTGCGCGACCTGCTGGAGCGTCACGGCGGACGGTGGGCGGGAACGGGCGGAACGTCGATTGACCTGGCTCTGCATAGGGCTACGATAGCTGCACTGAAAGCGTTTTCCCATTGCGTACGCAAGAGGAGACCCGGCACCAGGACCGTCCTGCCGCCCCTCGATCGGCCCGCGCTCCATCGCTCCGGCTCGGTCAGCGGCATCGTGGCCGGACAGCGGTAGACGGCATCACCGCGGAAGGCGTACTGCCGCTCGGTCTCCGGGGTGAGCCGGACGCCGAGTCCCGGCGCCCGTGGGGCGAGCAAGCACCCCGACTCGATGGGGAACGGTTCGACCAGCACGACTCGGCCACCGGATCGGCGAAGACATCACCCGGGTTGGTGACGGCCGGCCGACGACCGAGGACGGGCCGGTCCAGCACGGGACAGCTGTCGATCCTGACCGAGGTGAGTTGCAGCCGACGGAGCCTGGGAGCTCCGGACACCCGGGCGGCCCTGGGGTTGCCGAGCGCGATGTCGGCACCGGCGAGGGCGCGTGCGTCCACCACGGAGGCCGTCCCCGGCTCGGCGAACCACACAGACCGGGCCCGAGATCGCGCAGGCGTGCGCGACCGGACTCGTCGAGTGACAGTTCCGCGTACAGGCTGACCCCGTCCATGCCCTTGTTCACCACGGGTGCTCCGCGAGGTACTCGGCGATCCGCTCCCGGTCCCATGCACCGTCCGCGACGGTGACCCGGTAGCGGCGGGACAGGGTGTCGCCCGGGGCCAGCTCCAGTTCGTCGTAGAACGCGAAGGAGGGTGCCACGGCCGCGAAGGGTTCGTTGCGGACGAACCAGTGTGCCGGGTGGGTCCCGCCCTCTCCCGTGTGATCGTTCTCCGGGGCGTGCTGGAAGATCAGTGTGGCGTGGCCGTCGGAGCCGTCGTGCTCACCGCTGTAGGCCAGCCACGGCGCCTGCGTCCCCATCAGCTCCGGCCCCGCGCCGTCCGGCCCGAGGATCCGCCCGCCCCGGAAGGCGCGCGGCCCGCGCCAGAAGAGACCGGTGTAGCCCGCCGCCTTTCGGCCGTGCGTCGTGGGACTGCCGAAGCGCAGCGGCTCGGTACGCCGATTGGTGATCGCGCTCGACCAGGTCAGCGTCCAACTGCCTCCGGCGCCCACCGCACCAGCGTCGGATTCGGCGTGCTCCACGTCATGCAGGTCGATGATCCGCTGCTCGTCCGCCCAGTGCGTGCCGTCGTGGTGGCGCCAGCTCAGCCGCTCCGCGATGACCGCGTGTCCGGCGTCCGCCACCACCTCGTCGAACCCGATGTGCGCCATCGATCCGACCCGTTCGGGCAGCGGCCGGTAGTCCTGGCCGTGAACGTAGGTGTTGCCTCCCCACAGGTTCTGCCCGGACAGATGGGAGGCCGTCATCTGAACGCCCTTGTGCCAGCGGTGATCATTGGGCCGATAGTCGGTGACAACGTTATCGGTCAGTGTGCGCATGGGGTGGACGTAAGGCTTCGGGGCCTCCCAGGCCGCCTCCGGGCGGTAGACATAGCTGATCAGATCGATACCGCCCCGCTCCTCCGTGACCGTGATCCGGTCCCCGTGGGCGTGCGTGATGCGCAGTGGACTGCTCATGTCCCAAGTCTCCTGGGTAGGGCTGGAAAGCGCTTACCGAAACCTAGGCCCTGCGCCGGAGGGCGTCAACAAGCCTCCATGAGTGGGCGGTGCATCCCGGGTCGGGCGTTGCTCAGCCGCGGGCGATCGATCCCGGATGCGCGTACGGAGGACCGCCCATGCGTTCCGGACATCGTCCGAGGCCCGTGAACTTCTCCGGCGGGAAGGAGTCGCCGTGATCGACTGTCGCGGTGTCCGACGGAATTGGCCGGAGGCGGCCATGTCGTGACGCAGGGTGACTGACGGGGTGCCTTTCCTCCGCCGGCCGAAGTGCCTCAGGGCGTGAGGTAGGAGTGGAAGACGCCCTCCGGGTCGTACCGTGCCCTCAGGTCCTGCAGCCGTCGCCAGTCACGCGCCGTGTACGACCGCTCAGCGCGGGCGGGACCGGCGCTGAGGTCGGCCTCGGCGATGTAATGCCCCGTCCCGAGGGGCTCCACGGCGCCCATCGCGTCACGCAGCCAGCGGACGTTGATGTCGTCCTCCGCGGGATCGTCCCAGATGGCGTACGGGACGACGTAGCTCGATCCGAGCACCGAGAACGCCATGTCGCGCAGCAGTTCCTCATTGTGAGACGCGGGCGATACGGGTGCCAGGACGAGGGAATTGTCGGAGGGGGCGCTCTCCACCGCGTGGCCGAGCCGGGACAGCAGCGTCCCGAGGCCGGATTCCGACCACAGGGTGTCGGCTGCGTAGCGGCGATGTGCGGGCCATGTGTCGCGGGAGGCCGCATAGAGGGCATCGGGGGATGTCGGCTCGCCCGCCTCGCGGAAGAGGGATCGATCGGCGAAGGGGCATTCCCGGAGCGGCCCGAGATCCTGGACGGCCTGCTCGCGCGAATCTGCGAAAGCGGTGGCCATGACGGTGATCACCTTCGGCCGCGGCCTCGCTTTCGTCATGTGCCGGGCGGCTGTTGCGAGTACGAGCGACAATTCCACGGTCGGCTTGAGCTCATGCGCGGTTTCGACCGCCCAGTTCGTCACCTCTTCGAGATCCGCGAGGGGAAAGGCATACGTGGTCGACATGACAGCCCCGGGAAGCCGGTGCAGACGGAGGTGAAAGCGGGTGACGACGGCGAAGAAGCCCGGACCCGCTCCGCGCGCCGCCCAGAACAGGTCGGGATTCTCGTCCTTGTTGCACCGGACCGTTTCACCGTCCGCAGTCACGGCTTCGACTTCCTGGACGCTCCGACAGGCCGGCCCCAGGGCGCCGGAATTCCAGCCGAGACCTCCGCTCAGGAGATATCCGCCTACGGCGACCGACCCGCAATGCCCCGTGGGAAAGGAAAAGCCGCGTTCAGCGAGTTGCGGAGCGAGTTCGCTGCCGGTGACAGCGGGCTGCACGGTCGCCGTCGCGGAAGCCGCGTCGATCTCGCACCGCCGGAGCCGGGAGAGGTCGATGAGCATCCCGTCGGAACGGACGGAAGACCCGCACCAGCTGTGCCCGCCCGCCCGTACCGCGATGCGGAGTCCGTGGGAACGAGCCAGTCCGATGGCTGCGGGAACATCTCGCTCCGAAGCAGCACGGACGATCAGTTCCGGGAACCGCTCGGGCTTGAGCCCGTTCCACACCATGCCCGCCAGGACCGCTTCGTAGCCGGCATCGCCGCGCCGGACGAGCTCCCCTTCGATTTCTCTGGCCAGTTCTCTGTCGCGCATCACGGAACTTCCGGACTTTCACGGGCAACGGCCGCGGACGAAGCTGAAGACGGTGGTGTGGAGTACCCCTAGCTCGTGGTCAGGCCGAAGATGGTGATGATCACCAGGCAGCACACTGCTACGACCGCGGCGCCCGCCACATGGACGCCGACGGATCGTGCCCGGCCGGGCAGCAGCCAGAAGGCGAGCGCTCGGGTGACCAGCGGCATGAGCAACCAGGTCAGCACACTGACACTCAGTACGTTGCTGATGAACAGAGCGAGGTACCCCGGCACTTCGAGGCGACCGAGCCAGTCACCGACCGTCAGGTTCAGGATCATCACCGTGGGATACAGGGCCAGTACCACGGACATGGCCTGCTTCCAGTTGGCGGGAGCCCCTTCTCCCGCGCCCTCACCGAAGCGGAACCATGCGCCGAACGCCGACCTGATCTTGCGCACGTCGTAGGAACCGAAGTAGTCACGCCCTTCCGTCAGAAGCTTCTCGCGCGCCTCGGAGCTGAGCCATTCCTCAAGGTGTGCGCGTGTGTCGAAGCGGAAGGCAACCACCCAACGGTCCTGAACCCCCTTGACCGGCTTGAAAAGCTCCGACCCCATGAAACCAGGATGCCTCTCCTGTTCCTTGAGGACCTTGTCCTGCCAGCGCATGAACTCCCGCTCGAACCCCGGCCGTACGTCATGCGAGACGACCGCCGTGACGACATCCTCGGTCGGCGTGCCACCGGAAAGCACCTCTTGCGTGGGGGTTCCGTCGAACAGCGGACGTCCCTCGTCGAGGAGCTGCCGACGCGCATTCGAGTCCAGCCACTCGGTCAACTGCTCGACACGGGAGAAGCGGAATACGACGACCCACTCATTCTCCTCACCGGAGGCCGGCGGGTACAACTCCGTTCCCTGGAACCCGTCGAAGCCGCGCACGACCTCGTTGGTCTTCTCCTGCCAGCGCTTGTAGTCCTCAACCCGGCCGGCCCGGACTCTCTGGGAAGTCACGACCGTTGCGCTGCCGCTGGGGTCGCGGCTTGCACGGGTACTCATGCGGAGTAGTCTAGTTGCAAAGGGAGTTATCGGGCAAATGGGGGAAAATTGGCGCCTCGATGAGCGGGAGGATCTTGAGATGGGACACAAGGAGTTCATGGCCGAAGCGGTCCGACTGGCCACCGAGTCCGTCGACAAGGGCTGGGGCGGGCCGTTCGGCGCGGTGATCACCAACGACGGCGAGATCATCGCGCGCGGGCAGAATCGTGTACTTCTCACAGCCGACCCGACGGCGCACGGCGAAATAGAAGCCATTCGCAAGGCCGTTCAGCTGTTCAATCCGGAGGCGCCCACCATCGCCGAGGACTATCAGGATGCATACACCCTGAAACTGGTGCCTCGCCCCGAGGGTTCCCCCGACCTCGTGCCCGAACGTGCCCGCATGCTGCAGGGGTGCACGATCTACACCAGTGGTGCTCCGTGCCCGATGTGCATGAGTGCCATTTACTGGTCCCGGATCGGTACGGTCTACTACAGCTGCGACTGGAAGGCGACTCAGGAGATCGGTTTCGACGATGTCTTCCAGTACGAGGACTTCGTGAAGCCCCCGGACCAGCGGAGCATCACGCTCCAGCAACTCCACCCCGAGCTGGGGGCCACGTCCTACGAGGCGTGGACGAACAAGGCGAACAGGCATCCGTACTGAGGCGGTTCGGAACGAGAGCAGACCAGCGATCGCCGCGTCGTAGATGAAGCCGGGGTGTCGAAGCCCGGCGGCCGACGTCCTGCCGCTCACTCATGGAAGGGCAGCAAGGCGCCGGCCGTTTTCTGAGGCAGGTACTGCGTGACACAGGTACTGCGTGACACAGGTGTTGCGCATGGTACTACGTGACACGTGTACTACGTGACGCAGGTACTACTTCGGCGGGCGGGCTTTCTTGCTGCCGACGTTGCCCTGCTGGTCACTCTGCTCCTGCAGCTTCTGGGCCTTCTCCTGGAGCCGCCGGCGCTGCTCAGGGTCGGTGGTGCGCTCAGCGGCCTCGGTCATGTGCCGGGCCTTCTCGCGCAGCTCCTGCGCACGGTCACCGGATTCACGTGCAACGCTCATCATCGCTCCTTGTGCGGTTGGGAAGAGCTTGCTCCATCAGAGAACCAGCGTCGCCGGTTCACCGCACCTCGAATCGTCACTCAGCGTTACGGAGTGCCGTGGGGGCGGTGCGGCGCTGGCATGATCGAGGGCATGAACGAGAGCATCATCGCCGCGTGTGACGGGGCATCGAAGGGCAATCCGGGGCCTGCGGCCTGGGCGTGGGTCGTGGCCGATGCGCAGGGGCGACCGGAGCGCTGGGAAGCGGGTCCGCTGGGGACCGCCACCAACAATGTCGCCGAACTCACGGCGTTGAAGGAGCTGTTGGAGTCCATGGATCCGTCCGTGGGGATCGAGGTACGGATGGATTCGCAGTACGCGATGAACGCGGTGACGAAGTGGCTGCCGGGATGGAAGCGCAACGGCTGGAAGACCTCGGCCGGAAAGCCGGTGGCCAACCGTGACCTGGTGTCCCGCATCGACGCCCTGCTGACCGGCCGGACCGTGGACTTCGTCTATGTGCCCGCCCACCAGGTGGACGGAGATCCGCTCAACGCCCTCGCCGACCAGGCGGCCAGCGAGGCCGCTGTGGCGCAGCGGCCGGCTGGTACCGCGCACGGGTCGCAACTGCCGACGCCCGCTCCGGCCAGGGCGACCGAGGGGCGGGGCAGGAGTGCTCCGGCGAAGAAGGCAGGAGGCGCGGCACGCTCCGCACGCTCCGGTGGAACCATCCGGGCCAAGTTCGCGGGCCGCTGCCACTGCGGAAAGCCTTACGCGGCACAGGAGATGATCGCCAAGAACCCGAACGGCTGGGGGCACCCGGAGTGCCGTGCCGTGCCCGCTTGAGGCGCGGTCCGTCGGGCCCGCGCACCCGGTGCGGGCCCGACGGAGGCGGATCGCCGGCCGGAGCGGGCGAGTAGCCACGCGAAATGGGGCCCGCGTGCCATGATGCGGCTCCGACAGCGGCGTCCGCAGTGCTCTGCCGAGGCCGCCGGCAACGGCGACACGCTGGGGGGCGTATGGGAAGCACAGGCACGGTTCTGCGTGAGTTGCGCGGTGCACAGAAGACGGCCAAGGGGGTGTCGCTGTACTCGCGGTACGTGAACCGCCCGGCCGGACGGGTGTTCGCGGCAGGTGCATACCGCATCGGACTGACACCGAATCAAGTCACGCTGGTCAGCGCGGCATTCACCTTCACCGCCATCGCCTCGGTGGCTCTCGTCCGGCCGTCCTGGGGGCTCGCGATCGCGGTGTACGCGGGGCTCGTCATCGGCTTCGCCTTCGATTCGGCCGACGGGCAGCTGGCCAGGCTGACCGGCAGGGGAGGTCCGGACGGCGAGTGGCTGGACCATGTCGTCGACTGCGCCAAGATGATTCTCGTACACACCGCCGTACTGATCTCGTTCCAGCGGTTTTTCGATCTGCCGGCCGAGGGCTGGCTGCTCCTGCCGCTGGGCTTCCTGTTCACCGCCGTGCTGACCTTCTGCGCCGGGCTGCTGCGCGAACAACTGGGCAGGGCGGCCGCCTTGCCCGCGGCGGGCAGCGGCGCCGCGGTCCCGGTGTCCCGGGTGCGGGCCGTGGCGCTGCTGCCCGCCGACTACGGGGTGTTCTGTCTGGTGTTCCTGCTGCTCGGCGACCGGACCGCGTTCCGCATCGGTTATGCGGTGCTCGCCGTCGTCCACGCACTGTTCCTGGTGGCGTTCCTCGCCAAGTGGTTCAGGGAGCTGACAGCGCTCCGGAGTGCGGACTGACGAGCGTGTCCAGCGCCCGGCGCAGCTGGGTGCTGGACGTGTGCACGGTGTACGGGAAGTAGACCACCTCGACGCCGACCTCGGCGAAGTCCCGCTCCAGCCGCTTGCCCTTCTCGGTGTCCCGCCAGTCGTCCCCCTTGAAGATGACGTCGAACCTGACCTGCTGCCAGGTCTCGACCTTGTCAGGCACGGTCTCGACGAACGCGGCGTCCACGTAGCGGACGCTGCGTACGATCTCCAGCCTTTCCGGCAGCGGAATCACCGGTTTGTGGCCCTTGGCGAGCGCGGCCATCTCGTCCGAGACGACGCCCGCGACGAGGTAGTCGCACTGACTGCGGGCATGCCGCAGGATGTTGAGGTGCCCTATGTGGAAAAGGTCGTAGACCCCCGGCGCGTAGCCGACCCTGTGCACCATCCGTTCTCTCCCCCCACGGTGAACGTGATGTCCGTGTCCGCAGCAGTTGTCCGGACATGGCATCCGGTGCTGCGGGATATCGGTATCGGTGTTGATGGTGCAACGACCTTACTGTGAAGACCACTTGCGCATCTCGTGAACGGATAAGCTCACTTTTGGGGCTGTTCCTTGGGGGGAACACAGAATGTCCGGGGGGAAGGCGAGCGTCCATGTCCGATGCCGATCGTCGCAAGCCGTTCGAAGACCGCATGCTGCTGGTCGTCTCGACCAACTACGCACCGGAGCTGACGGGCATCGGCCCGTACGCCGCGCAGCTCGCCGAGCACTGGGCCGCGTCGGGGGCCGAGACCCATGTACTGACCGGTATGCCGCACTACCCGTCCTGGCGTACCGAAGCGGAGTACCGGGGCGTGTGGCGGGTCACCGAGAAGCGGGCCGGGGTCACCGTCCACCGGCGGAGACACTATGTGCCGCCACGCCAGACGGCCCTGCGCAGAGCGGCGTTCGAGGCCACCGTGCTCGGGCACGGTCTGCTGTCGCCGCCGGTTTCGCGTCCTCCGGACGCGGTGATCTCCCAGATGCCGAGCCTAGCGGGCGGTGTCATCGGGGCCCGGCTGGCGGGCCGCCAACGAGTCCCGTACATACCGGTCGTGCAGGATCTGATGGGTGCCGCCGCCGCGCAGAGCGGCATCCGGGGCGGGGGCCGAGCGGCGGCCGTCGCCGCGGCGGCCGAACGCTACGCGCTGCGCGACGCCGCCCTCGTCGGAGTCATCCACGAGAGTTTCGTCCCGCGTGTCACCGAGTACGGCGTGGACCCGGGGCGCATCCGTGTCGTCCCCAACTGGTCGCATGTGCAGGCGCCTTCGGCGGACCGTGCGGGGACCCGGGCAAGACTCGGCTGGAGCGAGGGTGCTCCCGTGGTCCTGCACTCCGGGAACATGGGACTCAAACAGGGCCTGGAGGTCCTGGTCGACGCGGCCCGGCTGGCACCGGAGATACGTTTCGTGCTGATGGGGGACGGGAATCAGCGCGAGGCGCTGCTGGGGCGTGCGACGGGCCTGCGCAATCTCGACTTCCTGCCGCCGGCCGGCGCGGACGAGTTCACGGACATTCTCGCTGCCGCCGATGTGCTGGCGGTGACCCAGCGGGCATCTGTGCTCGACATGAGCGTCCCGTCCAAACTCACCTCGTACTTCGTCTCGGGCCGCCCCGTCGTCGCCTCGGTCGCCGACGGGGGAGGCACCGCCCAGGAGGTCCACCGGTCCGGCGCCGGGATCCTCGTCGCACCGGAGGATCCTGCCGCGCTGCTGTCAGCCGTACGCAAGCTCTTCGAAGCGCCTGCCGAAGCGGACCGGCTCGGCGCCAACGGACCGCAGTACGTCGCACGTCACCTGAGCCGAGAAGCGGGCCTGGCCCGCTTCGACGCACTGCTCACCGAGGTCCTCGCGGACGCACAAGGGAGACCACGCCGATGACCCAGCCGATCCGCGCCCTGGAGGACCAGGACGAACCCGCGCTGCTGAGGGACCAGTTCCGTCAACTCCTGCGCTATCGCGCACTGCTCGCCTCCGGCGTCGCCCTCGGACTGCTCGGCGGCGGCTGGCTCGCCCTGAGCGGCGAGGAGAGCTACACATCGACGGGCGAGGTGGTCGTACGCTCCGCCGTCTCGGACCCCTTCGCCGCGGGTGCCTCCGCCGACAAGGGCATCAACATCGGCTCCGAGCGGCAGACCGCCGTCAGCGACACCGTCGGCACCCTGGCCGTCGGCTCCCTGGCCAGGCGCGGCGACCGGGTGGAGGTCGGGACCCTGCTGTCCGGCCTCCAGGTCACGAACCCGCCGAACACGCTCGTGCTCCGCTTCTCCTACACCGGCCGCACCCCCGCGCTGGCGAAGTCGCGGGCCGAGGCGCTCGCCGACGCCTATCTGGAGATCCGCAGACAGCGCACCGAGGACAGCATCGCCAACATGGTCGACGGCTACCGCGCCCAGCTCAAGCCTCTCACCGAACAGCGCGATCAGCTGGCGGAGCAGGCCGGGACGAGCAACGACGTGACCAGCGCACGAGCCAACCTCGTGGTCTCGATCTCCGAACTGAGCAGGAAGATCTCGGAGTTGCGCGCCCTGGACACCACTCCCGGCTATCTGACGAAGAAGCCCGTCGCACCCACAGAACCCACCGGTGCGGGGCTGCCCCTGCTGCTCGGACTCGGCGGTGTCGTCGGGCTCGCGCTCGGGCTGCTCCTTTCGTGGGTGCGCCTGGTCTTCGACCCGGCCGTGCGCTCCACCCGGGAGCTGGTCCGTTCGCTCGGCGCCCCGCTGCTCGGCACCCTGCCCAGGGAACGAGCATCCGCGGGCGCGCTGCTCGCCATCGGGCGGAGCGGGAGCCGGCTCGCCGAGGAGTACCGGGCGGTCGCCTTCCGGCTCGCCTACGACCCGTCGTTCGCCCAGCGCCGCAGACTCCTGGTCACGGCCCCGCGCGGGGACAACGACGCGGCGGCCGCCGCCGCGGTCAACCTGGCCGCGGCCTTCGCCGAGATGGGACGTGACGTACTCCTGGTCGAGGCCGATCTGCGCACCCCCTCGCTGGCCAGGGACCTGGGCCCGGCCGTGCAGGGCGCCGGGCCGCGCTGGGCATCGGAGGGCGAACGGGCCTGGCCGTCGGACAGCCGGATGAATGTGGACGTACCCGGGTCGGGTGCCTTCACCCTGATAGCGGGCCGACGCACGGACAACGTCCCCCGCGCCCTGACCTCCGCGCCCGTCGGACGGATCGTCGCCGAGGGTGACCGGCCGGGCGCCGTCGTCATCGTGCTGGCCCCGCCCGTGCTCTCGTACGCGGACGCCGTCGCACTGATCGACCGGGTGGAGGGTGTCGTGGTGGTCTGCGACCCGCGCGAGGTGCACCGCAGCGACCTGGAGCGGATCCGCGAGATCATCGGTGCGGCAGGAGGCTCCGTGCTCGGCGCCCTGTTGCACCCCGGCCGGAACCGCTACGAGCGCAGGGCCCGCAAGAAGGCCGGCCGACGCCGCACGGGCGGCGGCCGGTCCGGATCCGCTGCCGGCCGGAACGACGGCGGCCGCGGCGGCCGGGCGCACACCGGTGACCCGGCCGAGACGCTCGGCCTGCGCACCTTCGACTCCACCGCGGGACACAGATGAAGGCACGGACCGCGATCGTCTGCTCGGTCGCGGACCAGGGCGTGGCGGCGCTCACCAATATCCTGGTGCTGGTGGCCGCCGCCCGGCTCTCCACGGTGGCCGACTTCGCCCGCTTCTCGGCGGTCTACCTCGTCTTCACCGTGCTGCTGGGGGTATCCGGCGCCTACACCGGGCAGCCGCTCGTGCTGCGGCGCGGCGAGAGCGACGAGGTGTGCGGCGCGTGCCGGTCGGCGGTCGCCTTCACCCTGCTCACGGCGGCCTCGCTCGGCGCCCTGCTCGCCACCGTCTGCCTGATGCTGCCGGGAGCCACCGCTCGTGCCCTGATGATGCTGGGGCTCGTCCTGCCGGTGGTCCTGGGGCAGGACACCATGCGTTACGCCTTCTCCACCCTGCACCTGCCGCACCTGGCGCTGGCGGGCGATGCGCTCAGACTGGTCTGTGTGCTGGGCGCGCTCGCCGCGCAGCCGTACGGTGCCCCGGCGGCCCGGCTCGTCGGCGTCTGGGGGCTGTCCGCGCTCCCCGCCCTCCTGCTGTCGGCCGCCCTGCTGCACCGCAGAGCGGCCGGTACGAACCTGCGGCTCAAGGTCCTGCTGCGGAGAGGGCATCTGGGACGGCGCTTCGTGGTGGAGTTCGGGGTGGGAAACGCCACCAGCCAGCTCTCCGTGCTCGGACTCGGCATGGTCGGCAATCCGCTCGTGGTGGGCGCCCTGCGCGGTGCCACCACTCTCTTCGGGCCGCTGAACGTGCTGTTCACCTCGGCCACCGGCTTCGGCCCGCCACTGCTCGGACGGCTCGCCTCCGAACGGCGCAGGGTACGCGCCGCAGCGATGCTCGCCGCGGTTCTGGCCGCCACAGCCGCCGCCTGGGCCATCGCACTCGCCCTGCTGCCCGACGGCATCGGCCGCCATCTGCTCGGCGACACCTGGCCCACGGCCGCCGCCCTGCTCCCCGCGACGGGCAGCCAGTACGCGGCGATGGCCGTCGGCACCTGCGGGCTGCTGGCGCTCCGGATGCTCGACCCCCGTACCACCCTTTCCATCCAGGTGATCTTCTCGCTCGCCGCCGTCGCCTTCCTCACCGGTGGCTATGTGCTCGGCGGGGTGCCGGGCGCGGCCTGGGGCCTGTGCCTGGGATCCGTCTGCAAGGCGGTGGCCACCTGGACCCGGGTGGTCCGGCTCGGACGCCGCACCGCGGTGGAACAGGCGCCCGTCAGTGCGAGCGCTGTCCGCTCCGGCTCCTGAAGCTGGTGATCAGCAGCAGACAGAGCGCCGCGATCGCCAGTTTCCCGACGGACTGCAACAGCGGTCCGCGCAACAGAATGAAGGTGTACCCGGCGATCAGCGGCGCGGCGATGGCCAGAACACTGCCGGGGCCCGGGCCGTCCCGTGACACCGCCCGCGCGTATCGTCGGTCGGTGCGTGCGGCGACGTACCCGATCAGCGCGAGACCGCCGACCATGCCCGGAGCGCCGAAGTCGACCCAGAGCTCGGTCCACAGCGGCGCCGACAGGTTGGTCATGTTCATCCCCATCCACTGGCCGACGCGGACCCCCGTGTCCTCCGGCTTGCCGCTCCACACCGACCGGGGCACGAAGAAGAGGGCGGAGCCCGCCAGTTGACGCCCATAGGTGTGGCCGCGGGTCTCGACCCAGGTAATGGTGTTGGCGAACATCACCGTCTGGTCGTAGTCCTTGGTGGCCAGCGGCTCGAAGACCGACGACGAATCCACCGGCCGGTACCCGGCGCTGTCGTAGCGGAACCGGTCCGCGTACGGAAACAGCACCAGCGCCCCGACCACCCCCATGGCCAGCACCGACCGGTACATCGCCGCGCTGCTCGGGAACGCGGTGAACAGGAGCGAGACCAGTACGGTCAGGAACCAGTAACGGGCGTTGGATATCGGGTTGTTGACGACGAGGTTGACGATCAGCAGCGCGCACCAGACCAGAACCGTCGAGGGGGAGCGCCGGGCCCTGCGCGAGGTCACCAGGCGGCGTGTGCAGAAGAGCAGTCCCAGCAGCGCGGGCACCGTGCCGAAGCCCTTGAGGAAGGCCGATCCCACGTTGGACTGGCTCGACGCAACCCCGCTGACCGCGACCGAGGCGCTGATCTCCTGGCGACTGGTGAAGAAGATCGCGGGCCCGCCGAGCTTCAGGATGTAGTAGCCGCTCGCCGCGAAGGCCAGCACCACCAGCAGCCTGAGCCGCATCCGGTGCGCGGTGGCCGGACCGCTTCCGGAGCGTGCGGTGACCCGGCGGCGCAGCGGACGCCGGGACGCCAGCAGCGCCCCGAGGTCGAACGCGGCGCACCCCACCAGGATCAGCGCGATGGCCGTCATCAGATCCGACCGCGGTCCCACCATCGGGGTGGGGGTCTGCCCGATGACCGCCTGGGCGAACGGGGCCACCCCCATCGCGATGTACACGAACATCCAGAACACGCCCTGCAGCAGACGCCGCCGCGTGGACAGAATCATCGTGGCGAGCCGGGCTCCCGCGTAACACGTCAGCACGAGCTGCAGCCAGTACGCGGTGTCGCGGACGCCCGTCCCCGGCTGCGCGGCGATCACCGCGGGCAGGAAGCAGACCAGGCCGAGGATGAGAGGAACGGCCAGGGCCCGCGACAGCATCGCCCACGACATGGGCTTCGCCGGCGGCTGGACCGGGTCTTGCGGGCCGTGCTCCGGTACGGGTGCGGACGGCGCCGCCTCGTGCACGGACGTCATCTGCTCCCCGTTCCGTGGACCTGTGAACACTCTAACGAATCAACCCACTTGGGGGGTTTGGATGACTAGTCTGTAAAAGGTCGGCCGAGGTTGAGGGGAACCCTGGTGAAGATCCTGCACGTCGTCACGCTGCACACTCCGGACCATGCGTTCGGCGGTCCGACAAGGGTGGCGCTCAACCTGTCGAAGGTTCAGCGGGCCGGGGGCGACGACGCCCGCATCATGGCGCTGGGTGACGGCTTCGAAGGCCGGCTGCCGCGCGAGGTCGAGGGAGTGCCGGTCCACCTCTTCCGGGCCCGCCATCTGCTCCCCATGTTCGAGGTCAGCGGAATCACCTCAGGTGCGCTCCTGCTCGCCGCCCGGCGCATGATGCGCGGCGCCGATCTCGTCCATGTCCATCTCATGCGTGACCTGGTGACGCTGCCCGTCGCACTGCTCGCGCTGGCCTCCCGCACCCCCCTGGTCGTTCAGACCCATGGCATGGTGGACCCGACCGAGAAGCGGGTTGCCCAGCTGACCGATCTGCTGGGGGTACGCAAGGTGCTGCGGGACGCCGACGCCGTGCTGCACCTGACCGAGAGGGAACGCCTTGATGTGAACGCCGTTGCCGCACCGGTGCCGTTGACCCGCACCGTACGGCTGGTCAATGGCGTACGGCCGCAGGAGCTGGGGCCGGCCAGGGAGCCGGGGCGGCCGCCGACGGTCCTCTTCCTGGCCCGGATCCAGGAGCGCAAGCGCCCGCAGGACTTCGTCGCCGCGATGCCGACGGTCCTGGCCGAGCATCCGGATGCCCGGTTCGTGCTGGCTGGCCCCGACACCGGAGCACTGCCCGCGACTCTCGAACTCGCCCGCAGCCTCGGGGTGATGGACTCCCTCGACCATGTGGGAGCGCTCGACCACGAAGAGGTCCTCGCGGCGGGGCGGCAGGCCGATGTGTACGTACTGCCGTCGATCGAGGAACCCCTCGGCGTATCCGTCCTCGAAGCGATGTCGGTCGGCACCCCCGTGGTCATCACCCGCACCTGTGGCCTCGGCCCCGATGTCGCGGGGGCCGGGGCGGGCCGGGTGATCGACAGCCGGGTCGGCGAGGACGGGAAGAACGCGCTCAAGGTGGCCGGGGCGATACTCGAACTCCTCGAACCCGAGGCCAACGCCCGGGCGGGAAAGGCTGCTCGGGACCTGGTCAGTGAGCGGTTCACCATCGAGGTCGTGACCCGGACCCTCCGGCGGACCTACGAGGACGTGGTCCGCCGGAAGGGCCGCTGAGTCAAACCGCCTTCCCTTCACGGGACTTGAGTGCGATCTGCCAGCGGTAGAAACTCATCGCCAGCGCGAAGTCGAAGCCCGCCCGCCCGTCGAGGAATCCCCGTCGGTACACATACATGTACGCGAACGACACCAGAGGCTTGAAGGGCGCCTTGTGGAACAGCTGCCCCTGGCGTGACTTCACCCTCCGCACCTGCTCCTTGACCTCGGGGTGGTGCTCCAGCCACGCCTCCCAGTCCGAGTAGCGGTTGTGCCGCTCGAACCAGGCGGTGACCGGGTCGAGGTCCTGGTGCTCGATCGGATTGCGGAGCGAGCCGGCCGACTCGGCGACCGGCTGGTAGTGGCCCTCGACCTCGCCGATGCCCGGCGCTTCGAGATCCCCGACCTCCGGGTACCGGCAGCGGGTGCGGTCGGTCAGTGACCGCTTGCGGATGGTGTACCCGTGCCGCAGCCGCTTCCCGGAGAACCAGTAACCCAGCGGTATGTCGTACGCCGCGGGCTTCGGCGCGCCGGGATCGGCGAAGATCTGCCGCAGCTCCGCCAGCAGACCGGGGCTGAGCCGCTCGTCCCCGTCGAGCAGCAGAACCCAGTCCAGGTCGGTGCGGACGTGGTCCAGGCACCACTGCTTCTTGCGCGGATGACCGCCGTCCCAGGTGTACGTCATCACCTCGGCCCCGCACTCCTCGGCGATCTTCGCCGTGTCGTCCGTACTGTGCGAGTCGACGACGACGACCGCCTCGAAGTGGCCGAGCACCGACTTCACCGCCTCGGCGATGTTCAGCCCCTCGTTCTTCGTGGGGATCGCCACGGCTATCGGCAGCTTGCTCATCCATGGTCTCCTTCGGGCAGCCAGGCGTAGCAGCCTGTGGAGGTGAACGTGCGGGCCGCCTCCGGGACGGTGATCTCGGCCCGCTTCCCGGAGGCGGAGGAGCCCGACACCAGGTTCTTGCCGTTCGCCCCGGTGATCTGCCAGGCGCAGTTCTTGGTGGGAGTGACGTCGTGGTAGCGGCCGGGCCGGATCTGCTCGTCCTTGTACGTGCCGTCCGCGTACCCCTGCGAGGCCTCCCGCACCAGCTTTTCGTGCTGGGTGCAGAGGTGCTCGACGGCGGGTTTCGCATCGGCGATCTCGCCCGTCACGATCGCCCCGACCGCCGTGTCACGGTCGACCTTCACGAGGTACGTCAGCTTGTCGCAGGTCTCCTGACCGGTCTGGAGCACGGCAGCCGGGTCCATGCCTTTGGGTACGCGGTCGACCAGATACTCCTTCTGCTTCTTGTTGAAGGAGCCGGTGGCCGGGGTGAGTTCATCGGTGGGCAGTTTCGGTGGTTCGCTCGTCCGCGGAGCCGAAGGGCCACTGGGCGAGCCGGCGCCGGGACCTGCCGAGGGAGCTGTGACAGGGGCCCGGGTGGCCGATGGCCTTCCCTCGCTCGCAGCCTTGTGCCCGTCGGAGGACGAGCCGCAGGCGGCCAGCGCCACCGTCAGTACGACGACGGCGGCGCGGGCCGGGAACGGATACCTCATCCACCCGTCCTCAGGGCGTAGTGGGCGCTGACCTGCGAGCTGCTCAGCGCGGTCGGGTAGACGGCGGTCTCGTCGATCTGCCCGGCGAAGAAGTTGCTCGTCGGCTGATTCGGCCAGTTGTTCAGGTTGTCCCCGCCCACCCTCCAGAAGCCGCTGTAGTTCTCGTTGCCGGTGTAGAGGGCGTTGGTGGCGCGGAGTTGCCCGTCCACGTACAGCGCCATGCCGCCGGTGCCCTGTGTGGCGACGACATGGTGCCAGGCGCCGTCGTTGTAGGCGGCAGGCGTCGTGATGGTCCTGGTGCCGCCGCTGTAGACCCCGAAGTTCAGCCGCCCGTCATTGCGCATGTACACATGCTTGTCGTACTGGGTGCTGTTCTGCATGGTCACATTGCCGAAGCCGATGATCTTCCCTCCCCTCGTGGTCGTCGTCTTGATCCAGGTCTCCACCGAGAACCTGGTGGGCTGGGCATGACGCTTGTTGCTGTACGCGTACTGGTTCGAACCGTTGAAGCCGATCGCGGTCGAGGCGCCCGCCACAGCGGCCGGAGTCTGCCGGTAGGCGGGCGAGTTGCGCAGGAATCCGTTGTCCAGCCCGCTGCCGGTGTCCGAGGCGAAGGTCGAGGTGCCTTCGTCGTACCGCCAGTAGGGCGAAGCACCGTCCGCCAGTACCTTGGCGGGGTACTTCTCGGCGGTTGCCGCCACGGTGGCGGACAGGGCGGGCGACTTGGCGCTGGTGTTGGTGCCGTCGCTCGCACTGATCCGGTACGAGTGGGTCTCACCCGCGGCCACGTCCGTATCGGTCCACCTCAGCTGTGGCCGGTCCCAGAACAGCGAATACCCCGTCGTGGTGTACACGGGGGTGCTCGCACCGTCCTTGTAGATCCGATAGGTGAGCTCACCGTCGTCGGCGTCGAAACTCGTCTGCCAATTGACCTCCACCTTGCCCGCGGCAACGGTGGACAGACTGACGTTCGGCACCCACGGTGCCCCGGTGTCGGGGCCGTCGGCGAACCGGGTGAGGCCCTGCTGTGCGGAGCCGTTGACGGTGGTGAACTCGCCGCCCACCCACAGGTAGTGATGGCCGCCCTTGTCCGTCTGCGCCATCACCCGCGGTCCGACCGGCTCCCCGATGCCGTCGTTGGTGTCCGGGAACCAGGGGAGCAGCTTCGGGTCGTCGACGGACTGGGCCAGCAGATGCTTGCGCGGCTGGTCCGGGAACTCACCCATGCTGGCGCAGTCGTGCGCGTGACTGCCGCTGTACAGAACGCCGTTGTGCACGAGGACGGCCTGGGTGGCGCCCAGGCAGGTGTCCCGCCAGCGCTGCTCGAAGTTGCTGAGGTTCAGCGCGATCCGGCCGTCGAAGACACCGCCTCCGGTGCCCTCGTTGGCGGTGTAGAAGCCGGTGGCGTCCGTGGTCAGGTCCTGCACCGTGGAGGTGTTCGGAATGAAGCCGGCCGGGTAGCTCTTGGCGACGGCCCCGGTCGTGGCGTCCACGACGGCCAGTGCGTGCGAGGTGGTGCCGTTGACGGTGAAGAAGTCACCGCCGATCAGCACGTGCTTCCGATCGGGCGTCAGCTCCACCGCCCGCCCCACCTCGTCGGTGTTGGCCGTCCACGGCTTCAGCGCGGCCCCCGTGGTGACCGCGGCGAACTTGTTCCGGGTCTGCCCCGCCACTGTGTTGAAATCACCACCCAGATAGACGGTGTCGGCCGTGACGGCCAGCGCCCGTACCGTCGCGGAGACGGAGACCTTGAAGTCCTGGCGCGGGGTGCAGGTAGCGGTGTCGATCGCGGCGATATTGCTCACTCCGACCCCGCTCACCGCCCCGAACTGCCCGCCGACGTACAAGGTCTTCTGATCGGGGGAGAGCGCGAGAGCCCGTACGGTCGCTGTCCCCGACGAGAGCGTGAACGACAGACTGCAGCCGGTCGGTGCACCGGTGGCCGCATCGAACGCGGCGAAGTTCACCGCGGGCTGTTCGGAGGTTCCGGCGGCCGCGTCCGGCGGCCGGACGGTGGAGAAGGTCCCGCCGGTGTACACGACACCGGCGTCCGAAGCGGCCATCGACCAGACGATGCCGTTGGTCTGCCAGGTGGTGAGGTCGTCCGCGGTCAAGGAGACCGGCGGTGTGAGGGCCGCGGCCGGGGAGCCCCCGGACGCGGCGGCGGTCAGGGCTCCGGCGAGCAGGCAGAGCGCGGCGGCCGCGGCACGTGCCCTGCCGCGTCCGATGGGTCTGCGCCCCGTACTTCCGTTCATCATTCAGCTCCGAAGGTGAGAACGAGCTGCGGCCGGAAGGCCGCGGTTCCTGCCTCGTCCGACCGGCGGCGAAGACTGTCCGTCCTGCTGCCGGCGAGGGCGAGTGAGTGGTCCGGGCCCGGGGCCCGGACCGGTGCGGACACGCTCGGGTCCACCGGGCAGCCGGTGGAGAGCGAGGTCGTGGCCGTTGTGGTCCCCGGCACGGTCGTGGGGTGCGACGGCCGGGTGCTGTGGGTGATCGCCGGACCGGTGGACACACCGGTGACCGGCAGGACGGTGCGGCTGTCGGGTGTGCCCGGATCCCTCATCGGTCCACCCGTACAGCCGCTCCGGCGAGTTGGTCGGACAGCTGACGGATGTCCGCCTCGACCATGATCCTGGCGAGTTCCTGCGATTTCACGGCCGGTTTCCAGCCGAGCAGTTCCTCGGCCTTGGCGGCATCACCGATCAGCGCGTCGACCTCGCTGGGCCGCTCGTACTTGGCGTCGTAGCGGACGTGCTCCCGCCAGTCCAGGCCGGCATGCGCGAAGGCGTACTCCAGGAACTGCCGGACGCTCACGCCCTCGCCGGTGGCCACCACGTAGTCGTCCGGGTTGTCGCACTGCAGCATGCGCCACATCGCGTCGACGTACTCGGGGGCGTAGCCCCAGTCGCGTACGGCATCGAGATTGCCCAGGTGGAGGTGGGTCTGCAGGCCGGCCCTGATCCTGGCCACCCCACGAGTGATCTTCCGGGTCACGAACGTCTCACCGCGGCGCGGGGACTCGTGGTTGAAGAGAATCCCGTTGACCGCGAACATCCCGTAAGCCTCGCGGTAGTTGACGGTCGCCCAGTACGAATAGACCTTGGCGACGCTGTACGGGCTCCGCGGATGGAAGGGGGTCTTCTCGTTCTGCGGCGGAGGGGTGGCCCCGAACATCTCCGACGAGGACGCCTGATAGATACGGGTGTCGATACCGCTCGCGCGGACGGCCTCCAGCAGCCGGATGGTGCCGAGACCGGTGATGTCACCGGTGTACAGCGGAGCGTCGAACGAGACGCGGACGTGCGACTGCGCACCCAGGTTGTAGACCTCGTCCGGCCGGATGTCGCGCAGCAGATTCACCAGCGCGACCCCGTCGGCGAGGTCGGCGTGATGCAGGACGAACGAACGGTTCTCTTCCTCCGGTCCCTGGTAGATGTGGTCGATCCGCTCGGTATTGAAGCTCGACGAGCGGCGTATCAGTCCATGGACCGTGTACCCCTTGTCGAGCAGCAGCTCGGACAGGTACGAACCGTCCTGCCCGGTCACGCCGGTGATGAGCGCGGTCTTCGCCACGACTCCCCCCTCTGTGTTCGCCTGAAAGGCTGTTGGTTCTCGCCGAAATATCGGAATTGAGCGATCTGCGGCAAAATGTCACCGCGGCCTGCGACTGCTGGCACAATCCGAGCCATGACGACTGATCTCCCCGGCCCTCCCCAGGAATCCGTCCGCCCCCTCCTACGACCCGGCGCCCGCATATTCGTCGCGGGCCACCGCGGTCTGGTCGGTTCGGCGGTGGAACGCCGCCTCGCCGCCGCCGGACACGAGGTGATCACCCGCGATCGCGATCATCTCGATCTGCGGGACGCCGCGCGGACCGAGGCGTTTCTCCGCGAGGTCCGTCCGGACGCAGTGGTCCTGGCCGCCGCCAAGGTCGGCGGGATCATGGCCAACCACACGTATCCGGTGCAGTTCCTCGAAGACAATCTGCGCATCCAGCTGAGCGTCATCGCCGGAGCACATGCCGCCGGGGTCGACCGGCTGCTCTTCCTCGGCTCGTCCTGCATCTACCCCCAGCGCGCTCCGCAGCCGATTCCCGAAAGCGCCCTGCTCACCGGCCCGTTGGAGCCGACGAACGAGGCATACGCACTGGCCAAGATCGCCGGAATCGTGCAGACCCGGTCCTACCGCCGGCAGTACGGCGCCTCGTACATCAGCGCCATGCCCACCAACCTCTACGGTCCGGGTGACAACTTCGACCTGGAGACCTCGCATGTCCTGCCCGCGCTGATCCGCCGCTTCCACGAGGCGCGACGCGACGGGTCGCCCGCGGTCACGCTCTGGGGCTCCGGCAGCCCGCGCCGCGAATTCCTGCACGTCGACGATCTGGCCGCCGCGTGCCTCCTGCTGCTGGAGTGCTACGACGGTGACGAGCCCGTCAACGTCGGCTGCGGCGAGGACCTGACGATCCGTGAACTCGCCGAAACAGTGCAGGATGTGACGGAGTACCGGGGGCGTGTCGAGTGGGACACGTCGAAGCCCGACGGCACCCCGCGCAAGCTGCTCGACGTCTCGCGGCTCACCTCCCTCGGCTTCGCACCGCAGATTCCATTGCGCGACGGGATCGCCCGTACCTACGCATGGTGGCTGGAGCGGCAGACCGCTCAGCCCTGAGCGGACCCGACGGGCCGACCGGCACGGGCCGGCCGCCGCAACGCGACGGCCGGCCGTCCCTCCGCCCCCGCACGGCCGGGGGTTTCGCACTCTTCGCATCGACGGCCGCCGCACTCAGTACGCCCCGCGGCCGTCGGTGACGGCGCGCAGCGTACGGGCCATGAGTCCCATGTCCGTGGCCACCGACCAGTTGTCGACGTACCACAGGTCGAGCGAGACGGTCTCCTGCCAGGACAGGTCCGAGCGCCCGCTGACCTGCCACAGGCCGGTCAGCCCCGGCCTGACCGCGAGCCTCCGGAGCTCACGTTCGTCGTAGCGGGACACCTCATCCGGCAGTGGAGGCCGTGGACCGACCAGTGACATGTCGCCCCGGAGCACATTGAGCAGTTGCGGCAGCTCGTCGAGAGAGGTCCGGCGCAGCAGACGGCCGATCCCGGTCACCCGGGGGTCACAGCGCATCTTGAACATCGGTCCGTCGTTCTCGTTCGCCGTGACCAGCTGCGCCTTGTGGCTCTCGGCGTCCACCACCATCGTCCGGAACTTCCACATGGTGAACGGCCGGTTGTGCTGCCCGTGGCGGATCTGGCGGTGGAAGACCGGCCCGTTCGAGCCGAGCCGAACCGCCGCCCCGATCAGGAGCAACAGGGGTGCCAGAACCAGCAGACCGAGTGCGGCGCCGGTACGGTCCACCACGGCCTTCAGGGCCATCTGCGGTCCCCGGCGCAGCGGCGGCGCGATGTGCAGCAGGGTCAGCCCGGCCGCTGCGGACGGCCGTACCCGGCCGGCCGCGATGCCCGAGAGCTCCGACAGCACGGACAGCGGAAGCCCGCCGTCGTGCAGTGCCCAGAAGAGCCGGCGCAGCCGCTCCTCGGAGAGCTGCGGCCCGGGCACCACCAGAGCCAGGTCCGCGTCATGGGCGAAAGCTCCGCCCAGCACGGTCGACGCATCGTCGTCGGCCGGTGCCGGTGCGAGCCGGCCCGGCACCTGAACCTCGCAGTCCAGCGGTGTGCTCCCCACCGGTATGGCGGCCACGACCGCATACGGATGGTCCGCACGGGAACCGAGCAGCTGCACCGCGCGTTCCACCCCTGGAGCCTCACCGACCACCAGTACCCGCCGGACCGCCCGCTGCTGCCGCCCCGGCCAGGGCAACTGCCGCACCCCCCATATCGCAATGCCCACGAGCAGGCCGGGCAGCAGGGCCACGACCGCTGTCGCAGGATCGGCCGAATCACCGGTCATGGTCCTCAGCACGGCGAGTACGCCGATGAGCAGCAGCCAGTCGCCCGTCGTGCTCAGCACCCCCGGCGGATCGCCCGGCGGCCGGTCCGCGTACCGGCCGCGCGCGGCCCGCACACCGGACCACGCAAGCGCGGCCAACGCCGCGGCGACCGCGGCCCGCTCCTGTTCTCCTGCCGCCAGCACGAGCCATGCCGGAATCCCCAGGCCGACAAGTTCGGCCCCGATGACGACCGGCAGACACCGGCCCGTCCTTCTCCTCGTCGCGGCCGGTCCTGAACGTTCGCGCTGTACGGCCGACGCCCTCCACAGATCGTCGAGTTCCTTGCTGCGAGGCCGATTTGAAGCAGTCCGTGGACGAGGCGCCCCCGCCAGTCCCACGGGTCCTGATCTGTCCGAATCGGGTAGCTCGACATGCCCCATGAACCCCCCAGTCACAGTTGCATCGCCACAAACGGGACGCATCCGCCGATCCCATGGACTGACGGATGCGCCCTCGCTCGCTGCACGATATCCACACACGTGCCATTTCGCTGGAGTTCCAGTGAAGTTCAGACATGCGCACTGGCTCGGAACTCGTCCCGTTCCGGGCTGGATCTCTTGGTCTGTGGGCGACTGTTCGCATTTGGAAGGTGCCGGAATCAGACAGTGTGCGGACATGTACGTCACCAGTTGCGTGGCTCCACCAACAGGTTTGTCTGGGAGGATGCACCGCCGGGATCACGACACCCGGCCATGAGCGAAAGTGGGGACGTGCGGTGACTCCCGCGGAGAAGAACTGGGCCGGAAACATCACGTTCGGGGCGCGACGCCTGGGTGTGCCCCGCTCCGAGGCCGAGCTGCGGGAGACGGTGTCCGCCTCGACCGCGGTACACGCGCTCGGCACCCGGCACTCGTTCAACACCGTCGCCGACACCCGCGGCGATCTGGTGTCGGTGGCCGGGCTGCCCAGCAGGGTCGAGATCGACCGGGAGGCAGGGGCGGTCACTGTCGCCGCGGGCCTGCGCTTCGGGGAGTTCGCCGACGTACTGCACGAGAACGGGTACGCGCTGCACAACCTCGGTTCGCTGCCGCACATCTCGGTCGCCGGGGCCTGCGCGACCGGAACCCACGGTTCGGGAGTCGGTAACAGTTCCATTGCGGGGGCCGTCCGGGCGCTGGACATGGTCACGGCCGACGGCCGGAACGTGTCACTGAGCCGTGGCGACGCGGATTTCCCCGGAGCCGTGGTGGCCATGGGCGCACTGGGCGTGGTGACCGCGCTGACGCTGGACGTGGTGCCCGCCTTCGACGTACAGCAGTGGGTCTACGAGGATCTGCCGGAGTCCCGGCTCACGGGCAGTTTCGACGAGGTGATGTCGGCCGCGTACAGCGTCAGTGTCTTCACCGACTGGCGTGAGGGGCCGCTCAACCAGGTGTGGCTCAAGCGGCGGGTGGGTTCCGACGGGCCGCAGCGGGCGCCCGAGGAGTGGCTCGGCGCGCGGCTCGCGGACGGGCCGCGCCATCCGATCGCCGGGATGCCGGCCGAGAACTGCACCCGCCAGCAGGGAGCTGCCGGACCGTGGCACCGGCGCCTTCCGCACTTCCGTCTGGAGTTCACCCCCAGCAACGGGGACGAACTGCAGTCGGAGTACTTCGTGGCCCGGCAGGACGCGCCTGCGGCGTACGAGGCACTGGGCCGGCTCCGGGAGCGGATCGCCCCACTGCTGCAGATCACCGAGATCCGCACCGTCGCCCGCGACGATCTGTGGCTGAGCCCGGCGGGCGGCCGGGACTCGGTGGCCTTTCACTTCACCTGGATGCCGGACACGGCCGCCGTCACACCGGTGCTCGGGGCGATCGAGGAGGCCCTGGCACCGTTCGGTGCGCGGCCGCACTGGGGAAAGGTGTTCACCACCACCCCCGGGACACTGCGCACGCTGTACGGGAAGTACGCCGATTTTGAGCGGCTGGCGGCCCGGTTCGACCCGGAGGGCAAGTTCCGGAACGACTTCCTGGCGCGCCACTTCCTTCGTTGAGCGGTCTTCCGCAGCGGTGTTCCCGCCACTCGGGGGAGCGAGGTCGGAGGCTGTCGAGGTCGTCCTCGGACCGGGACGGCCGGGGGCCGCATTTCCCGGCGCCGGATGCTCACCACATCGGCCGAGCACCATGCCGTCCGGACCGGCCGGAATCCGCTCGGGAGCAGTTCGTCGTGCAGCGCCTCGGCCGGCTCCACCCGCGCCTGATGCAGCTCACCTCACGGCGTGCCCGTGAGGTGAGCTGTCGCAGAGTGATGAGCAGTTCGCCGGCGCTCGCCGAACGGGAACGATGCCGGTTCATGGGCCGCTCCGCACTCGGTCGAAGTGACTCCACGCATCCTATTTCGGCGGTGTGATCCCCGCAGGACGAGCCGGAACGCGCGAACGGGTCCGGCCGGGTGGATCCTGATGACAGGACCGCGTCGTGGCGGCGGACCGAGGCCGGGCGCAGTCGCAGGAGGTGCTCGATGACTCGCACGCTGGAGTGGCAGGTCCGCGTCGGTCTGTCCGAGGAGGACGGTACGACCAGGGCCGAGGCGGTACTGGACACCGGCTCCGCAAAGCTCATCGGACATGGGGTCGCCCGCTGCAACCCGCAGGACGTGGATGTTCCCGTCATCGGCGACGAACTCGCGGCGAGCCGCGCCATGAAGGACATCGCCGCGCAGTTGATGAAGGCCGCCGACCATGAACTGGAAACGGTCGGAGCCGGACCCGCCAGCGGGCCCGTCGCACCGCCGTACGCATGGTCCGACACCACGGCCTGAGCCCTGGGGAGGGCATATGACCCGCATCTCGATGACGGTGGACGGCACGAGGTACGAGGACGAGGTCGAGCCCGGCCTGCTGCTGGTTCACTACCTCCGCGACCACCTGGGGCTCACCGGTACACCCGTCGGCTGTGACACCAGCAACTGCGGGGCATGCACCGTCGAACTCGACGGCGACAGCGTCAAGAGCTGTTCCGTACTGGCCGTGCAGGCCGACGGCGGCGAAGTGACCACCGTCCAGGGGCTCGCCCCCGACGGCGAGTGGACGCCGCTGCAGACCGCCTTCCACGAACAGCACGCGCTTCAGTGCGGCTACTGCATCCCAGGCGTGATCATGACGGCCAGGGATCTGCTCGCCCAGGGCTGGGCGGTCGTCGGTATCGCGGCGCTCGTACGACGTGACGACGACCACATCGCCGAGGCCCGCATCGGCCTGACCAACATGGGCACCACGCCACTGCGCGCGAGCGCCACCGAGCAGGCGCTCACCGGCGCGGAGGCCGGACCGGCCGCCGTGGCGCGGGCCGCCGAAGCCGCGGCCGAGGGCACTCGCCCAGCTTCGGACCTGTCGGCCTCGCCCGAGTACCGCGAACACCTCGTACGGGTGCTGACCCGGCGTGCGGTGCTGGCCGCGGCCGGGATGGAGTGACAGGTGACGAGGCCGGCGAACGGGGGAACGGAGCGGGCGGGCCGGAGGGCGGACCGGGCGAACTGCGCCGACTGCACCGGCTGGCGCACCGCGTGGTGTGGGCCAACCCTCGCAAGGCACACCCGGGTTACGCACCGCTCGCGGCGGGTATGGCGGCGGCGCTGCCGCACATGGACTCCTTCGTCGAAGGGCACAGCCTGGCCGCCCTGGAGCGGCCGGCGGCCGTGGTGCGGGGTGCGGCCGCCGATGCGTGAGATCCTTCCGGCGCTCAGCCGCTGGTACACCGCCGGGGAACCGTTCGGGCTCGCCACCGTCGTCGCGGTCAGCCGCAGCGCACCGCGCGGCCCCGGCGCGGCGATGGCTGTGGGCCCGGACGACGAGGTCGTGGGCAGCGTCTCCGGCGGCTGCGTCGAGGGCGCGGTCTTCGAACTGGCCAAGGAGGTCGTGGAAACGGGCCGGGCCCAGCTCCAGACCTTCGGCTACAGCGACGAGGACGCCTTCGCCGTCGGCCTCACCTGCGGCGGCGAGATCACGCTCCTCGTGCGTCCTGTTACGGCGGTGCACGACACCTCCTTCGGTGAGGTCGCCGCATCGGTCGCCGAGCACCGCCCGGTGGTGATCGCCACCGTGACCGACGGCCCCGCCCCGCGCGGCGCCGCCCTCGCCGTCTGGCCGGACACCGTCTCCGGATCGTTGGGCGCGAGCGGTCTCGATGCCGCCGTCGCCGCCGACGCGCGAGGAGAACTCGCCCAGGGCGCAACCGGCTTGCGGCACTACGGCCCCAACGGCGAACGGCGTGAGGACGACGTCACCGTGTTCCTCCAGTCGTTCGCCCCGCCGCCCCGGATGCTGGTCTTCGGCGCCATCGACTTCGCTGCTGCGGTGGCCCGGATCGGTGCGTTCCTCGGCTACCGCGTCACCGTCTGCGACGCCCGCCCCGCCTTCGCCGACCCCCGCCGTTTCCCGGACGGCGCGGAGGTGGTCGTCGACTGGCCGCACCGGTACCTGAGCGACACGGAGATCGACGAGCGGACCGTGATGTGCGTACTCACCCACGACCCGAAGTTCGACGTCCCGCTGCTGGAGGTGGCCCTGCGCACCCCGGCCGCGTACATCGGCGTGATGGGCAGCCGCCGGACCCACGAGGACCGCCTGGCCCGGCTGCGCGAGACCGGCCTCGGCGAAGCGGAACTGGCCCGGCTGCGCTCGCCCATCGGCCTCGACCTCGGCGCGCGTACCCCCGAGGAGGTGGCCGTCTCGATCGCGGCGGAGATCATCGCACTGCGCTGGGGCGGCACCGGCAGCCCGCTCGCGGACACGGTCGGGGCGATCCATCCGCCGCGGCTGAGATCCGTATGACTTCGCGACCCTGTGATTCGTGACCCTGTGATTCGTGTGAGGAGCAGACCATGCAGCTGCAGAACTCATTCACCGTGCCGGTCCCGGCCGACGAGGCATGGCGGGCGCTCCTCGACATCGAACGCGTCTCGCACTGCATGCCGGGTGCGACCGTGGAGGAGTTCGACGGCGACACCATCAAGGGCTCCGTGAAGGTGCGGGTGGGACCGATCACCGTGACGTACCGGGGCACGGCGACCTTCCTGGAGAAGGACGAGTCTGCCCACCGCGTGGTCCTGTCCGCCCGGGGCAACGAAGTACGGGGCCAGGGCACGGCGAGCGCCACGGTGACCGGCACGCTGGCCGATCACGACGGAGGGACGACCGTCGCCGTGACCACTGACCGGACCGTCACCGGGCGGCCGGCCCAGTTCGGCCGCGGGGTCATGGCCGATGTGAGCGACAAACTCATCGGCCGGTTCGCCGACTGCCTGTCGCACAAGCTGTCGGCCACGGAAGAACCGTCCACGACAGCACCGGCCACTGCTGGTTCCGCGGCCGGCGGTACGCAATCCGCCGCGGCCGGCGGCAGCCGTTGCCGCTGCGGCGGAGTGTGCCGGTCGTGTCACAGCGGGCGCCTGCCGGGAGAGCCGTAGTTTTGCGCATGGAAGAGGCCGAAGCCACAATGCCGGGTCCAGGGGGGAGCCATGTCGCTCCAGCCCCGGTCGAGCTGGATGCCCTCGCGCGGAACACGGTCGGTGGCGGCGGCGAGAACGAGCGTCGCGGTCTCGAGGAGGACCGGCCCCATGGGGCCGTACGGGTGTCGAAGTAGCCCATCCAGAAACCCTTGAGGCCCACGGACCGGCCGATGCCCCGGCACTCCTCGTCGAAGTAGATCACTGAGTGAAGGGGTTCGGTGCGCAGCCACAGCGTGCGGGGTCCCGACTCCATGGGAGCCAACCCAACGCCCATGCCGGCGGATACGCCGCACGACGACGGGCGGGCGGGGTCTCTCTTCGGCCCTGCCCACACGTCGTCGCCGCACCGGGAGACGCGGCGACGGCCTCAGATCGTCCCGCCGAAGTGCCGCTCCACGATCGCGGCGGCATCGGTGCCGCGCGGCAGGATGCCGTACTGATGACCACGGACCTCGCCGAGCCGGGCGGCGACGAACGCTTCGGCCGTCGCCGCGGGAGCGTGACGCAGCATCAGCGAGGACTGCAGAGCCAGCGCCATGCCCTCGACGGTCGCCCGGGCGCGGGTCTGCGCAGCCAGCGGGTCGCGCAGGTCCTCGGCCAGCTCCTGGCGTACCCGACGGATGTGTGCGTCCAGTACGGAACTGGCACCGGCCGTGGTCTCCAGCTCGGCCCAGAACGCGTCCAGCGACTGCGGGGTCCTGGCGATGCCCCGCAGCACATCGAGCGCGATGACGTTTCCGGAGCCCTCCCACACCGCCATCACCGGCTGCTCGCGGTAGCGCCGGGCCAGCGGCCAGTCCTCGGTGTAGCCGTTGCCGCCCAGACACTCCAGTGCCTCGTAGGCGTGGTGCGGGCCGCGCTTGCAGATCCAGTACTTGGACACCGCGGTGGCCAGCCGCCGGAACATCGCCTCGGACTCGCCGCTGTCGGCCTCGTACGCATGGGCCAGACGCAGCGAGGTCCAGGTCGCGGCCTCCGTCTCCAGCGCCAGATCGGCAAGGACCGCCGTCATCGCCGGCTGGTCGACCAGCTGGGCACCGAACGCGCTGCGATGGTGCGCGTGCCAGATCGCCTCGGACACCGACTGGCGCATGCCGGCGGTGGTGCCGAGCACACAGTCGAGCCGGGTGTGGTTGACCATCTCGATGATCGTGGGGACGCCACGGCCGGGCTCGCCGACCCGTACCGCCCAGGTGCCGTCGAACTCCACCTCGGAGGAGGCGTTCGACTTGTTGCCGAGCTTGTTCTTCAGCCGCTGGATGCGGACGGTGTTACGGGTGCCGTCGGCCAGTACCCGCGGTACGAGGAAACAGGTGAGCCCGGCCCCGGCCTGGGCCAGGACCAGGAAGGCGTCCGACTGCGGGGCCGAGAGGAACCACTTGTGGCCGGTGAGCAGATGCGCCCGCCCCTCGGGGTCGGAGGCCAGCGGGACGGCGCGTGTGGTGTTGGCGCGGACGTCGGAGCCGCCCTGCTTCTCCGTCATCCCCATGCCGAAGGTCAGCCCGGACTTGCTGCCGGGAGCGATCAGCCGGGGGTCGTAGGAACGGCTGAGCAGTCCGGGCAGCCAGTCCCGTCCCACGTCCGGATCACGCTGCAGGACCGGGACCACGGCATGCGACATGGACATCGGGCAGGCGTGGCCGGGCTCGATCTGGGCGAACAGCATGAACGAGGCCGCCCGCGCCACCGCTGCTCCGGGCTTCGGGTCGGCCCAGCCCGCGGTGTGCGTGCCATGACTCACTGCCGCGCCGATGACCTCGTGGTACGCGGGGTGGAAGTCGATCTCGTCGACGCGGTTGCCGTAACGGTCATGGGTGCGCAGGACGGGCGGGGAGGTGTGGGCGAGCTCCGCACTGATCTGGAACCGCTCGGAACCGACCAGGGTGCCGATGGCGTGCAGTTCCGGCTCGTGCCAGGCCGCGCCGAACGTCCGGACGGCCTGTGCGAGCGGCAGGTTGGTGCCGTACTCGTCGAGGCCGGTCCTGGGCGGCGCCTGGTTGGTGACCTCATGGGTGGGGCGCGGCGCGGGGGCCTCGGGCCGAACGTCGGTCCGGTGCGGGCTGACGGTCATCGCGGGTTCCTGTCCTGGTCGATGGGCGGGGCGGCGGGGGAGTGGGTGCGGCGGTGTGCGGCTCGCGCTCAGGTGCCGTCGCGATCACAGCGGCGGCCGACAGCTGTGCGTGTGCCGCAGGCAGTTCACCTGCGGCGATACCCGCGGCGATGGCCGGCTCGGCGCGGGCGTGCCGCGATGTTCTGAACCTCGATTCATATCTTCATTTGTCACTCAATCACTGTTGTTCTCGCGGTGCAATGGCTCCGCAGTAGAACTGTCGTTCTTCTTTCCTCGGGTAAGGGAATGGGTGTTCAAGGCTGTATGGATGGTGGCTGTTACGGAATTCCCGCACCGGTCGCGCGGGGGGTGCGTGGGCGCGCGCCGGGTATGGGATGCGGCCACCGGCTGCGTCGGTTCGGTGCCGCGCGGATGGGTGCAGCAGGCAGGGGTTGACAGGTACTCGGAGGGTTGGATGCGTGCCGGTTACAGACGCGTGTGACGGAAATGTCCGTACTTCGTAACACGTATCGGTGCGTCTTTCGTGACTCGGGCAATCGGGCCACAGTGTGCGTTCTCGGCAACAGGCCGAGTCCGAAAGACGCTCGGACCACGCGGTCCGGGCCCGCATCTGAGGGGTCTTCATGTCCCGTTCCGCACGGCGGTTCACCGCTGCCGTACTCGCCTCCGGCGCACTGGTGGCCGCCGCCGCACTGCCGGCGATCGCAGACGAACACGACCACGGGATCGGTCACGGCCACACCTGGACCGACCCGCGTTCGGCCGTGGTCCTGGGTGCGATCCAGTACAACAGTCCCGGCTACGACGATGGCTCCAACCGGAGCCTCAACGGTGAGTGGGTCACCGTCACCAACACCGGCCGTCACTCGGTCAACCTCCGCGGCTGGACCCTGAGCGACGAGAGCCGCCGCACCTACCGGTTCGACCTGCGGCTCGCGGGCCGTTCCTCGGTGCGTGTGCACACCGGAGTCGGCCGCGACACCAGCCGCGACGTCTACCAGGACCTCCGCAACTACGTATGGGACGCCAGCGACACGGCGATTCTGCGGGACGCGTACGGTCGCAGGATCGACTCGAAGTCCTGGGGCCGCGACCGGGACCGCCACGACCGGGACCGCGATGGCCGCGACCGCCGCGACCGCGACCGGCACGACCGGGACCGGCACGACCGGGACCGGCACGACCGGGACCGGCACGACCGGGATCGTGACAGCCGCGACCGGCACGATCGGGACCGGCACGATCGGGACCGCCACGACCGGGACCGTGACGGCCGCGACCGGCACGACCGGGACCGCCACGACCGCGACCGCGATGGCCGCGACAGGGACCGTGACCACGACGGCCGTGACCGCGGTCACGACGGCCGCAATGGCCATGACGGCCGCAACGGTCACGACGGCCGCAATGGCCACGACAGCCGCGACGACCGTGGAGGCCGTAACCACCGCGACGGTCGCGACTGACCCGACCGGCGACCGCTCCCCATCCCCGGAACGGCCGTCGCCACCCTGATCGCGGCGCCCCGCGGCCGACCCGGCCGCGGGGCGCCGCACTTGTCAGTGATCGCCGGACCGCCGAGCGGGGCGCTCCGCATTGAGCGCGTCGACCGCCCCGTGGACGTCTCCGATCGTTGTGTGGTCGACGGCGGCGAAATTCACCGGACTGCCCCGCTGCTGCTCGCACCGGTGCGCACGGTCGAGCACCCGGTCACGGGCGTTGACCCTGCTCGCGTCGATCGGTCACCATCGCCTCGGCGACCGGCAGCCGCGCGAGGAGATTCCTGGTGACACCCGATGTCACCAGCGTGCACAGGGCCGCCACGAGGAAGGCGGCCATGCGCAGCGGGTGCCGCACGCCGAGGTCAGGACTCATCCGCCACGGACGGGATCTCCTGCTCGGTCCACAGGGCCTTGCCGTCGCTGCTGTACCGGGTGCCCCAGTGGGCGGCGAGCTGGGAGACGATGAACAGTCCGCGTCCGCCCTCGTCGACGGTGCGCGCATGGCGCAGATGGGGTGACACCCGACTGCTGTCGTGCACCTCGCAGGTGAGCGAGCGGCCAAGGATCAGCCGCAGTTGCAACGGAGGGGTGCCGTAGCGGACGGCGTTGGTGATCAGTTCGCTCACGATGAGTTCGGTCGCCTCGGTCGTCTCCTCGTCGAGGTTCCAGCCGTCGAGCCGGTCGCGCACGAGCGTACGGGCGATGGCGGGCGTGGTCCGGTCGTGGGCCAACTCCCAGGTCGCGACCCGTTCGGCCGGGACGACGCCGGTACGTGCGAGGAGAAGGGCGGCGCCTTCGGGACAGTGCTCGGCCGGAAGGGTGTAGACGATGTCGTCGCACAGGTCCTGCAGACTCCGGCCGGGCTGCACGAGCGCTTCCTGTACCCGCTTCGCGGACCCGTGGCCGGTCAGGAGGGTGCCGGTGAAGAACGCCAGAACGCTGCCTTCGTCGAGCTCGAAGGCGGCGGTGGCGAACGGCGAACTGTCGGTGGAGAAGAGCGAGGGCCCTTCGGGTACGTCCAGGGTGGTCGCGGTGCCGTCGGGCGTGACGAGAACCGGCGTCGGATGCCCCGCCCGTGCGATGGTGCAGGTGCGGGAGAACGGGTCGTAGACCGCGTACATGCAGGTCGCCTCGGGCGATTCCCGGTGCCGGTCGCCGGGCGGAAGCGATGCCCGTTCGACGGCCAGGCGGCCGGCGGTGTCGCTCAGCCGGGCAAGCACTTCGTCCGGCTCCAGGTCGAGACCGGCCAGCGCGTGGATGACGGTCCGCAACTGCCCCATGGTGATGGCCGCCTGGAGGCCCGGACCCTCGACGTTGCCGATGATCAGAGCAGTGCGCGCGCCGGAGAGGCCGATGGTGTCGAACCAGCAGCCGCTGTTGTGCCCGGGCAGCAGGACGTGTGCTGTCTCCACGGCGATCCGGCCACCGTCGTGCTGGGGGAGGAGGCGGCGCTGGACCGTCGACGCGATCACGTGGTCGCGCTCGTAGCGGCGTGCGTTGTCGACGCTCAGTGCGACATGAGCGGCTGCGGTCAGAGCGAGCGGGACATCGTTCTCCTCATAGGGCTCCGTCCCCGGACGCCGGTAGAGACTCACCAGACCGAGGACCGTGCCGTGCAGCTTCAGCGGGACCACGATCAGGGAGTGGGCCCGGGTGGCTTCGATCATCCGGGCGCTGTCGGGGTCCGCGTCGAACCACGGTGTCCGGGGACCGATCTGGACGAGACGGGGCCGGAGATCCGACGCGGCCAGAGCATAGGGGGTACGGGCGGGCAGCCTGCGCATCTCTCCGACCAGGCCGTCCCGGTGACCGGCGGCGCCGGGGCCCCGGACTGCCGCGCGGCGCAGTGGGACATCGTGCCCCAGCGGTCCGGTCGGCGGATCCGTACCGCGCAGGACCTCTTCCACCACCTCGACCACGGCGATGTCGGCGAACACCGGAACGACGGCTGCGACGAGCCCCTCGCAGGTGGCCGCCACATCGAGTGACCTGCCCACCCGTGTGCGCACCGCGGCGAGACACGCCGCCCGGACGCGCGCCTTCTCCTGCTCGTTGACATCGACGACCGCAGCCAGCAGCCCGAGGGTGCGACCGTCCGCATCGTCCAGACGGTAGACGGACACCCTCAGGCTGCGACTGGGGCCGGGGGCGTCCTGGAGCCGGCCGCGGATCACTTCGTCGCGCAAGGCCACGCCGGTGTCGAGCACTCCGCGCAGCAACCGCTCCGCTTTGTCCGGTTCTTCGAGGTGGTACGCGTCGGTGAAGTGACGCCCCGCAAGGAGCTCGGCGGGGACGACGTCGGAAAGGGGGTTCGCCCGTACCACCCTCAACTGCGTGTCCAGAACGTGCAGGCCCACCGCGGACTGGGCGAACAGCGTGTGGAGGACCGCCGCCGCCATGCCGTCGACCGGAGTCGACCCGGGGCCCGGTGCACCGGCGTCCGAGTCCGACACGGATTCACCCCCATCAGGCTCCGCCCACCGCGCGTATCGGTGGGTAGGGACAAGCGTCGATGTACCCTGCCCGCTTCGCCACTGCTCGATGGCAGACGGATGAACAGCCGCCGGGGTAACGGAAGAACGGCGGCTCACGCCGCTCCGCGTTTCCTGCTAGACGCCCGCCGGCCCGTCGGCCGACGGGGTGCCACCGGAGGCGGGCCGGGCGGGCGTCGCCACCGATTCCGGCGCGGACTGCGGCGCCACGGACTCGGGGGCCGGCCCCGTGCCCGACGCCGGCGGTGGGGGCGGCGCCCCGGTGGACGGGGGCACCGTTGCCGTGGTGGGCGGCGAGGAGACCGAAGACGGCGAGGACGGCGCGGTGGGCGAGGAAGCGGACGCGGACGGTGGTTCCGAGGACGGGGATTCCGGCGAGGCCGAGGTTGAGGCCGAGGCCGACGTCGGGGGGCAGGGACCGGTGGAGGCGCCGGGAGGCTGCGACGGGCAGGGCGAGAAGATCGTCTTCGAGGGCGGGGCGGTCTTCCTGTCGTGGCCGCCGGTGTCACCCGCGTCGCGCCTGAACCAGTCGCCACTCCTCGGGTCGAACATGATGAACGCCTTCACCGCCTGCGGCGCCGGCTCCACCACCGCGACATTCGAGGAGCGGTAACCGGGCCACGCGTGGCCCATCAGCTTCACGCTGCCCTTCACCGCGACCGGCGGGAGCAGCGGGTTTCCGCAGGCACAGCGAACCCGTGGCACGCCGCGATCGTCGACGAGGACGGCCGTGCCGGCCTGGAGCACCGCCTGAAAGCTGGTGGGTGCACCGTTGCGGTACCCGTGGTTGGTGACCCGGGTGTCCAGCCGCAGCTGCACCGGGGTCAGCGAGCGCAGATAGCCGGGGACGCCGGAGGGATCGATCCCCAGGACCGATGCGAACGCACTGTTCTTGCCCGGATCGGCCGTGAGCGCGGTGATCTGCTTCTCCACGTCACAGCTGGAGACGTTACGGGTGCCTCCGTACAGCCCCGGTGTCGAGCCCTGCACCGCCTGGGTGACATTCGCCGCGGTCCCGGAGACGCTGGGCAACGGGGTCGGTGTCGTCGCCCCGGAACTGGTCCGCGCCGTCGAGGGGGTGTAGGGATCGGGGCCGGTCGAACCGGCCGCCTGCAGGAAGACCTCGCCGCCCGATCCGCCATCGGGGCGGGTGAGGACGACGGTCAGCACCACCGCGGCCACGATCGCAGCGGCGATCGACGCGATCAGGGGCGCCGACCGCCACCAGGGACGCCCGGGGCCGCCGCCGGAGCCGGAAGGGCGCGCCGCATGGCGGGGACCGCCGGGGCCACCCGTGCTGCCGGAGCCGCCTCCGGCCGGCGGTCCGGACGGAGGGCCGGAGGGACGGTGCGGCGGTGGCGGTGGCACAGGTCCCTGTTGCGTGGGGCCCGAGAGAGGGCCGGAGGGGGGTCCTTCGGGGCGGCCGGACGGCGGGGGTCGGTCACTCACGGGTTCTTCTTCCGGGCGGTAGGGATCGGTCCCGATTCTTCCCTTACGTGCACATTGTGTGCCCCGTGCTCACGAGGCCCGCAAGCCGACGCCGACCGGCTCTCCCAAGGGGCGGAGTGCCCGGCGCCGTGCCTAGCGTGGCCCCGTGAGCGAACAGGGAGCCGGGGACGGGAGCCGCACGGCACGCAGCGCCGCGCACGGCTGGGGCGACGCCCTCGTCACAGTGCTCGCCGGGCTGGTGGCCATGGCCGTCACGGCAGCGCTCGGACTGTGGGCGGCCGGCGCGACCGCCCTGCCGGACGGTGCGTTCCCGCGGGTCGTCGCGGCCGCCGTCGTGATGGCGGCGGGCGGCACGGTCGACCTCTCCGGGGACGCCGGGGACCTCGCGAAGACCCACGCGGACCTCTCGGTGCTGCCGCTCTCGGTGACCCTCGCCGGAGCACTGGTGATCGCCGCGGGCTTTCTGCGCCCGCTGCGTCACCGGGCCGTCGCGGGCACCCGAGAACTGGCGGGCTGGGCCGCCCGGGTGGCAGTGCTCTGGGCGCTGGTGCTCATCGGCCTCTCGCTGCTCGCCCGCCAGACGTTCGCCGTCGCGGTCGGGGGCCCGACCGGCACGGTCATCAGCGACGTGTTCGACGCATCCCCCGAGGTCGGATTCCGGGCCGATGTCCTCCTCACCCTCGTCCTCGGTCTGATCTGGCTGGCCGGGGTTCTCGTCCTTGCTCTCCTCGTGTCGCGGGCGGCGCCGCTCCCCGCCCGGCTGGTGCGCTTCCAGGAGTCGGTGCGCCCGGCCGCGTACGCCATGGTGGCGTTGCTGCTCGCATACGTCGTAGGGGGACTGGTCGTCGGGCTCGTCGTCGCGGTGACCCGCGGTCACCCGGCCGAGACGTTCGCCGCGATTCTCCTGGGGCTGCCGAACCTTGTGTGGCTCGCCTTCACGCTGGGGCTCGGGGCGTCGTGGGAGGGACGGGTGGACGGTCCGTTCGGGCTGCCCGTGCCGCATGTGCTCGACTCCGTACTCCGTGGCTCGGACATCTCCACCCTCGACGTCGCCACGCTGGCCGATGCCGACGCGCGGTCCTGGTGGCTGGTGGTCGTCGCCGCGGTCCTGACCCTGTCCGCCGCGTTCCTCATGGCGATTCGCTCGCCCGCTCGGATGCCGCACTGGCAGCACGCCGTGCGCATGGCGGTGGGGCTCGTACTCACCGTGCTGACCATCTGCCTGACCGCCCGGATCTCCGCGCACCTCGGACTGTCGCTGCTGGGCATCGGTGATGTCGACGGCGGCCTCGGCGGGCAGGTCACCCTGCGCCCCCGGGTAGGGAGCGCACTCGCTCTGGCCGCGCTCTGGGGACTGATCACCGGTTTCCTCGGCAGCCTGCTCGGCTCCGGAGTCCTCCGGCGCGGCGAAGTGCCCGGCTGACCACCGCGCCTACCGACGGAGCCCGGGGAACACCGGCAGTGCCCACCGCGGCGGCCCGGGCGGTGGCTCGGGCTCCGGGGGCCGTGCGGCGATCCGCCGGTCGACCAGGGTCGGCGGATGGTTCTCCCCCGTACCACCCCGGGCGGCCGAGCGCAGGGCGGCCACGAACTGCAGACACGAGTCGTACCGGTCGTCCGGGCTCTTGGCCAGCGCCTTCGCCAGTACGTCGTCCACCGCGGCCGGGAGATCGGGGCGCAGCCCGCTCAGGGGCGGCGGCGGGTCGAACTGGTGGGCCCACAGCAGAGCCATGTCGTCGTCGCGCCGGAACGGCGGTCCGCCGGCCAGGGTCTCGTGGACGACACACGCCAGGCTGTAGACATCGCACCGGCCGTCCACCGGACGGCCGGAGATCTGCTCGGGCGCCACGTAGTCGAGCGTTCCGACGAACTGGCCCACCGAGGTGAATCCGGTCAGCGACAGCGATTTCTTGGTCAGGCCGAAGTCGGTCAGGTACACATGCTCGGGGTGGTCGCTGTCCGTGCCCGCCGCGACCAGGATGTTGCCGGGCTTGACGTCCCGGTGAACCAGGTCGTGATCGTGGGCGGCGTCGAGTGCGGACGCCACCTGCGCGGCGATCCGGACCGCCGTGCCGATCGGCAGCGGCCCCTCGTGGTCGATGCGGGCGCGCAGGTCCTGACCTGCGACGTAGCGCATGGCGATGTAGAGGATGCCCTCGGTCTCACCGGCCTCGAAGACCGGCACGATGTGCGGATGGTCGATCGCGGCCGCGACCCGCGACTCATGGGTGAAGCGTTTGCGGAATGTGTCGTTGCGCGCGAGTTCGGGTGCCAGCAGCTTGAGAGCGACCGTGCGGTCCAGTCGCAGATCCTTGGCCCGGTAGACCACCGCCATGCCACCGCGACCGATCTCGCTCTCCACGACATAGCTCGCGATCTGCTTCCCGATCAGGCCGGAAGGCCTGCCGACGGGCAGCTCGGTGGACCGCGAGGAGTGGGCGGCAGCCGGGGGCCGGGGCTCGCCGGCCATCACTCGTCACCCGTCCGGGTGGGCGGATGCGGGGCGGACCGGCCGGATTCGTCGACCGGGTGGACAAACTGTGTCGGTTCCTCGTCGTCCCCGGGATGTCCTGGCCGGTCCCGGGCCGACTGTTCCGGGCGGACGATCTGTGTCGGTTCCTCGTCGTCCTCTTCCGGCGCTCGGGCGTACGCCAACTGCTCGGGCGCGACGACCTGCGTCGGATCCGCTTCGACCGCCTCCGCCGGCCCGTCCGCCGGAGCCCTGCTCGGCCTGCCCGGTCCGGACGCGGCCGCGTAGGTGCTCAGCCGCGTCCCGTCGCAGTACACCCAGCGCTCGTGCTCGGCGTCGTACAGCCACACCGCCTCGCCGTCCACGACCATCCCCACCCGCAGTCCCTGCGTGCGACGGCGGAAGGTCTCCCCGTCGATAAGCCCATCGGCCAGCTCCTCCGCGACGCGCCGGTACCGGGCGAGCGACTCCTGGACCCGGGCCAGCAGGGGGCGCGGATCCGCCGTACGGGCGAGCGGCTGCCCGGCGAGCGGCGGCCCCTGCGGTACGGAGACGAGCAGGCGGCCGTCGACCCAGGCCGACCAGCCGTTGGCGCACAGGACCTGCCCCCAGTCCCCGCGCCGGTCGATGAGCTGTACCGGGAGCAGCGGGTCGAGCGGTTCCGTGGGGCGGGACACATCCGGCCCCTCCCAGGCGGGCAGCCCGTCCCGGGGGACGACATGGGTCGGGCGGAACTCCGGAGTCACCATGGGTGCCTGCTTCCGCTATTTCCGCATGACGGCGGGTTCGTGCCGGCGCAACAGCCGCGCGATCAACAGTCCGAAGACGACCGACAGCAACACCAGCGTTCCCATGTTCAGCAGCCACACGGCTGCGGAGTGTTCGAACAGCGGATCCGCGCTCACCTTTCCCGGCACGATCCTGCCGAGCCCGATGGTCCCGCCCATCGCCGCGAGCGCCCACCGGGACGGCACCAGCCACGCCAACTGCTCCAGCCCGGGCACCCCGTGCAGCTTCAGCAGGGCGCCGCAGAAGACGACCTGGACGATGGCGAGGAGCACCAGCAGTGGCATGGTGACCTCCTCCTTGCGTACCAGCGCCGAGATGACCAGTCCGAGCATCATCGCCGAGAACGACAGCAGGGCCACGGCCATCGTGATCTCGACCAGCGGTGGCAGGAGAACGCCCTTGCCGCCCGGGGCGTTCAGATCGACGCCCACCAGACCGACGAGGGTCAGGACCATGGCCTGCAGGATCGTAATGGTGCCCAGGACAACCACTTTGGACATCAGATAGGCCGATCTGGACAGCCCGACGGCTCTCTCCCGCTGGTAGATCGCCCGTTCCTTGACCAGTTCCCGTACGGCGTTGGCGGCGCCGGTCAGCACGCCGCCCACACAGAGGATCAGCAGCGCGTTGATCGCCGTGTCCTGGGTCAGCCGGCTGCCGGCCAGGGCCCGGGTCATCGCGCCCATCACGAACGGCAGAGCGATCATGATGGCCAGGAAGGTCCGGTCGGCACTCAGCGCGGCGGCATAACGGCGGACCAGCGTCCGCAGCTGAGCGCCCCCGCTCCGGGTCTTCGGCGGTGGCGCGACCGGGGCGACCGCAGCGTGCGGCAGCCGGGGCTGCGTGGCAGAGTTCGCGATGTACTGCCGGTGGAACGAGGACGCGCGGTACTGCGCCGACCATGCCCGGTCCCGGTCGTTCTCGAACGCCTCGAACGCCTCCGG
This sequence comes from Streptomyces sp. Ncost-T10-10d, assembly GCF_900091955.1. GTDB lineage: Bacteria > Actinomycetota > Actinomycetes > Streptomycetales > Streptomycetaceae > Streptomyces. The sequence goes on from NZ_FMDF01000035.1 coordinate 49,303, forward strand.
CCAGTGCTCGAAGCCGAGGAAGGCGAGTGCGTCGTCCGGCGGCCCGTAGAAGGCGGTCTTCCCGCCGGGGGCGAGGACCAGCAGCCGGTCGCAGACATCGAGGCTGAGCACACTGTGCGTGACGACGATGACCGTACGTCCGTCGTCGGCCAGCCCCCGGAGCATATGCATGACCGAGCGGTCCATGCCGGGGTCGAGTCCCGAGGTCGGCTCGTCGAGGAAGAGCAGCGACGGTTTCGTCAGCAGCTCCAGCGCGACGCTGACGCGCTTGCGCTGGCCGCCGGAGAGGCTGTGGATCGGCTGCTCCGCCCGCTTTTCCAGGGCCAGCTCACGAATCACTTCGGTGACCCGGGCCCGGCGTTCGGACGGGGCGGCGTCGTGCGGGAAGCGGAGCTCGGCGGCGTATCCGAGGGCGCGGCGCACGGTCAGCTGGGAGTGCAGGATGTCGTCCTGCGGGACGAGCCCGATGCGATGGCGCAGCTCGGCGTAGTCGTGGTACAGGTCGCGGCCGTCATAGAGGACGCTGCCCTCGTCGGCCGGGCGGAGGCCGGTCAGTGCGTTGAGCAGGGTGGACTTGCCGGAGCCGCTCGGACCCACCACGCCGAGCAGACACTTCTCGCCCACCGGGAAGGAGACATGGTCGAGCAGGGTCTTGCGGCCCCGGTCCACGGTGACCGCCAGGTCCTGCACATCGAGCGAGACCTCCCCGGTGTCGACGAACTCCTGGAGCACGTCGCCGACCAGAGAGAACTCGGAGTGTCCGATGCCGACGATGTCACCGGCGGCGACCGGGGCGCGGCCGACCAGCTGGCCGTTGAGATACGTGCCGTTGTACGAGCCGAGGTCGACGATCTCGTACGTGCCGTCCGGATGTGCCCTCAGTTCGGCGTGCCGGTGCGACACGGTCAGGTCGTCGACGACGAGGTCGTTGTCGGCGCTGCGGCCGATGCTCACGTTATGGACGGGCCGCGGCCGCACGGTGGTCGGCTGCCGGAACGTACCGGTGGCCGCGGGCACGGAGACGGCGGACGGGCGATCGGCAGGATGCAGTGCGGAGGCAGAGGGGCCCTGGCCGATCAGTACGGCGCACGGCCCGTCCGCGGGATGACCGAACCGGATGACGCTGCCGGGTCCCACACCCGACTCATGGATGCGCCTGCCCTCCGTGTACGTGCCGTTCGTACTGTCCTCGTCCTCCAGTGACCAGTGGTCGGCCACGGGCCGCAGCACCGCGTGGTGCCACGAAACCCGTGCGTCGTCGATGACGATGTCGCTCATGGGGTCGCGCCCGACGTGGTAATCCCGGCTCGGACTCATCACAGTCGGTCCTGCGTCGGTTTCGAGAACGAGTTCGGGCGCAGTCGGCGCTACAGGCCGTTCTCCCATGCCCAAATTGTAGCGATACGTGATGTTATATGCCCGACGTATCGCGCTGAACGGGCTCCGCCCAGCCGGCCCGCGGTCATCGAATCCGGCGCGCCACAGGCGCGCCCCCCGCCCGTCAGGCCGGGTTCACCCCACATTTCCGGAATCAGGAAACCCTCACCACGGCGGCGTCACGACCCGGGCCCCGGGCCGTTGCCGCCCTGCACCGAGGAGAATGTCGCGCCATGTCCCACCCCGTGCCCGAATGGGCCGACCCCCAGGTTCCCGCGGAGTCGCTCGACCCCCAGGGGCTCAGCCGCCGAGGGCTGATGCGCCGAGCCGGTCTGTTCGGTGCGGCCTTCGCCGCCGCGTCGCTGCCGCTGCCCGCGCTGGCCGACAGCCCGGGAGGCCGGTCCCAGGGACACGGTCACGGACGCGCCCCCGACCTCGTCTATCTGGTCGGCGATCACCACAACCACTCCGTCTACAGCCATGACGCCAAATACACCTTCTCCCAGCTGGCCTCGGCAGGACAGAAGTTCGGCCTCGACTGGATGGTCTTCACCGAACACAGCAACATCGGGCATGCCGAGCTCGGCGCCGCTCAGGAACACCGCGAGATCCTCAAGGCCCGTGCCGACAACAAGCGCATGCTGATCTTCCAGGGCCTTGAGTGGTACATCCCCGGTGCCGAGCACTGCACCGTCTTCTCGCCGCCCGGACGTCACGAAGTCGACCTCCTCACCCGCTTCGAGGAAGCCTTCGACGGCAAACTGCTCGGCTACACCGCCGGTGCCCCCACGCACCCCGACACCCCGCGGAACGAGGCGCACGCGGTCAAGGCCCTCAAGTGGCTGGCCGAACAGCGCCGCACCCGGTACGTCGACGACGTGCTCGTCCTCGCCAACCACCCCATGCGGCTCGGCATCGACTCCCCGCACGAGATGCGCGGCTGGCGCGACGCGGCCCCCGAGATCATGATCGGCATGGAGGGTGCCCCGGGCGCCCAGGCCGGCGCGATCCCGGGCTGGCACCCGGACACCAACATCCGCGGCGAGTACACGAATTCACCCTCCGCCGACTCCTGGCCCGGCTACCCGCGCGAGGCGTACGTCACCTACGGGGGCTTCGACTGGGCGACCGCGACCGTCGGCGGCCTGTGGGACGCGATGCTGGCGGAGGGCAAGCTCTTCACGATCACCTCCAACTCCGACGTCCACCGCGTCGCCCAGGACACCTGGGTCAACGGCGCCTGGCCGCCCGGACAGAACTTCGACAACACCGGCCACGTCCCCGACCCGTACAACACGACCGAGCCGCAGCCCGGCGGCGACTTCTGGCCGGGCCAGTTCAGCCGTACGCATGTCGGCGTCACCCGGTACGGCTACCGGCAGGTGATGGAGGGACTGCGGGCCGGCCGGGTCTGGGTCGACCACGGCCATCTCATCGACGGCATCGACGTCAAGGTGCGCGGCGAGCACGGCAACAGCGCCACACTCGGCGGCCGACTGCGTGCCCGGCGCGGCGAGAAGCTCACCCTGACCGTCACGGTGACGGCCGCCTCCCGCCACAATCCGTATGGTGTGCTGCCGAGCCTGGAGCACGTCGACGTCATCCGCGGCGCGGTCCGCGGTCCGGCCGCCGACCGCGACGACTGGCACGCCCCGGACACCCGGCTCGTCCACACCGCCGACGTCGCGGGCCGACGTGGCACGTACACCCTGAGCATCCCGGTCGGGCGCGCGGACGAGCCGTTCTACCTGCGGCTGCGCGGCAGCGACGGCAAGCGCCACGGCAAGGGATTCCTCGGCGCGTCGGTCGACCCGCACGGCCCGCTCCCGCACGAGCCCGGCAAGGGCAACCCATGGCTCGACACCTGGTTCTACACCAACCCGGTCTTCGTGGACATCGTGCGCTGAGCCTGCTGAACAGCCGGGGCCGCCCGAGGCGGCCCCGGCCGGACTCAGGCGTCCAGCGCCGCGGAGACCATGGCCTTGGCCTCCTCCTGCACCCGGCCGAGATGGTCGACGCCCAGGAACGACTCGGCATAGATCTTGTACACGTCCTCGGTGCCCGATGGACGGGCGGCGAACCAGGCGTTCTCGGTGGTCACCTTGATGCCGCCGATCGGTGCGCCGTTGCCGGGCGCCTCCGTCAGCACGGCCGTGACGGGTTCACCGGCCAGGGTGTCGGCCGTGACCTGCTCGGGGGAGAGCCGTGCGAGAACCGCCTTCTGCTCGCGGTCGGCGGGGGCGTCGATCCGGGCGTACGCCGGCTCGCCGAACCGGCCGGTGAGTGCCGCGTAGTGCTCGGAGGGGGACGTGCCCGTCACCGCGAGGATCTCGGAGGCGAGCAGCGCCAGGATGATGCCGTCCTTGTCGGTCGTCCACACCGACCCGTCCCGGCGCAGGAAGGACGCCCCGGCCGATTCCTCGCCGCCGAACCCGAGCGAACCGTCGGCCAGTCCGTCCACGAACCACTTGAAGCCGACCGGCACCTCGACCAGCTCACGGCCGAGGCCGGTGGCGACCCGGTCGATCATTCCCGAGGAGACCAGGGTCTTGCCGATGCCCGCTGCGGCCGGCCACTGCTCGCGGTGGGCGTACAGGTAGTTGATGGCGACGGCGAGGTAGTGGTTCGGGTTCATCAGCCCGGCGTCGGGTGTGACGATGCCGTGCCGGTCGGCGTCGGCGTCGTTCCCGGTGGCGATCTGATAGCGGTCGCGCTGCCCGATCAGCGAGGCCATCGCGTACGGCGAGGAGCAGTCCATCCGGATCTTCCCGTCCCAGTCCAGCGTCATGAACCGCCAGGTGGGGTCGGTCAGGGGATTGACCACGGTCAGATCGAGCCGGTGCTGTTCGGCGATGCGGCCCCAGTACGCGACCGACGCTCCGCCCAACGGGTCGGCTCCGATGCGTACTTCTGCCGAGCGGATCGCGTCCAGGTCGACCACGGACGGCAGGTCCGTGACGTAGCTGCCGAGGAAGTCGTACGTCCCGGTGGTCGTCGCCGCCCGTGCGCGGACGTACGGCAGCCGTCGTACGTCCTTCATTCCGGCCGCGATGATCTCGTTGGCCCGCTCCTGGATCCAGCCGGTGGCCTCGGAGCCGGCCGGGCCGCCGTTCGGCGGGTTGTACTTGAACCCGCCGTCACCGGGCGGGTTGTGGGACGGAGTGACCACCACGCCGTCGGCGAGCTGCGAGGTCCGGCCCCGGTTGTGGGTGAGGACGGCGTGCGACACCGCCGGGGTCGGGGTGTAGCCGTCGGCCGGATCGATGAGCACGGTCACGTCATTGGCGGCGAACACCTCGATGGCGGTGATCCGGGCCGGTTCCGACAGCGCATGGGTGTCGGCGCCGAGGAAGAGCGGCCCGTCCGTGCCCTGCAGCGCCCGGTACTCGCTGATGGCCTGGCTGGTGGCGGCGATGTGGTCCTCGTTGAATGCGGTGGTTGTGGACGACCCGCGATGGCCGGAAGTACCGAAGGCCACCCGCTGGCCGGGCTCGGCCGGATCCGGGTGCAGCGTGTAATAAGCCGTGACCAGCCGGGCCACATCGGTGAGATCCTCCGGCCGGGCCGGCTGTCCAGCTCGTTCGTGCGGCATCTGCCCACTCCTCCGTATCGGTCGGTCCTTGCGATCTTCCCCTCCCTTATTTTCATGGGTGGCCTGCGCCGGTCCGCCACTGCCCCGCCGTGGACACGCACCGGCGCGGAGGGGAGGGCCGGCCCGATGAACAGCCCAAATCCTGTGGAGGCGTGGCTCGGCCCGACATATGTTCGTCCAGGATGACGAGCAGTTCACCGCCGATGGCGTCACATGGCGGGTTCCGGACGAACAGGGAGACGAGATGACACCGAACGAGTCCACGGCGGCCGACCGTGTCCTGCTGCGCGAGGCCGCCGCCGAGGACGCGGAGCCGCTCACCCGGCTCTTCCTCGCCTCCCGCGCCGCAGCCATGCCGTACCTGCCGAGGGTGCACAGCGACGAGGACACGCTGGCCTGGATGACCCATGTCGTCCTTCCCGGAACAACGGTGTGGATCGCCGAGACCGGGACCGGGGAGGTGCTGGGGTTCGCCTCCCTCGACGGAACCGAGCTGGAACACCTGTATCTGCGACCCGATGTACGGCGTCGGGGCATCGGCTCGCTGCTCCTGGCCAAGGCGCGCGAGATCGCCCCCGACGAACTCACTCTCTACGTCTTCCAGCGCAACACCGACGCCCGGGCCTTCTACGAGCGGTACGGCTTCACCGCGGTCGGGTTCGACGACGGCAGCCGCAACGAGGAGAAGGAACCGGACGTCAGGTACCGGTGGACCGCGAACGGCTGATGGCCCGCCCCGTCCGGGATGAATGCGCGGGTACATCCATGTCACTTGCGTGGGCTTCCCGGCGATCACGCTCGAGGAACTTCAGCAACTACGGCTCAGGCGTGGGCTCCACGCCCCCGGCGCGGACATCGTCTCCGTCGGGCTCGGCGGCGGTTCCGTCACACTCGACGGAACTTCCATGGCTGGTGGGCATGTTGCCGATGTCGCCGCCCTCTGCAGGCAGAGGAGCCCGGGCGCCACGCCGAGGGCCAATCGCGTTCCGGCTCGACGACCAGTCCACCAGGGACGTCCTGTCCTGCCTGAGCCCGGTTCGCCGAACCGTGTGACCGGATCCGGGACCCGATGCACTTCCGCTCGGGCGGCACCGGCCCGGGACGCGACGGGTGCCGGGCGCCGCTGCCGTGGTCGGCGCAGGCATCGTACGCCGGCTTCGGCTCCACCACGGGGCCGTGGCTTCCGCAGCCGGCCGACCGGTCCTCGTATGCCGCCGACCGGCAGAGCACCGATCCGCAGTCGATGCTCAGCCTCTACCGCGATGCTCTGGGGCTGCGCCGGACCGAGCCGGGCTTCCAGGGGCGGCGGGTTCCGGGCCACGGTGATCCGTGCTGTGGGCCTGCCGCAGGATCGCGGGGGGACGAGGGCTGCGGCACAGTGGGCATATGGACGATCTGAATGCCCTCGCCGACGAGCATCTGACCGCGGCCCGCACCTCGGCACACGGCCGCAGCGCCCACCGTCTGCTGCATGAGGAACCCCTGCGCCAGACCGTCATCGCCCTCACCTCCGGCTCCGCCCTCGACGAGCACAACGCACCCGCCGCGGCCTCCCTCCAGGTGCTCCGCGGCAGAGTGCGCCTCACGGCGCCCTCCGGCGATGTGGAGCTGAGTGCCGGAGGACTCCACCCGATCCCGCAGGAGCGGCACGGGCTGCTGGCGCTGGAGGACGCCGTAGTGCTGCTGACGACCGTCAACGAGTGACGGCAATGGACCCGGGACGTGCGGCGGAGGCCATCCGGACGCGCTCCAGGACCCACAGCACAAGGCTTCCGGCGGCCAGCGAACCGCCCAGCACGCAGATGCCGCTCCAGCCTGCCCGCACCCAGACCACCGAAGCGAGCGCGGCTCCGGCCGCCCCGCCCATGAAGAAGAGCGTCATGAATCCGGAGTTGATCCGGTTGCGGGCCTCCGGGCGGAGCGCGTAGATCACATTCTGGGCGCTGTTGAGCCCTGCCTGCTGGGCGATGTTCAGCGAGATCACCCCGAGCGCCAGCCACAGCAGGGAGGACTCGCCCGCCAGCAGCGGCAGCCAGGAGAGCGTGAGCAGCGCGGCCGCCGTTCCCGACACCGCCTGTACCCGGCCGTGGTCGCTCAACCGGGCCGCGAAGTTCATGCCCACCACACCGATGACGCCCACCAGACCGAAGAGTCCGATGGCGGCCGCGTTCCAGCGGAAAGGGGGCCGGGTCAGCAGAAACGTCAGCGCGGTCAGCTGCACGCTGTACGAGGCCATGGAGAACGCGCCGATGGCTGCCCGCCAGCGCAGCAGAGGCTCCTGCCTGAGCAGGGACAGTGTGGAGCGCAGAAGTCCGGTGTACGACATCGGGGCCGCGTCGCGCTGCCGGGGCAGCCGGGGGAGCCGTTTGTGCAGGAGTATCGCCATGACGGCCATGAGCAGCGCGTTCACCCAGTACGCGGTTCGCCAGCCGCCGAGCTCGGACAGCGCGCCGGAGGCCATCCGCCCGAACAGCCCGCCGAGCAGGACACCGGACATGACGACGCCGACGATCCTGCCGCGTTCGGCCGGGGCCGCGAGCGTCGCCGCGAACGGCACCACGACCTGCGCGCCGACGGAGGTCAGCGCGGTGAGCAGGGTCCCTGCGATCAGCAGGGGGCCGGTGGGGGCAGCGGCCGTGGCCAGGAGGAAGAAGGCGGTCAGCGCGAACAGGCTCACGGCGAGTCGTCGGCGTTCCATGACGTCCCCGAGGGGAACGAGCAGGATCAGGCCCAGCGCGTATCCGGCCTGGGCGGCGGTCACGATCAGCCCCGCCACGGTGACACCGATGTGCAGATTCACCTCGATGATGTCGAGCAGCGGCTGCGCGAAGTAGTTGCCGGCGGCCGAGAGTCCGGCAGCAAGGGCCATCAGCAGGACCAGGCCGCGTCCGAGAGCGGGCGAATCGGGGAGAGTGCGCGGGACGGCCCGGCTTCGGGTCCCGTGTGTGGAATGAGCCATGTCCCTCAGCGTCGGGGATCCACCATCCATGAGTCCAACACATGTTTTTCATTTCATCGATCGTGATTCACGATGGATGGATGGAACTTCAGCAGATGCGTTACGTCGTCGCGGTGGCCGAACTGGGGAACTTCACCCGCGCCGCGAAGAGGTGCCTGGTCGTCCAGTCCGCATTGAGTCATCAGATCGCCCGACTGGAGAAGGAGCTGGGGGCCCGGCTCTTCGACCGCACCAGCCGTCAGGTGCGGCTCACCGCGGCGGGCGAGGCGTTCCTGCCGGAGGCCAGGCAGGCGCTGGACGCGGCGGAGCGGGCCCGTGCCGAAGTGGCCGCCACGGCGGGGGAGGTCCGCGGGCGCCTGGCGGTCGGAGCCATCCCGACCGTCGCGGCGGTCGATATCCCGGCCGCGCTGCGGGCGTTCCACCTCCGCTATCCGAAGGTGCACATCGTCCTGCGTGACGGGGCGAGCAAGGACCTGGTCCAGGAGGTGCGGGACGGCGTGCTCGACGTGGCGTTCCTGGGCGTGCTGCCGAGCTACCGGCCGAAGGGCGTGAGCGATCACGAACTCGCCACGGGCGAACTGGTCGCCGTCGTGGCCCCCACCCACTCCCTGGCCGGCGAGGCGGAAGTGGGTCTGGAACGGCTGGCGAAGGAGATGTTCGTCGACTACCCGGACGGCACCGCGGCCCGGGCGCAGTCGGAAGAGGCGTTCGCGGCGATGGGGCTCACCCGCGAGGTGGCCTTCGAGGTCAGCGGTACCGATTTCATCGTCCGGCTGGTCCGCAGCGGGCTCGGCATCGCCATGCTTCCGGCCGCCTTCGCCGCGGAACTGACCGGCGTACAGGTGCTGCCCGTCCGCGACGCGCCCGCCCGCACGGAGCGGCTGGTCTGGAGCCGCTTCCGCCCCACCCCGGCCGCTGCGGCATTCCTGACCGGACTCGGTGTCGACGCCGGCTGAACACTCCCTTCAGACCTCCGGCAGCGCCCGTCGGCGGCTCCGCAGGAAGTCCCGCTCGGCCGAGTTCTCCGCGCGGTCGACAGGTCCGCCGGCCGGGGAATGCGGAGCGGGTGTGCCTGCCAGGGTGGCAGGACCGGGTGCACCGGCCATCAGCCTTCCGCTTCACCTTCGAACGGGCGGACCTCGATGGGCAGCGTGATAGCCCGTGCGGCCTTGCGGCCCCAGTCGAGGGCGGCATCCGGATCGGGCGCCTTGATGATGCACAGTCCGCCGAGGTACTCCTTCCCCTCGATGTACGGGCCGTCGGTGAGCATCGTGTCGCCGTCCTTCGCCCGCACGACGGTGGCCGTGGTCGGGGAGCTCAGTCCGCCGGCGAACACCCGGGCCCCGGCCTGTTGGAGCTCCTGGTGGAAGCCGTCCACGTTCCGCATGATCTGTTCCAGTGCCTCGGGGGAGGGCGGCTCGCCCTCGGACGGTGTGACCACGCTGAGCAGGTAGTGCTTCATGGTGTGCCTCCTCGGATGCGACGCCGACGGCCTGCCGGTGTCTCACCCTCTATACGAACGGGTACCGCCCTATACAAACGGGTACCGCCCTATACAAACGGGTACCACCCGATACGAACGGGTACCGCCCGGATCGACACGGAACACGGCCGTGCTCGGAGAATTTCTCCCACAAGGCTTGTGGGAGCGCTCCCAGGATCGGCAGGATGAGGAAATGACCCAGCCTGCCGGCCCACGGGCCTACCACCCCGACGACCGTGCGGCCCTCGCGGACATCTGCGTCCGGACGGCCGACAACGGCGGCGACTCCCGGCATCTGTACCCCGACCGGGAGCTGATGCCGTCGATCTTTGCCGCGCCGTACGCCTGCCTCGAACCCGATCTGGCCTTCGTGATCGACGACGGTACGGGCCAAGCGGTCGGCTACATCCTGGGCACCGCGAACACGGCGCAGTTCGTCGAAGCGTTCCGCGGGAAATGGCTGCCGTCGGTCGAGAAGCGCTTCCCGGCGCTCGCCGGCCCGCCGCGGACCCCCAGCGAGGAGATGATCGCCCTTCTGCACGACCCGGAGCGGATGATCCTCCCCGAACTGGCGGCCCATCCCGCGCACTTGCACATCGATCTGCTGCCCGCCTGGCAGCGGAGGGGGTACGGCAGAGCGCTGATGCGTACGTTCCTGGCCGCGCTGCGGGCCAAGGAAGTCGATGCCGTGCATCTGTCCATGCTCACGTCCAACGCCCCGGCCAGGGCCTTCTACGACCGCCTCGGCTTCGGCGAGATCCAGGTGCCGGACCCCGGACCCGTCACCTACCTGGGGCGCACCACCGAAGCGGACCTGTAGCGGTCCTCCGGCATCGGGGGGACGACGCCCGGCGCCCGCTCACACGGTGCGCTCCATGAAAACCAACCCGTCCCGCGCGTCCCACGGTTCAGTGATCCCGAAGCCGAGGCGCTCGTACAGGGCGATGGCGCCCGTGCGCCACTTCCATACGGAGAGCCGAACCGTGCCGACTCCGCTCTGTTCGGCGTGCGCCAGTGCGGCGCTCATCAGATGGGAGGCGACGCCGCGTCCCCGGAACTCCGGATCGGTCCACAGGCGCTTGATCTCCGACCGCCCCTCGACGGCGGCGGTGACCACGACACAGCCCACAGGGGTCTCACCACTCAGGGCCAGCAGCACGACATCGTCGTGGAACACCGTCCGTGGGTCCGAGATCTCGGCCCGGTACCGGTCGGGCAGCTCGGCCGCGCCGGCGACGGCCTCGCCCTTCTCGGCCTGGGTCCGCAGGTGGTAGGCCGCCAGCAGTCGGGCCGGCCCGCCCTCGGTAACACCGTGCCGGCCCGGCCAGCGGACGACGACGATGTCGGATCGACCAGTCATGCCATCAGCATCACACGCACGCCCCGACGACCGGCCGGGCGGTCCTCGGCCGGGGCGGGGTCCGTGCCGGGGCGCCGACCCCGGCCATCCGCGGGCGTCTTCGCGTCATCTGTACCGGACCGGCCATGGGAGGGGGTGTCACGGGGGCCGGCTGGGCAGGTACTGGTGTACGACCCGGAAAACGGGGCGAAGCGGCCGGTGCCGAGGGATGTGTGACGTGAGGGAGCAGACCGTGTGGCAGTTCTCCGACGATCGTGGGCAGTTGTCGACCGCCGGGCGGTGCCCGACGCGGGTGCTCGCCTATGTCCAGGCAGGAGCGACCCTGTGGGACCACGGGATACGTCCGAGCGCAATATTCGGCTCCGATCACGACGACGAAGCCGCGCCGGACGCGGCGAAGACCGGATCGATGTCGCTGACCGGGGTCGGCTACCTCGGCGCGGGCAGCACCTTGGACGTGGACACCCTGCTGAGCGGAGAGCCGGACCTCGTGGTGGCCGTCAGCTACGGCGGCGGTCATGTCTACGGGCTCGCCCCGGAGACCGCCAAGCATCTGGAGGAGCACGTCCCGGTCGTCGTCATCGACGTGGGCCAGGCCCGCACCCTCGCGGAGATCGGTGACCGGTTCGTGCAGCTGGCGCGCTCGCTCGGCGCCGAGGAGGCCACGACGGCGACACAGGACCTGGAGGCTGCCCGGGACCGGCTGCGCACACTCGCTTCCGGACCGGACCGGCCCAGGGTGGTCGCCCTTTCCCCGGCCGGGCAGGACCGGACGCACCTCGCCCGCCCCCGCATGTGGCCCGAGCTGCGTGTGCTGGCCGAGCTCGGCGTCGACCTGGTGGAGCCGGCCGAGGGGCCCGGCGCGAACTGGTCCACGGTCGGCTGGGCGGACGCCGCGGCGTTGCGCCCCGCCATCGTGCTCGCCGACATCCGTGCCAACGCCACACCCCTGGGCGAGCTCCGGACGAACGAGGAGTGGTCGGCGATCGAGCGCGTCGCCCGGGTGCTGCCCTGGAATCCGGAGCCGGTCTGCAGTCCGCAGGCCCATGCACGGTTCCTGGCACTCGTGGCCGACGCGTTGGAGGCCGCCGCCCACCGGAACTGAAGTCGGGCGGCCACAGGGTGTGGCCGCCCCGCCCGCCGCACGGGCCGAGTGTGCCGATGCCCCGTACGGACGCTTCCGATCGCGCCGGTCGCCCCGGTTCGCGAGGCTGGCCACGAGCGTCCCGAGCCGACACCGCACGTCCCCAGGAGCAGGCATGCAGCAGGACAAGCACCCGCCCTACCGTCCCGTCGTCTTCCGCGACCGTTCGGCGGGCTACGCCTTTCTGACCCGGTCCACCGCTTCGAGCGAGCAGACGATCGACTGGGACGACGGCAACAGCTACCCCGTCATCGATGTGGAGATCTCCGCGGAGAGCCACCCGTTCTACACCGGGCAGGCTCGCGTGGTCGACTCCGAGGGGCAGGTCGCCAAGTTCGAGCGCCGGTACGGGGCGGAGGGGAGCGAGGACGCCACCTGACCCGCGTACGGGCCCGAGACGGCCCGCGTACGGACCCGAGTCCCCCGGCCCTTCTCAGGAGGCCGGGGGACTCTGTCCGTCACACCTCTTGACACTGCTGGCCAACCCCTCGTAACTTGCCTGCAACATCGTACTAACGCGCGTTACTAAAGCGCGTAACCAGAGCGAGGCCCGCTGTCGGCGGGACGCAGGGGGTATCCGAAGTGGCCACGAACAAGGCGCGACGCGTGACGATGAGCGATGTCGCCCGCCATGCCGGCGTCTCGCGCACCACCGTCTCCTTCGTCCTCAACGAGCGCGCCGACGCCGGCATCCCCGAGGAGACCCGGGTTCGCGTCCGGGCCTCGATCGAGGAGCTCGGCTACCGGCCCAACGCCGGTGCGAGGGCGCTCGCCGCCAAGCGGAGCGAGTGGTACGGCCTGATCACCGAAATCGTCACCGCGCCGTTCGCCGTGGATGTGATCAAGGGAGCGCAGGACCGGGCCTGGGCCGAGGAGAAGTTTCTGCTCATCACCGCGGGGGACCGGGATCCCGCCATGGAGGCCGCCGCCTTCGACAAGCTGCTCGAACAGCGTGCCGAAGGGCTGCTGTACGCCACGACCTGGCACCGCGCGGTGACACTGCCACCCGCCGCCCGCGAAGTGCCGGTCGTTCTGGTGAACTGCTTCGACGCGGACGGCGCACTGCCCTCCGTCGTGCCCGACGAGGTGGCGGGCGGCCACACCGCGACCCGGCGGCTGCTCGACGCGGGCCACCGCCGCATCGGGTTCATCAACCTCGACGCGGGCATCCCGGCCGCCGTCGGACGGCGCCAGGGGTACGAACAGGCCCTGCGCGAAGCCGGTTCGGACATCGACGACAGCCTCGTCGTACCGGGACATGCCACCGCCGACGGCGGGTACGCCGCCGCCTGCGAACTGCTCGACCGCGAGGACGGCCGCCGCCCCACGGCGCTGTTCTGCGGGAACGACCGGACGGCGATGGGCGCCTACGACGCCATCAAGGAACGCGGACTGCGGATCCCGGACGACATCGCCGTCATCGGATTCGACAACCAGGAACTCATCGCCGCCTACCTGCGGCCCGGCCTCACCACGGTCGCCCTGCCCTTCGAGGCCATGGGAGCCAAGGGCGTGGACATGCTCGGCGCTCTCACAGCGGGACAGCCGCTCACCACCACACAGGTGACGGTCGACTGCCCGCTGATCGAACGCTCGTCGGTCTGACTGCGAATCAGTCCGACGGGAATCCTCACCCGTCTTCGGCCAATTGAAGAGAGAGAAGAAAACACATTATGGCACCGTCGATACGTGCCCGGCGCCTCCGGCCCGCAGCGCTCGCCGCCCCCGTCGCCGCCGCGGCCCTGCTGCTCACGGCTTGCAGCGGCACGGGCACGAACGCCGCGGGGGACACCTCCGGTCATCAGCTCCTGACGATTCCCCGCGAGGACTTCGCGACCTTCACCCGGAACTTCAACCCGTTCGCCCCCGGCCAGGTGGTGGCCCCCATGACCACCCAGGCCATCTACGAGGCGATGCTCGTCTACAACCCGGCCGACGGGAAGGCCACCCCCTGGCTGGCCACCTCCTGGGAGACGTCCACGGACGGAAGGACCGTGACGTTCACCCTGCGCGACGGCGTCAAGTGGTCCGACGGCAAGCCGCTGACCGCCGAGGACGTCGCGTACACCTTCGGTCTGCAGAAGAAGCTGCTCGGCGGTTACGAGTACCTGCGGACGGCGAAGGCCGAGGGCACTCACAAGGTCGTCCTCTCCCTCACCAAGCCCTACTCGCCCGGTCTGTTCGAGCTGGGCAAGCAGATCATCGTGCCCAAGCACATCTGGGAGAAGGTCAAGGACCCGGCGAAGGACACCAACCCGAACCCCGTCGGCACCGGCCCGTACACCAAGGTCGCCAACTTCCAGAGCCAGTCGTACGAGCTCCGCAGGAACCCCGAGTACTGGCAGCCGGAGAAGCAGCGGATCGACGGCATCCGGGTGCTCGGCTTCTCCGGCAACGACAGCGCCAATCTGGCCTTTGTCAACGGTGAGGCGGACTGGACCCAGTCGTTCATCCCCGATGTCGAGAAGAGCTTCGTGGCCAAGGACCCGAAGCACAACAAGTACTGGTACCCCAGGACCGGTTCGATGGTCGACTGGACGATGAACACCACCAAGGCGCCGTTCGACGACCCGAACGTGCGCAAGGCGCTCAGCCAGGCCGTCGACCGCGAGAGCGTCACCGAGGTCGGCATGAACGGATACACACAGCCCGCCGACTGCACTGGCCTGTCCGGTGGTTACGACAAGTGGCGCGACAAGACCCTCGCCGGCTCCTGTACCTGGACGAAGCACGACGCCGCAGCGGCTGCGAAGGCGCTCGACGAAGCCGGCTACAGGAAGGGCCCCGACGGCAAGCGGAAGCTCAGGAACGGAAAGCCGTTCACGTTCGACATCTCGGTCGGCTCCGCATCCTCCGACTGGCTGTCAGTCGCCAACATCATCAAGCAGAACCTTGCCGGGATCGGTGTCACCGCGAAGGTGAAGTCCCCGGACTGGGCCGCGGTCGTCAGCGACTACGAGACCGGTGACTACGACACCGGCATCGTCTGGAGCGACAACGGCGCCACGCCGTTCCAGTTCTACCGGACCACCATGGGCACCGAATCGGTCAAGCCCGTCGGTACCAAGGCGGTCAGCAACTACCACCGCTTCGGCGACAAGAAGGCCGACACGCTCCTCGACCGGTTCGCCGCCGCTCCCGACGAGGCCGGGCAGCGCAGCGCGGTCGACGGGCTGCAGAAGCTGTTCGCCGAGGACGCGCCCGTCGTACCGCTCTTCCCGGGACCGGAGTGGGGCGCGTACACCGACACCCGCTTCACCGGCTGGCCCACCGAGGACAATCCGTACGCCACGCTCACCAACCGCGGCGACACCACCGTCCTCGTCCTGACGAGCCTGAAGCCCGTCAAGAACCAACAGCGCTGACACCCCGTCACTCCGGTGGCCCGCCCGCGCCGACATCACGGGCGGGCCACCGGCCCTCATAGATTCGGAGGGGGACCAGTGCGTTACATCCTGCGCAACCTGGGCTTCTATCTGCTGGCCTTCTGGGCCTCCATCACCCTGAACTTCATGCTGCCCCGCTTCATGCCGGGCGACCCCGTCTCCCGGATGTTCGCCCGCTCCCAGAGCCAGATGCAGCCGGAACAGATCGACCAGCTCCGCCGGCTCTTCGGCCTCGACCACCGGCCGGTGTGGCAGCAGTACCTCGACTACATCAAGGACGTCTGCACCGGGAACATGGGCATCTCCATCTCCCGCTTCCCGACCCCGGTCTCCGAGGTCATCGCCTCCCAGATCGGCTGGACGCTGCTGCTCGGCGGCACCGCCCTCGTCGTCGCCGTCGTCATCGGCAACCTGCTGGGCATCGTCGCCGCGTGGCGGCGCGGCGGTGTGCTCGACTCGGTGTTCCCGCCGCTGCTGGTCTTCGCCGGCTCGTTCCCGTACTTCTGGCTCGCCATGGGCGCGCTCTACCTCTTCGGCATGACGCTCGGCTGGTTCCCCATGCGGCACGCCTTCGACGTCGGCCTCAGCCCGGACCTGTCCTGGGCATTCGTCTCCAACGCGGCCTCGCACCTCTTCCTGCCCGCGCTGACCATCGTCCTGGTGTCGATCGGCGGCTGGATGCTAGGCATGCGCAACACCATGATCGCGACGGTTGCCGAGGACTACATCACGATGGCCGAGGCCAAGGGCCTCAGCCCGAGCCGGATCATGTTCCGGTACGCGGCCCGCAACGCGATGCTCCCTTCCGTCACCAACTTCGGCATGGCGCTCGGATTCGTGGTCGGCGGCGCGCTGCTCACCGAGGTCGTCTTCGCCTACCCGGGCGTCGGCTTCCAGCTGCTCGCCGCCGTCCAGGGCCTCGACTACCCGCTGATGCAGGGGATCTTCCTCACCATCACCGCCGCCGTACTGGTCGCCAACTTCCTCGTCGACCTCGTCCATGTCCGTCTCGACCCGCGTGTGCGCGTCCGCTGAGCGGCCGGAGAAGGAGAAGACCCATGAGCGTCCTCGACTCCCGCACGGGGCCCGCCGCACCACCGGCCGTGCCGCCGGCCGCCGCGACCCCGAAGTCCCGGAGAGCCCGGGCCAGGCTGCTGCGGTCCCTGCTCGCCAACCGCAAGGCACTGTTCGGCGCCGTCGTCCTGGTGGTGTTCGTCCTGCTGGCCCTGCTGGCACCCGTGATCGCCCCCGGCGACCCGTCGAAGATCAACAGCCTGGGCGCCGGCTCCCCGTCGGCGTCCCATCTGCTCGGGACGACCGCCAAAGGGCAGGACGTCCTCGCACTGACCCTGTGGGGCGCACGCAGCTCGCTGCTCGTCGGCTTCTGTGTCGGGATCGCCGCGACCGCCCTCGCCGTACTCGTCGGCATGGCCTGCGCCTACTTCGGCCGGATCGTCGACGATGTGCTCTCCCTCGTCACCAACATCTTCCTGCTGGTGCCCGGAGTGCCGTTGCTCGTCGTCCTCGCCGCGTTCATGCCGCCGGGCAGGGTGACCGTCATCCTGGTCCTCGTCGTCACCGGCTGGGCGGGCTCCGCGCGGGTGCTGCGCGCCCAGGCCAAGTCGATCCGCGGCAAGGACTTCGTCGCCGCGTCCGTCGTCACCGGTGAACGGGCGATACGGATCATGTTCCGGGAGATCCTGCCCAACATGGCCTCCGTCGTCATGACGACGCTGCTGGGCTGCGTCATCTTCGGCATCGGTGCCCAGGCGGGCCTCGAATTCCTCGGCCTCGGCGACGCCTCCGTCGTCAGCTGGGGCACCAACCTCTACTGGGCCGGAAACGACGGCGCACTGATGACCGGCGCCTGGTGGGTGTTCGTACCCTCCGGCCTCTGCATCGCCCTCGTCGCCTTCGCCCTCGCGATGGTCAACTACGCGGTCGACGAGATCACCAACCCGCGACTGCGCGCACGCCGCGCCAAGAACCGCAACCGGAAGGGCTGAACGATGACTGTGCCCTCTCAGAACCCCGTACTCGATGTACGGAACCTGCGCGTCGAGTACGGCGGGGACGGCCGCAGCGTCGTCGGCGCCGACAGCGTCTCCTTCACCATCGGTGCCGGTGAGATCTTCGGCCTCGCCGGGGAGTCCGGCTGCGGCAAGTCGACCGTCGCCAACGCACTGATGCGCCTGCTCAAACCGCCCGCGCGGATCACCGCGGGATCGGTCACGTTCAAGGGCCGGGACGTCCTCGCCATGGACCCGCGCGAACTGCGCGCCTTCCGCTGGCGAGAGATCGCCATGGTCTTCCAGTCCGCGATGAACTCGCTCAACCCGGTCCTCACCGTCGGCGAGCAGATCGGCGACATCTTCACCACCCACGAGCGCATGAGGAAGCGCCGGGCCCGGGAGCGCTCCGGTGAACTCCTCGAACTCGTCGGCATCGACCCGGCAAGGCTCAAGTCGTACCCGCACCAGCTCTCCGGCGGTATGCGCCAGCGCGTCGTCATCGCGATGGCCGTCGCCCTGAAACCGGCGCTGCTCATCATGGACGAGCCGACCACCGCCCTGGACGTGGTGGTCCAGCAGGAGATCATGGCGCAGATCGGCGACCTCCAGCGCGAACTGGGTTTCTCCGTGCTCTTCATCACCCACGACATGTCCCTGATGGTCGAACTCTCCCACCGGATGGGCGTGATGTACGGCGGCCGGCTCGTCGAACTCGCACCGGCCAAGGAACTCTTCGCCGACCCGCTGCACCCGTACACCCGGGCACTCATGAACGCCTTCCCGCCGCTCACCGGACCGCGCGCAGAGCTCACCGGCCTCGCCGATCTGCCGCGTACGCAAGCGAGCTGCGGCTTCCACGCCCACTGCCCCGACGACCGGTCGGACTGCTCGACCAACATCCCCGATCTGCGCGAGGTGGCCGCCGGCCGCTTCGTCGCCCGTACCGGTGGAGGCACGCGATGACGGCCCCGGACACCGCGACCCGCACCCCGCTGATGAGCGTGCGCGGACTGACCAAGGACTTCCGGACGGGCGGGCTGTTCTCCCGCGACCGCCACCGGGCCCTGAACGCCGTCGACCTCGACATCCCGCACGGGAAGATCGTGGCCCTCGTCGGAGAGTCCGGCAGCGGCAAATCCACCCTCGCCCGCTGTCTCGCCCGGCTCGAGCAGCCGACCTCCGGCCAGGTCCTGCTGGACGGCCAGGACGTGCTGAAGACCCAGAAGCGCGGAGCGTCCCGCGCCTACCGGGGCACCGTCCAGATGGTGTTCCAGGACCCCTTCGGCTCCCTCAACCCCGTCCACCGTGTCGAGCACTTCCTGCGCCGGGCCCTGCTGGTGCACGGCCGGCCCGCCGGCG
>NZ_FMDF01000214.1 GCF_900091955.1 Streptomyces sp. Ncost-T10-10d
GCCGCAGGTCAGGTCCTTCGCGGGCAGCCGGCCCGTGGTCAGGTACCGCGTGACGCCGGCGTCCGCACAGGACGGGCCGGCCACCACCACGCCGTGGCCCTCACCGCCGGCCACCGTGACCATCCGCGCGCCGTGCAGCGCCCGCCGCATGCCCTGCGCCATGGCCAGCGTCGCCTGCGGGTCCCACTGGTTCTGCACGATCAGCGCGTTGACGTCGTTGTTCACCACGGTGGCCGGCTCGCTTGCCGCCGACTTCCAGAACGCGCACGGCTGAATATTGGCCCCCAGGTCGCCGGCCAGCGGGTACGTGGCTCGGTCCCGGATCACGTCCCGGCGGTACTGCTCGGGGTTGCGCGGCCAGCTGCGGGTGTCGCCGCAGAAGACGCCCCATACGACGGCGGACTGGTTGTCCGCCGGAACGTCCGCAGTGAACGTCCCCGCGCCGGCGGACCGGACCGGGGCGGAGCCGGGGGCTGCCGATGCGGCCGACACTGCCGACGCGGTCAGCGTGGCCGGCGCGGGCGGTCCGCCCTCGGCCGCGGCCTTCAACCCGACGATCCACGGGGTGACGGTCTCGACGTGGACGAACGCGTTGTACGCGGAACGGATCGCGCCGCCGCTGAGCGTCCCGCCCTCCGTCGGGACGGGTGTGCGGTCGGCACGGGCGATGAGCTCCCAGTACGTCTTCCGGACCTCCGCCGGAGTCGGGCCCAGCCCGTACGTGGCGTTGCGTGCGGCGGCCCACTCGGTCCACCGGGTGAAGGCGAGTTCGGCCCCTGCCGACCATCCCCGGAACATCCCTCGCCACGCGAGCGTCGGATCGAGCGCGCTGTCGAGCACGAACCGGTCCGAGCGCTGGGGGAACATCTGCGTGTAGACAGCGCCCAGGTAGGTGCCGTACGAGTACCCGAAGTAGGAGATCTTCTTCTCTCCCAGTGCCGCCCGGACGACGTCCATGTCCCGTGCCGTGTTGCGGGTGGTGATGTGCGGCAGCACGTCCCCCGCCTTGGCCCAGCACTTGTCGGCCACCGTCCGGGCCCGGGCCACGTCCTTCGCAAACGTCCGTGCGGTGTAGGGGTGCTGGAAGGTCTGTTCGTCGCCCGTCAGGCCGCAGCCGATCGGCGAGCTCTGCCCGACCCCGCGCGGGTCGAAGCCGATCAGGTCGAACCGCTCTCGTACCTCCGCCGACAGCAGCGGCTCCATCTCCGCGGGCATGGTCAGCCCCGGAACGCCCGGTCCCCCGGGATTCATCAGCAGCACACCGTGCCGCTCCTTCGCGCTGCCCGCCTTGATCCGCGATATCGCGAGGTCGATCTTCCGGCCCCGGGGCGCTGTAGTCCAGCGGCACCTTGACCTTCGCGCACTTCAGGGCCGCCGGCTGGCCCGTGTCGCAGCGTTCCCAACGGAGTTTCTGCTGCGCGTACTGCTGGAGCGGATCCCCTGCCGCGAACGCCGTCACGGGGGTGAGCGCTGCCATCACGGTCGTCACCGCGCCGACCGTCAGCACGGAAATCGTTCGGGCGCCTCTTAGAGCCATGCCAGTCCTCTGTACAGAATCAGTGTCTCGGATTGCCTCCAGTCTCTGTTCGTCCCCACTCGTGCCCGTCCGACGCGGGGATGGGCTGGTGATCCAACTGACGGAGTAGGGCGACGCGCCGCCGTCCTGCTGGAGTCCCGGTCCTCGTCCTTCATCTCTCCGGGTCGGCGGCCGACCGGCCACCTGCCGGCAGTCACGCCGTGGACACCCCGGCCCGCAGCGCGGCGACGGCACGGCGGCCGCAGCGCCGAAACGCGCGGCCGAGCCCCGTGTCGTCGGCGCCCGGGCGGGAGCGGGTGAACACGGTTGCCGCGTTCCGGCCTCCGCCGGGGTGGGTGACGACGCCGACCTCGTTGCGCACCACGCCGACCGGGCTGCCGCTCTTCGCGACGCCCACACCGGCGGACGGAAGCCAACGACAAGGCGATGTCAATCGGTTGACGCCCCACCACCGCCCGCACCCACACGCAGACAGCAGGGGCCCGGTGTGATCGGCCCATGCAGCAGTTCGGCCGTGTCGCGGGCGGTGGTACGGGTGGAGCGGCGCGGGTCGAGCGCCCGACCGGTGGCCACGTTCTCGTCGGCGGCGAGCTCCGGGAGCGGCGGTGGCGGACCAGGCCGACGCGTCGGCCCACTCGGCGCGGCCTCCCTGTCTTCCGGGCTTGCCGGATCAGCGCGCGGATCCCCCGCCCCCTAGGGGTTAGGGGAGGGATACCCGGCGTCGCGCGTCCAGCAAGATCCAAGCCGCACCCGCGTCATTCCATGGACAGCACACCAGGTCTTCGGTGTGCGCGGCGCACTGCCCAGGCATCTGCGGGCGGCCGGCTCGCTGTCGGGCATCAGCTCAAGCGCATGAGGCTTCATTTATTTCTGGCCCATTTGCCGGTCGGTCTTACTACGGGGACGCCCATTCCCGACGGGTCCTGACGGGACCGAATGTGGCTGGATACCTGGATTTGACCGGCACACCTTGACTTGACCGTCATATTCATGCCGCATGCATCGCGTTCCTATAACAAACATCTCGACTGTCACCGCCGTCCCGTAGTGTGCCCGGCAGCATCCCCTTGAACGCGTTCAAGGGGAACTCCTGGGGAGGGGGACTGCAGGGATGCGCAGTGGAGCGAAGGTTGCGATAGTCGGCGGAGTGTTCGCGGTCGTGGTCGGCGGGGTGGGCTACGGGACGTACAACGTCCTGAACGACCTGAACGGCGGTGGCGGCGACGGCACGGACAGCAAGTCCACCTCCGCCGAGGTGAAGACGGGGCCGGTCACCAAGGCGGAGATCGACGACGCGTCGAAGAAGTTCCTCAAGGCCTGGGCGAGCGGTGACGCGGCCGTCGCGTCCCAGCTCACCAACAACGCGGCCGAGGCCGAAACGGCCCTGACCGGCTACCGCGAGAGCGCCCATGTCACCGACGCGGTGATCACTCCGGGCCCGGCGGTCGGCACGAAGGTGCCGTACACGGTGAAGGCGACCGTGTCGTTCGAGGGGAAGTCCAAGCCCTGGTCGTACTCCTCCGAACTGACCGTGGTGCGCGGCCTGACCACCGGCAGGCCGCTGGTCGACTGGGCCCCCGCCGTGATCCACCCGGGTCTGACCGCCGGTGCGTCGCTCAAGACGGGTGAGGCGTCGACGCCGTCGATCGAGGCCGTCGACCGCAACAACAAGGTGCTCACCAAGGAGAAGTACCCCTCCCTGGGGCCGATCCTGGACGCACTGCGCGAGAAGTACGGGGAGAAGGCCGGCGGCACCGCAGGCATCGAGACCTGGATCGAGAGCGCGGACGCGGGCGGCCCGGACAAGACTCTGCTGACGCTCACCAAGGGCAGGCCGGGCAAGCTGCAGACGACGCTGGACGCGAACGCCCAGGCGGCGGCCGAGGTGGCCGTGAAGAAGTTCAGCCAGGCCTCGGTGGTCGCGGTCCGGCCGTCCACGGGCGCGATCCGCGCGGTCGCCAACAATCCGGCGACCGGATTCAACGCGGCGATGCAGGGCAAGCAGGCGCCCGGTTCGACGATGAAGATCGTGACGGCGGCGATGCTGATCGAGAAGGGCCTCGCCTCGGCCAACCAGAAGATCGAGTGCCCGCCGACCGCGACGTACTACAGCCGCACCTTCAAGAACCTGGACGGCTTCTCCATTCCCGACGGCACTCTGACGACCAGCTTCGCCCGGTCCTGCAACACCGCCTTCATCAAGCTGATCGACGACACGAAGGACGACGCGGCGCTCGCCAAGGAGGCCCGCGACGTCTTCGGGATCGGCCTGGACTGGCAGACCGGCGTCGTGTCCTTCGACGGCAGCGTGCCCGAGGAGACCGGAGGCGAGGCGGCCGCCCAGTACATCGGACAGGGCACGGTCCAGATGAACGCCCTCAACATGGCGTCCATCACCGCCACCGCGAAGAACGGCACCTTCCGCCAGCCGATCCTCGTCGACCGGGACCTCGACGGCCGGCAGCTCGCCACCGCCTCCCGTTCGCTGTCCCCGTCCGTCTCCCAGCAGCTCACCAACATGATGCGCCAGACCGCGAGTTGGGGCACCGGAAGGGCCGCGATGGCCTCGGTCGGGGGCGACAAGGGCGCCAAGACGGGCTCGGCGGAGGTGGACGGCCAGGCCACCTCCAACAGCTGGTTCACCGGCTTCAGCAACGACCTGGCCGCAGCAGCGGTCGTCCAGTCCGGCGGCCACGGCGGGGACGCGGCGGGACCGGTGGTGGCGGCGGTGCTGCGCGCGGGGTCGTGACGCGTCCCGCGTACGGAACTCCGTCGCGTGCCCAGCGCGGTGTTCGCTAGCGTGCGGGGCATGAGCACTTCCGATGCCACCGCTGCCGCAGAAGCCCACCCCCGATTCGCCGAGGCCCTGCGGGAACTGGGCCTCGACGTCGAGGTCCGTCGGTTCCCGGAGGCCACCCGCACCGCCGCCGAGGCCGCTGCCGCGATCGGCTGCGGGCTCAGCGAGATCGTCAAGTCGCTGATCTTCGAGGCCGACGGGGTCCCCGTGCTGGTCCTGATGGACGGCTCCTCCCGCGTCGATGTGGAGCGGGTACGCGCGGAGCTTGGCGCCGGGAAGGTCAAGCGGGCCGGGGCCGATCTGGTCCGGGAGACGACCGGGTACGCGATCGGTGGCGTGCCGCCCTTCGGGCACCGTACGAAGACCCGGGTGCTGGCCGACCGCGGTCTGCTGGACCACGATGTCGTGTGGGCGGCGGCGGGCACCCCGCACACCGTCTTCCCCCTCGACCCCAAGTCGCTGATCGGGCACGCCGGCGGAACCGTGGTGGATGTGCGCGAGCAGTCGAAGTGACACCGCTGGTCGCCTTCGCGGTCCTGGTCGCAGCGGTCACGCATGCCAGTTGGAACGCGATCACGCACGCGATCAAGGACCAGCTCCTCTCCTTCACCCTGATCTCCGGCGGCGGGCTGCTGATCGGCGCGGCGGGCGCCCTCCTCGTGCCGTTCCCGGCGGGCGCGGCCTGGCCGTACCTGCTGGTCTCGGCCGCGCTCCATGTGGCGTACATGCTGCTGCTGATGCGTTCGTTCACCCTGGGCGACTTCGGGCAGATGTACCCGATCGCCCGGGGTACGGCGCCGCTGGTGGTGACGGTCCTCGCCGCGGTCTTCGTCGGTGAACGCCCCAATGCCTGGGCCACAGCGGGCGTCGCGGTGGCCTCGGCAGGGCTGGTCGGGCTGGCCCTCTGGGGCATCCGGGGCTCCGGCAGGCGCCCGGACTGGCCGGCCCTGCTGGCCGCCCTCGCGACCGGTCTGGCCATCGCCGGGTACACCACGGTGGACGGCGTCGGAGTACGCGCCTCCGGCAGCTCGCTCGGCTACATCGCCTGGCTGATGATCCTGGAGGGGCTGGCAATCCCCGCCTACGCGCTGTACCGGCGCCGGGGCGAACTCGTCGGACAGCTGAAGCCGTACGCCGCCCGCGGGCTGCTTGGCGCGGCCCTGTCGGTGACGGCGTACGGCCTCGTCCTGTGGGCCCAGACACGCGCGGCACTGGCCCCGATCGCGGCGCTGCGCGAGTCGTCGATCATCGTCGGCGCAGCCATAGGGGCGGTGTTCTTCAAGGAGCGGTTCGGCGCGCCGCGCATCGCGGCCGCGGGGCTGATGGTGGTCGGCATCGGGCTGATGCTGCACCCGAGTTGAGGGGAAGGGGCGGCGTACCCCGGCCAACGGCTAGTCCTGGCGGGGTGGGCGGTGTGCCCGGGCCCGCCGCCCACCTCTTCGCGGGAACGTGACACCCCCCGATGTGTCCGCCCACCGGCTGGGGAGCCGGCGTGGACGGCGCTCCGGCGGTATGTACGCGGGCTCCTTCACTCTCCCGAAACCGCCTGCCGGAAGCCCGAGTTCACCGCGGTCAGCCCGCCGTCCACGCGCAGCGTCGTCCCCGTGATCCAGGCCGCTTCGCGCGAGGCGAGGAAGGCGACGGCGGACGCGATGTCCTCCGGCTCGCCGACCCGGCCGAGCGGGTAGAGGCCGCTCACCCGGGACAGTTCGGCGTCACGACCCGACCAGGCGTCCGTGCGGATCGTGCCGGGCGCGACCATGTTGACGCGTACGCCGCGCGGTCCCGCGTGGCCCGCGAGAGTACGGGTCAGGCTGCCCAGGCCCGCCTTGGCAGCGCTGTAGGCGTGATTGCCGAAGTCCTGTTCGCCGTTGACCGAGCCGATGTTGACGATCGCGCCCCGGCCGGAGGCCACCAGGTGCGGGAGGGCGGCACGGGCACAGCGGTACGGGCCGGTGAGCGTGATGTCCAGGTCGCGCTGCCAGACCTCGTCGGGCTCGTCCTCGAAGAGCGGGACGTCGCGGGTGCAGGAGTACGCGTTGTTCACCAGCACGTCGAGGGAGCCGAAGGCGGCCACGGCGTGGGCCACCGCGGCCTCGACCGCGGCCCGGTCGCCCACGTCGCAGGGCAGCGACTCGGCCGTCGCGCCCGTCTCGCGTATCTCCGCGGCGGTGCGTCCCGCGCGGTCGCCGTCCAGGTCGGTGACCAGGACGCGCGCGCCCTCCGAGGCCAGCCGGCGGGCCGTGGCAGCGCCGATGCCCTGGCCTGCTCCGGTGATGAGAACGCCGTATCCGTCGAACCGTGAACCCGCAGGGTGAGGAGGAGTCATAGCGCCGACCGTACTGCCCTGACCAGGGCCTGGGCACGGGGATCGGCGGTGACTCCCTTCTGCAGACCGTTCGTCACATAACCCAGGGCGATGCCGGATTCGGGATCGGCGAAGCCGAGCGAGCCGCCCCGGCCGGGGTGGCCGAACGAGCCGGGGGCCAGCAGCGGGGCCGCCGGGCCGTGCAGCATGTAGCCGAGGCCGAAGCGGGTGCTGACGACCAGGACCCGGTCCGGGCCCGCCGACTCCTCGGTGCGGGCGAGGGTGAGCGTGGCCGGGGCGAACAGCCGGTGGCCGTCGACCGGGCCGATCATCGCGGCGTAGCAGCGGGCCAGCGCGCGGGCGGTGGCGATGCCGTTGGAGGCGGGGAGTTCGGCCACCCGGTAGGCGGGGTCGTTCTCGTCGGGGAGGGGGTCGATGGCCCCGAAGGCGCGGCGGGTGAGGGACTCCGGGTCGCGGTACGCCTCGACGACTGATCGCTTGGGGCGCATCCTCAGGGCGCCGCCGTTGCCCGCGTCGGCCGGGGGTTCGACGGGCCCGATCCGGCCCACCCGGTGCGCCTCGTCCGCCGGGAGGCCGAACCAGAAGTCCAGGCCGAGCGGGCGGGCGATCTCCTCGGCGACCCAGCGGCCGACGGTGCGGCCGGTGACCCGGCGCACCAGTTCGCCTATGAGCCAGCTGTAGGTCTGGGCGTGGTAGCCGTGGTCGGTGCCGGGTTCCCACTGCGGGTGCTGGGCCGCGACGGCCTGTGGCCCGGAGATCCCGTCGGCCGCCTCGGAGGGGGTCAGCGGGCAGTCGAGGGCGGGTATGCCGGCCCGGTGGGCGAGGAGGTGGCGGACGAGCACGCGTTCCTTGCCGGCCGCCTTGAACTCCGGCCAGTACGTGCCGACCGGGGCGTCGAGGTCGACCTGGCCGCGCTGGTGCAGCATCAGCGGTACAGCGGCGGCGATGCCCTTGCCCGCCGAGCGGACGATCTGCACGGTGTCGACGGCCCACGGTTCGGCTCCGTCGACGTCTCTCGTACCGGCCCACAGATCGACGACCTTGCGCCCGTCCCGGTAGACCGCGACGGCCGCACCGCGCTCGCCGCGCTGCTCGAAGTTACGGACGAAAGCATCCCGGACCGGTTCGAATCCGGCCGCCACCGTGCCCCGTACGTCCACACCTGCTCCTGTGCTCCCGCTCATCCCCCCATGGTGCATCCCGCCGCAGGTCGAACACGGGGCGGGTCACCCCATGTTCACAGTTACGGAACGCGGGTCGAAACCGAAGGGCAGCTCCAGACGGTGGGTGCGCATCAGCTCCTCGTCGCAGAGCAGATCCTGAGTACGGTCGTCGGCGGCGATGACGCCCTCGCTCAGGACGACCGCGCGCGGGCAGAGCTCCAGGGCGTACGGCAGGTCGTGCGTGACCATGAGCACAGTGACGTCCAGGGACCTCAGGATGTCGGCGAGCTCGCGCCGTGAGGCCGGGTCCAGGTTGGAGGACGGCTCGTCCAGCACCAGGATCTCCGGCCGCATGGCGAGGACGGTCGCGACGGCGACGCGGCGGCGCTGGCCGAAGGAAAGGTGGTGCGGCGGCCGGTCCGCGTACTCCTCCATGCCGACCTGCCGCAGGGCTTCGGTGACGCGTTCCTCCAGGTCGGCGCCGCGCAGCCCGGAGGCGGCGGGGCCGAAGGCGACGTCCTCCCGGACGGTGGGCATGAAGAGCTGGTCGTCGGGGTCCTGGAAGACGATGCCGACACGACGGCGGATCTCGGCGAGGTTGCGCTTCTCGACCGGGAGACCGGCGACCCGGACGGTGCCCGCACCGGCGTCGAGGATGCCGTTGAGGTGGAGGACGAGGGTGGTCTTGCCGGCTCCGTTCGGGCCGAGCAGGGCGACGCGTTCGCCTCGGGCGACCGTCAGGTCCACCCCGAAGAGCGCCTGGTGGCCGTCGGGGTAGGCGTAGGCGAGGCCACTGACTTCCAGGGACGGCGCGGGGGTGGTGGGCATGCTCATACGGTCCATCCCAGCAGACAGATCACGAGGGCGAGTACGGGGAGTGCCGAGGCGTACGCCCACTGGGTCCTGGAGGCCGTCACCTCGTCGATGACCGGCATGGAACCGGCGTAGCCGCGGCTGACCATCGCGAGGTGGACGCGTTCGCCACGCTCGTACGACCGGATGAAGAGCGCGCCCGCCGATTTGGCCAGGACACCCCACTGCCGTACCCCGCGGGCCTCGAAGCCGCGGGAGCGGCGGGCGATCGACATCCGGCGCATCTCGTCGGTGATCACATCGCCGTACCGGATCATGAAGGAGGCGATCTGGACGAGCAGCGGCGGCAGCTTGAGCCGCTGGAGGCCGAGCAGCAGCGAGCGCAGTTCGGTGGTGGAGGCGAGGAGCACGGACGCGGCGACGCCGAGGGTGCCCTTGGCGAGGACGTTCCAGGCGCCCCAGAGGCCGGGGACACTGACGGAGAGGCCGAGGACATGGGTCTGTTCGCCGGGCACCACGAACGGCATGAGCAGCGCGAACGCGACGAACGGCACCTCGATGAGCAACCGCTTGAGCAGGAAGCCTGCGGGGATGCGGGCCAGGGCGGTGACGGCGCCGATCAGTGCCGCGTACAGCGCGAACGCCCACATCGCCTCGCGCGGCGTCGAGACGACGACCACGACGAAGCAGAAGGCGGCGGCGAGCTTGCAGTGCGGCGGCAGGTCATGGACGGGCGAGTGCCCGTGCCGGTAGAGCCGGTGTGCGTGTCCGGCGCCCATGTCAGACGGTTTCCTCGGTGCGTGCGGTGCCGGCGGGCGCGTCCGGCGTGCGACGGCGGCGGACGACGTAGAAGACTCCGCTGCCGACCAGGATCGTGGCACCGACACCGATCACTCCGGCGAGGCCGCCCGAGATCCGGGCGTCGGAGACGTCCTTGACGCCGTAGTCGGCGAGCGGGGAGTCCTTGGCGGCGTGCTCCTCGGTCTTCTTGTCGATGCCCTGGTCGGCGGCGACCTTCTCCAGGCCGTCGGGGCTGGCGGAGGCGTAGAAGGAGACGAAGCCAGCCAGGACGAGGGCGGTGACCAGGCCGATGGCCCGGATTCCCCGGGTGGAGCGGGCGGCGACGGGGGCGACGGACTGCCGGGCGGGGGCGTCGACGAGTTCGCCGTCGACCCGGAGCTTGAGCGGGGTGGTGAGTCCTCGGGCGCCGTGGACCAGATCGGGCCGTACGGCGACGACGGCGCCGACGGTCAGTGCGGTGATCACGGCTTCGCCGATACCGATCAGTACGTGGACCCCGACCATGGCGGTGAAGACCTTGCCGATCGGTATGTCGGTGGTGCCGCCGATCCAGTAGATCAGCGTGAAGACGCAGGCCGCGGCCGGTACGGAGACCAGGGCGGCGACGAAGGACGCGGCCGTCACGGAGCGACGGGTGCGCGGCAGCACGCCGAGCAGCCCGCGGAAGAGGGCGTACGCGACGACGGTGGTCGTGATGCCCATGTCGAGCACGTTCACGCCGAGCGCGGTGAGGCCGCCGTCGGCGAAGAGGATGCCCTGCATGAGCAGGACGACGGAGATACAGAGCACCCCTGTGTAGGGCCCGACCAGGATCGCGGCGAGCGCACCGCCCAGCAGATGCCCGCTGGTGCCCGCCGCGACCGGAAAGTTCAGCATCTGTACGGCGAAGATGAACGCGGCGACCAGGCCGGCGAGCGGCGCGGTGCGTTCGTCGAGTTCACGGCGGGCGCCCCGCAGGCTGACAGCGACGGCACCGGCGGCGACGACTCCTGCGACGGCGGAGACGGGTGCGTTGATGAATCCGTCGGGTACATGCATGGGGAGGCTCCGCTTCCTGCGTTACTGCCTGGCTGCGCGGGGTCATGAACCTCGCAATGATAGACCCTTGTTGCGAACCGTTCGCAAGAGCGCATACATAACAGCTGTGCGACCTCGGTCACCCCGGCACCCTCGCCACGCCAACCGGCTAAAATATGGGGCACCAGTGGGCAAAATGGACGAACAGGAGGAGCCGGCCATGTCCCTCGTGATCGAAGAGCACACCGAAGCCCGGCTCATCACCGAGGCCACCGACACCTTCGCAGTCCCCGTCGACCTGCGGTACGACGCCACCTCCGACCCGCGAACCGTCCATGTCACCTTCCCCGGCGGCACCGACTGGGCCTTCGGCCGTGACCTGCTGGAGGGCGGGATGCGCTCCCCCGCCGGGCGCGGCCCCATCCGGATATGGCCCTGCGGCCGGGCGCAGCTGGTCGTGGAGAAGCACTCGGCAGACGGCGTCGAGGTGGTGCAGTTCGACAATGCGTCGATGAACCGCTTCCTGCACCGCATCCACGACGAGAACACGCCCGAGGCCGCGCGGACGGCGACCACCCGGGCATGACGGCATGAATGAGCCCCCGTGCCGCTCGCACGGGGGCTCATCGTCGCCCCGGCCCCCCGTCCCCACAGGTAACCGGCGCAGTCCGGGGCCGCGCTCCGCTCGGACGCGGCCCCGGGGCTCGTGAGGAATCAGACCCGGGCCAGCTCGCGCTCACCCTGGGCGTCACCGCGGCCTTCGCCGTCGGACGGCGTCTCGCCGAGCTCCTTGCGCAGCCCCTCGCCCTCCACGTCCACGTTCGGCAGGAGACGGTCCAGCCAGCGCGGCAGCCACCAGGCACGCTTGCCGAGCAGGGCGAGGACCGCGGGCACGATCGCCATCCGGACGACGAACGCGTCGAAGAAGACGGCGATGGCCAACGAGAAGCCGATCATCTTGATCATCTGCTCGCTGGAGCCGATGAAGCCGGCGAAGACCGCCATCATGATCACGGCCGCGGCCGTGACGACCCGGGCACCGTGCTTGAAGCCGGTGACGATCGCCTGACCGGGCTTCTCGCCGTGGACGTACGCCTCCCGCATCCGGGTCACGAGGAAGACCTCGTAGTCCATGGCGAGGCCGAAGACCACACCCACCATGAAGATCGGCATCATGGACATGATCGGACCGGTCTGTTCCACGCCGAAGAGCGAGCCGAGCCAGCCCCACTGGAAGACCGCGACGACCGCGCCCAGGGCCGCGACGACCGAGAGCAGGAAGCCGAGGGCCGCCTTCAGCGGCACCAGCACCGACCGGAAGACCAGCATCAGCAGCAGGAAGGCCAGGCCGACGACGAGCGCCAGGTACGGCAGCAGCGCGTCGTTCATCTTCTGCGAGAAGTCGATGTTCATCGCCGTGGAGCCGGTGACCAGGACCTCGGCGCCCGTGTCGGACCTGATGTCCTTGCCCGTGTCACGGATCGCGTGGACCACGTTCTCGGTCTCGGTGGAGCTCGGCCGGTCCTTCGGGACGACGGTGATCATCGCGGTGTCGCCGGCCTTGTTGAACTGGGCCGGGGTGACGGCGACGACGCCCGGGATGCCGGAGATCTCGTCGGAGACCTGCTTGGCGGCGGTCTTGCCGTCGGAGCTGTTCGCGGTGTCGACGACGACCATCAGCGGCCCGTTGAAGCCGGGGCCGAAGCCGTCGGAGAGCAGGTCGTAGGCGCGCCGCTGGGTGGTGCTGGTGGGCTGGGAGCCGTCGTCGGGCAGGCCCATCTCCAGGGACGCGGCCGGTACGGCGATCGCACCGAGGCCGATGACTCCGACCAGCAGCACCCACACCGGCCTGCGCAGCACGAACCGCGCCCAGCGGGTGCCCATGTTCGGCTTCGCCTCGGGCCGGTTCTCGGCCTCGGCGGCCTTGCGCGCCTTGCGTCCCATGACCCGCTTGCCCGCGAAGCCCATCATGGCCGGGACCAGGGTGAGCGCGATGAGGACGGCGATCGCGACCGTACCGGCCGCGGCGAAGCCCATCTTCGACAGCATCGGGATGTTGACGACGGCGAGGCCGACCAGGGCGATGACGACAGTGAGACCCGCGAAGACGACCGCGGAACCGGCCGTGCCGACCGCCCGTCCGGCCGCTTCCTCACGCTCCCGGCCATCGGCCAGCTCGGCGCGGTAACGGGAGACGATGAACAGCGCGTAGTCGATGCCGACCGCGAGGCCGATCATCATCGCGAGGGTGGAGGTGGTGGAGCCCAGGTCGAGTACGTTCGCCAGTGCCGTGATCGTCGAGACACCGATGCCGACCCCGATCAGGGCGGTGAGCAGTGGCAGCCCGGCGGCGATCAGCGAGCCGAAGGTGATGACCAGCACCACCGCCGCGATCGCCACACCGATGATCTCGGTGGCCCCGGTCTCCGGCATCGCCTGGAGCGCGTCACCGCCGATCTCCACGGTCATCCCGCTCTTCTGCGCCGTGTGGCCCGCGTCCTCCAGTGCGCTGCGCGTCCCGTCGGTCAGCTCCATCGAGTTGACCTTGTAGGACACGGAGACGTACGCCGTGGAGCCGTCCTTGCTGACGGCATTGCCGGTGTACGGGTCGGTGACCGAGGCGATCTGGTCCGAGCCGGACTTCAGGTCGCCGGCGATCTTTTTCACCTCGGCCTTGTTCGCCGGGTCCGTCATCTTCTGGCCGTCGGGGGCCTTGAAGACGACGCGCGCGGTCGCGCCGTCGGCGCTCCCGCCGGGGAAGCGCTGTTCCAGCAGGTCGAAGGCCTTCTGCGCCTCCGTACCCGGGATCGAGAAGGAGCTGGAGGTGGCGGTGGACGCGGAGGCCGCGCCGAATCCGGCGAGTGCCAGCAGTGCCACCCAGATCAGGGCGACATAGCGGCGGCGCCGGAAGGCGAGCCGTCCGAGCTTGTAGAGGAATGTGGCCACGGAGGCGTACTCCCGGTCAGGTCGTATGAGTGGAAAAGGGCGTGAGGAACCAGCCCGACGACGAGAGCGGCGTGTCAGGTGGGGCTTGGGGAGGGGGCCGTGCGAAGGGGACGGGAGGGGTCGGACTCCGGAGCAGGCTGGAGATTCTGCGCGAGCCCGGCCAGGATCTTCAGTCGACCCCGAGGGCGGGGAGGATCACGGAGTCGACGTAGTCGGTGAGGAACGCCTGGTCGACGGGGCGGTCCTCGACCAGCTGCCGAGCGGTGAAGGCACCGATCAGCATGTGCGATACATATTTCAGCGCCGGATGGTCCGGACGCAGTTCACCCCGGTCCACGGCTCGGCGCAGCAGTGTGTTGAGGCCGGTCATCTCCGGCTCGATCAGCAGCTCGCGCAGGGCCTGGAGCAGATCGGGGTTGTCGTGGACGGCATGGCTCAGACCCCGCATCAACGCGGAGTTCTTCTCCATCTGGCAGTCGTCGGTACGGCTCAGTGCGGCATGGAAGTCACCGCGCAGCGAACCGGTGTCGATCTCCGCGAGGGACACCGGCTTGTTGTGCCGCAGGGCCGTGACGACCAGCTCGGGCTTGCTCCCCCACTGACGGTAGAGGGTGGCCTTGCTGGAACGGGTGCGGGCGGCGATGGCGTCCATGGTCAGGGCGTCGTAGCCGACCTCGCGCAGCAGGTCGAGCACGGCGGCGTACAGCTCGCCCTCGCGCTCGGGCGTGAGCCGGGTGCGTGCCATGTGTCGACCTCCTGTTCGCGCTTCCGTTCGCGACTCCCGTAAGCAGTCAATCGAACGAAACGGTTTCGTACACTTCGACGTTACTCCGCCGACCCAGCGAAACGAAATCGTTTCGCTTGTGTTCCGCACCACAAGTTGCCGGGGCCCTCCCGCGCGGAAAGCATTGGAGGGTGAGTGACGATGTCGCGTATCTCCGTTTCCCGCACCTCCACGAGGATCTGCTCTGCTTCGCGGCCGAGGACGACCTCTGGGTCGCTCCCCTCGCCGCCGAGGGGCAGCGGCCCGGCCGCGCGTGGCGGCTGACCGTCGACCGGACCCGGGTCAGCCACCCACGGTTCTCTCCGGACGGAAGCCGCATCGCCTTCACGACCTGGCGCAGCCTCGACCCCGAGATCCATCTCGCACCGGTCGAGGGCGGCCCGGCCCGCCGGCTCACCTATTGGGGGTCGACGGACGCCCGGGTCTGCGGCTGGACACCCGACCCTCCGGACGCCTCACAGATCCTCGCCGTGTCCTCGCACAACCAGCCGTTCTCGCACGTCTCCTGGGCCTACACGGTCCCCACGGACGGCAGCCCCGGCGGCAAACTCCCCTGGGGACCGGTCTCCGACATCGCCGTCGCCGACATCGACGGTGAGCGGCGCACCCTGCTGCTGACCGGCAAACCTCCGCACGAACCGGCCTCCTGGAAGCGGTACCGGGGCGGTGCCATGGGACGGCTGTGGCTGCACGGCGAGCGGCTGCTCCCGGACATCGGCGGGCATCTCGACTCGCCCATGTTCGTCGGCGGCCGGATCGCGTTCCTCTCCGACCACGAGGGCGTCGGCAATCTGTACTCCTGCCTGCCCGACGGCAGCGATCTGCGCCGCCACACGGACCACGACGCCTTCTACGCCCGGCACGCCTCCAGCGACGGCAGCCGGATCGTGTACCAGTGCGCGGGCGATGTGTGGCTGGTGGACGACCTGGAGTCGCCGGACGCGGTGTCGCGGAAGCTGGAGGTACGGCTCGGCGGGCCGCGTGCCGGACGGCGTACGTACCAGGTGTCGGCCGCCAGCAATGTCGACTCGCTGTCCGTGGACGAGACGGGCCGGGCCAGCGCCGTCTCCGTGCGCGGCAGCCTGTACTGGCTCACCCACCGCGACGGACCGGCCCGGACGATCGCCGACACCCCGGGGGTCCGGGTCCGGCTGCCCGAGATGCTCGGCAGCGGCGGCCAGGTCGCCTACGTCACGGACGCGGACGGCGAGGACGCGATCGAGATCGCCTACCTGCCGCGCGCCAGCGGCGACCGCGAGCCGCGCCGACTGGCCTCCGGACGGATCGGCAGGGTCCATGAGCTGATCTCCGACCCGGACGGCGAACGGCTGGCGATCGCCACGAACGACGGGCGGCTGCTGCTCCTGGACACGGACGAGGAGTCCACCGGTGAACCCACCGAACTGATCCGGTCCGTCAACGGACCGGTCCGGGACATGGCGTTCTCACCGGACGGCGCCTGGCTGACCTGGTCGCACCCCGGGATCGGCCGTTCGCTGCGACAGATCAAGCTGGCGCGCATCCTGGGGTCCGGCGCCCCGGTGATCGTCGATGTCACCAACGGCCGCTTCGAGGACGAGAATCCCGTCTTCACGGGCGACGGACGCTACCTCGCCTTCCTCTCCTGGCGCGGCTTCGACCCGGTGTACGACGTCCACACCGGGGATCTCTCCTTCCCGCTGGGCTGCCGCCCGTACCTGGTGCCGCTCTCCTCGGCCACGCCCTCACCGTTCGCCCTGTCCCCGGAGGGACGTCCGGCGGCGGGCGGTCTCGACCCGGCCGACGATGTCGTCGTCGAGGCCGGTACGGGCGAGGGGCCGTCCACGGTCACGGTCGAGTTCGAGGGTCTGGAGAGCCGGGTGACACCGTTCCCGGTCTCCGCGTCGAAGTACTCGGCCCTTCGTCCGGTCAGCGGTGGCGGGCTCGTCTGGCTGCGCTGGCCGATCTCGGGCGCGCTCGGCGAGACATTCGCCAACCCGGCGGACATGTCGGGTCGCCCCACGCTCGAACACTTCAACATCTCCAAGGCCAGGAAGACCGAACTCGTCGGCCATCTGGACTGGTTCGCGGTCAGCGGCGACGCGACGCGGCTGGTCGTCATGGACGAGGGTGAGCTGCGCGCGGTCCCCGCCACCGAGACGGGCGACAGCGACTCGACGGTCTACATCGATCTGCGCCGCATCCTGCACGAGGTCGACCCGGGGGCGGAGTGGCGACAGGCGTACGGGGAGGGCGGCCGCATCATCCGCGCGTACTTCTGGGAACCGGACATGTGCGGCATCGACTGGGACGGCGTACTCGACCAGTACCGCCCGCTGGTCGAACGGGTCGCCTCCCCCGACGAGTTCGCCGATCTGATGCGCGAGGTCCTGGGTGAACTGGGCACCTCGCACGCGTATGTGGCACCGGCCCGCCGCAACGAGGGCCCGCCGCACTACCAGCGGGCGATCGGGCTGCTCGGCGCGAACCTGGTGTGCCGGGACGGCGACTGGACGATCCGGCGCATCCTGCCGGGCGATTCCTCCGACTCCAAGGCCCGTTCCCCGCTGGCCGGTACGGGCATCCGGGAGGGCGCGGTCCTCACCCATGTCGACGGCCGCCCGGTCGACCCGGTGACGGGCCCGTATCCCCTGCTCGCCGCGGCGGGCGGCACCACGGTCGAACTGACCTTCCGGCCGTCCGGGGGCGAGGGCCACTCCCGCCGGGTCGCGATCGTCCCGCTGGTCGACGAACGGCCCCTGCGCTACCAGGACTGGGTGGCCAAACGCCGCGAGGTCGTAAGGGAGTTGAGCGGCGGCAAGTGCGGGTATCTGCACATCCCCGACATGGGCGGCTCGGGCTGGGCCCAGTTCAACCGGGACCTGCGCGGGGAGGTCTCCCGCCCGGCCCTGATCGTCGACGTACGCGGCAACGCCGGCGGCCACATCAGCGAGTTGGTGGTCGAGAAGCTCACCCGCACGATCCTCGGCTGGGACCTGACGCGCAACGCCCAGCCGGTCAGTTACGCCTCCAACGCCCCCCGGGGCCCGGTGGTCGCCCTGGCCGACGAGGCGACGTCCTCCGACGGCGACATGATCACCGCCGTGTTCCGCCTGCTGAAACTGGGCCCGGTGGTGGGCCAGCGGACGTGGGGCGGCGTGGTCGGCATGACCGGCCGCCACCGGTTGGGCGACGGCACGGTGATCACGGTGCCGATGAACGCGGCCTGGTTCGACGCGTACGGCTGGTCGGTCGAGAACTACGGCGTCGAACCGGACCTGGAGGCCCTGCGCACCCCGCTCGACTGGGCCGAGGGCCGGTACGCGGTGCTGGACGACGGGGTACGGGTGGCGCTGGACCTCCTGGCCGCACACCCGGCGGCGACCCCTCCGACGTACGACGACGTCCCGGACCGACGGCGTCCGCCGCTGCCCCCGCGTTGATCCCCTGTCCCCCTGTCCCTGTTCCCGTTCCCGTTCCCGCGCGAGTGAACCCTGCGGTGAGCACCCTTCGCCGGTCCGCCCCTCGGCCTTGCGGGGCCGAGGGGCGGGCCACCGCAGGGCCGTGATCCGCTGCGTGAGGAGCATCACAACAACGTGCCCGGCGAACTGTTGTACGAGCCTCCGGAGTGCGGCAAAACTTCCTGGCACGGGCGCTCGCCGGGCCGATGTCTCCACGCCCGCTTCCCCTCAATCCCCAGCAGGAGTGGCGGCGTTGGGTTCGTACGGCCGCTCAGGCGACGAGCAAATGAAGATCGGAGTGTTCACCCTTGAACGGGACTGAGCGGTTCGCCACCGTGCTGACCGAGGCTGCGGAGGTGGACGCACGGCTGTCGGACCCGGCGTTCCTCGTACGGGGGGCTCCGGAAGACGTCCACGCGCTCCTGGACCAGGCGGTGAGCCCCGCGGCGCGGCTGGCCGCGGCGGTGTACCGGCTGTCGGACCAGGACCCCCGCCGTGACGCGCGCCCCCACGGACGACGCGACCTGCTCGCGCTGGCCGCGGCACGGTTCGGTGACCGGGATCTGTCCCGACGGATCTCCGACGTGCCGGTCGAGGGAGGTCCCGACGTCCGTTGGGTGGTGGACTGGGCCACCGGTTCCAGCGGCCAACTGCACCGGGCCGACCGGCCGCTGCACACGCTGTCCGGCCACACCGGCAAGGTGGCGGCGGTGGCCGCGACGGTACTGGGAGGCCGGGCCGTCGCCGTCACCGGGAGCACCGACAGGACCGTACGGATCTGGGACCTCGCCACCCGTCGGCAGGTCGGCGCACCACTCACCGGACACACGTCCGGCATCACCGCTGTGGCCACCTGCCTCGTGGACGGCCGCGCCGTTGCCGTGACCGGCGGCCAGGACAAGACGGTTCAGGTGTGGGACCTGGCTGACGGCCGTCGCATCGGTGAGCCCCTCACCGGGCACAGCGGCGCAGTGTGCGCCGTGGTCACCGCGATGGTGGACGGCCGCCCGGTAGCCGTGAGCGGCGACCGGGACGGCGTGGTGCGGGTCTGGGACGTTGCCGCGCTTGCGCCGCTGGGGGAACCCCTCACCGGATCCCAGAGGGCCGTGACCGGTGTCGCCACCGCGGTGGTGGAGGGCCGGACCGTCGCCGTCACCACGGGCTGGGACGAGAAGGAGCGGGCCGTACAGGTGTGGGACCTGGCCACCCGACGGCCGGTCGGTCCGCTGGACACGGGCGAGGACCGGGAGGCGCGTGCGGTGGCGACCGCCGTGGTGGAGGGCCGTCCGGTCGCCCTCGCCGCGGGCTCCGACGGGAAACTGCGCTGGTGGGATCTCGCCTCGCGGGAGCCGATGAAGAAGGCCCGCAGGGGGCCACAGCAGCAGAGCGTCACCGTGATCGCCACCGTACTGGTCGAGGGCCGGACGGCCGCCGTCACGGCCGGCTGGCTCGACGAGTGCGACCCCTGCCCCACCCTGGAGGTGTGGGACCCCGCAACCGGGGAGGTACTGGATGATCTGGGCCACGGTGCGAATTCCGCGATCCTTGCCGTGGTCACCGCGGAGGTGGACGGCCGTCCGGTCGCCCTCGCCGCCTTCGAGGACAAGACGGTCGAGGTGGTGGGGCTGGGCCCCGGCGACCTGCCGGGTTCACCCGTCGCGGGCCACGGCCGACCGGTGAGGGCAGCGGCGACGGCGGTGGCCGAGGGGCGTCCGATGGCCTTCACGGCCGGCGACGACGGTGCGGTACGGGCATGGGATCTGGGCACAGGCTCAGTCGTGAGCACCGGCCGCCTCCTGACCGAGCACACCCGGCCGATGAAGGCACTGGCGACTGCGGAGCTGGACGGGCGCACCGTCGCCCTCGCGGCCTGCGACACACAGGTCCACCTGTGGGACACCGCCACCGGTCGCCAGGTGGGCGCTCTCCAGGGTCACACCCGGCCGGTCACGGCGGTGGCCGTCACTGCGGTGGCGGAGCGGCCCGTCGCCGTGACCTGCGGATGGGACAAAACCGTTCGCCTGTGGGACCTGACGACGCTGCGACCGCTCGGCGAACCTCTCACCGGGCACACCGGCTGGGTGTGGGCGGTGGCGACCACGGTGGTGGACGACCGTCCCCTCGCCGTCACCGTCGGCAACGACGAGACGGTGCGGATCTGGGACCTGGCCGCCGGGGAGCCCGTCGGCGAGCCGCTGGCCGGAGGCGACTGGGGCCTGTCCGTGGCGGCGGCCGTGATCGGGGACCGTCCGGTGGCGGTCACCGGCTGCCACGACGGCACGGTGCGGATGTGGGACCTCGCCGCGCGACGGCTCGACGCCCTGCTCACCGGACACACCGGACCGGTCAGGGCCGTGGCTGTCACCACGCTGGAGGGACGTCCGGCCGCCGTCACCGGCGGCGACGACGGCACGGTCCGGTTCTGGGACCTGACGGCCGGCCGGCAGATGGGCCCGGAGCTGCTGTTCCCCTCGGAAGTACGCGCCGTGGCGGTGACACCGAGCGGCCGGCTGGTGGTGGGCTTCGACCAGGAGGTCGTGGCCCTGGCACGCCGCTGATCGAGGCACATCGCGCCCGCGGACGGGGGTCCGGCCCCTCTACGCGGGCGGCCCCGCTCCCCCGGCACCGACGGCAACCGGATCGCCCACCGCCCGCTCCCACCCGGTGGGCGCCGGCAGCTCGCACCACACCGTCTTGCCGCGCGCCTTGATCCACCCCCCACCGCAGCGACAACGCGTCCACGAGCACCAGCCCCCGCCCCGACTCGTCACCGCCCGCCGCGCTCCGCATCGCCGGCCAGGCACACGGCTCGGGATCGCTCAGCTCGACGCGGACACGACCGGTGCATGTGCCGCTGACCCGGAGCGTGACCGGCGTTCCCTCGCCGAGATGCACGATCACATTGGTCAGCAACTCACTGACGCAGAGCAGCAGATCGGGCGAATCCGCGCCCCCGCACCGCTCCCGCAGGGTGTGTCGCACCTCCGGTACGGCCTTCGGCACCGCGAGCAGGTCCACCGCGATCGGCAGCGGGCTCATCCGCCGGCCGCCGTACGCAGCACCTCGGCCAGCCGACGCGCGGTGGCCGCATTGCAGTTGCCGAGCGCGACCAGCGGCGGCCGGGGCGCCCACCAGGCGAGCGTCAACGGGTCGACGCCCAGCGACGGCAGGGTGATGCCGTGTGCCGTGAGCGCGGCGCGGAGCGCGTCGACGGCCGAGCCGATGTCGTAGTCGGGGGTGTCCTGTGTCTCGTCCATGAGGGGCCATCCACCTTTCGTTGCACACTGTGACGAACCACTCACACGCTGCCGCACGGGGCTCTACCTTGAAAAGGTTTCCCACTCCACAACGCACAGCGCGAAAGGTGGTCAAAAGTGGCTACGCGCAAGGAGATCGACGGCTCGGCGGGTGTCCCGCAGTTCTACGGCAAGGAACTCCGCTTCAAACGGGAGGAGGCGGGCCTGACCCTGGAGAAACTGGTGGACGGCAGTTTCTACGGCATCACGTACCTGAGCGAGATCGAGCACGGCCATCGCCGGATGCCGGTGGATCTGGCACAGCATGTGGACCGGATGCTGGGGACGGACGGGTTCTTCCAACGGCGGTGCGAGGACGTGAGGAAGGCCAAACAGGGCGCTCACTCTTCGTACTTCGCTGCGGTCGTAGAGGCGGAGACGCGAGCCCGGACCATCAGCGAGTGGTCCGGCACGCTAATCCCCGGGCTGCTCCAGACCAGGTCGTACGCTGCTGCTGTCATTCACTCCGCGCATTCCCTGGATACGCCGGAAGAGGTCGAGGCCAAGATCGTCGCCCGGCTGCACCGGGCCCGACTCTTCCACAACCCCAAAAAGCCCGAGTACTGGGTGATCATGCACGAGTCCCTGGTGCACCACTCCATCGTCCCGCCTGTGGAGATGGCCGAGCAGCTGGACCATATCGCCGCCCTGGTACGGCGGAACCGCGTCGTTGCACAGATCCTTCCGTGGAACGGCCCGACCCGCGCCCTCTCGGAACTGCCCCTCTTCCTCATGGATTTCGACAACGAACCGCCGTTGCTCTACACCGAGGGCCCCTACCACGGTCAGACCATCGACGATCCGTCCATCGTGGTGCGTTACCGCAAGGCATACGATCGGCTGAGGGCCGCCGCCTCGCCGCCAGAGGCGTCCCTCGCCCTGATCGAGAAGGCGGCTGAGGAGTACCGGCATGGCCAGCATCGACCTTGACCTCAGCATCGCCACCTGGCGCAAGAGCAGCTACAGCAACGGCGACGGCGGCAACTGCCTCGAAGTCGCAGAGGGGTTCGCCACCTGGCGTAAGAGCAGCCACAGCAACGGCAGTGGCGGCGACTGCCTCGAAGTCGCGGACGGCCACCCCGGCATCGTCCCCGTCCGCGACTCCAAGCGCCCCGAAGGACCGGCACTCGTCATCGCCGCGTCCGCCTGGACGCCGTTCGTCGAGGCCGTCAAGGCATCCTGACCCGCCGCCGCATCCGGAACGGCAAGGAGCACGGCTCTCACGATGGTCGGCTCCGCCGGAGTTCGACTTCGACGAGGTCGACAAACGCGAGCGGCACGCGATCGAATGCGGCATCGATCGACTCAAGCACCACAAGGCTGTGGCCACGTGCCATGACAAGCTCGCGGTCCACTACGAAGCGACCGCACTGGTCGCAGCCATCAACAAGTGGCTGTGGCCGCCGCCTTCGCAGGCTGTGCGAGAGGGCGTCAGCGGTGGCCCAGCACGTTGACCACCCGGCCGTTGGGATCGCGGACGAAAAAGCGCCGCACGCCCCACTCCTCGTCCTGCAAGGCATGGACGATCTCCGCACCGCTGTCCCGCATGACCGCATAGGC
Source organism: Streptomyces sp. Ncost-T10-10d (assembly GCF_900091955.1). Classification (GTDB taxonomy): domain Bacteria; phylum Actinomycetota; class Actinomycetes; order Streptomycetales; family Streptomycetaceae; genus Streptomyces. The sequence goes on from NZ_FMDF01000214.1 coordinate 22,484, forward strand.
CGCGTCCACGTCGTCCACTTCGATACTCATGTCGGGAGCGACCGGGGCAGTCTTGTCGTGGGTCATGAAACTGACCTGCGCCGCAGGACCGGACGGGGAGGCGAGCGTCATGATCCAGCCGTGGTTCATGACCTCCTCGAAGCCCAGTAGGCCATAGAACTCCCGGTTCTCGTGCGCAGCTTCTGACTGGATGTTGGGCACGACACGGCGAACGGCCATCGACGACTCCAGGTGAGAACAGAACGGTCTCCGAGACCCTCCACTATGCACCCGGCCCGCACGTGACCTCTGATCGCTCCCGCTGGGTCCAGCCTGCTCGAAAACCCCGAAGCCCGTGGTCAGCCAAGGGCTGACCACGGGCGGAGATCGAACGACGAGTTCACCGTCCACGGAGCACGGGGGCTCCGACGCGCATCAGTGCTGCTGCGCCTTGCGGCGACGGATCACCAGGAAACCACCGGCCGCGACGAGCGCGGCAGCCGCTGCGGACAGCAGGCCGACAGGCGCGCCGTTACCGGTCTCAGCGAGGTCACCGCCACCGTGTGCGGACGGTGCGGACGAGGGGGTGGAGGCCGAAGCCGAGGGCGTCGCTGTCGCGTCCTCGGGGGTGGACGAACCGGGTGTCCCGCTCGGCTGCGCCGGGGTGGACGGGCTGACGGATCCCGGCTCGGTGGCGGACTCCGACGGCGTGGACTCGCCGGGCTTTTCGCCACCCGGCTTCTCACCGCCCGGGTTCTCACCGCCCGGGTTCTCACCGCCCGGGTTCCCGCCGCCCGGGTTCCCGCCGCCCGGGTTCCCGCCGCCCGGGTTCTCGCCGCCGCAGTCGACCCAGAAGACCTTGTGCTTGGCCTTGCCGTGCTCACCGTCGAAGTTCCAGAACAGCTTGTAGTGGCCGTCGGGCAGGGACTGGTCCTCCGAACGAAGGTGTCCCTTGCCGTCGAGCGTCAGCGAACCGGATTTCACGATCTCGCCCTTGACCTGGGCGGTCGGGGGCCAGGCTGCGATGCGCCAGTCCACTTTCTGGCCGGCGTCGAAACCGAAGGCGTCGAGATAGAAGGTGCACACGTGAGGCTCGTTCTTACGAAGCTCCTCGCCGGTCGCGGCATCGTGGATCTTCACGGTGCCGTTGTCGCCGGGAGCGGTGGCGTACGCCGAAGGTGCAAGCAGCAGGGCCGCGGTGACGGCGGCCGTGAGCGTGCCTGCGGAAGCAACTGTGCGCATGGGCAATCCAACGGTTGAATGAAAGGTTTACCGCGTGGGGGGACTGGCCGTGGGGGAGATCGCTCAGCCTCCTGCGACGACGCACGCCCCGTCAATGCTCCTCTGACCACATGTGCCGCAGTACGTATCACTTGCCCCATTAGTCCCGCATAACGATTGGGAACAACACTCCGACCAAGACAGGCGTACCGTTCGGCGGCACCGCCGGGACGCCGGCCTGATGTGTCACCGTGGGCGGCCGGTCCGCCGCTGTCAGAGGTCGTTCCTACACTTCGGCCCATGGGACTTTCGATATCGGTCGGACTCCTCTACGACCAGGCTCGCAATGACGCCGAGGGTCTCGACCACCACCGCCGTTCCTTCGCCCGCCTCGGCCAGGCGCTCACGGCGGAGGGAATCAGCTGGCACGAGCCGGAGATCACCGATCCGCCTCGTGCCCATACCTTCTCCAGCGGCTTCCCTTACGGGTACCTGACCCACCTGCGCCGCATCCTGGTACTCGCGAACCTCGGCGAACCCGTCACACCGGCCCTGGCGGTCAGCAAGCGCCAGTACGACCACGACTGCGAGAAGATCCGGGACGAGACGTCGATGCTCGCTTCCCATCTCCTCTGTCACGCCGACAATGCCGGCTACTACGTGCCGGTCGACTTCGACGATCCGCTCTTCCTCCCCGACGAGGCGAAAGTCGAGGGCGCTGGAATGGTCGGCTCCAGTCGGCGCCTGCTGGCTGAACTCTCGGGCATCGCGGCGTCGATAGGCATCGACCTCGACGACAAGGGCGTTCCCTCCGATCCGGAGGGAACCGGACCGGCCGCGGGTCCGGCAATCGACGGACCCTTCGAGACGGAGCGTTTCGCCTGGTACGAGCTCTACCAGGCGTGTCTGGCGAGCATCACCGGCGGCCACGCCATCGTGTTCCACTGACGTCTCGTCAGTGTCGCTCCAGGTCGATCAGCCCGATACGCGCCCTGGGTTGCGGGCCGTGGTGCTGTGCGCCGGGTGAGACGGTCGGTCCGACCGGGGCACCGGCCAGGACCGTCTCACCCGGCGCGCCAGGAGCCCGGCGCGCCGGGCCGGGGCTACCGGGTCGGCTTGTTCCGAGGGAAGGAGACCGTCACTTGACGTCGACGTAGTCGCCGGCCGCGGTCGCGCCGCCGGTCGTGTTCGTCTCACCGAAGGTCCAGCGCCAGTAGCCGTCGACGGAGGCGGTGACCGTGGTCTTCAGGGCACCGGTCGAGCTCGCCTTCACGATCTTGACCGTGTTGTACGTGCTGGTGCCGGCCTTGCGGAACTGGAGCTTGGCCGCCTTGCCGCCGAAGCCGGTGTACGTGTGCTTCACCCAGTCCGCGCGGGTGATCTTGCCGGTGACGGTGAGTTTGCCGCCCTTGGCGACAGGTTCGGGCGAGGCGTCGACGGTGACCTTCGCCGCACGCTTGACTTGCACGGTGGCGGAGAGAGGCAGATACTCCTCGCTCTTGAGCCCGCCTTTCGCGTTCCAGATGCGTACCCAGATGGCGCTCTTCCAGGTCGTGGCGTCGTTGTTCGAATCGAGGGTGTAGCGCGGGTCGATGTACAGCTCGCCCTCGCAGTCGGCGGCCACGGAGCCGTCCTCACAGGCGGTGAGCACCGTGTAGATGGCCCCGCGCTCCGAGGCCTTGGCGGGGGTGGTGTCGTGGTACAGGAGCACGGAGGTGTTCACGTCGGACTGCTTGAGGCCGGACGGCCACGACACGTGGTACGTGAATGTGGGCCTGACCTCTGCAGACGTGCCCACGATGATGGACTTGCCCTTGTTCAGGACCAGGTTCGACACCTTGACGCCGGTGTCCGCCGCCTGCGCGGACGGCGCGGTGAATGCTCCCAGGGCGAGCGTTCCCGCGACCATGACCGCGAAGCCGGATCTGCCTGCGCGCATGCGCAACCTCTTGTTGGTGAGGGACTGGTATGAGTCCGGTAAGCGAAGAATGGATCGCCGCAGGCTAACAGCCCCCGAAAAGGCTCTGGTTCGAGAGGGTCGGGCTCGAACCACCGGCCCGACAGCCTCGTGACAGGCGAAGCCGAGACGGATGACCTTCTCGGGATCAAGCCCCTGCAGGGCGCCAATCGCAACGACCCTGCGTCCGGCGACGCCGCGAAGCGGACTTCACTCACGCCGCGGCCCTGCAGCGGGTTCGCGCACCCGGCCGGGAGCCGGCCTCCGCCCGTCGGCGGTCCGCGGAAGCCCTGATCCGCGCCACGCGAAAGGGGCGCGCCCGGAGACCCGGGCACGCCCCTCACAGACAACGCGCAGAGTCGCGAAACGCGTCAGCGGTCGAACTTCTCGCGGGCGTCGCGCGTCGTCGACTGGGCCTTGTTACGGCCCTGCTGCGACGTCTTCGAGGCCCGCCCGGACGCGCCCTGCGCCCGCTCCCGACCCTGGTTCCGAGCCTCGCCGCGGCCCTCGTGGCCCTCGCGGCCCTCGCCCTGGTTGCGCTTCGCCTGGTCGGCGAGCTCCTGCGCCTTGTCCTTGAACTGGTCTGCGATACCCATGCTGTTCACTCCTAGTGGGTGCGTGGGGATGGCCTGTAACGGCCTCGACCAGAGTTACACGCCCCGACATTCGTCGCATTTCGATCACTTACTCTGCGTACGCACCGCCCGCGCGTCCTGGTCAGCCGCGCCTCCGGCGCCCACGAGTCCCTTGCTCACGCCCTCCAGCCGCGCCCCGAACCGCCGCATCTCGCGCTGTCCGACGACACCGATCACCGAGGGCAGGTAGCCCCGCACGGACTGCATCCCGCGCAGCCACCACTGCGCGTACACATGCGCCGACCTCCGCTCGATACCGGCCACGATCCGGTCGACCGCCGGACCCAGCGGATATGTACGGTTCGACGGCCAGGGCAGCCGCTGCCGCAGTTCCCGCATCACGTCGTCCCGGTCGGCGCCCCGCACCATGTCCGTGTCGGTCCAGGACAGATAGCCGACCCCGACCTTCACCCCGCGATAGCCGACCTCGGCCCGCAGGCTGTGCGCGAACGCCTCGACCCCCGACTTGGACGCGCAGTACGCGGTCATCATCGGCGCGGGCGTTATCGCGGCGAGCGAGGCGATCTGCAGGAAGTACCCGCGGCTCTCCATGAGGACCGGCAGGAACGCCCGCCCCGTCACCGCACCGCCGATCAGATTGACCTCGATGACCCGGCGCCACGCCTCCGGGTCCGAGTCGACGAACGGACCGCCCGACGCGACTCCGGCGTTGGCGACGACGACGTCGACCTTCCCGAACCGCTCCTTGACCTGCTCGGCGACGCGCGCCATCGCCTCGTGGTCGGTGACGTCCGCGAACCAGTGGTCGCTCTCCGCGTGCAGCCGCTCGGAGACCTTCTTCAGCTCGTCCGGTTCGAGGCCGACCAGCGCGAGCTTGGCTCCGCGCGCCGAGAGCTTGCGCGCCAGCAGTTCACCCACGCCACGCGCAGCGCCCGTGACGACGACGACCTGTCCTTCGAGACTCCGCCTGTCGCTCATGCGACATCCTCCTTCTCGGCCGTACCGTCCACACTGTCCGCGCCGCCCGCCGGGACGTACGCGGTGACGAGCTCCCGGATCTTCGCGGTGACCGCCTCCGGCGCCTCCACCGGTGTCATGTGGCCCATGCCCGCCAGCTCGGTGAGCCCCAGGCAGTCGGGGAGCGCCGCCGCGATGGCACGGGCGTGCGCGAGCGGCGTCAGCCGGTCCTCCGTACCCGCGATGACCGCCGTGGGCACCCACAACTCCCTTACCCCCGCGTCGAGATCGAGATCAGCGAGGACATGCCCCCAGGCGACTCTGGCCGCCCGCGGGCACGCGTGCACGATCCTGGCGCAGATCTCGACCCGTTCGGGTGCCGAACCCGCTCCCATCGTGGCGTACTTGAGTATCCGCCTGGAGACCGGCGTGACCGGCCCGAGCGGGGCACGCGCCCCGAGAATCGCGCGGGTCATCCGGGTACGGACGGCCCCGGCCCGCAACGGCACCACCAGCGACTCGGCGATCAGCCGCGAACTGCCGGTGCTGCACAGCAGTACGGCGGCCGCGTGCTCACGCAGCCCGGCCCGCCGCGAGGCGGCCATCATCGTCATCCCGCCCATGGAGTGCCCGGCGAGCACGGCCCGCTCGCCCGGTTCGAGGGCGGTGGCCAGCACCGCTTCGAGGTCGTCGGCGAGGGCGTTCGTGCTGTACCCGTCGCGGCCGACCGCGGGCGAACGGCCGTGGCCCCGCTGGTCGTAGACGACGACCCGGTGGTCCACCGCAAGGTCCCGGATCTGCGCGGCCCAGAAGTGGGTGTTGCAGGTCCAGCCGTGCGACAGGACCACCGCGGGGGCGCCGTCCTGCCCGTGCACCTCGACATGGATCCGGGCGCCGTCGGCGGAGATCGCGGTCAGCTCGCGCGCGGGGACCGGCGGGGCGTCGTCGCGCCGCAGCAGCCGGCTCATCCCACGATCTCCTCGACGACGGACCGCTCGGGGGCAGCGGTCTGCTTCGGTACCCGGACGACCTCGTACTCCGCGAGGTCGACCGACCGCGTCACCTTGCGGAGTTCGGAAGTGGTGCCCGGCCAGGCCGTCGTATTGCGACCGTTGGCGTCCAGGTACCAACTGGTGCAGCCACCGGTGTTCCACACGGTGCGCTTCATCCGCTCCTGCACGCGGCGGTTCCAGGCCCCGACCGCCGAGGGCCGCGCGTCGAGTGCGACACGGCCGCCCAGCACGTTCAGCTGGCGCAGATAGTCGGCCATGTAGTTCAGCTGGGACTCGATCACGAGGATCATCGAGGAGTTCCCGAGCCCCGTGTTGGGGCCGATGATCGTCATCCAGTTGGGGAAGCCGGTCACGCTCGCACCGCGCAGCGCCTGCATGCCGTCCTTCCAGGATTCTGCAAGCGTGATGCCTTCCGCGCCCACCACCCGGTCGGCGATCGGCATGTCGGTCACATGGAAGCCGGTGCCGAAGATGATCGCGTCGGCCTCGGTCTCCGTACCGTCGGAGGCGACGACCGTGGAGCCGCGGACCTCGGCCAGACCGGAGGCGACCACCTCCACATTGGGCTGGGCGAGCGCCGGGTAGTAGGCGCTGGACAGCAGGATGCGCTTGCAGCCGATGCGGTACGAGGGGGTCAGCTTGGCCCGCAACGCCGGGTCCTTGATGGACCGCGCCATGTTGGACTTGGCTATCGTCTCGACCAGGCGCAGCTCGTTCGGGTGCTTGGTGAAGGCGCTGACCTGCAACTCCCTTATGCTCCAGAGCAGTCCGCGGCGCGCGGTGCCGGTGAAGGGGAGCGTGCGGTGCAGCCAGCGCTCGGCGCCGCTGATCCTGCGGTCCATGCGCGGCATGACCCACGGCGGGGTGCGCTGGAAGAGCGTCAGCTCGGCGGCCTTCGGCTGGATCGAGGGCACGATCTGGATGGCGGAGGCTCCGGTGCCGATCACCGCGACGCGCTTGCCGGTCAGGTCGTAGTCGTGGTCCCAGCGGGCCGAATGGAAGACCTTGCCGGGGAAGCCGTCGAGCCCGGGTATGTCCGGCATCTTCGGGTCGGAGAGCGGGCCGGTCGCGGAGACGACGACATCGGCGGTGAACGTGGCCCCGCCCCCGGTCTCGATGACCCAGTGGAGCTCGTCGCGTTCCCAGCGCATCGTCATCACTTCATGGCCCAGCCTGATGTGCGGGCGCAGCCCGAAGGTGTCCGCGACATGCTCCAGGTAGGCGCGGATGTGTTCCTGTCCGGAAAAGGTGCGCGGCCACTCGGGGTTGGGGGCGAACGAGAACGAGTAGAGGTGGGACGGTACGTCGCAGGCGCAGCCCGGATAGCTGTTGTCGCGCCAGGTGCCGCCGACGGAGTCGGCCCGTTCCAGGACGACGAAGTCCGTGATGCCTTCGCGGCGCAGCCGGACCGCGGCCCCGAGGCCCCCGAATCCGGATCCGATCACCGCCACTCGTACGTGCTCGTGCTGGGCCATGCTGCCGCCTCCCGCGGTACGTCACACGACTCTGCCAGCAATCACTGGCATTGTTGGGAGAGTAGAGCAGCTTCGTACCGATGGGTAGGGGTGCGACGAGGGAAAGTTACCGGCGGTAGAACATAGGGTGCGGGTGTGGCTGAAGGACGCGAGCACCGCGAATACCGGATGGAGGAGCTGGCCAAGGAGGCCGGTATCCCCGTGCGGACCGTGCGCTTCTACCGGGAGCGCGGCCTGATCTCACCACCCCGCCGCGAGGGGCGCATCGCCTGGTACGACGACCACCACCTGGCCAGGCTGCGCACCATCGCGGGGCTGCTGGAGCGCGGCCACACCCTCACCGGCATCGCCGATCTCGCCCGCACCTTCGAGAGTGGCCGCGATGTCGCCGAGGTGCTGGGCCTGGGCGAACCGACCGAGGAAACCCCGGTCCACCTCACCCCCGAACAGCTCGCGGACCACTTCGAGGGCGAGGTCACCCCGGAGAACCTGGCCGCCGCCCTCGACCTGGGCTATCTGGCCACCGATGGCGACGAGATCGTCCACATCAGCCGACGCCTCCTGGAGGTGTCGGCCGAGCTGGTACGGGAAGGGGTGCCGCTCGCCACGGTGCTCTCGGCCGCCCGCCGGGTCCGCGAGCACGCGGACGCTCTCGCCGAACTCTTCGTGGGCGCCCTCGAAGCCCACAGCGACGTCATGGAACCGCCCCAACTGCGCCCACTGGCCCGCGCGGTGGTGGACGCCGAGCTCTCCATGGCCCTGGACCGCCGGCTGCGCCACGACAGCACCGACCGCCCGCCGCGGAGACCCGTCTCCTGACAGGACGGGCCAAGGACCCACTGAACATGCCTGCCAGAGGGCCCCTGATCAGCGTGCCCCCGCACGCCCTACAGGTCGAAGACCACCGTCACCGGCGCATGGTCGCTCCACCGCTCGCCGTGCGTCGCGGCCCGCTCGACCCAGCCCTTCACCGCACGCCCGGCCAGCCCCGGCGTCGCCACCTGGTAGTCGATCCGCCAGCCCGTGTCGTTGTCGAAGGCCCGCCCGCGGTAGGACCACCACGAGTACGGCCCCTCCTCCTCCGGATGCAGCGCCCGTATGACATCGACGTACTCGGCCTCGTCGAAGACCCGGGTCAGCCACTCCCGCTCCTCGGGGAGAAAGCCGGAGTTCTTCTTGTTGCCCTTCCAGTTCTTCAGGTCGGCCTCCTGGTGGGCGATGTTCCAGTCACCGCACACCACGACCTCACGACCGCCGGCCGCCGCCCGCTCCCTGAGGCCCTTCAGATACGGGAGGAACGCGGCCATGAACCGCTCCTTCTCGTCCTGCTTCTCCGTGCCGACCTCACCCGAGGGCAGATACAGGCTCGCGACCGTGACACCGGGAAGGTCGACCTCGATGTAGCGGCCGCTCGCATCGAACTCCTCGCTCCCGGCGGCCCCGAAGCCGCCGAACCCGATCTGCACGCGCTCGGGCGCCCGCCGCGTATAGAGGGAGACACCGGCCCGCCCCTTGGCGGCGGCCGGTGCGTGCACGGTGTGCCAGCCCTCGGGGTCGCGCACCTCGTCGGGCAGTTGCTGCGGCTCGGCCCGCACCTCCTGCAGGCAGATCACATCGGCTTCGGTCCGGGCCAGCCACTCGACGAAGCCCTTCTTGGCGGCGGCACGGAGCCCATTCACATTGACGCTGGTCACAGTGAGCATTCCGGCACGATACCGACACCTGGACAACGCATACCTGTACCATAATTCGCATGAATATCCATCCCCGGCCCTTCGATCACGCCGATGCCGTCAAACTCAACGACCAGGTGCAGCTCGAGTACGCCGAGCGATACGGCGACGAGGGCGATGTCACACCGCTCGACGCGTCGATGTTCGAACCGCCGAACGGTCTGTATCTCCTCGCCTACGATGCGCAGGACCGCCCGGTCGCCACCGGCGGCTGGCGCTCCCAGGAGCAGAACGACGAGGGCTACTCCGACGGCGACGCCGAGATCAAGCGGATGTTCGTGATACCCGAGGGCCGCGGCAACGGGCTGGCGCGCCGCATCCTGGCCGCCCTGGAAGCCGACGCGCGGGCGGCGGGCCGTAGTCGCATGGTGCTGGAGACCGGGGACAAGCAGCCCGAGGCGATCGCGCTGTACACATCGAGCGGTTACACCCCGTGCGAGAAGTTCGGCCACTACCGCACGTACGAGAGCAGCATCTGCTTCGCGAAGCCGCTGCTGTAGTCCGCAGGTGACGGCCGCGGGCGGGCCTCAGGCCTCGGCCGCGTACTGCCAGAACTCCCGCATCACCGCGGGCGGGGTCGGTCCGGCCATTTCCAGCTGAGTGAGCAGAACGGTGACCGTGCCGGTGGACGGGGTGAGGTGCGCCGCCGTTCCGGTACCGCCCACCCAGCCGTAGCGTCCCGGCACGTTCCAGGGGTCGATGGCCTCGACATCGACCGAGCCGCCGAAGCCCCAGCCCTGCCCCTCCAGGAACAGCGTGCTGTCGTCACGCTGCGCCTGCGTCAGATGGTCGGTGGTCATCTGCCGCACCGACTCGGCCGACAGCAGCCGGCGCCCGTCGGCACTGCCCTCGGCGAGCAGCATCCGGGCGAAGGAGTACCAGTCGTCCGCGGTCGAGACCAGCCCGCCGGCACCGGACGGAAACACGGGCACGCTGCTCCACTGCCCGTCGGGCGCGTCGACCAGTTGGAGACCGCCGGCCTCCGGGTCGGTCCGGTAGTAGCTGGTGAACCGGTCGAGCTTCTCGGCCGGTACCGCGAACCCGGTGTCGGCCATGCCCAGCGGCGCGAACAGTCGCTCGGCCAGGAACTCGGGCAACGGCCGGCCCGAGACCCTGGCGGTCAGCACCCCCAGGATGTCGGAGCAGGTGTTGTACAGCCAGGCCTCGCCCGGCTGATGCAGCAGCGGAATGCGGGACAGGGTGGCCATCCACGCATCCGGCGCCTCGATGAGCCGGGGCTGCGGCGGTCCTTGTTTCAGCTCGCTGAACAGCAGTCCGACCACCGGCAGCGAGAAGTCGGACGGGAATCCGCACCCGGCCCGGAAGGTGAGCAGATCGGCCACCGTGATCGCCCTGGCAGCCGGGACCACGTCGTCGACCGGGGAGGCCGGGGTGCGGACCACCTTCGGTGCCGCCAGTTCCGGCAGCCACTGCCCGACCGCGTCGTCCAGCGCGATCCGGCCGTCCTCGACCAGCATCATGACGGCCGCGGCGATGACGGGCTTGGTGAGGGATGCGATGCGGAAGATCGAGTCCCTGGCCATCGGGGTCGTGCCGTCCGCATCGGCGGAGCCGACCGCCGTCACCTCGACCCGGCGGCCACGGGCGACCAGGCCCACGGCTCCCGGCGCCGCCCCGCCGCCGACATGCTTCGCCAGGAGGTCGTGCAGATTGCTCATCGGTCCACCCTCTCGCCATTGCGCTCAGGAGCAGGACTGCCGCACCGCCCCGGACCCATCGGTCCCGGACGTCACTCCCTCCGGCTCAGCGCACCCGCCCGACACCCGCGTAGAAGCCGCTGCGTTCCCGCGTCGGCGCGGGCTCCTCCTGGTACCACTCCGTGGCGAACACCAGCCCGGGCTCGACGAGGTCCAGGCCGTCGAAGAAGGGCTCGACCTCGCTTCGGGTACGCATCCGCAGCGGGATCGCCCCCTTCCTGTACGCGGTCTCGGTCTCCTGCCGGAGCTCGGGATGCTGGTCGGCCGTGCCGTGCGAAAGCACCAGGAAGCTGCCCGCGGGCAGGGCGTCGACCAGGGTGCGGGTGATGCCGTACGGGTCCTGGTCGTCGGGCAGGAAGTGCATCAGGGCGATCAGCGACAGCGCGATGGGCCTGCGGAAATCCAGCAGCTCACGGGCGTGTTCGAGGATCACCTCGGGCCGCCGCACATCCGCGTGGAGGTAGTCGGTGGCACCCTGTGGGCTGCTGATCAGCAACGCTTCCGCGTGACGCAGGACTATCGGGTCGTTGTCCGCGTAGACGATCCGGGCGGTCGGCATGACGGCCTGGACGACCTGGTGCAGATTGGGCGCCGTGGGGATGCCGGTGCCGATGTCGAGGAACTGGTCGATCCCGCCCAGGGCCAGCCAGGCGGAGGCCCGGTGCATGAAGGCCCGGTTCCGCGCCGCGTTGCCCCGCGCCTCCTCGGGCAGCGTCTCCCCCACCTGTTGGTCGACCGGATAGTTGTCCTTGCCGCCCAGCAGCCAGTCGTAGACGCGCGCGGGGTGGGGCTTGCTGGTGTCGATCTGGGGCTTGGGCATTCCGGCCGTCACAGGACACTCCTCCGTACGGGGAAATCACGAGCAGCTGAGAACCCGCCCACCATGGAAGAACCCCGGCAGGACCCACGCAACGGGCGAGCAGTGCCAGCGTAGTTGGCCCTGTCCGCACCGTCCTGCCCCGGGCTCCGGGGAACTGCCGGCGAACGCTCCGCGGCCTCGCACGGCGGGCCCGCCCTCACATGTCGTCGAGCAGTGGCGCGGCGCCGCGGCCGTCGTCGGGCAGCATCACCAGACGTACGGCCATCTGGCGTGCGCCCGGCGGGTGTTCACCGGGCCCGCTCGCGTACTTGTGCAGCAGCGCCTGGTACTCCTCGGTGAACGCGGCGACCTGTTCCTTCGTCATCCGCAGCCCGGCGCGGTAGATCTGGTTCCAGCCCTCCGAGGCGTCGTACCCGGCGTACGCCCGCACGACCAGACTCAGGTCATGAGTCATCTTGAGCGCGCCGATCTTCACGGCGGCCTCGCGTTCGTCCGCCGTCATCTCCAGGCCGGGCGGCGTGAAGATGTTCGTCATGAGCGACTTCCACCAGCGCTCCCGCCCGGTGGAACGCTCCTCGATCTCCGCGATCAGCTTGAGGTCGGCGAGCTTGCGCAGGTGATAGCTGGTGGTACCGGTGGACTCGCCGAGGGCTTTGGCGACGCTGGTGGAGTTCGCTTCGCCGTGTTCGCCGAGATAACTCAGGATGTCGCGGCGCACCGGGTTGGACAGCGCCTTGTAGAAGGCCTTGAGGTCCGGGCCGGTGAGCACTCTCGTCTCGGGACGCTCGACCATGGCCGCCAGCATACTGCAGAGATGTTCTGCAATCATTGCAGAGAATGTTTGCAGAACATCTCTGCAATCGCTATTTTGGTCCGGAAGGCGCCACCGGGCGCCGGGAATCGCGGGGGCGCAGATGCACAGAGACCTGACAGGAAGGCTGTCGCCGGCAGCCGGGGCGACAGCTTTCCGGCCAACGGCCGGCGCGCCCCGGGCGGCCGCCCGTGTCTGACTCACTGGACGCCCGGCTGCGGGACGAGATCGACGACCAGGTCGCGGAGGCGTTCGATGCCTACCTGTCCGACCGGCTGACGGAACCAGGATTGCTGCGCGAGTCCCTGACCGCGGGGCGCGGCGCCCGGGTGGTGCTGGGCACGGTTGCACTCGGCGCCCTCGCAACGGCACTCGCACCGCCCGGCGTTGCCGCCATCTGCTGGATCTGGGGCGCGATCGCGGTGATCGATGTCACCTGGCTGTGGGCAGCTCGCCGTCACTGACGGCCCGTGAGGCCCCTTCCTCTCATGGGCCCGTCGCGGAGGGCGGGCCCGGAACGACAAGATCCCGCCTGATCTTTCGATCGGACGGGATCTTGTGTCTGCGGTGGACCTGTGGGGATTTGAACCCCAGACCCCCTCGATGCGAACGAGGTGCGCTACCAGACTGCGCCACAGGCCCTTGCAACGAGTGAAACTTTAGCACCCCCGCGGGGGTGCTTGGAAATCCGGTCCGTGCTGGTCAGCCGAGTCGGTGTCGCAGCGGGGCCCGAAGGGGCTCACTCATTGGCGGCACGGGGGCGTTCCCCGTCCTCGTACTGGTCGAAGAGCGGGGTCCGGCCACGGTCGCGGGTGCGGCGGGACTGGCTGGTGCGCTGGCGCGGCGCCGGGTCGACAGGGGGCGCCACGGGGTGCGAGGTACCCGTCTGGGTGGGCTCGGCGGTGCTGGAGCGGGCCGCGCTCCAGGTCTCCGGGTTGCCGACCTCGATGCCGCCCGTGGCGCGCGGGGCGACGGGCGCGGTGACGTACGTCGGCAGGGGAACCGGGACCGGCTCCCAGCTGTCGCCCTGGACCCGGCCGCGTTCACGCTGCTGGTCGACCCATTCCGCGTGGTCCGTCTGCTCGACCAGGGCGCGGCGGCCGGCCTCCTGCGGGGAGACCGCCGGTGCGGGCTCGGGCTCGGGGCGGCGCCCTTCGGGCTCCTCGTCGGCCTCGGCGGGGGCCGCCGCGGCCGGCTGGTGCCTGCGGGGACGGTTCTCGCGCAGATGCTGCGCCGCCACTTCGGCCCGGCGCCGGTCCATGGTGAAGGCGAACCGGTGTCGCTCCTGGGCGCGCAGATGCACGATGTACGTGCTCAGCAGCACCGCCGGAACCGCGGGTGCCCAGAGAAAGCCGAGGCCGCCGACCGCCGCGACTACCGCGCCGAGGGTGAAGGCGAGGAAGAGGACGACGGTGGTACGCCGACGGCGCGCGAGGACCTGGAGTCGCTGGGCACGCCGGACGCGCTCGGCGTCCGTCCCGCCGGTGCGCGGGCGCGCGCGCCGCGCGGCACCGGGTCCGGGGCGTTCCCGGTCCAGGCGCGCCGGGTCGTACACCCGGGCTTCGGTATGCGCCGGAGGCGCGGCGAAGGCCCGGACGTCCACGGAATCCATTCGGTCCGTGACGACGTCCGGGTCGGCGTCGGGCCCCGCCTCCTCGGTGATGCGCTCCTGCAGCTCCTTGGCATACCGGCGCTCCATGGCCGCCCGTCCGGACAGCAGCCGGATGGCGGTGCTGAAGCGTTCCGTCGGACGGGCTTCATTGAGCTCGTCCTGCCTGCGGAGCCACATCGGCACCAAGTAGGCGGCCCAGGCCCCGACGATGACTGCGTAGATGAGGCCGCTGCTGCTCACGTCTCACACCGTAGAGGGGTTTGCACGGGGGCATCCGCCAATTGGCACGGTGTGTCGCACGATCCGGCTGATATCAAGGACTTTTTTTGTGATTGTTCAGATCAGCAGTGGGTGTTTGCGCGTCCGTTTGCGGTCACATGCCGATCAATATCGAACACTTATTTTATTTCCCGAGGCGTTCCGGGTCGTGCCTGGTGCCAGCGCCGGAGCAGCCCGTCAGGTACTTCCTCCGCGGTGAGCGCGTAGATCAGATGGTCCCGCCAGGCGCCGTCGATGTGGAGATAGCGCGGACGCAGACCTTCCTCACGGAATCCCAGTTTCTCGACGACCCTTCTGCTGGGCCCGTTCTCCGGCCGAATGCACACCTCGACGCGGTGCAGTCCGACCCTGCGGAAGCAGTGGTCGACGGCGAGGGCGACCGCGGTCGGCATCACACCACGGCCCGCCACGTCCTGGTCGACCCAGTAGCCGATGTGACCCGAACACATCGAGCCCCAGGTGATCCCGGCGACCGTCAGCTGACCGACCAGACGGCCCTCGTACTCGATGGCGAAGGGCAGCATCCGGCCGGCGGCGGCCTCGGAGCGCAGATGACGGACCATCTGGCGATAGGTGGGGCGCTGGGCCACCGGGCCGCCCGGGGCGGGCGGCGGCACGGTCGCCTCCCAGGGGCGCAGCCAGTCACGGTTGCGCCGGTTGACCTCGCGCCACATGCGCTGGTCGCGCATCTTCACCGGACGGAGGGTGATCTCGCCGTCGTTGAGGACCACCGGCCAGGTCGGGACGTTCAGCTCGGGCTCCCGGGTCGGGGGTGATCGCCGCCGCGAAGCTGGTCGACGGCGTGCACCAGAAGACGTGCGAGGACGGCGAGGCCGTCGCGCACCCCGCCGGTGGAGCCCGGCAGGTTCACGATGAGTGTGCGACCGGCGACGCCCGCGAGGCCACGGGAGAGCGCGGCGGTGGGCACCTTGTCGCGGCCCTCGGCGCGGATCGCCTCGGGGATGCCGGGGATCTCGTGGTCGAGGACGCGACGGGTGGCGTCGGGGGTGCGGTCGGTGGGCGAGATGCCCGTACCGCCGGTCGTGACGATGACGTCGTACCCGGCGGCCACCCCGTCGCGAAGCGCCTGTTCGACCGGGTCGCCGTCGGGCACGACCCGGGGGCCGTCGACCGCGAACCCGAGCTGCGTGAGCGCCTCGGAGATCAGGGGGCCGCCCTTGTCCGCGTAGATCCCGGCGGAGGCCCGATTGGATGCGGTGACGACGAGGGCGGCGTACGGCGCGGTCAGTGCGCCGCCGAGCGGAGGCTCGGCCTGCCGGGCGTCACCGGACTGCCCGGTTCCGGACGCCGCGTTCCGGTCCGGCCCGCCGGAGGCCACCGCGTCGGGCGCGGTCATGCGTCCGCTCCGTCCGGCGTGGTGCGCCGGTACTCGCCGGACTTGCCGCCCGACTTCGACTCGACCCGTACGTCCGTGATGACTGCCGCCTTGTCGACCGCCTTGATCATGTCGATCACGGTGAGCGCGGCGACCGAGACGGCGGTCAGGGCCTCCATCTCGACGCCGGTGCGGTCGGTGGTCTTCACCGTGGCGGTGATCTCCACCGCGTCGTCGGCGACGCTCAGGCCGACCTCGACGCCGGAGACGGCGAGCGGGTGGCAGAGCGGGATCAGTTCGGGGGTGCGTTTGGCGCCCATGATTCCGGCGATGCGGGCGGTGGCGAGGGCGTCACCCTTGGGGACTCCTTCGCCGCGGAGCAGCTCGACGACGCGCGGCGAGACGAGGACCCGGCCGCTCGCGCGGGCCACCCGCGCGGTGACGTCCTTCTCCGAGACGTCGACCATACGGGCCGCGCCCGCCTCGTCGATGTGCGTCAGCCTGTTCTGCGTACTCAACTAACTCCGCCTCGCGGTAGGGCGCCGGTTGCCCGCTCGGCCCGCACCGGGGTGCGGGCCCGGGGCCCGGGGGTGTCCCCGGGAAGGCACAGCGGCAGATACCGTACCGCCACCGCCCGGGGATCAACGGAGCAGGATCACCTCGGTGTCCGTGCCGGGCTCGGCGGAGGTGACGTCCTCGGGCAGCACGATCAGCGCATCCGCCTGGGCGAGAGCGGCGATCAGATGCGATCCGGCGCCGCCGACGGGGGTGACGGTGCCGGCCTCCGCGTCGTACGTACCGCGCAGGAACTGGCGCTTACCGGACGGCGAGGTGAGTGCCTTGTCGGTGTTCAGCTTGGCCCTGGCGGTGGGGCGGTTCACGTCCGGAAGTCCCATCAGGGCGCGGATTGCGGGGCGTACGAACAGCTCGAAGGAGACGTACGACGAGACGGGGTTGCCCGGGAGCGCCAGCAGCGGCGTGTGTTCGGGGCCGATCGAGCCGAAGCCCTGCGGCTTGCCGGGCTGCATGGCCAGCTTGCGGAAGTCGATGCCGCTGCCGGGCTCGTCCTCGTCGCCCACCGACGACAGGGCTTCCTTGACGACGTCGTACGCGCCGACGCTGACGCCGCCGGTGGTGACGACGATGTCGGCGCGGATCAGCTGGTCCTCGATCGTGGCGCGGAGCGTGTCGGCGTCGTCGGTGACGGCACCGACCCGGTAGGCGATCGCCCCGGCGTCCTGGGCGGCGGCCGTGAGCGCGAAGCTGTTCGAGTCGTAGATCCGGCCACCGGTCAGCTCCTCGCCGGGCTGCACCAGTTCGCTGCCGGTCGAGATGACGACGACGCGCGGCCGGGGCCGTACCTTCACCGTCGAGCGGCCGATCGCGGCGAGCAGCCCGATCTGCGGCGGGCCGATCACCGATCCGGCGCGCAGGGCCAGATCGCCCGGCTTGACGTCGCTGCCGCGGGCCCTGACATGGGCGCGGGCCTCGACGGGGCGGTGCACGCGGACCTCGCCGCCCGCGCCTTCGGGTGCGGCGCGGTGGGCGCGCATGGTGTCGGCGGGGCCGCCGCCCGTCCCGCCGTCGGTCCACTCGACCGGGATCACGGCCTCGGCACCGGCCGGCAGCGGGGCGCCGGTCATGATGCGGGCGGCCTCGCCCGGGCCGACGCTCCGGTCGCCGGGCAGCCCGTCGCTTCCCGCCGCGACGTCACCGATGACGGTGAGCACCGCGGGGAACTCCTCGTCGGCGCCCTGGACATCGGCCACACGGACCGCGTACCCGTCCATCGAGCTGTTGTCGAAGGGCGGCAGCGCGATCTGCACGATGACGTCCTCGACGAGGACGCAGCCCTGTGCGTCGTGCAGTTGCAGCTCGATGGGTTCGAGCGGTCGCACTGCGCCGAGAATGTCTTCCAGGTGCTCGTCCACCGACCAGATCGTGCTGCTCAAAGTGCTACATCTCCTCGGTGACGTAACTGCGGAGCCAGGTCCGGAAGTCCGGGCCCAGGTCTTCACGTTCGCACGCGAGTCTGACAATGGCACGGAGGTAATCGCCCCGGTCACCGGTGTCATAGCGGCGCCCCTTGAAGACGACGCCGTGCACGGGGCCGCCGATCTTCTCGTCCTCGGCGAGGAGTTGAAGGGCATCGGTGAGCTGGATCTCGCCGCCGCGGCCCGGCTCGGTCTTACGCAGTATGTCGAAGACGGCCGGGTCCAGGACATAGCGGCCGATGACGGCGAGGTTGCTGGGCGCCTCGGCCGTGTCGGGCTTCTCGACCAGGCCGGTGACGCGCACCACATCGCCCTGGGCGGTGGACTCGACGGCCGCGCAGCCGTACATGTGGATCTGCTCCGGCGCGACCTCCATCAGCGCGATGACATTGCCGCCCTCGCGCTCCTGGATGTCGACCATGCGGGCCAGCAGCGGGTCGCGCGGGTCGATCAGGTCGTCGCCGAGGAGGACCGCGAACGGCTGGTCGCCGACGTGCGGTGCGGCGCACAGCACGGCGTGG
This sequence comes from Streptomyces sp. Ncost-T10-10d, assembly GCF_900091955.1. Lineage (GTDB taxonomy): Bacteria > Actinomycetota > Actinomycetes > Streptomycetales > Streptomycetaceae > Streptomyces. The sequence goes on from NZ_FMDF01000214.1 coordinate 40,506, forward strand.
CCGAGGCCGCGCGGGTCGCCCTGCCGGACGTAGTGCATGGTGGCCAGGTCACTCGACTCCTGGACCTTCTGGAGCCGTTCGGCATCTCCCTTGCGGGTGAGCGCGGACTCCAGCTCGTAATTGCGGTCGAAGTGGTCCTCAAGGGGGCGCTTGTTGCGGCCGGTGATCATCAGGACGTCGGAGAGGCCGGCGGCCACCGCTTCCTCGACGACGTACTGGATCGCAGGCTTGTCGACGACAGGCAGCATCTCCTTGGGAGTGGCTTTGGTGGCCGGCAGGAAGCGGGTACCGAGGCCTGCGGCCGGGATGACAGCCTTGCTGATCCTGGGGTGCGACTGAGTCATGCGCAGAACCATAACCGGAGCGCATGGGCGGAAGATGAGACTCCGGTTAACTTTGTACGCCTATATGTACATACAAGCCATTCAAAGGTGCCCATTGAACACCGACATGTCCCAAAAGGCGCTTCTCAGGCGTGAACTGCTGGCCGCACGACGCCTTCTGCCCAGGGAAGACGTGGAAAACGCCGCGACGGTTCTGACCCGGGGCGCATTGAGTCTTCCGGAGCTCTCCGGGGCGCGCACCGTCGCCGCATACGTCTCGGTGGGGAGCGAGCCGGGCACCCGCGCCCTGCTGGACGCGCTGCGCGAGCGGGGCGTACGGGTGCTGCTGCCGGTGCTCCTCGCGGACAACGATCTGGACTGGGCGCCGTACGAGGGAGCCGATCGTCTGGTCCGGGCCGGCCGTGGGCTCCTGGAGCCGGACGGGGAGCACCTCGGTCCCGACGCGGTCCTGGACGCCGACGCGGTCCTGCTGCCGGGGCTCGCGGTGGACGCGCGCGGCATGCGGCTCGGTCGCGGCGGCGGCAGTTACGACCGGGTGCTGGCCCGGCTCGCCGCGGCGGGAGCGCATCCGGCGCTGGTCGTCCTGCTGTACGACAACGAGGTGGTCGCGCAGGTCCCTGAGGAACCGCACGACCACCCCGTCGACGTGGTGGTGACGCCTGCCGTGATCCGCCGGATGGGCCCTACGGTTTGAGGGTCAGGGTGTCGGTCGTCGACTTGGCGACGGCGTTCGTCCCGAAGGACCAGCCGAGCAGTTCACCGTTGACCCATTTGTCGGTCTGATCGGTGTAGTGCGCGCTGAACGCGTGCCCGGAAGCGCCGGTGAGGTTGATCCAGCGGGACTTGTCCCAGTCCTCCAGGTTGACGACCATCCGCATGGACGGCACCCAGACGACCTCGTAGCCGCCCGCCGCGTTCCAGCCGGTGGCGTTCACCGCGGCCTCGCCGCCGCCGAGGTCCCACGGACCGCGGTTGAGGATCCGCTGGAGCAGACCGGGACCCTCGGTGCCGAGGGTCTGGTTCTTCAGGGTCAGCTGGTGCAGCCGGCCCCAGCTCCAGGTGGTGATGTCCTTGCCGAGCTTGGCGGTCAGCTCCCAGCGGGCGTCCTCCATGGCGCGGGCGAAGAGTTCGTCCCGGTTCTCGGTCGCCTCGTCCCGTCCGCTCGCCCGCGACTTCCACCAGTCGCTGTTCTGGTCGTCCATCAGGTCGGCGACGACCTGGTACCAGCGGTCACCGCCGTCCGGCTGTGCCGTGTCCGCGTCGCGCCGGCCGCACTCGCGCACCAGCTTGCCCTGCTCGTCGACCGGGCCCGAGCTGTCGGCTCGGGGCACATTGAGGCACTCGCCCTCGACCCGCAGCTCCTTGGGCAGCTTGTCGCCGAAGGCCAGCTTGAGGATGTTGCGCCAGACCGCGTTGAAGTACGCGGCCGCGGCCGAGTCGGGCTCCTGGGTGTAGTCCCAGCCCTCCAGGAGCTTCTGTGCCTCGCGGACGCTCTTGTCCGAGACATTGATCTTCATCAGCTCGGGCACCAGCAGCGCGGCGATCTCGCTGGTGTTGTCCATCTGCATCTTCTGCATGTCTTCGGTCGAGATCTTCCCGCCGCCCTTGATCTTCGACTCGATGAGGTCGCTGATCCGCTGGCTGCGGGTGCCGTAGCCCCAGTCCTTGGTGAGCAGGTGGGAGTACTTCTCCTCGTCGATGACGGCCTGGTTGGCGGTGACGATGTAGCCGCGCTTCGGGTCGTACTCGTAGGGCAGCTCGTCGAACGGGACCGGGTCCTTCTTCCAGCCGTAGGCCGAGGACCAGCCGGGGCTGGGCATCGTGCCGTCGCCCTGGAGGCGGACCGGGATCTTTCCAGGCGCCTGGTAGCCGATGTGGCCCTTGGTGTCGGCGTAGATCAGGTTCTGCGAGGGAACCTCGAAGTGCTCGGCCGCCTTGCGGAAGGACGGGAAGTCCTTGGCCCGGTTGAGCTCGAAGACCGCGTCCATGGACTTGCCGGGTTCCAGCGCGGTCCACTTCAGGGCGACCGCGTAGCCGTCGGCCCGGTCCGGAGCCGCGTTGGCGACGGGGGCCTTCTGGCCGACCTTCTCCAGCTCGCTGCTGCGGTCGGAGACCAGCGGACCGTTGTTGGTCTCGCGGATGGTGATCTCCCGGCTCTTGCCGCCCGCGACCTTGATGGTCTCCTTGCGGACGGTGAACGGCTTGACCTTGCCGTCGTAGAGATAGCCGTCGGTGGAGACCTTCTCCAGGAAGAGGTCGGTGACGTCCGCGCCGAGGTTGGTGAAGCCCCAGGCGATGTCCTGGTTGTGGCCGATTATCACGCCGGGCATGCCGGAGAAGGTGTAGCCGGCGGTGTCGTACCGGCACTTCGCCGTGATCTCCCGGCAGTGCAGCCCCATCTGGTACCAGAGCGAGGGCAGCTGCGGCGCCAGGTGCGGGTCGTTGGCGAGCAGCGGCTTGCCGGTCGTCGTGTAGTCGCCGGAGACCACCCAGGAGTTGGACCCGATGCCGCTGCCGTTCGGGCCGAGCAGCGCCGGAATCTGGTCGAGCGTGTCGGAGAGCGAGGAGAGCTGGGTGTTCACGCCCTCGGTGGCGCCCTGCACGGTGTCCGAGCCGAGGCCGGACGACGACGGCGTCGCGTCCGGGTCGAACTTCCCGGTGACCGAGGAGATCGCACCCCCGTCGACGATCGGCTTGTGCTTCTTGTACGGGTAGGGCGGGTAGAGGTCCTCGATCTGCTTCGCGTCGAGCCTGCTGGTCATCAGCGAGCGGTCGATCTCGTCCTGCATGTTGCCGCGCAGGTCCCAGGCCATGGCCTTGAGCCAGGCGACCGAGTCGACCGGGGTCCACTCGGCCGGCTTGTAGTCGTTGGTGAGACCGAGGGCGGCGTACTCGACGGAGATGTCCTTGCCGTCGCGCCCCTTGAGGTAGGCGTTCACGCCGTCCGCGTACGCCTGGAGGTTCTTCTTGGTGTCCGCGGACAGGACGTTGTCGTACTCCTCCTGCGCGACCTTGCGCCAGCCGAGCGTGCGCAGGAAGGAGTCCGTCTCGACCTGTCCGGAGCCGAACATCTCGGAGAGCCTGCCCGCCGTCATGTGGCGGCGGACGTCCATCTCCCAGAAGCGGTCCTGCGCCTGCACGAAGCCCTGGGCGCGGAAGAGATCGGCATCGGAGTCCGCGTACAGCTGCGGGATTCCGTAGCTGTCGCGCTTGACGTCGACGTTGCCGTCGAGGCCGTCGAGCTTGATGGAACCGGTCGTCTGCGGGTACGAGGCCCGCACGGTGGATACGGACCAGAACGCGCCGTAACCGATACCCGCGACAAGCGCCAGCACCAGAACGATCACGATCAGGCGGGCACGTCGCCCCTTCTTCCTGCCGGTCTTCCCACCGGCGGAACCGGTGGTGCCGGAAGAGGCGGTTGTGTTGGCGGGCATCGCTGTCCTTCGAGGGGCAGGTGGTCCTGGGAGTGCAGGAGCAACCATAGGCGCAGCGCCCCGGCGGCTCTGACGCGGCATCGGCATCGTTCGCATTGCGCAGCGATCGTACGAATGCTCGACCGCGTCAAGAAAACGTTAAAGATTAGGTAAGGTAACGAAGTACCGGCCACCATCGGCCGATGCCGAGGGTCGAATTCGGCAGGCGTACGCAGGGAAGGAACGGCCACTGACTGTCCACACGCTCAACGAACTCCTGCTCGTCTGCTCACTCGTCCTGCTCGTCGCCGTGGCGGCGGTGCGCGTCTCCTCCCGCAGCGGGCTCCCCAGCCTGCTCCTGTACCTCGGCATCGGGGTCGTCATGGGGCAGGACGGCATCTTCGACGTCAAGTTCAACAATGCGGAACTGACTCAGGTGATCGGCTATGCCGCACTGGTCGTGATCCTCGCCGAGGGTGGCCTGGGCACGAAGTGGAAAGAGATCAAGCCCGCGCTGCCGGCCGCCGCGATGCTCTCGACCGTCGGCGTCGCGGTGAGCGTCGGCGTCACCGCGGCCGGGGCGCACTACCTGGTCGGCCTGGACTGGCGGCAGGCGCTGATCATCGGCGCGGTCGTCTCGTCGACGGACGCCGCCGCGGTCTTCTCCGTGCTGCGCAAGGTGCCGCTCCCCGCCCGGGTCACCGGTGTGCTGGAGGCCGAGTCCGGCTTCAACGACGCCCCCGTCGTGATCCTGGTGGTGGCCTTCTCGACCAGGGGACCGGTGGAGCACTGGTACGTACTGCTCGGTGAGATAGCCCTGGAGCTCGCGATCGGTGCGGCCGTCGGTCTCGCCGTCGGCTGGCTCGGCTCCTTCGGACTGCGTCATGTGGCGCTGCCCGCGTCCGGTCTGTATCCGATCGCCGTGATGGCGATCGCGGTGTCCGCGTACGCGGCCGGCGCCCTGGCCCACGGCAGTGGCTTCCTCGCCGTCTATCTGGCCGCGATGATCCTCGGCAACGCCAAACTGCCGCACTGGCCCGCCACCCGCGGCTTCGCCGACGGGCTCGGCTGGCTGGCCCAGATCGGCATGTTCGTGCTGCTCGGACTCCTGGTCACCCCGCACGATCTGTACGACGACTTCTGGCCCGCGGTCATCGTGGGACTGGTACTTACCGTGGTGGCACGTCCGCTGGAGGTCTTCATCTCGCTGGTGCCGTACCGGCTGCCCTGGCAGGAGAAGGCCTTCATGTCCTGGGCGGGGCTGCGCGGAGCCGTACCCATCATCCTGGCGACGATTCCGATGGTGTCCGGAATCGAGGGATCCACCCGGGTCTTCAACATCGTCTTCGTGCTCGTCGTCGTCTACACCCTCATCCAGGGGCCGACCCTGCCCTGGGCTGCGAAGGCCCTGAAGATCGCCGACGACCCGGCCGAGGCCGCCGACCTGGGCATCGAGTCGGCGCCGCTGGAGCGGCTGCGCGGCCACCTGCTGTCGGTGGCGATCCCCGGGAGGTCGAAGATGCACGGCGTGGAGGTCGGGGAGCTCCGGCTGCCCGCCGGGGCCGCGGTCACCCTGGTCGTACGGGACGAGAAGAGCTTCGTACCGGCGCCGTCGACCGTGCTGCGGCGCGGCGACGAACTGCTGGTGGTCACCACCGACCCGGTGCGCGACGCGGCGGAGGAACGGCTGCGCGCGGTCGGCGAGGGCGGCAAGCTCGCGGGCTGGCTGGGGACGAGCGGCAGCGGTGGCAAGAGCCTCGCCGGGCCTCATGTGGCCCATGAGGTGGCGCACGCACTGAAGGCCGTGAAGAAGGCGGGGAAGACCGACGGGCCGAAAGCGCGCCACTGACAGGGCCACAGGGGCGGTGTGCTGCCGATCCGAGGCGGGGGTGGGCACCTTGCGCACAATCAGAGGTGTGCAAGGGCGTCCGCCTGTATCATGAAGGAAACCTGATCGGCCTCCGCAGTGGGGCCGGTCAACCCGATCGACCAACCCGAACGACCAACTCTGCCTGATGCAGAGCTGGCGCGACCGTATGGCGGTCGTGGCGTCCTCCGCCTCTGCTGAGCGCCCGGCATCTACCGCAGTTCCGCGCGAAGAGGACAGCTCTCGGCAGCACCCGCACGAGCCCGCACCGACTGTGCCGGCCCGGACCTGCGGGAGCTCGGCCACCAGGCGGCAGAAAGGCATGGACCGTGGCGTCCACGGTCTCCGACCGCCCCGGTTACGGGCAGTTGCTGCGCACCCCCGGTGCGTGGACGTTTCTCCTGCCGGGCTTCGCCGCACGGCAGCCCTTCGCGATGCTGACGATCGGCATCGTGCTACTGGTTCAACACACCACCGGCTCTTACGGCAGCGCGGGCTCCGTCGCCGCCGTGACCGGTGTCTCCATGGCCCTGTTCGCACCGCAGACCGGCAAGCTCGCCGACCGTTTCGGCCAGCGCGCCGTGCTGCTGCCCGGTGTCCTGGTGCACGCGGCGTCCGTATCGGCACTGACGGCGCTGGCGCTGGCGGACGCGCCCCTGTGGGCCCTGTTCGCGGCGGCCGTGCCGACCGGTGCGTCCGTTCCGCAGATCGGGCCGATGGTACGGGCCCGCTGGGCGGCCGTACTGGGCGCGGCACCGGGCTGCAAGGCCTCACCGCTGATGTCCACCGCGGCCGCCTTCGAATCGGTGACGGACGAGTTCACCTTCGTCATCGGCCCGGTGCTCGCCACCGCACTGTGTACGGGAGTGCACCCGGCGGCCGGTCTGATCACGGAGGCCGGGCTGACCCTGGTCGGCGGACTGCTCTTCGCCGCGCAGCGCCGCACGCAGCCCGCGGTGCGCAGCACCGAGTCCGGCACCTCCCAGCGGCATGCGTCCGCCCTGTCCGTACCGGGTGTGCGGGTGCTCGCGGTGGCCTTCCTGGGCATCGGCGCGGTCTTCGGCGGCATGCAGGTCTCGCTGACCGCCTTCGCCGAGGAGATCGGCCGGCCCGGGGCGAACGGTCTGCTGTACGGAGTCTTCGCGGCCGGCAACATGCTGGCCGGGATCGCCTGCGGCGCCATCGCCTGGAAGAGCGGGCCGCGGCGGCGTCTGATCGTCGGGTACGCGGCGCTGACCCTGACCGCGTCCGGACTGTGGGCTGTGCACTCCGTGCCCCTGCTGGCCGGGCTCGGACTGCTGGTCGGACTCTCCATCGCCCCGGCCCTGATCAGCGGCTACACGCTGGTCGAGGCGCTGGTGCCGGGGTCCGCCCGGACCGAGGCGTTCACCTGGCTGACGGGCTCGGTCGCCCTCGGCCAGGCGGCCGCGGTGACGGTCGCCGGGCGGCTCGCCGACGCCCACGGCGCGAGCACCGGTTTTGTGGTGCCGCTGGTGGGGACCGTACTGGCGCTGGTCACCCTGGTGGCACTGCGTTCGAGACTGACACCGGCCCGCGCGACCATCACGGCCGCACGCGGCGCGGTTCACCGTGATCCTGTCGCGGCCGGAGAGTGACGATTCATGCGCTCGCATCAGCGGAATACGTCAGGGTGACTCCTCCGCCACATAATGTGGCAGCTTTTCACTCAGGCCGGCGGCCCTCATGACGGCCAAGCCCTGACCGCTGCCCTCCGGGCAGGTGACAGACATTACTGCAAGCAGCGGCCCGTAGCGGCTACCATGGACGACTGTTAGCACTCATCGAGTGAGAGTGCCAGGAGGAAGACAAGTGCCGACCTATCAGTACCAGTGCACCGAATGTGGCGAGGGCCTCGAGGCGGTGCAGAAGTTCACCGATGACGCCCTGACCGTGTGCCCGAACTGCGAAGGACGCCTGAAGAAGGTGTTCTCGGCGGTCGGCATTGTCTTCAAGGGTTCCGGTTTCTACCGGAACGACAGCCGTGGCTCCTCGTCGAGCAGCACGCCGGCGTCGGCCTCGGCGAAGGCGTCCGGTTCCGCTTCGTCCGATTCGTCGACGGGGTCGGGTTCGGGTTCGGGTTCGGACACGAAGTCGTCCGCTTCCTCCTCGTCCGCCGCGTCTTCTTCGTCGTCCTCGACGAGCGGCACGTCGGCCGCCTGAGCCGAACCGCACTTCCCCGAGGACCCCACCGATCCGTTCGGCGGGGTCCTCGGCGTTTTCCCGCGCCGCTAGTGTGATCGCATGGTGAACGCAGAGATCGGTGTCATCGGCGGCTCGGGCTTGTACTCCTTCCTGGAGGACGTCACGGAGGTGCGTGTGGACACCCCGTACGGACAGCCGAGCGACTCCCTGTTCCTCGGCGAGGTCGGCGGCCGCCGGGTCGCCTTCCTGCCCCGCCACGGACGCGGCCACCATCTGCCGCCGCACCGCATCAACTACCGGGCCAACCTGTGGGCGCTGCGCTCCGTCGGCGTACGTCAGGTGCTCGGCCCGTGCGCGGTGGGCGGCCTGCGTCCGGAGTACGGGCCGGGCACCCTGCTCGTGCCCGACCAGCTGGTGGACCGCACCAAGGCCCGGACGCAGACGTACTACGACGGGGAGATCCGGGCCGATGGCGCGGAGCCGAACGTCCTGCATCTGGGCTTCGCCGATCCGTACTGCCCCGATGGGCGCAGGGCCGCGCTGGCGGCGGCTCGCGCGAAGAGCTGGGAGCCGGTGGACGGCGGGACGCTGGTGGTGGTCGAGGGGCCGCGCTTCTCGACCCGGGCCGAATCGCGCTGGCATGCGGCGATGGGCTGGTCGGTGGTCGGGATGACCGGGCACCCGGAGGCGGTCCTCGCCCGTGAACTGGGCCTCTGCTACACGACGATGACGCTGGTGACGGACCTCGACGCGGGCGCGGAGGCCGGGGAGGGCGTCTCGCACGGGGAGGTGCTGAAGGTGTTCGCGGCCAACGTGGACCGGCTGCGCGCGGTGCTCTTCGATCTGGTGGCCGCGCTGCCTGCGGAGGCGGACCGCGACTGCCCGTGCTCGCATGCGCTGGACGGGCTCGAGACGGGGATCGAGCTTCCTTAGCGGGGTGGGTGCGTGACGGTTGCGGCGTGGGTGGGTGACGGGGTTGTCCACAACGCCGGGGCCGTCCACAGGCCACGGCGGGAAACTCGTGGCTGGTGGATCGTGAGGGGTGTTCGTCCGAAACTCCTCACAGCAGGTGGTGTTGGCCATGTTCCCGTCGTCCCAGTCGTTCCCGTCGTCCCCGTCGTTCCCGTCGTCCCCGTGTGTGCCCTCTGAACGATCCGCTCCGGCCATGGCTCCAGGGCCTCCGGCGTCGACTCCCCCGCCCTGTGGTGTGCCCGCGTTCGAGCCGTTGCGGGTGCGCGGAGGTGGTGGACACCGGCTGCGGCGGGCTCTGTGGCGGCAGCGTCGCGCACTGGCCGCCGGGCTGGCCCTGACGGCTGCCGCGCTGGCCGCGACGGGGCTGGGCGGGAACGGCGCGGGCGGCGATGCGGCGCATGGGGCAGGGGCGGGGGATACGGCCGGATCGGCGCCGGAGCGAGCGCGGCGGCCGGTCCCCTTGGTGTCCGCGCCGGTCCGGATCGCGGATGCGGGGACGGTGCGGCTGTTACGGCCGGGGGACCGCGTCGACGTGATCGCCGCCGAGGGGGCCGGAGCCGATGCCCGGGTGCTGGCGAAGGGCGCGCGGGTGGCAGATGTACCGCAGACCTCGGCCGAGGGCCCCGCGGAGGACGGTGCGCTGATCGTGCTGTCAGTCCCCCGCGGCACGGCCGCATCGCTGGCCGGTGCGAGTATCTCGGCCAGGCTGGCGGTGACCCTGTGCTGATGCGTACTGATGAACCATCAAGTCACCGCACCAAAGGCGCAGATCGGGTGGTTCCATCGCTGACTGCCGTAAGTTGCGGAGGGGTTTGCTCCGCCTACGGCACATGCGGGCTCGGTGCTCAGCGCCACTCTCAGCATTGTGATCACGGCGGCCGTCGTCTACTTCCTGATGGTGCTGCCCATGGTCAAGTACCTTGCCGGGCGGGCGGCCATGCAGGCCGCGAAGGAGTGCGTGCAGGAGACGCTGGAGGTCAGCGAGCTGGAGGTGCTGAAGGAGATCCGCGACGCCCTCGTCGCACAGCGCGGCGGCCCGGGGTGCGGGGCCCTCGGGCAGGTCCCCGGCCGAGGTCACGACCAGTAGCGGGAGGCGCGGCAGGAAGACCGGAAGCAGCGTCGTCGGACCACCACGGAGCGGGGGCTCAGATGTGGTGGGGCGGCTTCTCGTCGAGAAAGCGCGCCAGATCGGCGGCGCTGCCGCCGGCCGGGGCCCGCTCGCCCCACCCTCGGTCCGTATCGTCCGCGGACTGCTGGTCCAGCGGATCGTCGAAGACCAGAGCCGGTTTGGGTTTCGTCTGTTCCGGCTGGGTCGGCTTCGAATCGCGCGGGCCGGGGGCGGGGGCGGTGCTCATATCTCAAGGGTACGACCGTGGTCAGCGATCCTTCGGGTCGAGAGCCCGCGGCCCGAGGACGGCGAGGAACGACAGACAGAGGAAGCCTGCACCCCACCAGGCCGTACCGGTGTTGCCCGCCAGCCACGCGTCGACGATGACGGTCAGGCCCCAGAGCTGTCCGATGACGACGGTCATCGCCAGGACCACACCTTGCCTTTGTGGTCGACGCGCAGGTGATCATCCTGGGTAGGGCGGTGGGGGCCCGACGTCGGCCGCGGTCGCGCGGGCGGTGGCGGACCGGGGCGCGGCGGACCGGGGCCCGGTGGCCCCGGAGGGCGGCGGG
>NZ_FMDF01000162.1 GCF_900091955.1 Streptomyces sp. Ncost-T10-10d
TGGCCCAGACCCCGACCGGGTACCCGTCCCAGACCGCGGTAAGGGGGGTGCCGAGATCGACGGTCGGGCGATGTTCACGAGTTTTGGTTCTGGCTCACTTTCCGTGGAGGGCTGACTGAGTGTGATGTTAGGGGTGTGTGGGGACCCCGTGGGCGCTCCTCGCGGGGCAGCTCTGCGTCAATGCGAGCCTCAACTGGGGCAGCGTCAGCGGGCAGGCCCGCTGGGACCGGCCCCCGTCGGCGCATCGCTGCGGACCGAGGAGTATCCGTGGGATACACCGGACCCGGACGACGCCCCCCTGGGGCCCCTCGCACGAGAAGGCCCGGCTGCTCGCCTCCGGCGAGAAGGTGCTCGACATACTGCCGGCGCTGCGGGCCGCCCCGTACGGCGACGAGGACATCGCTGTCGTCTTCGCCCACATGGACTTCGGCAACCGGGCGATCACCGACTACTTCCAGTACGAGGACGGACGCACGACGCTGGCCTGCTTCGCCCTGGCGCGCCCGCAGAACCGGCCGCTGTCCGCCAACACCTGCGGGGACATGAACGACGGGCCGGTGCTTCCGGTGCGGACCTGCGTGATCCACACCTTCAAGCACGCGCTGGGCAGCCTCGGCCTGGAGGGCGGCCCGGTACCGGCACTCGCCTCCGTCACCTTCCGCTACTTCGGACCGGATCAGGTCAGCGGCGAGACTTGGGGCTGAACCCGCCCCGGGTGCCGCCGCCCCGCGTCATGACGTCGAGGTCCGCTGCCAGGGCCGGCACATCCCGAGGAAGAGGCCATCGCTCTCACCCCGCGCGGGAAGGGGCCTGTACCAATGGACCACGAGGAATCGCTCCGCAAGTGCCTGGCCGACACCGTCGACATGGCCGCGATCGCTGTCGTCACGGCTGACGAGCCCGGCTCGGCCTCGGCCGCGGCCGCCACTGCGCTCGCCGAACTCGCCCATACCGAGCCAGCAATCAACGGGGCACGGCTCGACATCGTCCACGTCCGCCCTGAGATCGGAACCCGGACCGCTCTGACGAATGCCCTCTATGCCTCCCTGCACCCCGCCATCCGTGCCGGAACCCGCCCCCGGCCACGGAATCTGACCGACGCCAACAAGGACATCGAGGACCAGCTCCACCGACGGGCACCCGTGGTCCTGGCCGTCCACGACGCGCATATCCTTCGCACCCAGGCGCTCCAGGACGTCGAAGGGCTCTGGAAGGACCTCCACCCGCCCGTCCGCCCGGCCATCGTCCTCCTTGGCGACACCCGCCTCACCACCCTGCTGCGGCGCCCCGCACTCGACGGCCTCAACTCCCTGGTCTACTGGGAGCTCTCACTCCCCTGACCAGGTAATCCTCACCTGGTGACCAGTCAATCCTCACGGCTTGTCCGACACCAGCGCGCGGCCAGCGACGCTCAACACCCCATGAAAAAAACCGAATCAGCCCGGTCCACAGCACCCGAGACCGGACACCGAACCGAGAACCACCCCGGACAAGGAAGCGAAGGCTCCCACCACGTCAACCGAATCAAGATGCTCAAACGCCAGAGGTTCGGCCGGGCCGGCTTTCATCTCCTCCGCAAACGCGTCTTGCTCTACTCGTGAAGCACAGGTCAGACCACATCATCAAGGAGCCCGAAGCCGTCCGGGAACCCTTCCAGGAACTCCCGCCGAACGGGGTCGGACTCGGCTTCAGCCATCGTCCCGAGCAGGTCGATCAGTTCGCTCCGCTGGTCGCTCGACAACTTGATGACCAGGCGGGCGACACCCTCCAGGACCTTGACCGCGTCGTCCGGATCCATCTGCTCGTCTTCACTGCCCTCGATGAACCACAGGACATCGACCAGGGCCTCAACCAGGGCGTGGCGGGGGCGCGATGAAGGCGTCGGTCCAGATTCCCATGCCCCTCTTGTAGCAACGGGCCACGGCCCGGCGCGACTGGATTCTGGTCGAACGCGACATCGGCAACCTTGCCGCCGCTTGACCTCGGCCAGGTCACTCGCGCCGTGAAGCGCAAGCTCGTCGGGACAGGTACAGAACTCGGCCTGGTCGACGTCACTGCCGGGCGCTCTGGTCCGGCCCGAGGTCCGGTCCGGAGCAAGGCGCTCGGCCCCGAGCCTTGACCTGTGAGGACGTCGTGTTCGTCGTTGCCCTGGTGTTCAGCCCGCCGCGCCACGGACCGCACTATCAGCTACACCGCACCAGGCAAGACGACCGAGATGATGGATCATCAGAGATGGTTCACGGTGGCCGCGCTATCTGACCAGAGCCAGTTCACGGGCCCGTACTGCTTCTTCAGCGCGGTGCGCTCGCGCCCGTAGCCCCTTAGCGCGGCCTCCACCGCCACCGCCAGGTCGTCCAGGTCCTGCGGCACTGGCACCCGCAGCAGCAAGTGCTGCTTGCGGTGCGCAAGGAGCAGCTCCCCTG
>NZ_FMDF01000045.1 GCF_900091955.1 Streptomyces sp. Ncost-T10-10d
TGACCTGGGCGGGGTTGCCGCCCGAGGGCGGATTGACGGTGACCGAGGCGGGCCCGCCCTGCGGTCCGACCGTGGTCGGGCCCTTGCCGCCCGTACTCACCGACGTACCGCTCTGGCTGACGGTCGTCACACCGTTCGGGCTCTGGCTGACCTGGACCGGGTTGGCGGTGCCCACGCTGCCGCTGACGCCGTTCGGGCCGTGACTCGCCTGGATGGGGCCGTGGTTGACGGTCGTGGTGCCGTTGTTGCCGACGGTCACCGTGGCGCCGTTCGGGCCGTGGACGGTGACCGAGTGGCCGCCGCTGTTGTCCACCGCGATGGTGGTGTTGCCCGCGTTCACCGGGTTTCCGGGGGTCGGCTGCGGCACGGCCGGCGGGACCGCGTTGCCCTGCGCGTCCTTGGCCGTGATGGTGCCGTCGGCACCGACGTTGATCTCCTGGTCGCCGTGGGCGATGCTCGCCGAGCCGTCGTTGTTGACCGTGGTCGAGCCGCCGATGGTCACGCCGTCCGCGCCATGGCTGATCCCGTCGACCTGGAACTTGCCGTTGGGGTTGATGGTGAACGTGGTGCCGTCCGGGGAGCTGAACTTGATGTCGAGCGGCGAGAAGTCGACCTTGCCGCCGGGGCCCGTGGCCGTGCCGCCGCCGTTGCCGTCCGTGGTGATCCCACTGACGGTGACGCCGCCGTCCGGGCCCGCCGAGACCAGCGGCTGACCGCCGGGCGGCGTCACGTCGAGGCCGCCGCCGGGCTTGGTGGTGACGGCGGTGCCGTCGGGGCCGTTGAAGGTGACCGGGGACACGCCGTTCGGGCCCACGGCGATGTCCCCGTTCGGGCTGACCGTGATCGGCGGCTGGGTGCCGGAGGGGTTCAGGTCGAACTGTCCCTGCGGGTTGACGGCGATCGTTCCGCCGTCGGGCGTGCCGAACTTGATGTCGACGGGCGAGAACGCCACGTTCCCGCCGCCGCCGGTGGCCGTACCGCCGCCACCGCCGTCGGTCGTGATGTTGCCGGTGGTGATGGAACCGTCCGGGCTGACCGAGACCTGCGGCTGGCCGCCGGGCGGGGTCACATCGAGCGAGTGGCCCGGACCGTTGAACTGCACCGTGTCGGGGGTGGCGCCGCCGGTGTTCACCGTGAACCCGGTGTTGTCGAGCGTGGTGGCGGGGCCGCCGCCCGGCGTGGTGATGGTGGCGCCGCCGCCCGGCGGGATGCTGGTGCTGACGTTGGTGTCGGTGAAGGTGACCGGGCCGCCCGCGCCTGCCGGGGGCAGGTTGACGTTCTGGCCGCCGCCGTCGCCGTTGACGACGCTCACGCTGCCGTTGTTGCCGACGTTGGCCTGTGTGCCGTCCGGCAGGGCGAATCCGCCGCCGGGATTCCCCGCGTTGCCGTTGAGCGTGGTGTTGCCGAAGTTGATGTCGACGTTGCCGTCGGCGGGGTTGTGGGTCACCACCGGCTGGCCGTCCGGGGCGCCCTTGAAGACCGAGTTGACACCGCCCGTGTTGTCCGCGTTGAGCCCGCCACCGCCCACCGTCGTGGAGCCGCCGTTGTCGGTCACGGTGAGGCCGTTCGGGGTGGAGACCGTGTTGTTGTTCACGGTGAACTCCGGCGTGGGAGCGCCGCCGTCGCCGCCGGGCGAGCTGAACGTCGTGGTGCCGTCGGGCCCCTTGTTGACCTCGCCGAACGGTCCCGAGGTCGTGAAGCCGCCGTTCGGGCCCAGCTCCGTGGAGAGCGCGGGCTTCTCGGACTGCGCGGGCGCGAACTCGCCGCCGAGCCCGTCGAAGATCTTCTCCTTCGTGGTCGGGCCCTGGATCGGGGTGTCGATCGTCGTCGTGTTGCCGTTCGAGGTGATGACGTCCCCGTCCGGGCTCTTGATGGTGTTCGTGCCGTCCGCGGTCGTCGAGGTGAACCCGTCCGGCGTGGTGGTGGTCGTCGACGTCGCGGGGGCCGGGACTCCGAAGGGCAGGTCGTCGGGGGCCTGGACCTGGTCGGCCTTGGGGCCGGGCGGGGTGATCTTCGTCTCGGTCTTCGCGCCGTCCGGGGTCGTGACCTTCGTCTTGACCTCTCCCGTGGTGGGGTCCGACTTGGTCGTGCCGTTGATGCCGTGGAAGCCGGTCTTCTGCGCGCCCTTGGTGTCGACGAACAGGAGGTCGCCGGGCTTGAACTTGCCGTCGGAGAAACCGAAGGTGTTCGCGGAGAACGCCTTGTCGATGTTGCTCTTGAACTTGCCCTTGGTGGTGAAGGCGTCCTTGATACTGGTGGCGAACTTCGTCCCGCCGAACAGCGTGAAGGCACCGGCCGTGGCGGCGCCGAGCGCGGCGCCCGTGGCGGCCGAGGCCGCGTCGAACTTCTTCCCGTCGACCAGCGCCGTGATCCCGCTCGCCAGGAAGCCGAGCGAGAACTCGGTGGTCACATCGATCCCGAGCTTGAAGGCGAGGGCCGCCTTGGGAGACGTCTTGAGACCCACGAGCCCCTTGGACAGCGGGTCGATGATCTTGCGGACGAACGTCGATTTCTTCAGGAGCGCCGTGACCGCCCCGGAAGCCGTCCCGACGCCCTTCCCCACCTTGGCCAGGAACGGCGCGAACTTGGCCAGTTTGCCCGCCGCCCCGACGATCTTCCCGAGCCCGCCGAGCAGCACACCACCGGGTACGAGAGTGATCAGGCCGATGATGATCTCACCGGCGTCGATCTTGCCCTGCGACACCATCCGGATCACCGACACGGCGAACAGGATCGCCCCCAGGATGAGACCCACGATCGGGAAGAACACGGCGACGATGCCGATGATGACCCCGGCGATGATCTCCACCAGCGGGTTGTCCGCGAGGAAGTCACCGAACTGCTTCACCCAGTCCCGTGCGGGGATGGCCTGATCGGCGGCCTCGTCGAGGATGACCGTGGCCTTGTCGGACCCCTCCTCGCGCAGCCGCTGCGCCGAGCGGCCGAGCTCCTCGGCGGCGGACAGCGCCTCCTTCGCGGCGTTCACCTCGCCCTGCTGTGTCTTGTTGGCCTCGGCCTGTTCCGGGGTGGCGTCCGCCGCGAGCTCCGGGACCTCCGTCTTCGCGGTGGCGGCGACCTCCTCGCCCTGGTCGATGGCCCGGTCCAGCATGTCCTGGGCGTCGGTCAGGGTGTTCGCGTACTCGTCGTAGGCGCCCGCGGCGGTACGGAAGGAGTCCCGGGTCTTCTCCAGGAGCCCCCGGCAGGTCCTTCGTGATCCGCGTCTTCAGGGCATCCATCGCCTGGCCCTTGCCCCGGCGCAGCGCCCCATCGGCGCGCAGCAGATCGACCGCCTCGCCCGCCCCGTCGCCCAGCTCCAGATACGTCCTGGCCAGTGTTCTGATCGCCTCCGGGTTCCCGGGTGTCGGGTCCTCCTGGAACCCGAGCACCTCCCAGCCCGTGGTGTGCCGACGCGCCATTTCCAACTCCTCCCGGCTGCAGGCTCGTTCGGCACCTCCTCACGAGGCGTCCCACGTTTTGGTTCAGTCGTTGAACCGACCCGGGGTTCGGCGCGTGTGACGGCCGACGCACCAGCAGTGCGCGTCACCAGGCCCCATACGGAGGAGGACGAGAAAGATGCGCGACGCCCCGAGGACGACGAACGAAGCACGGCAGCCGGCGCCGTGGCGCACCACGGCACGGGTCACGGCGGTGTGCGGCCTGGCGGCCGTCACCTGGCTGGCCCTGCCCGCACCGGCGCAGGCTCTGGGGTCCGTACGGGCTCCCGAATCCGTACGGGCTCTGGAATCCGCACCGGTTCTGGCCGCCGTGCAGATGCGGCCTTCCCAGGCACTGCGGGCCGACGAGGTGACGAAGTACTACGTGGTCAAGTCCGCGCAGGAGAACGGCGGCGAGCAGGAGACGCTGTTCGGGATCGCGGAGCGCACCCTCGGCGACGGCGACCGGTTCGAGGAGATCCTGGTCCTCAACAGCGGACGCCAGCTGCCGGACGGTTCGGCCTTCGTGAGCCCCGACCAGCTGACCCCGGGCTTCCCGCTGATCCTGCCGGAGGACGCGACCGGGCCCGGCGTGGAGTTCGGTGTCCTGCCCGAGGAGGAGAGCACTGTCGCCGCCCCGGCGAAGCGCCCCGAGCAGAGCGTCCTCCCCCGCGCCCCGCGCCGTGGCCGGCCGGAGCCCGG
>NZ_FMDF01000039.1 GCF_900091955.1 Streptomyces sp. Ncost-T10-10d
GGGCTACCGAAGCACGGCACCGGCAATGAGGTGCAGGAACGCGGTACTTGACCGGATCGCGAAAGGCGGGAGCCCTCCCGGCGCGACAGGGCTCCCGGGGATCTCCGGCCGATCTTCACGCCGTGTACACGATCGTGAGGGGCGGGCCGACCGCCTGCGGACCCGGTGGGTCATCAGGATTCGGTGAACCTCTTCGTCGTCGATTCGATGAGTGCGCCGTCGGGGTCGTCGATGTCGATTCGTGTCATGTCGGGCTGCGACGCGTCAGGGGCGGGAGGCACCCAGGATGGCCGACTGGATGAGCTCGGCCGCTTCGATGTCGCCGATCTGTGTGTAGTCGGCATCGGTCTTCTTCTCATCGGAGAGCCGGAGCAGGTCCGTCGGCTCCCAGCGCAAGTCCTGTGTGAAGACCTCGTCGCGCTGCTCTCCGGCCTTGAGCGGGCGCCGTCGCACGACGGGCCCCGAACGGTCGGCCGGCGCGTGGTAGGAGACCCGTCCCTTGGTATCCAGGGCGTCCAGCGTGCGCCTGTCAAGTGTAAGGAAGGGCAGGTCTGCGAGGTGGTGCCGAAGGCCGCGGGGCTTGATGGACACACCGGTCAGGTCGAGGAATCCGGCCCCGTCCTGAAGGAACTCGCCGCCCCGCTCGTAGAAGAGGATCAGGGGCTCGTAGAGGTCGGGCAGGTCGGGCGTCGCGATGTCGCCCCGCGCGCGGAGCTCCGCAAGTCGTACGGCCGCCCCGCAGGTCTTCCGGGCGCTGTACGCGACCTTCTTGAGGCACTCGTCGAGCTCTGTGGTAAGCGCCGGTGGGAGCCGGAACTCCTTGTCGATGTATTGAGTGACGTCGAAGAAGGGCCAGTCGCCCTCGGCGCCGTATGCCTGGGCCCACAGAGCGGACCGTCGAAGGTACTCGTGCATCAGCAGGCGGCGGGACTGCGCGTGCTCGAAGGCGTGATCCCAGTCGCCGGACCAGTCGGCTGCACGCACCCTTTCCAGCAGGGCGAGTGTCGATTCATTTGTCATTTCAGGTCCAGTCCCTTCGAACGGAGCTCCTGGAAGGCAGCCTCCATCACCTCGTTGATGTTCGAGAGGTCGGGCGCCAGTTCAATCTTCGGCGCATCGAGCCCGAGCCCTTCCCACTGCGCGAACCCGCCCCTGCGCTCGCTCACTGTGAGTTCGTGAGCTCCCGCGTCCACCCAGCTTTCGGGCCAGGCACGGTAATGGCCGTCGGGGACACCGTTCACCATGTCGACCACCCATGACTGCGGGCGGTCGAATACGTAGGGGAGCCCCGCTTCCATGAGGTGACTTTCCATGTATTCATGAGCAATAAGGCGCTGGAGTTTGAGCGCCTCTTCTGCGTCCAGGCTACGCTGTCCGGCTGCCTTCCAGAGATCGCCGATGTCATCGCGCGGGGTGAAAAGCCCTTCCCTGGCGACACCCTTCTCCGCGACGACCACGTGCTCGGTACGGAACAGGTGTGTCTTGACCCGTTGCAGCACGGATTCGTCGATGCCGGTGTGCCTGGAGATCTCCGGAATGTCCACCGAGTCGGGGGTGGCCCGGATCTCGTCGTAAACCTGCCCCGCATGCGCGGTGGGCTCATCGACATAGCGTGCGCCGTCCGGCCTGACCGCGGACAACGGTTCCGACGGTGGGTGGTCGAGGCTGTTGACGTGTTCCTCGGGCAAGCCGGGCCCGTCGCCGTGGCCGCCGGAGCTGTCCGGGACGTGGTCGCCGCCGTCGCCCGGTCCGTCGCCGCCGGTGCCGGGTCCGTCGCCGTGGTTGCCGGGTCCATCATGTCCGCCGCTGCCGTGTCCGCCGGCGTCGTGGCTGCTGGGGCCGTCGCCCTGGCCGCCGGTGTGTGTGTTGGGCGGTTCGTGACCGGCGGTGGGGCCGTGTCCGAGGTCGTCGGCGTGGCCGCCAGGGAGGTGGTTGCCGACCTCGCCGTGAGGGAGGTGGTTGCCCGCGTGGCCGCCCGGGAGGTTGTCGGCGGCGTTGTGGGTGGTGGGCAGGTCGTCGGCGAGGCGGCCGGTGTCGGCGAGGTCGCTGCCGACGTGGATGACGTTGTCGCCTGCGTTCGCGCCGACGTGCGCGACGTTGTCCGCGGTGTGGGCGCCGACGCCGACCAGGGCCGGTTCCCTGCCCGGAGTATGGGGGGTGACGGGGTCCGTGGTGTTGGTGTGTGGGGTGGTGGGGTCCGTGCCGTCCGTGTGCGGGACGTTGGGGGAGCCCTCCTTGGGTGCGTCCTCGACTTTCTGGACGATGTCGCCGTGTTCGTTGAGGAGGTTGCCGTCGTGGTCGAAGTACTGGACGGGGACGTCGGTGTGGGTGGGGAGTTTGGTGGTGTTCTCGGGCAGGAGAGGGGTGTCGTCGGGGAACTTGACGTTGCCGTCCGGGAGTTTGACCCCGCCCTCGGGGATGGCCGCGCCTTCGGGGAGGTGGACGGTGCCGTCGGGGAGCTTGAAGGAGCCCTCGGGCAGGGTGATCGCGTCGTCGGGGAGTTTGGGGATC
>NZ_FMDF01000046.1 GCF_900091955.1 Streptomyces sp. Ncost-T10-10d
GCACGCCGCCGCAGGCGCCCCACGACACCCCACGTGGCCCGCGCAGCAGGGCATGCCCCTGCCGCCGCAGGTCCCCCAGGCGCCCCAGCAGCCGGTCCAGGGAACGCCCAATCTGCCCGCACACGGTGGCCCCGCAGCCACCCGCGCACCAGCAGCCGCCGCAGCAGCAGCAACAGCAGCAGCAGGGACAGCCCGTCGACCCGCGGACCGGCGCCGCCTGGCCCACCCCGGTCACCCACGACCAGCGCGAGCGCTCCGTGCCCGGTGCCCCGCTCGGTTACACGGCGGCCGTGGAGCTCTCCTCCGACCGGCTGCTCCGGAACAAGCAGAAGGCGAAGAGCAGCCGTACGCCGTCCGGCGCGGCCCGTTTCAAGCTGGGCGGCAAGAAGGAGGAGGCCGAGCGGCAGCGCAAGCTCGACCTGATCCGTACGCCCGTGCTGTCCTGCTACCGGATCGCGGTCATCAGCCTCAAGGGCGGCGTCGGCAAGACCACGACGACCACCGCCCTCGGCTCGACCCTGGCCACCGAGCGGCAGGACAAGATCCTCGCCATCGACGCCAACCCGGACGCGGGCACGCTCGGCCGCCGGGTGCGCCGGGAGACCGGGGCCACCATCCGTGACCTGGTCCAGGCGATCCCGTATCTCAACTCGTACATGGACATCCGCCGCTTCACCTCGCAGGCGCCCTCCGGCCTGGAGATCATCGCCAATGACGTGGACCCGGCGGTCTCCACGACGTTCAACGACGAGGACTACCGGCGCGCGATCGATGTGCTGGGCAAGCAGTACCCGATCATCCTGACCGACTCGGGCACCGGTCTGCTCTACAGCGCGATGCGCGGAGTGCTGGACCTCGCCGACCAGCTGATCATCATCTCGACGCCATCGGTCGACGGTGCGTCAAGCGCGTCCACCACACTGGACTGGCTGTCGGCGCACGGGTACGCGGAGCTCGTGCAGCGCTCCATCACCGTCATCTCGGGTGTCCGCGAGACCGGCAAGATGATCAAGGTCGATGACATCGTGCAGCACTTCGAGACGCGTTGCCGCGGCGTGGTCGTCGTACCGTTCGACGAGCACCTGTCGGCCGGTGCGGAGGTCGACCTCGACATGATGCGGCCCAAGACCCGCGAGGCGTACTTCAACCTCTCCGCGATGGTCGCGGAGGACTTCGCGCGCGCCCAGCAGCAGCAGGGACTCTGGACGTCGAACGGCTCCAACCCGCCCCCGCAGTACGCGCCGCCGATGCCCGGCCAGCAGCAGTACTCCCCGCAGCAGCCTCCGCAGCAGCAGCCGTACCCGCCACAGCAACAGCCGTACGGTGGGCAGCAGCCCCCGCACGCCGTACCCCCCGCAGCCCGGCCCCGGCGTGCAACAGAACGGCTGGCAGCAGTCGTTGCCCTCCCAGGCGCAGTCCGCGGCGAGCCCGGCCGGACCGCCGCCGCCTCACCAGCAGTATCCGGGTCAGCCGGGTCAACCCGGACAGCCGATTCCGCCCGAACTGCAGGGTCCCGTACCGCCCGCGGGTTGGTCGCAGCAGCCGCCGCCAGCGCCTCAGCAGTAAGGCAACAGAGGTCTAAACCAATGAGGGCCCGCACCGTCTCCACGGTGCGGGCCCTCTGCGCATTCCCGCAGACCACACGCCGTTTCGGTGACCGTTGACGCGGCTCGACCCCCGCTGATAAACCTTCGCTTCACCAGCTGGCGAACCACAGATCAACCCGCCTTCTCCGTGCGAGTCATGACGCGAGGTCCCTGACCATGGTCGAAAGAGTTCCACCACCCTCTGCCCAGCCACGCTCACGTCTGCGTGTCCTCCTGGCCTCCGGGGCCGCTGCTCTGGCGCTGGCCGCCGGATCCATCGTCCCGGGCGTGCCCCTCGGTGCCGCGCCGCAGCAGGCGCAGGCCGCCGACAGCGGCAAGTCGACGCTGACCGTCGCCGTCGCACAGAGCGTCGACTCCCTGAGCCCGTTCCTCGCTCAGCGGCTGATGAGCACGAGCATCAGCCGGCTCATGTACGACTTCCTGACGAACTACGACCCCAAGGACAATCACGCGGTCCCCGCCCTCGCCACCAAGTGGGAGCCGTCCGCGGACAAGTTGACCTGGACGTACACCATCCGGTCCGACTCCAAGTGGTCGGACGGCCAGCAGGCCACCGCCGAGGACGCGGCGTGGACGTTCAACAAGATGATGACCGACGAGGGCGCCGCGCAGGCCAACGGCAACTTCGTCGCGAACTTCAAGAAGGTGACGGCCCCGAGCCCGACGCAGCTGGTCATCGAGCTCAAGGAGCCGCAGGCCACCATGGCCGCGCTCGATGTGCCGATAGTCCCGAAGCACGTCTGGGAGAAGGTCGGTGACTTCTCCAAGTTCAACAACGACACAAAGTTCCCGATCGTCGGCAACGGGCCGTTCATCCTGACGGACTACAAGGTCGACCAGTACGTGAAGCTCAAGGCCAACAAGGACTTCTGGCGCGGGAAGCCGAAGTTCGACGAGCTGGTCTTCAAGACGTACAAGGACCAGGACGCCGCGGTCGCCGCACTGCGCAAGGGCGAGGTCTCGTTCGTGGCCGGCTCCCCCGCGCTGACGCCCGCACAGGCCGCGTCCCTCAAGGGCGAGAAGAACATCAAGGTCAACGAGGGCCCGGGACGCCGCTTCTTCGCGCTGGCCACCAACCCGGGCGCGCAGACCAAGGACGGCAAGAAGTTCGGCGACGGCAACAAGGCCCTTCTCGACCAGAAGGTGCGCCAGGCCCTCTTCCTGTCGGTCGACCGCAAGACCATCATCGACAAGGTCTTCCAGGGCCACGCCGTCGAGGGCCAGGGCTACATCCCGCCGCGCTTCTCGGCGTACCACTGGCAGCCGTCCGCCGACCAGAGCCTCGCCTACGACCCGGCCAAGGCCGCCAAGCTCCTCGACGAAGCGGGCTACCCGCTCAAGGGCGACCAGCGCGTCGGCAAGGACGGCAAACCGCTCGACCTGCGCATCCTGTGCCACGCCACGGACCCGAACGACAAGGCGATCGGCAAGTACCTCAAGGAGTGGTGGGGCAAGCTCGGCATCGGTCTCAAGGTCGACTGCCTCGACGACGTCTCGGTGCCCTGGTACGCCGGTGAGTACGACCTCGCCTTCGACGGCTGGTCCGTCAACCCGGACCCGGACTTCGTCCTCGGCATCCACACCTGCGACGCCCTGCCGGTCAAGGCCAAGGACAGCGCCGCCACCGACAACTTCATCTGCGACAAGACGTACGACGAGCTCTACAAGAAGCAGCTCGCCGAGTACGACCCGGCCAAGCGCGCGGACATCGTCAAGCAGATGCAGTCGTGGATGTACGACTCGGGGTACATGAACATCATCGCGTACCCGAACGCGGTCGAGGCCTACCGCACCGACCAGATCAAGTCGATCACGACCATGCCCGAGGCGGCAGGCAACATCTACGGCCAGGACGGGTACTGGAGCTGGTGGTCGGCCGTTCCGGCGGGCAGCAGCAGTTCGGACAGCTCCGGCGGGTCCAGCTCCACCGGAGTCGTCATCGGCATCATCGTGGTCGTCGTGGTGCTCGCCGGTGGCGGTCTGTTCTTCGCGATGCGCCGCCGCACCACCGCGGACGACCGCGAGTAATCACGCGGACGGTCTGAGAGGGAACCGCCGGGACGGCGCGAAGCCGCCCCGGCGGTTCCCTCCAGGACCGGCCGGCACACGGGGTGCGACGCCGCACCCCGTGTGCCGGTCGGTCTCAGTGCAGCACGAGTAACGAGAGTTTCCCATGACAGCTGAAAGCACTCCGGCGCTCGTGCAGATCGCGGATGCGGACACCGAAGGTCCGGCTCAGGCCGGCCCGTCGGCCGCCCGCGGTCCACGGGCGCGCAACACCAAGGCCTATCTCCAGTACGTGGCGGCCAAGATCGCGGGAGCGGCCGTCTCCCTGTTCGCGGTCCTGGTCACCAGCTTCTTCCTGTTCCGGCTCATTCCCAGCGATCCGGTGAAGCAGATGACGGGCGGCCGCCCCGTCTCCGCCGAACAACTCCAGTCGCTCCGGCATCAGTTCGGCCTCGACCAGCCGATGTGGCGGCAGTTCACCACGTACGTCGGCGACGCCCTCACGGGCGACTTCGGCACCTCGTTCCAGTTCCATGCGCCCGTCATCGACAAGATCACCGAGGCGCTCCCGGCGACCCTGCTCCTCACCGGCACGTCGTACGTCCTCTACACCGCGCTCGGCATCTGGCTCGGCACCCGTACCGCCTGGCGCAACGGCTCCATGAGCGACCGTTTCAACACCGCGTTCGCGCTCACGCTCTACTCGGTGCCGTCGTTCTGGCTGGGCCTGCTCCTGATCATCGTCTTCTCGGTGGGGATCGGTCCGATTCCCGGCATGTTCCCGACAGGCGGTATGGAATCGGGTGGCGAGAGCGGATTCGCGTACCTCCTCGATGTGGCGCATCATCTGGTCCTCCCGGTCATCACGCTGGTCGCGGTCGGGTATGCGCAGACGCTTCTGGTGATGCGCTCCTCGCTGCTGGACGAGATGGGCAGCGACTATCTGACGACCGCCCGCGCGAAGGGGCTGCGGGACGATGTCGTGCGCCGCAAGCACGCCGTACCGAACGCGATGCTGCCGACGTTCACGCTGATGTTCGTGAACCTGGGGCATGTGGTCGCCGGGCAGATCCTGGTCGAGACGGTCTTCTCCTGGCCCGGCCTCGGCGGTCTCTTCTACCAGGGGCTCAGCGTGCCCGATCTCCCCCTCGTACAGGGGCTGTTCTTCGTCTTCGCCACCGCGGTGATCCTGGCGAACACCCTTGCCGATGTGCTGTATCCGTTGCTCGATCCCCGGGTGGGCCGATGACGACCGAATCCATGCCCACGCCCACGAAGGCCGCAGCGGCCGAGAACCCGCGCGCGCTGGCCAGGGCGCGCAAGCGCCGGTCCGTCGCCCGTTTCTGGCGGGAGTACCGCAGTCACAGGAGCGGACTGTGGGGTCTGGCCGCGCTCGTCCTGATCGCGCTGATCGCCCTGTTCGCGCCGCAGCTCGTCGGCGCCGACTCACAGAGCGTCACCGGCGCGCCAGGAGGTGCCCTGGAGTCGCCGAGCGGTGAATTCCCGCTCGGTACGGACCAGTTCGGACGCAGCGTACTGGCCCTGCTGGTGTGGGGCGCCCGGGTCTCGTTGACGGTCGGCCTGCTCGCGGCGTTCCTGTGCGTCGCCATCGGTACGGTCGTCGGTATCGTCGCGGGGCACTTCCACGGCTGGTACTCGACGGTCCTGATGCGGGTCACCGACTGGTTCCTGGTGATGCCGACCCTGGTCCTCGCGATCGCGCTCGCCACCGTGATGGACCGCTCGATGTGGACGGTCATCATCGCGATCGGCGTCACGACCTGGCCGACCACGGCCCGGCTGGTCCGTGCCCAGACCCTCGCCGTGGAGTCCCGCCCGTACATCGAGCGCGCCCGCGCCCTGGGCGGCGGCCACGGGCACATCATGGTCCGGCACGTGCTGCCGAACGTGATGCCGCTGGTGCTCGCGCAGACCACGCTGGTGATCTCCAGCGCGATCCTCACCGAGGCCACGCTGGCCTTCCTCGGGCTGAGCGACCCGACCACCACCTCCTGGGGCGGCATGCTCCAGGACGCCCGCGAGGCGGGCGCGGTGAGCGCGGGCGACTGGTGGTACCTGGCACCGCCCGGAATCGCCATCGCCGTGGTGGCCCTGTCGTTCACACTGTGCGGCCGCGCCATCGAGTCCGTCCTCAATCCCAAGCTGGGGGTGGCCCGTTGAGTACGACGAGCATCCAGAAGACGCCACTTCTCGACGTACGGGACCTCACGGTGACGTACGCCGGTGGGGCGCAGGCCGTCCGTGGCGTGAACCTCACCGTCGACGCGGGGCAGAAGCTCGGCATCGCCGGTGAGTCCGGCTGCGGGAAGTCGACGCTGGCGCTCGCGCTGCTGCGGCTGCTGCCCGCCGGGACGAAGGTCTCCGGCCAGATCCTGCTGAACGGCGAGGACGTCCTCACCATGAAGTGGGGCCAGGTCAGGGCGGTGCGCTGGGCGGGGGCATCGATCGTGTTCCAGGGCGCGATGCACTCGCTCAACGCGGTGCACCGCATCGGGGAGCAGATCGCCGAGCCGATCCTGCTGCACAAGAAGGCGACGCAGGCCGGGGCCGCGAAGAAGGCCGGTGAACTCCTGGAACAGGTGGGGCTGCCGGCCGCCCGCGCGGACGCCTATCCGCACGAGCTGTCCGGCGGGCAGCGGCAGCGCGTGATGATCGCGATGGCGCTGGCCTGCGATCCGGGCCTGATCATCGCGGACGAGCCGACCACGGCTCTCGATGTGATGATCCAGGCCCAGATCCTGCGGCTGATCGAGCAGTTGGTGTCCGAGCAGGACCTCGGCCTGATCATGATCAGCCATGACCTCGCGGTGCTCTCGGACACCTGCGACCGGCTCGCGGTGATGTACGCGGGCCGGGTCGTGGAGGAGGGCCCGGCGTCCGAGGTCTACGAGAACGCGCACCACCCGTACGGCAAAGCCCTGTCGGGCGCCTTTCCGCGCATCGGCGACCCGGCCTCCCGGTTCGCGCCCCGCGGACTGCCCGGCGATCCGCCGGACCCGTCGGCGCTGCCCGGCGGCTGCACCTTCCATCCGCGCTGCCCGATGGCCCTGGACTCCTGCGCGACGCAGGACCAGGAGCTGCGGGACGCGGGGCCCCGGCGGCGGGCCGCCTGCGTGCTGGTGGAGCCGGGGGCGGCCGCGGCCGGGGCCCGGCCGGGTGCCGAGGAAGCAAGGAGCACATCATGACCACCACCACTCCCCTGTTGAGTGCAAAGGGGCTGAAGGTCACCTTCCCCGGTCGGCGCGGGGCTGCTCCGGCGCGTGCCGTGGACAGCGTCGATCTGGACATCCGGCCCGGCGAGATCGTCGCCCTGGTCGGCGAGTCGGGCTGCGGCAAGACGACGCTGGCGCGTTCGCTGCTGGGTCTGGTCCCGCCGACGTCCGGGCAGGTGACCTTCGGCGGGCAGCCGCTCGACTATGCGAGCCGGGCGCTGAAGGCGTACCGCAAGCGGGTCCAGCTGGTGCTCCAGGACCCCAGCGGTTCGCTCAACCCGAGGCACACGGTGTACGACGCCGTCGCCGAGGGTCTGCGGATCCACGGGTACGCGGGTGACGAGCGGGCGGCGGTGGCCGAGGCGCTGTCGCGGGCTGGGCTACGGCCTCCCGAGCGGTTCTTCCTGCGCTATCCGCACGAGCTGTCGGGCGGTCAGCGCCAGCGGGTCGTGATCGCGGGCGCGCTCGTGCTGGAGCCGGAACTCATCGTGGCCGACGAGCCGGTGGCCTCGCTGGATGCTTCGGTGCGCGGCGAGATCCTGGCCCTGTTGCTGCGGCTGCGGGACGAACTGGGTCTGTCCGCTCTGGTGGTCACGCACGACCTCGGCCTGGCATGGAACATCGCCGACCGGGTCGCGGTGATGTACCTCGGGCGGATCGTGGAGACGGGCGAGGTGGAGCAGATCCTGACGGCTCCGCAACACCCGTACACCCAGGCACTGTTGTCGGTGCTGCCGGAGGCCGGTGGCGATCCGGTGATTCTGACCGGTGAGCCGCCGGACCCGTCCAGGGTGCCGTCCGGGTGCCGGTTCCATGCCCGCTGCCAGGTCCTGGCCTCGGGCGAGGCCGAGCGTGCGGGTGTCGCGGACGCGTGCCGTACGAAGGACCTGCCGGTGCTCGCGGGCGGCGGGCAGACACAGGTGGCGTGCCACTGGGCGGCCGCGACTGCGAAGGCGCGGGCGTAGCGGGGTGACCCGGGGCCTGTCCGGCGGATCGCCCTCGGACGGGTCCCGGCTCGTCCGGCGGACGCAGCGCCGTCAGGCGCCGGGCGGGCTGCCGGTTGCCCGGCCGTGGATCGCCCCGGTCAGCTCGCCGAGCGGCCTGCCCGTCCCGCCCCAGCGGTGCTGGATGATCTCCGCGGCGATCGAGACGGCGGTCTCCTCCGGTGTGCGCGCACCGAGGTCCAGCCCGAGGGGCGAGGCGAGCCGCGCCAGTCCGGCCGCGTCGACCCCGGCCTCCCGTAGCCGCGCGGCCCGGTCCAGGTGGGTGCGCCGGCTGCCCATGACCCCGATGTACGCGGCAGGTGTGCGCAAGGCGGCCACCAACAGCGGAACGTCGAACTTCGGATCGTGCGTCAGTACACAGATGACCGTCCGCTCGTCGATGTCCGTCGCCCCCAGATAGGTGTGCGGCCAGGCGCAGATCACCTCGTCGGCGGTGGGGAAGCGATCCCGGGTGGCGAAGGCCGGGCGGGCATCGCAGACGGTGACCCGGTAACCGAGGAAGGCACCCATGCGTGCGATGGCGGCCGCATGGTCGATGGCACCGAAGACGAGCATCCGGGGCGGTGGCGCGTACGTCTGGACGAAGACGGACACCTCCTGCATCCGGCGCTCACCGTGCGCCCCGAACCGCAGGGCGCCGGTCGCACCCTGGGCGAGCAGTCCCCGGGCGTCGTCGGTGACGGCCGAGTCGAGCCCCTCGTCGCCGAGCGTTCCCTGCGTGGTCCGTGCCCGGACGACCAGGCAGGCGCCGGGCTCCGCCTCGCCGGAGATGACGGTGGCGACGGCGACGGGCTCGCCTCTGCCGATACTGTCGACGGCCTCCCGCAGCCGGGCCCGGTCGGCCTCCGACGCGAAGGACCTGACGAACACCTCGATCGTGCCGCCGCACGTCAGGCCCACACCGAACGCCTCGTCGTCGCTGATCCCGTACGTCTGCAGCTGAGGACTTCCGGTGGCGAGGACCTCGCCGGCCACCTCGTACACCGCGCCTTCGACACAGCCTCCGGAGACGCTGCCCGCCACCGCGCCGTCAGCGGTCACGGCCATCATGGCGCCGGGAGCGCGCGGGGCGCTGCCGCGTACGCAGACGACGGTCGCCAGGGCGAAGGGGGTGCCGGCGTCGATCCAGGCACGCAGTTCCGACAGCAGTTCACGCACGGCACGGACCTCCTCCCGGCCGGATGCGGTCCGGCTCGATGCGGCCTCACCATAAACGAGGTTCTAGCAGTCAGATACTGACCACTGGGCGCTTCGGGTGCGGTCCCTCCGTGCGGCCGCTGTGAGCGCCTCGGGGTCGGGCGGGGTCCGTTCGGCCGTCTCCAGGGAGCGTTCCAGCTTTCCGAGCAGCCTGCCGAGCCGGCGGCGCTCGCTTTCGCTCAGCTCGGCCGGCATCCGCTGTTCGTCGGCGAAGTGCGCGACGGCGACCACATCGGCGATCTCGATCCCCCGCCCGGTGAGCCGTGCGTACACCACCCGACGGTCATCGGGATCGCGTACACGCGTCACCGGGCCGGCCTTCTCCAGTCGGTCCGGCCGTGGGGTGATGCCGCCGGTGGTGACCAGGGCGATGTCGGCGAGTTCGCCGGCCGTCTGCCGGTGGGGCGGTCCTGACCTGCGCAGAGCCGCGAGTACGTCGAAGGCCGGTGAACCGGGCCCGGTCCAGCGGACCTTCGCGGAGTGCGGCGGCTTCCGGTGCGGCTACCGCACCTCCGGCATGATCACGCTGACCACGGCCCTGCTGCGAGAACATCCCGTCCCGGACGAAGAGACGATCCGCTCCTGGATCTCCTCCCATGTGTGCCGCTGCACCGGCTACCGGTGATCACCGAATCGGTGCACAGGGCCGCCGAGCTGATCCGCTCCGCAGAATCGGCCCGTACCGGCGAGGACGCCCGATGACGACCTCCTCGCGTATCGGCACCGGCAACCGCCGTACCGGTGCCGTGCTCAAGCTCACCGGCGCCGCGCAGTACCGCTCTCGTACGCGGAGATCAGCTCGCTGCACCGCTTCACATCGGCCGCCATCGCCACGAGCAGGTCGTCGATCGAGTCGAACTTCAGCATCCCGCGTACGTACGCGAGGAAGTCCACCGAGACTGGGAGCCCGTACAGGTCGAGGCCGACGCGGTCGATCGCGTACGCCTCCACCGTCCGCTCCGTGCCGTCGAACTGCGGGTTCGTGCCGACCGAGATCGCGGCGGGCATCGCCTCGCCGTTCACATTGAGCCAGCCCGCGTAGACGCCGTCGGCGGGGATCGCGGTGTGCGGCAGGGTCTCCACGTTGGCCGTGGGGAAGCCCATCTCACGGCCGCGCTGTGCGCCGCGGACCACGATGCCCTCGACCCGGTGCGGCCGGCCCAGGATCTCGGCCGCGCCCGCGACATCACCCTCGGCGACCAGCCGTCGGGTGAGGGTGGAGGAGAACGGCTGGCCGCCGCCCGCTGCACCGCTCACATACAGGTCGATGACCTCGACTCCGTAGTCGTACGTCTCGCCGAACTCGGTGAGCAGCTGCACATTCCCGGCTGCCTTGTGACCGAAGCGGAAGTTGGGGCCTTCGATGACCAGCTGCGCGTGCAGCTTGTCGACGAGGACCTTCACGATGAAGTCGGCCGGCGCGAGCTTCGAGAATTCGGTGGTGAACGGCAGGATCAGCACCGCGTCCACCCCCAGCTCCGTCATCAGCTCGGCGCGCCGGTGGTGCGGGGCGAGCAGCGGCGGGTGGCTGCCGGGCCGTACGACCTCGCTGGGATGCGGGTCGAAGGTCACCACGACCGACTGCACGCCCAGCTCGCGTGCCCGCTCCACGGCCCGCCCGATGATCAGCTGGTGTCCGCGGTGCACCCCGTCATAGGAGCCGATGGTGACGACGCTGCGTCCCCAGTCCTGGGGGATGTCCTCCAAGCCACGCCAGCGCTGCACTGTGACCGCTCCTCGCCCGAACCCGTGTACGTGAGATTGCCTGTTACGCAGGTCTAAGACTGCCATGCTCACGCCCCGCGGCCTGCATCGGCATCGTCTTCGGGCTTCCCAGCGCCTCCACCGTCCGCCGCGCGCTCGGGCCGATGAGCGCCGCCCACTCCTGCGGGGCGTCGGCCAGCCACCCGGTGACCAGGGCCGCGAATCCGGGCACGTCACGAGCGAGTTCGACCAGTCGGCGGTCGAAGCGGACCGCGCCCTCGGGGGTACGGACCAGCAGCATCCCGGTGCGGTGGACCAGGGCGCGGGTGCGGGCCGGCGCGCGTCCGCCGGAGCCAGTGGCGGCAGCCCGCAGCAAGGCGTCGAGCACGGCCGGGTCGCGGTGGGCGTCCTGCTCGAATTCCAGCAGGACCTCCAGCAGCTCGCCCCTCAGCTGCCCGGAGGCGGGGCTGCCGGGCGCCGCGAGCACCCCGGCGAGCGCGCCGCGCACCGGCGGCGGCACGGGACGGTCCCGCAGCAGTCCGGTCACCAGGGGCAACAACAGGGCCCGGGCGGCGGGTCCGTGCTCCAGCCGGCGGTCGACATACGAGGCCGCGTGCACGGCGTCCTCCGGGTGGCTGTCGATGTACGCCCGCACGAGCCCGGCGGCGTGCAGGGCCAGCGCGGGGGCGTCGATCCCGGCGAGCGAGCGCAGCACCTCGCCCGCCCCCTCGTCGGGCCGGGTGAGCCGCTCCCGGAACGCGGCGAGCACCTGCTCCGCATGAGAGGGCAGCGCGATGGCGAGCGCGTGCGCGGGCAGCTGCGGCTCGCCCGCGACGAAGGCCCGCAGAGCCTGCGGGAGGTGGCGGTCCCTGGTCTGCGGATCCTGTACGAGGAGGGTGAGCGCGGCCCCGTACAGGGAGGCGTCGGCCGGGCCGGCCAGCAGGGCGCGGGCGGCTTGGCGCAGCAGCTCGCGGTCGGCGTCGAAGGTGACGTGCGCCGCAGTGACCAGTGCGTACGAGGCGGCGGCGGTCCGGCGGGCGGGCCGGTCCTCGTCACGGGCCCATCTGTCGACAGCCCGGCAGAGCGCGGAGGGCTCGTCCTCGGCCAGCGCGACGAGCAGCTCTTCGGCCCGGGGGTGGGCGGTCGAGACGAGCGCGTCGGTCAGATCGTCGACGGCCAGGTCCCGACGGGCGTAGAGCAGCGCCTGAGCGGCGGCGGCCACGGTCGGGCGGGTCGTGACGCCCTCATCGCCAGGGAGGGGGCGCTCGTCGGTGAACCAGCCGCAGAGCAGCGGCTGCATGGTCCGGGGCTGCGCGACGAGCCGCCGCGCGACGGCATCCAGAAACCGCTCGCCGCTGTCGCCGTCAAAGTACGCGTCGCAGGTGCGGTCGCCGTCACCACGGGGGTCGGCACGGCGCGGGCCGTCGGCGGGGACAAGACGCCGGAACAGATCAATCCGGTCCGCCTCGGGCAACCTCAGCCGTCGCCAGAACCACGGCCCGAACTCGGCGTACATCCCCGCCCCCGGGCTCTTTGGCCCGCCCGTGGCCGCACACCGGACGATGCGGCCGGCCAGCAGCCGCAGCACGCCGAGATGGGGCCGGGCATCGGGTACCCGGAGCATGGTCTCCGAGAGCAGGTGCACCGCCCACCAGCGGGGGTCATGGGCGGTCGCCGCACGCGCCCCCGAACCGGGCGGCATCCGGTCCAGGGCCTCGATCAGATCGGCAAGCCGGTGCGCCAGCGCGGCAGGGCCCTGGCGGCGGCCCAGGAGCAGCAGGGCCTGGATCACCGGGCCGATCCGATGACGCGGTACGGGCAGGGTGCGCGGCCCGGTCGCCACCGCGGCCTCCCTTGCCGCGTCGGGCACGGGCACCCCGCTGCGCCCGGTACGCGGACTCCTCGGCTGCGGAACGCGCGGCTCCGCCGCCACCGCTCCCGGGTCCTCCTCCGTATGCCACCGGTGGACCAGCGCGTGCAGCGCCGCGTCCACGTCCAGGTGGGCGCCCTGTACCCAGTCCCCCAGCTCCTCGTGCGCGAAGCGGTAGCCCGCTCCCGCCGGGACGAGCAGCCCCTCGGTGAGGACCGCCGACGCCCAGCCCGTGCGCCAGGGGAACACCTCTTCGAACGCCACCCGGTCCAGCTCCCCCTGTCCGGGACCCAGACAGCGCCGCGCCGCTTCGTGGACCTGCCCCGCCACCCGCGCGGCCAGCCGTCGGACCGCGGTACCGCCGGGATCAGGGCGGCCCGATACGGCTGCGATGCGAACCGCGGTGCGCAGGCACATCAGGTCCAGGTGGGCGCCGAAGACGTCCTCCGCGTCCGGCCGCCCGGCGACGTCCTCGGGCAGCGCCTCGCGCACCTCCGCGAGAAGTCGCAGGGTGAGCGGGTGCCGGCCGTGGCCGGGGGCGAGCGCATCGGGCGGGATCGCGTACCGTTCCCGGGCCTGTTCGGCCTGGCTCGCGGTGAAATCGCCGAGGCGGACCGCGGACGGCAGCCGCCTCGCAGGCATGGCGGGGCGGTGCAGGGCGCCGGGCGGGCAGAGCGCACCGGCCGTCTCCCAGTGCTCGGGCGTGCACGCGACCACGAGCCGCGCCCCGCATTCCCGCAGCCAGTCGACGGTGCCCGCGGTCCACCGGGCCAGCCCGTGGGCCAGTACGGGCGGCATCTCCTCGGGGCCGTCCAGCAGGACGAGCAACGGGCTCCCGGACTCTTCGGCCAGCCCGGCCACCCGCTCGGGGGTGGCGCTCGCCATGTCGCCCGTCGCTCCGGCGGCGGTGACGATCCGTCCGGCCCGCCGGAGCGTACGCGCGATCGCGTCGGCCACCGAGGCGTCGTCGGCCAGCAGATCGGCGCCGCGCAGCCAGAGGGTGGGTGCGGGTACGGCGCCGCGGGCCCGGCGGGCGGCGAGTGCGGCCAGTTCGGTGGTGCGGCCGGTTCCCGGCGCTCCGACGAGACCGAGGACCACGGCGGGGCCGTGCGGTGCGGACGAGGAGTGGCCGGGGACCGAGAAGGCGTTGAACTCCGCCATGACGTCCGGGCGTTCGACCGGATCGGAACAGCCGGCCGGCCCGCCCGCCGAGCCGAGCGATGTCGCGGTGAGGTGCAGGGCGCCCGCGAGATTGAGGTCGCGTCCGTAGCCGGGAACGCTCGTCGCGTTCCGCCGCAGCAGCTCATCCAGCGGACCGTCGGTGCCTGCACCCCTGAGCGGCACCGCGAACCCTGCGGCGGGGCGCCCGGCGCACAGCGCGGTGCCCAGCACGGCGATGACCGCGCCGCTCTCCGGATCGAGGACGGGCCCGCCCACGGCCGCACCGCCGAGCAGCAGCGCGTCTCTGCCGTCCGTACCGAGCGCCAACTCCCATGCTGC
This sequence comes from Streptomyces sp. Ncost-T10-10d, assembly GCF_900091955.1. Taxonomy (GTDB): domain Bacteria; phylum Actinomycetota; class Actinomycetes; order Streptomycetales; family Streptomycetaceae; genus Streptomyces. The sequence continues at coordinate 14,123 of NZ_FMDF01000046.1, forward strand.
GCCGATCCGATGGGAGCGGCCGTTCGTGGTGTACGTCACCGGGGCGGTGCCGAGCACCCGCGCCTCGCGCCAGCCGTGGGCGGCGATCGTCACGTACGCACCGACGTCGATCCGGTCCCGTGCGGCGATCGGCGTCGGCTCCACGCCGAGTGCGGCGGGCCCTGAGGTGCGCAGCAGGGCGAGGCCCAGTTCGGGCAGCGGGGTGACATCGGCGGCCTCGACCGGGCAGCTCCGGCCGTCCGTTCCGTTCAAGAAGAGCCGGGTGGGACCGTCGACCGCTTCGTGGCTGGTCACCACCGTGCCCCGGTCGTCGGCGACGAATCCGGTCCCCAGCGACCGGCCGGCCGAATCGCAGATACGTACCAGCGCTGCCCGGTCCCCGCTTCCCATGGTCCGACGTTAGGCCGACGGTGATCGGCACGAATACCACTCGGAGTAAAAGCGCCCCCGAATGCACCCCTGATTCACTCCGAGCGCCTGCTCGTTGGGGTGAATTCATGGCGCCCGGTGGACAGAAAACGTTGGGGGATCGTGGAGCGGGCACAGGGGCCCTGCCCGCTCCACGACGGGGTCTCTCAGGACCCGGTCGCCGGTCAGACGAAGACGGCGAGGCTCTTGGCCTTGCCCTTCTGTTCCTCGACGAGCACCAGGAACCGTCCGTCGGGCCCGAAGACCCCGACCGGTCCCGGCGGGAAGGCCGGCATGTCCAGCCGCACCCCGTTCAGCAGCAGCTTGGCGCGCTTCTCGTCCACGTCCCAGCGGGGGAACGCCGAGGCGGCGGCCTCGGCCATCGGCATCACGGTCAGCTCCTGCTGGTGCTGGTCGAGCGTCCGCGCCAAATCGAGGCCGTACGGCCCGACCCGGGTGCGCCGCAGCGCGGTCAGATGCCCGCCGACACCGAGCCCGGCGCCGAGATCGCGGGCGATCGCGCGGATGTACGTACCCGAGGAGCAGACGACGGAGACGACCAGGTCGACGACCGGCGTCCCGTCCTCGGCGACCGCCTCGCGGACGTCGTAGACGTTGAAGGACGAGATCGTCACCGGCCTGGCCGGGATCTCGAACTCCTCGCCGCCGCGCACCCGCGCGTAGGACCGCTTGCCGTCGATCTTGATGGCGCTGACCTTGGACGGCACCTGCATGATCGATCCGGTCAGGGCCGCCACCCCGGCGTCGATGCCCTCACGCGTCACCCCGGACGCATCGGTGGACGAGGTGATCTCGCCCTCCGCGTCGTCCGTGATGGTGTTCTGGCCGAGCCGGATCGTGCCGAGGTACTCCTTCTCGGTCAGCGCGAGATGGCCCAGCAGCTTGGTGGCCTTCTCCACACCGAGCACGAGAACGCCCGTCGCCATCGGATCCAGCGTGCCGGCATGGCCGACGCGGCGGGTCCGGGCGATGCCGCGCATCTTGGCGACGACGTCGTGCGAAGTGAAGCCGGACGGCTTGTCCACAATGACAAGGCCGTCCGGCGTCTTGTTCTGCGATGTCATTCGGAGGCGGTGTCCTCGTCGTTCTCGTCCTCCGCCTTGCGGTACGGGTCCGCGCCGCCGGCGTACGTGGCGCCCGAGGATGCCTCGCGCACCCGTGCGTCCGAGGCCCGTGCCCGGTCGAGGAGGTCCTCGATCGCCTTGGCGTTCTCCGGAAGGGCGTCGGCCACGAAGGCCAGCGTGGGGGTGAACTTCGTCCCCGCCGCCGCTCCGACCGCCGAACGCAGGATGCCCTTGGCGCTCTCCAGGCCGGCCGCCGCGCTCGCCCGCTCCTCGTCGTCGCCGTAGACCGTGTAGAAGACCGTGGCCTCCCGCAGGTCACCGGTGACCCGGGTGTCCGTGATGGTCACGTGCGTACCCAGACGCGGGTCCTTGATACCGCGCTGCAGTTTCTCGGCGACCACCTCCTGGATGAGGTCCGCCAGCTTTTTCGCCCGCGCGTTGTCGGCCACTGGTCCGTCTCCTTCTTTGCCTTGCTCAATCGTCTTCGTCGCTGTGCAACCGTCGTCGTACGGACAACAGCTCCACCTCGGGCCGGCCGGCGATCAGCCGCTCGCACCGGTCGAGTACGTCTGTGAGGTGTCCGGTGTCCCCGGAGACCACGGCGAGGCCGATCTCGGCCCTGCGATGGAGATCCTGACCGCCCACCTCCGCCGCACTCACCGCGTATTTGCGCTGGAGTTCGGCGACGATCGGACGGACGATGGAGCGCTTCTCCTTCAACGACCGTACGTCGCCGAGAAGCAGATCGAAGGACAGTGTCCCCACATACATGTATGTCCGGATGTCCCGCCGGTTCGGGTTCGTGCCCTGCCAGCGCTTGGCAGGGACACAAGAACCGTACACGGAACGGCCGGGGCCGATCGACGGAAATATGACCCGTCGACCGGCCCCGACTGTTGAGGTACGGGTCAGCCTCGCGGCTTCTCGCGCATCTCGTACGTCGCGATGACGTCGTCGATCTTGATGTCGTTGAAGTTTCCGAGGTTGATACCACCCTCGAAGCCTTCGCGGATCTCGGTGACGTCGTCCTTGAAGCGGCGCAGACCGGAGATGTTGAGGTTCTCCGCGATGACCTTGCCATCGCGCAGCAGGCGCGCCTTGGTGTTGCGCTTGACCTCGCCGGACCGGACCAGCACACCGGCGATGTTGCCCAGCTTGGACGAGCGGAAGATCTCGCGGATCTCCGCCGTACCGAGCTCGACCTCTTCGTACTCCGGCTTGAGCATGCCCTTGAGGGCCGCTTCGATCTCTTCGATCGCCTGGTAGATGACCGAGTAGTACCGGACGTCCACGCCTTCGCGCTCGGCCATCTGCTGCGCACGCCCTGCGGCGCGCACGTTGAAGCCGATCACGATGGCGTCGGAGCCGGTCGCCAGGTCGATGTCCGACTCGGTGACCGCACCCACACCGCGGTGCAGGACCCGGATGTCGACCTCGTCGCCGACGTCGAGCTGGAGCAGCGAGGACTCGAGAGCCTCCACCGAACCGGACGCGTCGCCCTTGATGATGAGGTTGAGTTCCTGGACCAGACCGGCCTTGAGCGCCTCGTCCAGGTTCTCCAGGGAGAACCGGACACCCTTGCGGGCGAAGTTGGCGTTGCGCTCACGGGCTGCACGCTTCTCGGCGATCTGACGGGCCGTACGGTCCTCGTCGACCACCAGGAAGTTGTCGCCGGCACCCGGGACGTTGGTGAGACCCAGCACGAGGACGGGGGTCGACGGACCCGCTTCCTCGACGTTGTTGCCGTTGTCGTCGAGCATCGCCCGGACACGGCCGTACGCGTCGCCGACCACCATCGTGTCACCGATGCGCAGCGTGCCGCGCTGGACCAGGACGGTCGAAACGGCACCGCGGCCGCGGTCGAGGTGGGACTCGATCGCAATACCCTGCGCGTCCTGCTCCGGGTTGGCCCGCAGGTCGAGCGAGGCGTCCGCGGTCAGGACCACGGCCTCCAGCAGTTGGTCGATGTGCAGACCCTGCTTGGCGGAGATGTCGACGAACATCGTGTCGCCGCCGTACTCCTCGGCCACCAGCCCGAACTCGGTGAGCTGACCGCGCACCTTGGTCGGGTCCGCACCCTCGACGTCGATCTTGTTGACCGCGACCACGATCGGCACGTCGGCCGCCTTGGCGTGGTTCAGCGCCTCGATCGTCTGGGGCATCACACCGTCGTTCGCCGCCACCACGAGGATCGCGATGTCGGTGGACTTCGCACCACGGGCACGCATGGCGGTGAACGCCTCGTGACCCGGGGTGTCGATGAAGGTGATCCTGCGGTCCTCGCCGTTGACCTCGGAGGAGACCTGGTACGCACCGATGTGCTGCGTGATACCGCCGGCCTCGCCCGCAACGACGTTCGTCTTGCGGATCGCGTCCAGAAGTCGGGTCTTACCGTGGTCGACGTGACCCATGACGGTCACGACCGGCGGACGGGAGACCAGAGCCTCTTCGCCGCCCTCGTCCTCGCCGAACTCGATGTCGAAGGACTCGAGCAGCTCGCGGTCCTCCTCCTCCGGGCTGACGATCTCCAGGACGTAGTTCATCTCTTCGGCGAGCAGCTTCAGCGTCTCGTCGGAGACCGACTGCGTCGCCGTGACCATCTCGCCGAGGTTCATCATCACGGCGACGAGCGACGCCGGGTTGGCGTTGATCTTCTCCGCGAAGTCGGTGAGGGAGGCACCGCGCGACAGACGGACGGACTGTCCGTTGCCGCGAGGCAGCATGACGCCGCCCACCGACGGGGCCTGCATGGCCTCGTACTCCTGGCGCCTCTGCCGCTTCGACTTGCGACCACGACGCGCGGGACCGCCGGGACGGCCGAACGCACCCTGTGTG
>NZ_FMDF01000145.1 GCF_900091955.1 Streptomyces sp. Ncost-T10-10d
CGAGGACTCGCTCCCCCGTCCCACCCACTCATCGGCCCGGCCGATCAGCCAGTCCCTGCTGGGGACGACGAGCCCGGCCGGGGTGAAGGCGATCTTGCGCAGCTCCGCTTGGCTGCCCGAGTCCTTCCGCCACAGTCCGCTGACGATGTCGACCGCCTCGGCGGGCGTGGCCGCGAACTCCAGGCCCGCGTAGACGGGGGCGCACGAGTCGAGGCCCAGGTCCTGCGCGGAGAGGCGGCGCCCGAGCCGCCGGGTGAAGACCTCGGCGATCAGCGCGGGGGTGGTTCCGCGTGGCTGCTGGCCGCGCAGCCAGCGGGTCACGGAGGTCTTGTCGTACCGCAGGTCGAGGCCGTGTTCCAGGCCGAGTTGGTCCACCCTGCGGGCGAGGCCGGCGTTGGAGAAGCCGGCTTCGGTGATGAGCGAGGCGAGTCGGCGGTTGGGGGTGCGCTGCGGAGGTCGTTCCGACATCAGCTGTACGGTCTCCTGCCTTCGGGGCCGGGCGGGCAGCCCTCATGGACGGCGTGAATTTAGCGGCCTCTGCGGCGGCCGCAGCCACCTTCGCTTCACTTTCATCCGATCGTGTGAGGATTGTGGGTGGCGCTGACGGGGACGACCTGCTGGGCCACCGCCCGGGGTCCGGTCGTACAGTGGCTCGGGGCTGATTCAGTGCATGGTGGCGTGGCTCCGGGCACCCCCGGCTCCCGGCACCGCGAGTAGGGAGGCATCTGTCGTGACCGAGCTTCGGTTCGTCCGGCTGGGATTCGGCGAGGAAGCCGTCGACTACCAGGAGGCATGGCAGAAGCAGCGCGAGGTGCACGCGGCCAGATTCGAGGACACCGTCCCGGACACCTGTCTGCTGCTGGAACACCCGCCCGTCTACACGGCGGGGCGGCGCACGACCGACAGTGAGCGCCCGCTGGACGGCACCCCGGTCATCGATGTGGACCGCGGCGGGAAGATCACCTGGCACGGTCCCGGACAGCTGGTCGGCTACCCGATCCAGAAGCTGCCCCGTCCGGTGGATGTCGTCGCGCATGTCCGCAGGCTGGAGGACGCGCTGATCCGTACCGCCGCCGAATTCGGGCTGGAGACCTCCCGGGTCGAGGGCCGCAGCGGGGTCTGGGTCCTCGGCGACCCGGTCGAGGACCGTCCGTCGATCGGCGGCCTCTCCCTCGACTTCGACCCGCGGCTGCAGGACGAGGAATTCGACCCGCGGCTGAACGGCCCCGAGTACGCCCCGTCCAACGCCGGGCAGCGCCGCGAGGACCGCAAGCTGGCCGCGATCGGCATCCGGGTGGCCAAGGGCGTGACCATGCACGGCTTCTCGCTCAATGTGAACCCTGACAACACCTGGTTCGACCGCATCGTGCCGTGCGGCATCCGGGACGCGGGCGTCACGTCCCTCGCGTACGAACTGGGTCGCGACATCGCGATCGCGGAGGTGCTCCCGGTCGTCGAGAAGCACCTCAAGGACGTCCTGGAGAACGCGCAGCTCGCCCCGCGCACCATCGAGCGCCCGTCGGATGCCGTGGCCACGGCGTGACAGTCTGGACTCCCTGCGGGGAATAGGCCCTGTCGGCCACAGGTTGGCCAGACGTAAAGCCGTTTGAACTACGGGCGTACCCTGGTGTTCGCCGAAGAATCCAATGCAGTGAAAGCAAAGGGGAGTGCCGGAGTGTCCGCTGTCGCACCCGACGGGCGCAAGATGCTGCGCCTTGAGGTCCGGAACAGCCAGACCCCCATCGAGCGCAAGCCCGAGTGGATCAAAACCCGGGCGAAGATGGGCCCCGAGTACAACCAGCTGCAGAAGCTCGTGAAGAGCGAGGGTCTGCACACGGTGTGCCAGGAGGCCGGCTGCCCCAACATCTTCGAGTGCTGGGAGGACCGCGAGGCCACGTTCCTCATCGGCGGCGACCAGTGCACCCGGCGCTGTGACTTCTGCCAGATCGACACGGGCAAGCCGCAGGCGCTGGACCGGGACGAGCCCCGCCGGGTCGGCGAGTCCGTCGTCACGATGGACCTGAACTACGCCACCATCACCGGCGTCGCGCGCGACGACCTGGAGGACGGCGGTGCCTGGCTGTACGCGGAGACCGTGCGCCAGATCCACGCACTGACCGCGGACCGGGAGGCCGGCCGCACCAAGGTCGAGCTGCTGATCCCCGACTTCAACGCGGTGCCCGAGCAGCTCGCCGAGGTCTTCTCCTCGCGTCCCGAGGTGCTCGCGCACAACGTCGAGACGGTGCCGCGGATCTTCAAGCGGATCCGCCCCGGTTTCCGTTACGAGCGCTCCCTGGAGGTCATCACGCGGGCCCGCGAGGCCGGCCTGGTGACCAAGTCCAACCTGATCCTCGGCATGGGCGAGACCCGCGAGGAAGTCAGCGAGGCGCTCCAGGATCTGTACGACGCGGGTTGCGAGCTCATCACGATCACGCAGTACCTGCGGCCCTCCGTGCGCCACCACCCGGTCGAGCGCTGGGTGAAGCCGCACGAGTTCGTGGAGCTCAAGGAGGAGGCCGACGAGATCGGCTACTCCGGCGTGATGTCCGGGCCGCTGGTCCGTTCCTCGTACCGCGCGGGCCGTCTTTTCCAGCAGGCGATCGAGCGGCGTGACGCCGTCGCGGCGGCGCCCGCTGTGTGAATCCGAGCACAAGAAGCTACCGATCGGTAATAGCTGATTCGACGCGGCCCCTACGCTCCCCGCAGGTCGGGGGCGCGTATGGGCCGCGTCGGCGTGCGCTGCGCCCATATCAAGGTTTCATTGGTGTTTGACCGACCGGTCATGCGCTGGTAACACCGAGCAATGACGCTGGGTGCAACGGCGCAGCGACTCTGCGGGCCGCTGCCACCCCTGCTCCCCGCACCCAGCGCACACCACCCACTTCGCGCAACGCAGTCCCGGGCAGATCGGCCCGGGCAGCTGAGTCCACGCAACTCAGTCCGCACATCCGCTCCGAGGAGATTTCCACGATGCAGGCCGTGCCGGTACGCGCCACCGCCATCCCTTCCGTCACCGATGCTCTCCGTGCCGTCGAGTCGCTGCTGCTGAGCAGCGGCCAGCGCACCGCCCGCCGCAACGCCTGGACAGCCGTCCTGGAGGACCGGCGCCGGGCCAAGGACCGGGTCGAGGCCGAGTACGTACTGGAGGCCGCGGCCAACCACCGTTCCTGAGCCACGTAAACTTCCGTACATGGCGAGGAAGGCAAACACTGAAGGCGCGGACAGCGCCGAGAACGCGGGGCGACTCAAGCAGATCGCCCTGACCTACAAGATGACCCGGCGGACCGACTCCAAGATCGGTCTTGTCGTCGCGGGTGTGGGAATCGTCACCTTCGGTGTCCTCCTCGCGGTCGGTTTCCTGATCGGCCACCCGATCTACCTGGGCATCCTGGGCTTCGTGCTGGCCCTCCTCGCGATGGCGATCGTCTTCGGACGGCGTGCCGAGCGCGCGGCCTTCGGGCAGATGGAGGGACAGCCGGGCGCTGCGGCGGCAGTGCTGGACCGGGTGGGCCGTGGCTGGACCACGACCCCTGCGGTCGCGATGAACCGCAGCCAGGACGTCGTCCACCGCGCCGTGGGCAAGGCGGGCATCGTCCTGGTCGGCGAGGGCAACCCGAACCGGGTGAAGCTGTTGCTCGCGGCCGAGAAGAAGAAGATGGCGCGCATCCTGGTCGATGTGCCGGTGCACGACATCGTCGTCGGCAACGACGAGGGCCAGGTGCCGCTCAAGAAGGTGCGCACCAAGATGCTGAAGCTGCCGCGCGTCCTGACCGGCCCGCAGGTGACGGCCGCCAATGACCGGCTGCGCGCGATGGGCGACCTGATGAGCAACATGCCGCTGCCCAAGGGCCCGATGCCGAAGGGCATGCGGATGCCGCGCGGCGGAAAGATGCGCTGACGCTTCCGTCGCCCGTATCCGCTGTACGCACGAAGAGGGCGGGTTGCGAACCGGTTCGGTTCGCAACCCGCCCTCTTCTCATGCCGTGCGCGGTATCCGTCCCCGGCTCAGATACGCACCTGAACAGCGCGGGCCAGCCGGTCGTGCAGACCCCGGCCGTCGCGGTCCCAGACCAGAGCCGGAATCGCCACGCAGAGCAGCACACTCCGGACGATCACCCGGCCGAAAGTGAGCCGGCCACCGTTCTCGGCGACGACCCTGATGCCCAGGAGTCGCTTGCCGGGCGTGCAGCCGATGGTCCCGACGGTGAGCACACTCAGCACGAGAAAGACGCCGAGCGCCCAGTTCCCGGCCGCCTGCTGGTCACCGCGAGCGAACAGCCCGTATGCGATCACCATGCACAGGACCCAGTCGATGAAGAGCGCACCGAAGCGCCGGCCGAGCGGCGCCACGGATCCCGGCCCGTGCTCGGGCAGACCGAGCCGCTTGCCCCGGTGGCCGAAGTCGGCCCCCATCTCCTCGGCGGCCGCGCGCGGCCCGGAGAGCCACGATCCGATTGCTTGCCTGTTGTCCACCCGACCACGGTACTGCGCCCGACTGCGCACCCTGCCGGGCGGGGGCCGCTGCGGGCTGTCGCCCGGCAGGGACGAGGGCCCCGGACCGGCCACGAGGTGCCGCTCACACCCGGCTCGGTTAACTTCTGCGAAACAAATGGGTCATGCTTGAGAAATCCGGTCTGCCTATGGTCGGGTCCAGCGTGTGCCACCGCACTGGCCGCACCACGAGCTACAACCCCGTCCCTCCCGGGCCGGGAGTAGGAGGAGTTGGATGTTCCAGAACGCCGACGACGCGAAGAAGTACATCGCCGACGAAGACGTCAAGTTCATCGATGTCCGGTTCTGCGACCTGCCCGGTGTGATGCAGCACTTCACCATCCCGGCGGCGGCCTTCGACCCGACCGAGGAGCTCGCCTTCGACGGCTCGTCGATCCGCGGCTTCCAGGCCATCCACGAGTCCGACATGGCGCTGCGCGCGGACCTGTCGACCGCCCGCGTCGACCCGTTCCGCCGCGACAAGACCGTCAACATCAACTTCTTCATCCACGACCCGATCACGGGCGAGCAGTACAGCCGTGACCCGCGGAACGTGGCCAAGAAGGCCGAGGCTTACCTCACCTCCACCGGCATCGCCGACACCGCGTACTTCGGCCCCGAGGCCGAGTTCTACGTGTTCGACAACGTCCGCTTCCAGACCTCGGCGAACGAGTCCTTCTACCACATCGACTCCGAGGCCGGCGCCTGGAACACCGGGTCGGAAGAGAACAACCGCGGCTACAAGGTCCGCTACAAGGGCGGCTACTTCCCGGTCCCGCCGGTCGACCACTTCGCCGACCTGCGTGCCGAGATCTCCCTGGAGCTGGACAAGAACGGCCTCCAGGTCGAGCGCCAGCACCACGAGGTCGGCACCGCGGGCCAGGCCGAGATCAACTACAAGTTCAACACGCTGCTCGCCGCGGCCGACGACCTGATGCTCTTCAAGTACATCGTGAAGAACGTCGCCTGGCGCAACGGCAAGACCGCCACCTTCATGCCGAAGCCGATCTTCGGCGACAACGGCTCGGGCATGCACGTCCACCAGTCCCTGTGGGCCGGCGGCGACCCGCTGTTCTACGACGAGCAGGGCTACGCGGGCCTCTCGGACATCGCCCGCTACTACATCGGCGGCATCCTCAAGCACGCCCCGTCGCTGCTGGCCTTCACCAACCCGACGGTGAACTCGTACCACCGCCTGGTCCCCGGCTTCGAGGCCCCGGTCAACATGGTGTACTCGCAGCGCAACCGCTCGGCCGCCATGCGTATCCCGATCACGGGCTCGAACCCGAAGGCCAAGCGCGTCGAGTTCCGCGCCCCGGACCCGTCGTCCAACCCGTACCTCGCCTTCTCCGCTCTGCTGATGGCCGGCCTCGACGGCATCAAGAACAAGATCGAGCCCGCCGAGCCGATCGACAAGGACCTGTACGAGCTGGCTCCCGAGGAGCACGCGAACGTCCAGCAGGTCCCGACCTCCCTCCCGGCCGTCCTGGACGCGCTGGAGGCGGACAACGAGTACCTGCAGGCCGGTGGCGTCTTCACGTCCGACCTGATCGAGACGTGGATCGACTTCAAGCGCACCAACGAGATCGCTCCGATCCAGCTGCGTCCGCACCCGCACGAGTTCGAGCTGTACTTCGACATTTAAGAACGCCGCAGGTCAGAGCAGGTTTCCGCTCGCCTGGGCCGCCTGTGGGCCGTCGGCCGTGTTCTTCCCCTCTCGGAAGACACGGCCGACGGCCTTTTCTGCGGACTGCGCTCAGGCCGCGGCAGCCGACGCCCCGCCGGAACCCTCGTTGTCTGCGTCCGTGCCGAACGCCGCGTCGATGGCCTTCCGGGCGCGATCCTGGCTGTTCGGCATCAGGTGCGTGTACGTGCGCAGCGTAAAGCCCGGATCCGAGTGACCGAGGTACTCGGCAAGCGCCTTGATGTTCTCCCCCGCGTCCAGGAGTACCGACGCGTAGTAGTGCCGCAACGCGTGCATCCCGTGCTCACGCGACTGCTTGAACCGCTCTCCCGCCAGGCGCTCCGGGATGACTCCCGCAGAGACCAGCGCCGGTTTCCAGAGGTACATGTTGAAGTAGTTCCGATTCAGCGCCTTCCGCTCGCGCGAGTAGAACATGAGCGTGGCGGTGACGGGCGGCCCGTCGGGGGTCTTCCATGGCAGCGTGACTTCGATGGGTGGGCGCAGGGTGACGTGCGCAGCCAGCGCATAGGACACCGAGTTGGGCAGCGGCACGTCGCGAAGCTTGCCGCCCTTGGGTGGAGCGAAGACCAGGTGCGGGCCAACCATCTTGACTTGCCGGTTGACGTGCACGACGCCCCCGAGGAAGTCGACTTCATCGACGGCCAACCCGAAGATCTCACCTTGCCGCAACCCGCAGCCCGCACCCACATCCACGGCCCTGCCGTACTGCGCCGGCAGAGCATCTCTGACCGCGAGAACACGCTCGCGGGTCCACGGCTTGAGCTTCCTTGCGTCCACTTTCGGCGCGCGCACCGATCCGGCGCGGCACGGGTTTCGAGCAATGATTCCGTCGTCGACTGCCGCACCGAACACAGCGGAGACATTGGCGAAGATGACGCGCTGATATGACGACGCGATCCCGGAGTCTTTGAGCGTCCGGGCCCACGTGCGGATGTGGCCGGGCTGGAAGGCACTGAGGGACCGCGACCCGATGTGTGGGAAGGCATGCAGCCGAAACCGCAGCTCCATGGCCACGATGGTGGCGGCGTCCGTCGTCTGCGAAGCGAGCCACTGAGTGGCGAACTGCTGAAACGTCACCTTCCCCGCTGACGGGTCGACGTACTGGCCGCGCGTCATGTCGGCCGCGATCTGCGTGAGCCACGATTCGGCGAGCCGCTTCTGCTTGTCGGGGAAGGAGCGGCTGCGCTCGCTCCCGTCCGGCGCCACGTAGCGCGCGCGGTAGCGCATGCCCGTTCCGTAGCGCTCGGTCTTGACTCGGGTGGTCTTGCCTCCCGGATTGGTTTCGGACTTGTACCAGCGGTCTTGGATGTGGCCTGCCAAGGGGTGCTCCTGCGGTTATGCGGCAGGGGCACGGCCCGTGTGGGTCGTGCCCCTGCGGTGGTGGCGGGTTTGGTTAGGCGGCGTCGGCTTCGATGCGAGTGCCAATCCAGGCGTGGACGGCTTCGGGGGCGTAGCGCAGGTGCTTGCCGATGCGGAATCCGGGCGGTCCGGTGCGCTTTTTACGCCAGGCGTAGACGGTTTCCAGCGGGACCGAGAACAGGTCGGCGATGTCCTCCGGAGTGAGGTAGCGGTCGGGGAGTCCAGCGCGGAGCGTTGTCCTGATGGCGGTCGCCATTCGGCCTCTCCTTGATGGCGGGGTTGGGGGTTTCGGCCCCCTTCTGCTAGGTCCGCTACATCCGCTTCACCGCTACATCGCAGGTCAGCAGGGTGTTTTCTGTAGCGGGTCGTGCGGATGTAGCGGCTACGACCGCTACCGGCCGCCCGGTGGGTGGTGCGGCCGGTAGCGGTGGTGCGGGTGTTGTAGCCGCTACATCGAGGCGGGTCCGCTACGCGGGGATGGCCTCTGAGCTGGGCTGTAGCGGCTGAAGCGCTTGTAGCGGCTGTACGAGAGGGGGCGGGCAGTAGCGCTGCCACGCGTCGTGGAGATCCGTGGAGTAGTAGCCCTTGAGGACCCCGCCGGATGTGCGGATGTTGCGGGAGGCGATGGGCTCGTTGTCCGCGGTGACGTAGTCGTGGAGCATGCGGGACAGCCGCCGGGAGTCGAGCGGCTTGCCCTGCAGGTCGGCCCACGGGGCGTCGTCGAGCGCGTTCAGCCGGTCGACGATGGCGATGGTCGGGAGCCGATCAATGCCGACCATGACGTGGTCGCGGAGGTCGGTGAGCAGGCGGATCCCAAGGCTTCCTTTGTCGTCGGCCTGGGATGCTTTCACGAGCTTCACGCAGGCGTCGCGGGCCCTGTCGGGCCAGTCCCCGCCTGCCGCGTCCGCGATGGCGAGCAGGGGCTCCCACACGTCGGCGGGCCGGTCGGTGACACCTTCGGGCATGTCGGGCCAGGCACCCATCACGAAGCCGCGGGCCTGCTCTGCCCAGGCGGCGAGCCGGTCACGCAGGGCATGGCCCTCCTTCTCGTGGATGCGGGCGCGGAAGGGTTCGACCTTCTCGTTCCGGGCCCTGCGCCGCATGCGGATGATGACGGAGCGGGTGAGGATCGTGTCGGGCAGCGAGCCGAGTCCGGCGACGGCCACCGCGGTGTACGAGGGGAACGCCTGAACGGTCTGGTTGCCCCCGTCCCCGACGCATCTGTATGTGACTCCGGTGCGTCGGTGGCCAGCGTTCAGGAAGCCGCGCAGTTCCTCGTTGTCCCCGGCCTTGGGACCAAAAATCGTATCGATCTCGTCGAAGAGGATCGTGGGGCGACCCTCACTGGCCGACACCGCCCGGAACAGGGCCGCAGCACTGGCGTTGACGGCGACCATCGGCTGAGGAACGAGCGTTTCCACGATCTCCAGGCCGCGTGACTTCCCGGAGCCCGGCTCAGGGGAGAGGAACGCCAGCCGCGGAGTGGAGTCGAAGCAGTCGAGCAGGTGCGCGTGCGCATCCCACAGGGCCACAGCCACGTAAGCGGCTTCGGTCGGGAACACGTTGAAGCGGCGATGAAAGGCTTCCACCTCGGCCAGCAGGGCGGCACCGTCGATGGGCGGGGTGGGCGGTGTCGCGGTCATGTGGCGATCCTTTCCTCGGTGGTGCGCAGCGGGCAGCGGGTCCGGTGGGCGGTGTGGTCTGCGATCAGAGCGAGTGCCTTGCGGTGACCTGCGGCAAAGAGGTTGCGGCCGCACTCGCAGATGCTGGTTGCGGTGGGGACCGCGCCGCGCGGGGCGCTGATGGTGAGCCAAGCGATCGGGTACCGGCCGTCCCCGGTCTGCGGGTCAGGACGAACAGATGAAAGGACGGCCTTACGGCCGACGACCCTCGGCGCGCTACTGCCGGACTGGGTGGGGACGGGTTCGGCGGTGCTGGGGCCGGTGGACGGTGGGGGGAGGCTTTTCAGGTGGGGGCGGCGCTGGGTGCTCATGCGGCGGTCCCCCTCGGCCGGCAGGTTCGGATGGACCAGTTGAGGGCGCTGCGGACCGTGGTGCGGCACTCGGCAGCCGGGAGTCCGGTCGACTCGCCCGCCGCCTGAAAAGCCTGTTCCACCTCGTGCCGGGGGAGGTCGCCCCACGCGACGAAACGGCCCACGGCGCGGGCGCTCCTGAGGAGCTGCTCGTTGCGGCCGCCCTCGGTGGTGGCGCGGACGGTGGCGGTCTCGCGTTCCAGGGCGGCATCGGCGGCCCGGTTGCCGAACCGGGGTACCTGGATGCGTACCTGCTGTGCGGGCGCCGGTGCGGGTGTGAGAGCGTCCAGCAGCCATGCGGGGAGTTCGGCCACGGGGGCGGGGTCGGTGACCTCGTATGCCTGGCCGTTGACGGTGCTGCCGGGGGCGACGACGTTGCCGCCCCATGCCCGGGTGTCGATCCGTTTGGCCAGCTTCCCTTTGCTGCTGGGGATCTGGACCGTGCTGGGGGCGGTGAAGTAGAGGTGCATTCCACGGCTCGGAGTCCGCACCCGGTAGGTGGTGGGGACGGCCTGCCCGGCGCGCTCGCAGAGCGCCTTGAAGGAATCCACACCGCTAGGTGTGTCCGCATCGTCTTCAGGCTTGGGCATGTCGAGGTCGATCACGACCAGCCCCGAAGGACCTGGTGCCAAACCGATGTTGAACGGCTTGAGGGCCCAAGCCCCGCGGATGCGGTCGGAGTCCAGGGTGGCGCGCTGCTCCCACTTGCGGTGGCCGGTTGTGCAGGCTCCGGTGCTGGTGCAGTGGTCTTCTCCATGCAGGGCGGGGGCTTTGCCGCCGGGGCGCAAGGGGTGGACGTACCAGCCGCGTTCGGCGGCCTCTAACGCTGCGGAGAGCAGCGGGGTGTTGCGCTCATGGGGCATTCTGGATGTCTCCAGTTCTGTAGTGAGTGCTGGCAGACAAGGGCGGCCGTGACTTTGGCGAGAGACGGCCGCCCTGGCCTTTTCCGGGTTGCGGGGCGGGTAGGGAGAGCGTGATGGGTGAGGCTGAGGTCAGCGACCGACTGCGGAGGCGGGTCAGGTGCGACTTTCCTGACGCTGAGGTCGCGAAGGGTGCCGAGGGGGCCTTGCGCTCCCTGGTCAAGAAATTGGGGCCCGACGGGATGGTCGGTGTTGGCGACGAGCGTCTGATGGCTGCAGTGGTGCTCTTTGCGCGTGGGGACATCGGTCGCCTGAGGTCTGCCGTCCGTCTCGCGCAACTCGACTGGCGTGATTTGCTCGTTGCGGCTGAACTCGCTGACGAGGACTTCGAGCAGCGGCTTGACCAGGAACTGCCCGGTCCGACGTAGCGCCTGTCGGTCAGTTGTGGAAGCGGTTGGATTCGGGGTGCTGGTCACACCAGGCTTCGGCGCAGACCTTGTGGACGGGTTCGCGGTCGTGGGAGCGCATCGGCGTGGGGCGGCGGCAGAGCACGCAGGGCAGGTCCCGGTGCGGGTCGAAGTGCCTGCTGTCGCGCCAGTCGAGTAACGGCATGACCGCTGCTCACTGCTGGTTGTTGGTCTTGGCCCACACACCACGGGTGGTGGTGTGGACGTTGCGCCGGTCCTGGTGGACGGGGCCCTCGTAGTGGTGGTGGTGCACGTCCGGCAGTGCTTCCTTGCCGCGGCGGATCAGCCGGGCGAGGGCGAGGATCGGGACGGCGGGGGCCCCGAGGAGCAGGGCGAGGACGGTGGGGTCGGCGTGCTGGGAGGCGATGAGCAGGCCGATCGCGATCAGGCCCGGCGGCACGGTGGCGAGTCCGGCGGTCAGCATGAGCCTGCTCGCGTCGGTGGCCGTCTGGGACATGGGCGGGATGCCCGGCTGGGCTACCGGGAGTGCGGTGCCGTACCGGGGCAGGGGGGTCGTGTCGCGGTAGGCGGTGGGTGTTTCGGGGGTGGGCCGGTAGGCGTCGGTGATGATCCGTGCGGCTTCGGCAGCGGCCTCGGCGTCGGTCATCGGGAGCGGGTGGACGGGGTGGTCGGATCGGTTCACGGGGTGGTCCTCCCGGGCGGGCCGGGGCCCCTGCGCGCGGTGCGGCGAGGGGCCCCGGGTGGGGATGTCACGTGCGGTGTCAGGGGGGTATCACGCGGGTGTCAGGGCCTGGTGTCAGGGCGCGTGACACCCGCTCCCGCCTAGGGGTTTGGGTGTCACGGGGCCCGTGACGGTGTCAGGCGTCACGCGGGTGTCAGGGCGGGGACGATCCGCCACCGGCCGGTCTGGTTCGTCGGCTGCAGGCGGCCCTCCAGGGCGGCGTCCCGGAGCCTCGCGGAGACCCACGGTCGGCTGTAGCCGTTGGCGTCGCACCAGTCCATGAAGTCCTTCGGCCCGACGACCATCTGCCCGGCCTCTTCGAACTCGTCGAGGGCGCGGGCGAACAGCTCCCGCGCCTCCTCCGGGGACGGCTTGCGGCCGGTGTCCTGACCGAACAGCGGGGCATCGTCGCCCTGCTGGGCCGCGGGGAGGTCGGCTTCGGGGTCCATGGCGGCGTCCTCGGGGTCGAGGAGGGTGCCGGTCTGGATGGTGTCGTCCTGTTCCGGCACGGCGGTCTGCTCCGTCTCGTCAGTGTCGGTACGGCGGCCGGTGTACGCGTTGCCCACGGCCGCCTTCGCGGCCCCGGCGGTGATCGGGTCGGCAGTGGCGCCGTTGCGCACGGCCCACTGCGCGAGCGTCTCCATGAGGGACACGGCCCGGGTGGTGAACTGCTGGGTGCGGCCCGGGGAGGCGTACCGCTCGGGGGCGATCCCGCCGGAGACGACGTAGCAGTAGCCGGGCTTACGGTTGCCCCACGCTCCGGGGTGCGCGCCCTGGTCGATGACGGACTCGGGCAGGCTGAACCCTTCGTCGCGGGGGTCACAGCCGAGCGCGATCACGGACGGGAGAGAGGCCCGGGTGCTGGTCGACATCTGGTCGTAGGAAGGGCGCTGCAGCGACACGATCAGCGAGACGCCGGCCGACCGGGCTTCCTGCGCGATGCCGGTGAACGCGTCGTCACCCAGGGCGCGGAGCGTGTTCGCGGCCTCTTCCATCCACGCGACCATGTACGGCATGCCGGGGCAGCCGCACGGGGTGCGGTCGGGGCGGCAGGAGTGCGCCGGGTCGCTCTGCTTCTGCGCGGCCTCGGGTGCCCACTGCCGGTAGGAGTGCTTCCCGAGCCACCCGGTCCGGGCCGGGATGACCTGCTGGAGTGCGGCGACCATCGCCTCGGTGCCCGCCCCGCCCTCCACCGCCCAGTCGTAGGCGGGCAGCAGCGGCCTGAAGTCCTGGAACGCCTTGGGGTCGCTGAGCCAGAAGATGACGTCCTTGCGGGACAGGATCTCCGTTTGCAGGTTCAGGGCCGCGTCGCCCTTGCCAGACCCGGTGCCCCCGGCGATGAGGAAGTGCGACGCGTTGCGCCCGGCCTCCGGGTCGCCGGGCAGCCACACCACGAGCGGCGATCCATCGTCGTACTGGCCGATGACCAGCGGATCGGTGATGGACCCGCCCGGCAGGGACGGACCCTCCCACTCCACCGTCTCGCCCAGCATGTCCCTGGGCACGATGACCAGCTCGCCGCGCCGGACCGAGTCGGGGTCGGGCTGGTAGCGCACCGCGGACTGCGGGAGATCCAGCGCCGACGCGATCCGCACCAGGGCACGGGCCACGTCGTCGTTGGTCTGCTCCCCAGCGGGCAGGCTGAGCGCCGCAGTGACCCGGTTCGGCTCCACCTGCGTCCGGCCGATCTTCGCCTTGGCCAGCCCCACCTTCTCCAGCAGCCCCTTGTCCCCGGACTGCTCGCCCGCACCGTCCGACGTCCGCAGCGCCATCCGGACGTTCCAGGACAGGGCGAGGACCACCCCGCCCATCAGGAAGGTGTCCGGCAGGATGCCGGCCAGCGGTCCTTCGAGCGCGGCCGCGGTCACCCACGCCGACGCGGACGCCACGGTGATGGCGGAGTGCAGGCGCCGCTGAGGGCTGGTCTCCCGACCGGCCCACCACGTGGCGCTGGTCAGGGCGACGGCGGACAGGGTCAGCCCGACCCCCGCCCCGACCGAGTCAGCCCACACCAGGTGGGCACCGCTCCCGGCGACACCGACTCCGGCGACGCCGAGCCACGGCGGGAGGTGGGGCTTGGCCCGGTGCAGGAGGTACGCCCCGATGCCGCCGCCGGTCGATGTGCTGTGCTCGCCGCGGTTCCTCATCCCTCGTTCCATCCTTTCCAGCTCTCGTTCCACGTCTCGTCCGTCCTGGTCGACCCACCGGCGGCTCACTGCGCGGTCCAGTTCATGCGGGGCCGCTCCGGGCGCTGGGCGCGGTGGCGGTGGGCGCCGAGCTCGCCCTCGTACTCCTGCTGGAACTGGGCGTAGCAAGCCGCAGCAAGCTTGGCCGCGTTGCGCAGCTCGTCGGCCGCGCGCTGCATCTTCCGCGAGACCTTGAACGCGCGGATCTTCGCGCCGCCCATCCGGCCCTCGGGGTCCGGGACGGTGCCCAGCACGGCCTTGAGGATTTCGGCGCCCATGGCGACCTCGAAGGAGAGCATCACGGCGGCGGCCCGCAGGCTGTTGCAGTAGTTGCGGATCTGCGCGGGGCTGCTGAACTCCGGGGCGGGCAGCAGGCTCTGCGACTGCGCGGCCCGGGGCCCGGGGACGTTCTTGTTGTTGTTGACGGTGACGTTGATCGGCGGGACGAACGAGCCGCCCACCGCGCCGACGAAACCGCCGACGGCCGCGCCCGCGTTGTTCGCGAACTTGGCGCCCTTGCTGGCGGGGGCCGGTCCGCCGCTGGTCCGGGTACGCGACCGGTTGGTGGTACGGGTGCTGTTGCTTGCCATGGTGATCCCCTTCTCAGGCGGAGAGGCAGAGCGCCGCGACGACGAGTGCGGCGATGTGGGCGGTCTGGTCGACTTGCGCGGCACCGCCGTTGGCGGCCCAGGAGTCCTGGCGGGCCAGGCGCATCCAGGCCGTGACGGGCCAACGCCGGTCGATCACCGCATGCGTGACGCCGATCCACAGGACCGCGGCCAGAGCGGGCAGGGCCGGAAGCGACCAGCCCAGCACCGCCGCACCGAGAATGAGCAGGGTCGCGCAGACCACGACGTGCGTGGCGGCGTGCGCGAAGTTCGCCCGCCAACCGGCCACGCCCGGCAGAGCCTTGTGCCCGGCCTGGTGGTCCGTCTGCAGCGGGTAATCGGCGATCAGGTGGCCGACGTAGAGCAGGAACGCGAGGTCAGCGAACACGTCTTCTCCTCAAGCGGCGAGAGCGGGAGCGGAGTCGTGGCAGGGCACGCACATGCCGAGCGACGGCGGGATGCAGTACCCCGCATCGCGGCGGCAGTTGGGGCAGGTACGGCGGGCCGTGTTCGCCTTGGCGAGCGCCGCCCACTTGGCCGGCGTCATCGGGCGGACCGGCTTGGCACGGTCGACGAGGTACAGGTACGCCACCAGCGGGCCGCGACGGCGGCGCGGCCGTTCGAGCTGCGCGGCGACGTCCTGACCGCCGGGCCGGAGCCCGAGGGCGCGGAGCTGGCGGCGGGTGGCCAGGCCGTCCGGTGCGAGGCGCCACCGGTAGACCGGCAGCGTGTTCACCGGGTACCTCCGAGCGGGACCGGCCGGATGCGCCACGGGACCTCGGAGGCCGGGGCCGGGAACCCGTCGCAGCAGGTGGTGGACGAGGTCCATCCGTCCCGCGCGGCGCCCTCGGCCTCGGCCGCGATCTCTGCCGCGTCCCGCGTGGCGTGCACGCTGTGCATTTCCCCGAGGCGGTAGAGGACGTAGACGCGGTCGGCCCGGGTGCTCTGCTTCCGGGTGGTGCGCAGCAGCATCCGCAGCGCTTGCCGGTCCTCGGTGTCGAGCAAGGACTGGGCGCGCAGGGTCTCCACCTCGCCTTCGAGCCGGGCAGCATCGGCGATGGTGCGGGCGAGTGCAGCGCGCAGTTCCTCCACGGCGCTCTCCGCCCGGATGGCGGAGTCGGTGGCGAGAGCACCTTCCAGCTGGTGCTGCTCGGCCTCGGCGCGGGCGGCGGCGGTCGCCGTCTCCGCCTCGGACCTGCTGGCTCGTAGGGCGTGCAGGGTGCGGGTGCGTACGACGGCGATCATGCGGAAACTCCCTCAAGGGCGGGGGTGGTCTTGGCGTCGCGCAGTTCCTGGTAGCGGGCGGAGACCCAGCCGGTCGACCAACCGCACAGCTCGGCGGCCGTGCGCACCGGCAGCCCGGACTCGACCGCGGCGGCGACGATTTGCCGGGCCCTGGGCTCGGGCAGCTTCTCGTTCACCGGCCCGCCGGACAGCAGCGCGGCACGTTCACGTGCCTCACGCTCCCGGAGCTCGGTCTCCTGCCGGCGGGCGTCCTGCTCGCGCTGACGACGCTCGTTCTCGCGCCGCTGGGCTGCCTCGCGTTCACGGCGTTCACGCTCGCGCTGCTGCTGTTCACGCTCGCCCTCGGCGCGTTCACGGGCCTCACGCTCAGCCCGCTCGCGAGCCTCGGTCTGCGCCTGCTCTTCGCGCCGTGCCCGGTCCTCGCGTTCAGCTTGTTCACGGGCCAAGCGGGCTTCGTGCTCCCGCTGTTCACGCACCAGCGCGGCCTGATGCTCGCGCTCCTCACGGGCACTGCGCTCGGCTGCTTCCCGCCGCTGCGCAGCCGCTTGTTCGCGGGCTTCCTTCTCGGCCTGTTGCCGGGCGTTCAAGTCGTTCAGCGCCGCAGCAATGGCCCGCCGGTAGGCGAGTCCGGTCTCTGCCGTGACGATCAGCAGCAGCGGCGCCACCGAGTGCACAGCCACGCCGACCAGGTCCTTTTGCAAGGCCGAGTCGGCCACGTTCAGGGCGAGAGTCATGCAGCCGGTCATCCACCGCAGGACGATGGGCCACCGCCCGCCGTGCCCGCCCAGCCGGGCCAGCGTCGCGTCCAGGCGGACCACGATGACGACCGCCGCGTCGACCACCAACGGAAGGATGGGGGCCGTCCAGCGCCATTCCTGGGGGGTGTGACGGGCCGCGAGGGGGGTGACGGTGAGGATCGAGTAGAGCATCGCCCCTGCCACGATCAACCATGTGCCGACCGACAGGGCACGGTCCGCTGAACGGATCTGAGCACTGTTCACGACGTGCCCCCGTCCCGTGAACACACGCGGATCGAGGCCAGCAGCAGCACCGGCGACGTGTCGTCACCGTGCGTCTCGCAGTCCTCGATCCAATTCCACTCGGCACCGTCGGTGAACACGAAGCCGAGCGCGGCGAGTGCCCGTGAACGCTCCGCCACCGTCGGAACAGTGGCCGTCAGGCCGAAGTCGTGCTCAGGCCACCGGGAGACCAAGCCGCCCAGCAGCACCACGTACAGGCGCCACCGGCCGGCACGGTTGGACATCTGCGCGGTGTGCTCCATCACGCGGCCACCGCCGAACCGGCCATGCAGCCCTTCACCGGGCGGCGGACCGCACGGCGCGGACGCCGGCCGTCCGGCCGTCGGGTCTTCAGCGGCAGCGTCCGCAGCAGCGACTCGGCGTACGCGGCGGTCTCCGGGTCACTCTCGCGGAGCTCCGCGAGGACCTCGTGCGCCACGTCCAGCCGCGCCGCCCGCTCCATCGCGGACTCCGTGGCCGAACCAGTGAACAGCTCCAGATCGATACCGAGTGCCAGCTCAGTGAACTCGGTGGCCGTAACGGCCTCGTGACCAGCAACGATGTTCTTCATGGGTCGTTTTCTCCTAGCGGTGGGACGGCCCGAAACTGCGGCCCCGGTGCTCGAACACCGGGGCCGCGGGCCGTTCAAATGGCGGAACTGCAGATCTGCTCAGCGGTCGACGCCGGCCGCGTGCGGGTGCGGCCTCGGGGGCCGTACCGGCAGCGGCGGACGCTCGTCCCGCCCGTGCTCACCGCGGCCGGTCACCGGCCGCCACGCGCACGGGCGTCGTCCTGGCTGCGCTTGTTCGCTTCAGCGTTCTTCCGGGCCAGCTCGGCCCGCTCCGCATCTGTCAGACTCGTCACCACAGGGACCTCCTATTCAGGTGCCTGTCAGCGCCGCCCGGAGTTGCCTCTCCGGGCGGCGCACTCATTGGAACCAGGGGATTCCGGCTCCCCTCAGCCCCGCCCGTACAGCCCGAAAAGGCCGGACGGGCGAGGGAGGCAACCGGGCAGAACTTTGCTGGTCGGCCGTTACCACGACCGACCAGTCCCGAGCCTGCGAATCGGTGCGTCATCGTCACTGCTCTGACGCCAGCAGGGCGGCGCGTACCGGGTGGCAGCCAAGGCGTTGACCTCCAGGAATGAAGGGATGATCACCAGGGCTGTTCTCCAGAGCCAGCACGCGGAAGGGGCCGCCGACGACATCACCCGGTCGTCCGCGGGGACAGGGACTTCCACCCCGTCGAATCGTTCGCTCTCTGTTCAGTTCTCAAAGACCAGACCCTCCCCGGCAAGCGCGGTATCCCCTGGTGAGAGGGGTTCTCGTCCTCACGAGACCCGCCGGGCGTTCTGCGGTCGTGCGTCCACCTGCTCGAAAGCGGGGGAATGCTGCACAAGCGGGCACACTTGAAGGAGCTGCACCGCTTGCTCAACTTGTTGGTACAAGCTGATGCAGTGATGCTGCACCCACGGACCGTGAGTCGTCAAGCGATTGGGGTCAACATGTACCAACAAGTTGAGCGAGTGCGTCATGATGGGCGCATGAATAAGCAGCCGAAGTACCGGCAGGTGGCCGACGCACTGCGTCGCGAGATCGACAACGGGACCTATCCGCCGGGGTCGCGGCTGCCCTCCGAGAGCGACCTCTCAACCCGCTTCGACGCATCCCGCAACACTGTGCGGTCGGGGCTAAGCCTGCTGGTCACGCAAGGGTTGATCTCGTCCAGTCAAGGGCTCGGCTACGAGGTGACCAAGCATGAGGTGTTCGAGCTGAACGCCTCCCGGTTCGAGAATCTGAGCTTCCCGCAGAACGGGGACGCGTACAGCACCGATGTCACGAACGCGGGGCGTCGGCCGCATCAGACGTTCCGGGTGGAGTTGCAACCCGCACCTGCCTACGTCGCGGAACGGCTGCTGATCACCGCTGGCTCCACAACTGTTCTGCGGCATTGCCATCGATTCGTAGACGACGTGCCGTGGTCGACGCAAGCAACGCACTATCCCGAGTGGCTCGTAAAAAGGGGGCCGCGCCTTACCGAGCCGGGCGATATCGCGGAGGGTACGACTCGCTACCTCACCTCCCTCGGTATCACGCAGATCGGGTACTTCGACGAGATCGCAACCCGCATGCCGACGCCTGAAGAGGCGCGACTGCTGGAGATCGGTGCAGGCGTTCCTGTCCTGCTGTGGACGCGTACCGGCTACTCCGATGAATGCCCGATCCGGTGCACCATCACGACGTTCCGGGGCGACCTGAACCGGATGAACTACGAGATCGGCGACCTGTCCGCCCGAAGCGAGAGCGAGCCTCGGTGAAGATCACGCCCGCTCAGCCGTCCGACCTGCCCAAGCTGCTCGCCTTCCGAGAGGAGGCGGCTGCTTGGCTGCAGGGCCTTGGCTCCGATCAATGGAGCCGCCCGTACCCGGCGGACCGGCTGTTGGCCACCATCGAAACCGGAACCGTCTTCATGCTGCGCGATCAGGAGACGACGGCTGCAACGATCACCCTGACTTCTGAGGCAGAGGATGGGCTCTGGACGGACGCGGAACTGAGTGAACCGTCGATGTTCGTCAATAAGCTCACGGTGGCTCGCACGCATGCCGGACAGGACATTGGTGGCAGGCTCCTTGATTGGGCGGGCGACCGGGCCCACCAGGCGGGGGCGAAATGGCTGCGGCTCGACGCGTGGACAACGAATCACGAACTTCAGCAGTACTACCTGCGCCACGGATTCGCGCACGTGAGGACCGTCACGGAAGGCGGCGCCGTAAACGGTGGGCCCCGTGTGTCAGGGTGGCTCGCCCAGCGTGCGACGCAGCCGGTCCGGCACGAATTCGCGGATGAAACCCCTGCTCCGACGCCGGTATCGCTCGCTGACTGACAATCCCTGCGGGGCCGTCCACGGGCCGTCCAAGGGCGCCCAACGGCAACCATCAACGACCAACGATGACCGCTCCCCCGCTGGTCAGAGCTATCACAGATCACGAACTCTGAGGTGGCGCGTACGGGACATCAGTTCTTCGACATCTGAGCGGCTGAGCCGGGTGACCCCGGCGGGAGCCTTGGAAACGAACGGTGAGGGCCGCCACCCCGGCTGGGGTGGCGGCCCTCGGCCGTAGCACCGGCCACGCGTCCGTGCAGGGCCGCTGAGGACGCGGATGCCTGAGGGGACGAAGCGAAGCGGCGGGCGGAGCGCTGCGCCACGGGGGAACGCACACCGCTCCGGCCGCCGCCGAGGGGACGCGCCAGGCCGTGGGCCCGCCCCCGTGAGCCACTGTGCCGGTGAGCACTCGAGAGACGCTCGTCGGTCGCTGGAAGGCTGACGCCGCGTCGGCTTCCGTCCTCCACCTTCCTTCGAGGGCGCCCTACTAACCTCGCCGCCGGGCCCGGGCGCACACCGCCCGGAAGAGGGCGATGGGCAGGTGGGCAACATGGGACGGGTGCCGAACTGGGTGCGGCGGGTGGGGAAGGACCTGGGGGCCGGTCTGGTCGCCGTGGGCCAGTTCCTCGGCGCGTACACCCCACCGGAGTGCTACGGCCTCGGACCGGTGGCAGGGACGGCGGCCGACGACGGCACGCCGGTGCCGGGTCATCCCGAGCGTCTGGTCCCGGTCTCGGAATGGTCCGGGCCGGAGCGGGCGACGTGCCGTCGGCTGGAAGACATGTGGGAGCGTGAAGACCCGGGTACGGCGATCAGCACGCCGCGATCACGACGGCCGAAGCCACATCCGCGTCGTGGGTGAGCGACAGATGCCATGAGGTGATGCCGTGCCGGGCCGCCGCGGCCTCGACGGTGCCGCGGACGTGCAGGACGGGGCGGCCCCCCGGACCGGTACGGACCTCGGTGTCGTGCCAGCGGAGCCCGCCGGGCGCCCCGAGCGCCTTGGCCAGCGCCTCCTTGGCTGCGAACCGCGCCGCAAGAGAGGCCGTGCCGCGCGGGGCACCCGAGGGGAGAGACCGTTCGGCCGGGGTGAAGAGCCGATCGGCCAGGCCCGGGTTGCCTTCCAGTGCCTGGCCGAACCGGTCGATGGCCGCCACGTCTATCCCGACGCCGACGATCGAGGGCGACCGGGCAGGAGGCGGCTGAGCCGGATACGGACCGACGAGCGGGTACGGCAGGAGCCAGACCAGCCACTGGCCGATGCCCGTCAGGAAGTTGTCGAACGGACCCAGTGCGGAGGTGTCGTCGCTTCGCATGTCGGCAGGCTGTCACCGCCTGCTCGACGGCCGCTCGAAGATCTCGCGAGCCGGGCCCGACGGGGTCCGGGCGTCGGGCCGCCCCGGGTCCGGTGCGTCCGGCACCCCGGTCGGTCCTGGGGCCGGTTCGTGTCCGGTTCTGACGGGGCGGGCCCCTGGGTGCGCCCGCTGACGGCCTCCCCCACTTCCTGTCGTGGAGGGGAGGCCGTCAGCCCTTCCGCGTGTCGCCCGGGCGCTCAGCGGCCACCGGCTTCCCCGGGCCTCCAGGGCCCCCCGGGCCACGCGCCTCCAGCCGGACGTCCTTCAGCATCAGCGCGAGTATCAGACCGAGCACCAGCACGGGCACGGCCGACAGGAAGACCGTGGACAGCGCCCCGCTGTAGACGTCGGCCACCGCCGCGACGGTCTGCGGATCGAGGGCTTCGGTCTGTTGCGACTCCCATGTGCCCCCCACGACCCGGTCCGCCACGTCCGGGGGCAGTTGCCGTACGGCTTCTGTGGCCAGCCGCGCGTTGAGCAGCGAACCGAACACCGTGGCACCGAAGGCCACGCCGATGTTGCGGGCGAGCCCGACCGTGGAGGTACTGACCCCGATGTGCTGCCGGGACGCCGTGCTCTGGGCGACGAGAGTGGTCACCTGCGACGAGAGGCCGACACCGATACCCATGACGGCGAGCAGCGCGCTGACCGTTGCGGCTCCGGTATCCGCGGAGGTCAGGGCCATGAATCCGGCTGCCACCGCGGCGAGGCCGGTGCTGGCCACCGGGAACCACTTGTAGCGTCCGGTCTTCGCGATCACCTGCCCGGCCACCACCGTCGCCACGGCCATGCCGATCATCGCGGGCAGGAAGAGCAGCCCGGTGCGGGTGGCGCTGACACCCTCGACCGTCTGGAAGAGCAACGGTACGAAGTTGACACAGCCGAAGAAGGCGAAGCTGACGGCGAACGCCACGACCACGCAGATGGTGAACGTCCGGTCGGCGAACAGCGTCAGTGGTACGACGGGCTCCTCGGTACGCCGTTCATGGCGCAGCCACAACGCGCCCAGCAGCACGGCGCCCGCTCCGAGCGCGATGACCGCCGTGTGACCCCAGCCGTAGCGCCCGGCCAGGTCGGTCACCAGGACCAGGCAGACGATGACCCCGGCCAGGAGCGCCGTCCCGCCGTAGTCGATACGGGGCCGGGCCGCGCCGCGGTTGTCGCGAGGGAGCAGGGTCCGGATACCGGCCATGGCGAGAAGGCCGAGGGGCAGGTTGATGTAGAAGATCCAGCGCCAGCCGAACTGGTCGGTCAGGAAGCCGCCGGCCAACGGCCCCGCGAGGTTGGCGATGACCATGACCCCGGCGAACCACCCCTGGTACTTGGCGCGTTGGCGGGGAGGCATCAGATCGCCGAGCACGGAGAACGCGCTGACCTGGAGCCCCCCGCCGCCCAGACCCTGGAGCGCGCGGAACGCGATCAGCTGGCCCATCGAGTCGGCCGCGCCGCAGGCCGCAGACCCGGCCAGGAAGATCACAACGGCAGACAGATAGACCACCCGGCGGCCGAAGAGGTCACCGAGCTTCCCGTAGACGGGCATGGCCACGCTGAAGGTCAGCATGTACGCCGTGAAGGTCCAGCTGTAGAGGTTCAGGGCGCCCAGATCCGAGGTAAGACTCGGACCCGCGGTGGCGACGATCGACTGGTCGAGCATCGACATCGCGCTGGTCAGCAGCAGGGCGGCAAGGAGCAGAGGGAAGCGGGGCGGGAGCGGGGGCGCAGTGGTGGTCGGCGGTCCTTGCGGACGGCCTGATCCGGCGTCGGTCATCGAGTCCTCCTCAGGCCACACATAAAGGTACTTGGCAAGTGTATGCCACTAGCATATAAATGTCTCGCATAGCTCAGCGTCCGGGCCTTCGGGGGATGGAGGTCTGACAGACCGTGCCCTGTCGCTGCCCCGTCGAGTACCGCTCCAGCAGAAGTCAAGTAATCGACCTCACGCTCACGAAGTGCATCAGGCCGTATCGACGATGCAAACCAACGGGAGGGCCAGTGCTGCAGATCGGCTTACTTGGAACCCTGCAAGTCGTCCACGCCGGCGTGCATGTCACGCCATCCGCACCAAAGGTCCGACAAGTTCTGGCCTTGCTGGCCCTGCGGGCCAACACGACGGTCCCGCTGCACCAGCTCGTCGAGGAGCTCTGGGAGGAGCACCCACCGTCCAGCGCGGCCACGACGCTGCAGACGTACATCTACCAGCTGCGCAAATTGCCGGGGCTCTGCGATCCGCAGCTCACCGGACTCGCCGTGGGCTCCCGAACCCTCCTGACCACACCGGGCGGCTATCGGCTTTCCGTGCCGTCGGACTGCCTCGACGCCCAGGAGTTCGGCGAACTCGCAGCGCGCGGGCGGAAGTCGATGGAAAGAGGGTCCGTGGCCGAGGCCGCCGATCTGCTGCAGCGGGCACTCACCGTCTGGCGAGGGCCTGCCCTCAGCGATCTGGCTCCCGGCCCGATCGTCGGCATCGACGCGCTGCGGCTCGAGGAACAGCGCTACGAGGTACTGGAGGAGCGCATCAACGCCGACCTGCTCCTGGGCCGGCACCACCGGCTCATCAGCGAGTTGACGGCGCTGGCCGCGGACAATCCCACGCGTGAGGGACTGCATGCCAAGCTCATGCTCTCGCTCTACCGGGCGGGCCGGCGGCCGGAGGCGCTGGAGGTGTTCCAGCGCATTCGCCGGGTGCTCACCCGGGAGCTGGGCCTGGAACCCTGCTCGGAACTCCAGAGGCTGCACCAGCAGGTGCTGGCCGGCGACCACGGGCTCGACCTCCCCGGCGGTCAGACATCCGTCCACGGCGCACCGGTGGGCGGGCCACCGGTCACGCTGCCGCCGGACGTCTCGCTGGTGGGCCGGGAGGACGAACTGCGGCACGTCGGCAGGATGCTGTCGGAACCGGGGGGGACCGAAGGCCCGCGGTGTGTCGCCGTGTCGGGCGCGCCCGGTGCGGGTACCACGGCCTTCACCGTCCATCTCGCCCACCGGCTGGCGGATTCCTTCCCCGACGGCCGGCTGTACGTGTCGTTCGGGAACCCGGCGGACCCGCTGACCACCGACGAGGTGCTCGCGAGCCTTCTCGAGGCGATCGGCCACCGGCGCAGTGATCTGCCACCGCACTGCGCCGACCGCGCCCGGATGTTCAGCGCCTGGACTGCCGGCCGCCGGGTGCTGCTGGTCATCGACGACGTGGCGGCCACCGACCAGGTCACCGATCTCCTGCCCGCCGACGCCGGTTCCGCTGTGCTCGTCGCGGGCTACCGGCGTTTGTACGGCAGTCAGTTCAAGGCGCGGGCGGACCTTCCGCCACTGGAGACAAAGCTTTCGTCGGAACTGTTCCAGGGCACGCTCGGCAGGGACCGCGCACCGGGCGATGTTCCCGGCCTCCGCACGATGCTCGCCCTCTGCGGCGATCTGCCCGGCCCGATGCTCGAGGCCGTGGCCCTACTGGCGCTGCGGCCGCACTGGTCGATCCGGCAGCTGGTCGACTGGCTGAGCCGGGACCGGCCGACCTTTGTCGACCACCAACGACCCCACCCCTTCCACTACGTCGTCCGGCGCTGCGGCAGACTCGAGTCCCGGCTCCGGGATGCACTGTCCAAGCTGGCCTGGGAGTCCACCGGCGACCTGACGGTGGAGCAGGCGGCGTCCATCCTCGGAAGGGACGCGGACGAGGCCGAGGAACTCCTCGAGGAACTTGTCGAGTTCTACCTCCTCGACGTCGACATGGCCAGCGATCCGACCACGGAGCGGTTCTTCCAGTACCGCCTGCCTCCGCTGGTTCGCACGGCGCTGCGCGCGATGCAGCAGGTACGCACCTGCGTCTGACCGTACGTACGTCAGGGGGCGCCCTTCGGGGCGCCCCCTGAAGCGTTGTACCGCCCTGCCCGTCGCGCTCACAGTTCCAGGCAGTCCCCGAGCCCCTGGAGCCAGGTGTTGACCTGGAGCACCATCTCGATGTTCATGCGGTGCAGCCAGTCCTGGGCCTGGTCGTCGCCTTCCCGGACGATCACGCGACGGGCCGCGGCCACGTCCAGCATCGGCAGTACCGGCGAGCCCGGGTCCGCCAGCACTTCGGCGAGTTCCTGGTGGAGGGCCTTGGTGTAGGTCGCGTCCTGGCTCACCGGGAAAGGCGCCTTGGGCCGGTCGAGTACCTTCTCCGGCAGCAGGTCGCTCGCGGCCGCCCGCAGCAGGCTCTTCTCCCGGCCGTCATAGGTCTTCATCGCCCAGGGGATGTTGTAGGCGTACTGGACGAGCCGGTGGTCACAGAACGGCACCCGCACCTCGAGACCCGAGATCATGCTGAGCCGGTCGTTGCGCTCCAGCAGCCGGGGCAGCCAGTGGGTCAGATGAAGGTGGCAGATCTCGCGGGCACGGCGTTCCTCGTCACCCTCACCGGGCAGCCGGGGTATCTCCGCCATCGCCTGCGCGTACCGCTCCGCGTAGTACGAACCCATGTCCAGACGGGACTTGAAGGCCGGCGAGAGGAGTCCCTGCCCCAGGCCCGCGCGGGTCCCGGGGTGCCACTGCTCGAAGGCGACCCACGGGAACTGCTCCTCGTCGGCCAGGTCGGGGATGTGCACCCAGCTGTAACCACCGAATATCTCGTCGGCACTCTCCCCCGTCAGCGCCACCTTGGAGTGCCGGTGCGCGCCCGCGAAAGCCTGGTACGTCGAGGTGTCCATGTCCCCGAAAGGAGCGGGGACGTCCTGGGCGCGCAGCACGGTGCGTCGCGCGACCGGGTCGATCAGGTCCGCGGTGCTGAGCTCGATCTCCCGGTGGTCGGCGCCGATGTGGTCGGCGACGGCCTGGGCGTACGGGGAGTCGGGCGCGCTGCGCACCAGGTCGGCCTGGAAGTTGTCGCTGTAGCCGCTGTAGGTGACGGTCGTGGTGCGGACCGGTCCCGCCCCCTCGGCGGCCAGCGCGCGGGCCGCGAGCGCCGCTACGGTGCTGGAGTCCAGACCTCCGGAGAGCATCACGCTCAGGGGGACGTCGGAGACGAGCTCCCGCGCCACGCTGCTCTCCAGCAGCTCGCGCACGGTGCCGATGGTCTCCTTCAGACCGTGCTCGTGCGGCCGCGCCTCCAACTGCCAGTACCGGCGCAGGGTCACCTCGCCGCCGGGACCCTGGACGAGCGTGTGTCCCGGCGGCAGGTCGCGGATGTCGCGGTAGACGCTCTCGCCGGGGGCCCGCGCCATGGAGAAGAGCACGCGCAAGCCGTCGAGATCGACCACCGGACGGACGGCGGGGTGGTCGAGGATCACCTTGGGTTCGGAGCCGAAGACCAGCCCCTCGGGGGTTTGCGCGTAGGAGAGCGGCTTGATGCCGAAGCGGTCGCGGGCCAGGAACAGCGTGCGCCTGCGCGGGTCCCAGATGGCGAAGGCGAACATGCCCTCCAGGCGCTCGACACAGTGCTCGCCCCACTCCAGATAGGAACGGAGCACCACCTCGGTGTCGCTGCGGGTGCGAAACCGGTGGCCGCGACCGGTCAGCTCCGCCCGCAGCTCACGGAAGTTGTAGATCTCGCCGCAGTAGGTCAGGGTCGCCGCCGGTTCCTCTCCCTCCTCCGCGGCCATGGGCTGGCGGCCACCTGCCAGGTCGATGACCGCCATTCTGGTGTGGACGAGCGTCGCGTGCCGGTCCGTCCAGATGCCCTGGTCGTCGGGGCCCCGGCAGGCCATCGTGCGTGCCATGGAGTCGGCGACTTCGGGGTCGTCCCAGGGCCGGCCGTTCTCGTGGACGGCCCAGCCTGCGATGCCGCACATACGGGATCTCCTTCCGTGACCTGCGGGTGCCTCGGGGGCTCAAGATCTCCCGGTGCCCTCGAAGCGGGCTGGAGGGGTGCTGGACCGGCACCCCCGCATCACGCCCGACGGGCGTCCTTGCGGCATGCCGGGATCAGCACCGCGCCGACCGCCAAATGCAGGCAGACCAACGTGGTCCGGTTGCCCGCCGTCAGGTTCTCGGAGAACAGCGGCGCGAAGAGAGAGAGCACGACGACCGCCGAGGCGATGGCCGTCCACACGGTGCGGGCACGGGCGGTCAGCCGTTCCAGAAGGGCCAGCAGGCCCCATCCGACGAGGGAGACCACGGCCACCGAGATGATCACGACGGGGAGGGCGAGCTCGCTGGTACTGGTGGAACCGGGGCCGTCCGGGACCCTCAGCTCGATGTCGAAGACATTGCTCGCGGCGATCCAGATCAGCGCGTCGAGTAACACGACTCCCACGACGGCGAGGGCTCGGGTGCGCGTCGGACTGCCGGTACGAGTGGTGGGGGACGCTGACATTTCCTTCTCCTTCGGTCAAAAATGCTCGAAGTGGATGGCGCAGTGGACACGGCACACGGATACTGTGCATTAAACATATACATGAGGTTCGCATATAATGGTCTCACACCCAGAAATGCGCGGTCCAGTCGTATGCAAGTAACCTCGAAGGGTGAAAGGCATGAACACCATCGAGACGAAAGCCCGGAATCGGGACGATGAGGCACCGGTCGACGAGGCCGTGCTGACCGCCGTCGAGACGGCGATGATCCGCATCCGCCGCCGGCAGGCCCGGCGCAGCCTTGCCAGACCCGTCATGAAGGGCATGGCGGAGCCGGTGGACCTCCATACGCTCGCGGTCGTCGACGCCGTCGACGAGGGCACGAGCGAGAGCGGCCAGGACGTCACGGTGGGGTTCGTGGCCGACCGGCTCGCCATCGACCCCTCACGGGCCAGTCGCATCGTCGCCGACGCGGTCCGGTCCGGCTTCGTGCGCCGCGTGGCCTCGCAGGAGGACGGCCGACGCAGTTGCCTGGAGCTCACCGCCCTGGGGGAGGAGGCCGTGGCCGCGGCGCACCGCACCCGACAGAACTTCTACTCCCATGTGCTCGACGGCTGGGACCAGGACGAGCAGCAGGAGTTCGCGCGGCTGCTCACCAAGTTCGTCCACTCCCTGGACGGCGCCAGCCGCGGCTGACGTTGTCCGGGCAGCGCCTCACCGCCCGCCGCCGAGTCCTTCGTCCACCCGCCTTCGAGTGACCTTCGAGCCCGCCCAGCGAGGCTGATCGCGCCAGAACCCCGCACATCGACGGCGCGTCGAAGCCCCGCTGCCGCGGGACGTCCGCGCCTTGTTCCGAAGGAGGCGCGACGGTGAGTACGACAGACCAGACGGACCGACGACAGATCACCAAGGCGGGGGGCGATCGCCGCCCGTCGGTGCGGACGCTCCGTCCGGCCGACGGCGCGGCTCCGACCGGACGGCCCCCGACCGCCATCGGCTGGGCCTACGTCATGGTGATCGTGGCGACGCTCGCCGCGATCGCCAGCAACGTCTTCGAGATCGCCCACCAGGTCGAGACCGGCGTCGCAGGCGCCGCGACCACCGGCGACCTCGCCCTGACCATCGCCTTCTGTGCGCTGTTCGGTTTCTTCGCCGAGATGCTCAGAGCCGGCCGCCAGTGGGGCCGGGTGCTGCTCACGGTGTTCACGTCGCTGGGCATCGTCTTCACCGGCCTCGGCCTCGCCGGGCTCGGTGGACGGCCGCTGGTCGGACTGCTGCAGGGAAGTCTGGCAGTGGTGAGCCTGGTGGCCTCCGTCGTCGGTCTGGTCCTGCTCTTCGCCCCGTCCGCGAACCGGTGGATGGCGGCGGTGCGCACACAGAGCCGTACGATCCCGCAGCGGCTGCGCAAGGCCGTCCTGACCGCCCATGTGGCCATTTCGGTCGGCTGGTTGGGGCTGGTGACCGGGATGTTCGCCATGTCGTTGGCCGGTGTCACCACGGGCAGTACCGAACAGCAGGCCGCGATGTACCGCACCATGTCGTTGCTGGACGAGATCTTTCTCGGCATGACCAGCATGTTCGCGCTCATCACCGGCATCGTCGTCGGCGCGGGCACCAAGTGGGGCCTGCTGCAGCGCACGTGGGTGGCGGTCAAGTTCTTCCTGACCATGGGCGTCATGCTGCTCGGGTTCTCCGTCATCCACCAGCTGATCCTCAGGGCCAATGAGCTGGTCGACGCCGGCGCGCCGGTACGCGGAGGCGAACTGGACACCGTCGGATGGTCCATGACCGCTTCCGCCGCCGTGGCGTTGGGATCGCTGGTGTTCATGACGGCCGTGTCCACGTACAAGCCCTGGAACAGGACCCGCTGGGGAAAGCGGCCCGCACCCGGGCGGACGTCGTGAACCGCCCTATTCCGCCGCGCCGTTGACGACCGCGACACCTGCGGCGATCACGCGCCGCCCGTGAAACACAGCGCCCGGTGCCCCGCCCCACCGCCTCCGGGCCCTCCCGTACGCCAGGAAAGGACAAGCATGACCGCCATCCGGGACACAGAAGTCCTGCGTCACAGCCGTCTGTTGGGGGTCGGCACCTACCGGCCCGAACGATCGGTCCCCAATACCGAGGTCGCTGAGCGGACCGGTCTCGACCCGGACTGGATCGAGCGCCGCTCGGGCATCCGCTCGCGCCGTTACGCCTCCCCGGCCGAAACACTCCCGGCGATGGCGACAGCCGCGGCTGAGAAGGCGCTCGCCGCCGCGGGCATCCGTGCCGACCAGCTCGGCACGGTCATCGTCGCCACCATCACCTCGATGGAACAGATGCCCGCCGTCGCGGTCGAGGTCGCACACCGGCTGGGCGCCGGGCAGGCCGCCGCGTTCGACATCTCGGCGGCGTGCGCGGGATTCTGCCACGGCGTGGCCCTGGCGAGCGATCAGGTGCGGATGGGACGTTCCGACTATGTCCTGGTCATCGGCGCGGAGCGGATGACCGACATCCTCGACCACGAGGACCGCGACACCGCCTTCCTCTTCGCCGACGGCGCCGGTGCCGTGGTCGTCGGCCCCTCTCAGGAGCCCGGCATCGGCCCGGTGGTCTGGCGTGCGGACGGTTCGCGCAACGCGGCGCTGAAGATGACAGCGCCCTGGCACGACGGGACCGGTACACGGCCGCAGGCGCGGCCCGCCATCACCATGTCGGGCTGGAGGGTCTACCGCTGGGCGACGAACGAACTGGTGCCCGCCACCCGACGCATGCTGGAGCTGTCCGGCGTCACCGTGGACGAGCTCGACGCCTTCATCCCGCACCAGGCCAACATGCTCATCACCGACTTCGTGACCGAGCAGCTCGGTCTGACCGAACGCACCGCGATCGCCCGGGACATCATCACCAGCGGCAACAGCTCGGCGGCTTCCATCCCGCTGGCCATGGAGGAGCTGCTGGCCGGCGGCAAGGCGCCCAGCGGCGGTCTTGCCCTGCTGGTCGGCTTCGGGGCCGGACTGGTCTACGCGGGCCAGGTGGTCCGTCTCCCCTGAGGCTCTGCCGCCCCTCGCGCCGAAGCGGGCTCCCGGCTGTCCACGACGGGCCGGGTGCCCGCTTCCTTCATGTCCGCGTTCCCCGAGCCGCCCAGGCCCCCGGCCCCTGGTCCGACGCACGACGCACCCGCGCCCGGCCCCGCGCCCGCGTCGCCGCCGCCTCCTCCTTCCGGAAGGTGCCGGCCCCGTGGCCGGAGCCTGCTCCACACGCCCGTGCCCCGCACATGCGGACGGCCGTGCTGTGAAGAGCGGGGCTCTTCACAGCACGGCCGTCGTCGCGCCGGCGGTCGCGGGGTCAGTACGCCGCGGACACCTCGAACAGCGCGAAGGGGCGCTGTCGTTCGCCGTCCTGGAACTGCCTCAGCGGTGAGGTCGTCCCCCGGTGCGCCGAGCCGGACTCCCAGTCCTGAAACGCGGTCAGGCTCTCCCACTCGCTCAGCACCGCGAAGGCCTCCGGGTCGGTGACCTCGCGCAGCAACTCGTTGCCCAGCAGGCCCGGTGTGCCCGCCAGGTCCTTGCTGATCCGGTGATACGCGTCCTCCACGGCCGGGACATCCGCCTCGACGGCCCGCAGGTACAGCAGGACCCGGACCGAAGCCCCGCTCATCACGCCACCTCCACCAGGTGCATCATCGCCAGCGAGCCACCGGTCCGGTACGGGTGCAGCTTCTCGCGGTGCGCGATGTGCTCCGGGCTGCTCTCGAACGCCAGGAAGGAGTCCTTGTCCGTCCAGTCGCTGGCCACGTAGTAGACGGATTCCTCCCGCGCGCTGCGCGCCAGGGTGTGGCCCAGGTTCGCGGACTGTGCGGTGACCTCCTTGCTGCCCTCGGCCCAGACCCGCTCGAAGTCGGGTTCCATACCGGGCTTGACCTGCACGGTCAGCAGGACGCGGAAGGCTCCCACCCGCTCCGCGGCCATCTCAGACACCTCCGTCGACGTGCAGGGTCTCGCCGTTGACGTACGTGGACAGGTCGCTGGCCAGGAAGAGGACGGCGCCGGCGATCTCGTCGGGGCGCCCGAAGCGGCCCAGCGCCATCATCCGCAGGTAGCGTTCGTTGTACGCGGCCCGCTGCTCGTCGGTCAGCTCGTCCGGCTCGGAGGTGTCGATGACGCCCGGCGCCACGACGTTGAACCGGATGCCCGTGCCGCCCAGTTCCTTGCACAGCGTCCGGGTGAGCCCGACCAGACCCGCCTTGGACGCGGTGTAGTGACCGCGCAGCGGGATGCCTGCCATGGCGCCGCGCGAACCGATGTTGATCACCGACGAACCCTCGCGCAGCAGCGGGAGCGCCTTGCTGATGACCATGAAGGGGCCGGTGAGGTTGGTGGTGACGACCCGCTCCCACTCCTCGAACGGCAGCTGGGCGAACGGGATCTGGCTGATCACACCAGCGTTGTTGACCAGGATGTCCAGGGTCTCGAATCGTGTGCGGCACTCCTGGAGCACCGACTCCACGCCTTCCGCCGTGCCCACGTCCGCCCGGACGACGGCGTGGTCACCGCCCAGCTCCTTGAGTTCGCGGGCAAGACTGTCGGCCGCCTCCCCCTCGCTCCGGTAGCAGGTCACCACCGTGGCACCGGCCTGGGCCAGGGCCAGCACGGTGGCCCGGCCGATCCCGCGCGTGCCGCCGGTGACCAGCGCGTTCTTGCCCACCAGTCGCAGTTCCATGCGTATCTCCGTCTTCTCGGGTCGGGTCAATGTGCGGAACAGGTCTGTTCAGAGGCCGACGGCGACCGGGCGGCACTCCAGGACCGCCCAGCGCCCGGGGACCGGGTCGTTCACCAGCTCGAAGCCCGCGGACGCGAGCAGCGCACGCCACTGGTCCTCGTCGCGCTCGCGACCGCCGAAGCGGATCAGCATGTCCAGGTCGAGCAGCTTGCCGCGGTCCCATTGGTTGGCCGGGCCCACCAGAAACTCGCAGATCAGCAGCCGCCCGTCGGGGTTGTCGCCGAGCGCCTCGCGCACCCGGCCGAGGATCGCGGCCGCGCGTTCGTCGTCCCAGTCGTGCAGAACGGCCTTGAGTACATAGGCGTCGCGGCCCTTCGGCAGTTCCTGGAAGAAGTCACCGGGGACGACCTCGACGCGTTCGGCGACCCCCGCCTCGCCGAGCAGCTTGGGCGCCTCCTCCACCACGGCGGGGCGGTCGATGAGCGTGCCGTGGCTCTCCGGGTGCCGCTTCAGTACCTCGGAGAGGAAGAAGCCGCGTCCGCCGCCGACGTCGGCGATGCGGGTGAACCGGCCGAAGTCGTAGCCTTCGAGCAGCATCCTGGCGGTGGCCCGGCTCATGCCGGTCATCGCGCGGTCGAACAGGGCGCTCGCCTCCGGGTTCTCCTCCAGGTGCTCGAAGAAGCCGTGTCCGTAGGCGTCCTCGAAGGCGGGCTGCCCGGTCCGTACGGTGTGCATCAGCGAGCCGTACGAGCGCCAGAGCATCTCGGTGCCGTTGTAGAGCACCATGTCCCGTTGGCTGCCGGGGACATCCGAGCGCAGGACCTGGCCGATCTCCGTCAGCGTGTACCGGCCGTCCTCCTGTTCCTCGAAGATCCCGAATGCGGCGGCCACCCTCAGCACACGTCCCAGCGAATCGGCATGGGTGCGGGTGCGCGAGGCCAGTTCGGGCACCGCGAGCGGACCGTCGGCCAGCTCGTCGGCTATGCCCAGCTCGGCGACCACATGCAGCACCCGGGATATCCGTTTGCCGTCCGTCAGCAGCAAGAGCCTTACGTGGGGCGGCAGCGCGGCGGTCATCGCCGGGCCGACCACACCGGTCATGGGGTCCACACGTTCTCCTAGGCCGGGGGTGGGTGATGAAATGACGATGCGTCAGATAAGCATTGCGGCGGCACTGACGTTGGCCACCAGAGCGGTGACGGCCAGCGCGCCCCGCACGCGGTTCCAGCGGATCCAGCGCTCGCGGGGGTCGAGCCGCTCGAAGTCCGCGGGCAGTTGCTGCGGATCGAGCGTCGCGAGCCACCGGTTGATCGGCACGTTCTTGGTGAGCGAGACCGTGATGGCACAGGCCAGCAGCAGGGCGGCCAGCGCCGACAGCAGCCGTACACGGGTGTCCTCTGTCGCGATCACCAGAACCAGATCGCACAGCAGGCAGCTGAGCAATGAGATCGGCATGAACGGGTCGAAGCGCGTGACCAGACCCTTGTGCACCGGGACGTACATCCCGGTGGGCAGCGTGGTGAACAGGGGGGCGGCGAGCACCGAGATCGCCAGCCCGCCGGCCGCCAGACCGCCGGCGAACAGTGCCATGGGCATCAGTATCCGGACCAGCTCAGCCACGATTCACCCTCTCGATCTGCCGCCGCCCGATCCGGCGGACCGTTGCGTCGACTGTCGGAGCCGTTGGTCGAAAGGGACTCGAAGACGGCTCGATGGCCAACGGCGCGACTGCGGAAGATCTCCGCGCGTCCGGCCGTCGAGCGCCCCTCCACAGCGAATCGAGCAGTTCACGGCACGGTGACGGATACACCACACCATCGACCGGGAGTCGTGATGCTTGAGGAAGTGCTGAGCGGGATCGTGCTGAGCGGGACGGGGACCGTCACCGGCATCTTCGTCGCCGTCGCGGTCAGCGTGGGTCCCGCCATGTCGGCCATGGGACGGGCCGATTACCTGCGTGCCCACGCCCTGCTGGGAAAGGGCTACCACCCGTTGATGCCGATCCTGGTCAACGTCGTGACCCTCAGCGGGTTCGCCCTCGCCTGGCTCGCCGGGCCGCCGGGCAACATCCTGTTCCCGCTTGCGTCGGTGCTGCTCATCGGGGTGCAGGCGGTCTCGCATCTCGGCAA
Organism: Streptomyces sp. Ncost-T10-10d; assembly: GCF_900091955.1. GTDB lineage: Bacteria > Actinomycetota > Actinomycetes > Streptomycetales > Streptomycetaceae > Streptomyces. Next base: position 33,991 of record NZ_FMDF01000145.1, read on the forward strand.
CGTCCCGATCAACCGCTCCCTGAGCACTCTCGCCGCCGACGGTCCCTGGTCCGATCCGCGGCCGCTCTGGCGTGCCTGGCACCGCCTGCGTACGGGGCTTGCCGCAGTCGCCCTGGCCGCCGACACCGTCGCGGTACTCGCCACCCGCTGATTGAGGAGGAACCGCCATGCCACTGGACGCCGTCACCTATCGCGTCGTTCCGGGTCACGAGGAGGAGCTCACCGAGGTCTTCTCGCCACACAACTTCACCCGGGTCGACTCCCCCGTGATCAAGGACAGCTCGGGGGAGACCATCGGGATGCTGCTCGGAACCGGCCTGTTCGTCCAGGGGGACACCATGGTCCGGGTGATCCACCACGACGGCGCCGGCGCCGCGCAGATCGCCCGGCACATGTCGGTGCAGAAAGGAGTGCACGAAGCGGAGCGAGCGATCCTGCCGTATCTCGCCGAACGGCGGGATACCGAGACCCCCGAGGGCTTCAGGGAGCACTTTCACCGCAGCCTGATGACCGTACTGGAGCAGCACAGCCCCGACGAGCGCCCCGCCGCCGGCACGGTCGCCCTGCGGTATCCGCTGCGGAGGGGGGCCGGGGCGGAACTGTCCGCGGCCCGCGCCACAGCGAATCGGCGGGCCTCGCTGCGGCTGTCCGAGGAACACCCGACAATCGTCCGTACGGCCCTCTTCCTGCACAACGACACCCTGGTGCGGGTCGTGCAGTACGACGGCCACCCGTACGACGTCGTCGGCTATCTGACGGATCGCTGCTTCGGCGACGACGCCGAGGCGTGGCTCGTTCCCTATCTGGACGGGACGGAACGGCCCGGTCACCCGGACGCCTATCTGGCCCTCGTCCACCAGCAGGCGATGCTCTCGATCGCCCACATGTCCGTCCTGGGAGTCGACTGACGCCCGCCACGGGGCATCGTCCGCGTGCTCGAACCGGTCGGCACCTGTCGACCGCTCTGCCCGCCGGACACCAGGAAGCCGCCGCCGCGCCTCTCGGTGCGGCGGCGGCTTCGTCGGATCACCGGGTCAGATCTCCGGGTGGTCGAACCACTCGCCCAGCTTGGTGCCCATGAACGGGCTGCCGCGGAGCTTCAGCTTCCCGGTCAGGAAGGCCTTTGCGCCCGGCAGCTTGCCGACACCCATCGCCATCATGTCGGGGAACTTGATCCCGATGGTGATGTCGGGGTTCTCGTGCAGGCCCTTGTCGGTGCGGCACGTGTCGTTCTCGACGTGCACGTAATGGAGCTTCTTGCCGTCGGCGGATGCTATGTCGAACTGGAAGACACCCTTCTGCCCCTTCGCCTTGTCCGGATTGAACTCCGACACCAGCAGATCGAAGATCAGTGTCAGGGCGGCGTCCAGCCCGCCTTCGCGCTGCGCTACCGCGGCTTCCAGTTCCTTGGGCGGGGTCGACTCGACCAGTTCGACGAGCTCGGTCACCTGTTCCTGCTGCACACTCATCCGTTCCTCCCGGATTCTAGGCTTCGGCCGTGACGGCCGGTGTCAGTTCGCCGATCACTTCGAGCAGCTGCATCTCCCCGCCGGCCCGGATCGCCCAGAGCCGCTTGAGGTAGGCCTGCTGTTCCGGGCTCTGCTCGAAGGCCCGGAAGGACGGTTCGTCCGTCCAGTCGGTCAGCACGGTGTAGCTGCCGCTCTCCGAGGTCTGGCGCAGCAGTTGCTGTCCGTGATTGTCCGAAAAGCGGCTGACGGTCTCGGCGTGGGCGCGCCACAGCTCCTCGAACTCCGCCTCGTGTCCTTCGGTGATACGGATCCGCAGCAGCACCCGCAGCCCGGGCTTCACCGGTTCACCGCCGGCCGGCCCGCCGCCGCCTTCTCCACCAGTTCCTTGATCCTGAGCATTTCCCGGCGCGTGTTGGTGTTCAGTCGCTCCGTCATCTCCTTGTCGCCGAAGGGCAGCCCGGACCTGACCGCGAACTCCTGGCGCCAGCGCATTTCCACCCCCGCGTCGGTCTGGGCGTAGGTCCACAGGAGATTCATGAACTCGAAGGGGCCGGTCTCGATGCGCCGTGCCCGCACGGTCCGCCGGACCGGGTCCGGAGTACGCTCGGAGACCCAGTGCCAGACCGCTCCGTCCTCATCGGGGTGCAGGGTGAGCCGGAAGGTGATGGTCGCGCCCTCACGGCCGAGGATCTCCGCCTTGGCGTACTCGGAGAACAGCTCGGGCCAGGACTCCACATCGTTGGTCATGTCCCACACCAGCTCCATGGGAGCGGCGATGACGATCGCGTTGTCGGTGGCAGCCATGTCAGACCGCCGCCAGGCCCGCGTTGACGTAGTCGATCACGGCCTTCGGGGAGTCCATCTCCTCGATGGCCTCGTCCGGTATCTGCAGGTTGTACTCGCGCTGGATCTGGCTGGCGATCTCCAGCACCGCGAGCGAGTCGTACCCGATCTCGGTGAACGAGGTGGCGAGGTCGGCCTCGGTGAGCTCCATGCCGTCGAGCTCGCCGGTGCACCGGCTCATGATCGCCTTGAGATCCTCGAAGCTGATGCTGTTCATCTGTTCCTCCTGGGGACGTGAAAAAGGGGAGCCGGACGGGTCGTGCGAGCGGTGCCGGCTGTCAGACGGATCTGAGGACCACGGCGGCGTTGAAGCCCCCGTAGCCACGCGCGAGGACCAGGGCGGTCCGCAGACCGGCCTCACGTGGACGATCGGTGACCAGGTCGAGGCGGTACACCGGGTCGGGACGGGCGTTGACCGAGGGTGGGATCACCTGGTCCCGGAGGGCCAGCACCGCGGCGGCCACATCCAGTGCCGCGCCACCCGCGTAGAGCCGGCCGGTCATCGTCTTGGGGACGGAGACCGGCACGCCGCCCGGGCCGAACACCGCGTTGATCGCCTCGGCCTCCTGACGGTCGAGTTCGGGCAGGCCGTGACCGTCCGCGAAGACCACGTCGATCTCGGCGGGCGTCGTTCCGGCGTCGGCCAGGGCCAGTTCGGCAGCGCGCAGCAGGCCGGGCGGGCGCCCGGAACCCGGGCGCGGGTCGAAGGTCGCCGCGTACCCCGCGATCTCGCCGTAGATCCGTTCGGCTCCCCGGGCACGTGCCTCGTCGTGGCTCTCCACGACGAGGATCGCCCCGCCCTCCCCCGGCACATAGCCGCTCGCCGCACGGTCGAAGGGCACGTACGCCCGGCCGCTCCGCGGCTCCTCGCTGAGCCGTCCGGTGGAGAGCTGGCAGACCAGTCCGTACGGGGACAAGGAGGCGTCGGTGCCGCCGGACAGCACCAGCCGGGTGCCCTTGGCGAGAACACGCCTGGCCTGCGCCAGGACGTCCAGGCCGCCGGCCTGCTCGGAGCACAGCACACCGCAGGGGCCACGCATGCCGTGCCGGATGGACAGCTGTCCCGTGGTGGCCGCGTAGAACCAGGCGATGGACATGTAGGCCCCCACGGCCTGCGGTCCCTCGCTGTAGAGCTTCTGCAGCTCGCGCTGGCCGAACTCGACGCCGCCGGAGGAATTCGCGGTGATGACGGCCATGTCGAGGTCGGTCATCGCGTCCGGGTCCACCACGGCGTCCGCCAGGGCCTCGTTCGTGGCCGCGAAGGCGTACTGCGTCATGGCATCGGTCTCACTGACCAGCCGTGGTGGCGCGTGGTCGGCCGCTTCGAAGCCGGTGGCCTCGCCGGCGATCCGCACCGGGTAGCGGGCGGGGTCGAACCGGCTGATCCGGCCGAGGCCCGACTTTCCGTCCAGCGTCGCCTGCCACCATGCCTCGCGGTCCAGGCCGTTGGGCGCGACCACGCCCACGCCGGTGATGACGGGTGCGCTCGCGCTCATGCGATCCTCCTCGGTGAGGTGAGCACCACCGCGCTCTGGAACCCGCCGAAGCCGCTGCCCACGCTGAGGACGACGTCGAGATCGGCCTCGCGTGCCGTGCCCGGCACGTAGTCGAGGTCGCACTCGGGGTCGGGCTCCTCGTAGTTGGCGGTGGGTGGGATCGTGCCGCGGTCGATCGCCAGCGCGCTCGCGGCGATCTCGATCGAGCCGATCGAGCCGAGCGAGTGCCCGACCATCGACTTGATGGAACTCACCGGGATCCGGTACGCGTGCTCACCGAGGCTGCGCTTGTACGCGGCGGTCTCGTGCCGGTCGTTCTGCTTGGTGCCCGAGCCGTGAGCGTTGGCGTAGTCGATCTCGTGTGGATTGATCCGGGCCTCGTCGAGCGCGGCGGTGATCGCCTCACCCATCTCCCGCCCGTCCGGCCGCAGTCCGGTCATGTGGTAACCGTTGGCGCGGGCCGAGTAGCCCGCGACCTCGCAATAGATCCGCGCGCCGCGGCGACGCGCGTGCTCCAGCTCCTCGATCACGAACACGGCCGAGCCCTCGCCCAGCACCAGCCCGTTGCGCCGCCTGTCGAACGGGCGGCAGGCGTGTTCGGGATCGTCGTTGCTCGTGGAGGAGGCGCGCAGGGTGTCGAAGCAGGAGACGGTGATCGGGTAGATCGGCGCGTCCGTGGCGCCCGCCACCATCACCTCCGCCGAGCCCTCACGGATCAGGTCCACCGCATAGCCGACCGCGTCGATGCCGGCGCAGCAGCCGGAGCTGACCACGGTCGCCGGGCCCTCGGCGCCGGCGGCCCAGGCCACCTCGGTCGCCAGCGAGCTCGACATCACGTACGAGTAGAGGTGCGGAGCCATGTAGCCGGGATCGACCAGCCACTGGCGGCCGTTGTCGCTGACCGTGCGGTACTCCTGCTCCATGGAGATGGCGTTGCCGACGCCGTTGCCGACGCTGACGCCGATCCGGTGCGGGTCCTGTGCGCCGAGGTCGATGCCGCTGTCGGCGACCGCCTCCCGGGTGGCGACGATCGCGAATTGCCCGGCCCGGTCGGTGCGCCGGATCTCCTGGAAGGACAGCCCGTTCTGCTCGGGGTCGAAGTCGCACTCCGCCCCGATCCGGCTGCGGAAGGGCGTCGGGTCGAAGAGGGTGATGCGCCGGGTCGCGGTCTGGCCCTTGACGATCATCTCCCAGAACGCCTCGCGGCCCGGCCGGCCGGGGGCGACGACACCGATACCGGTGATCACCGCGCGTGCGGTCATCGCACGTCCCCCACTTCGGGCAGGGTGCCTTCTCCCGGCAGCGGCTCGCAGTCCACGTGGCCGAGTTCGGGGCGCGGGGCGAGAGGGCTGAGGAAGAAGGCGACGAACGCCTGTTCGGCGCCGGGGTTCTCGATGCGGTGCCGCACGCCGATCGGGACCATGAATGACTCGCCCGGCTCCAGCACCACCTCCCGGCCCTCGACTCGCAGCAGGACACGCCCGCGGATGGCGTGAAAGAACTCCTCGGAGTAGGGGTGGTAGTGCTCGGAGACGAACTCTCCGGGCTCCAACGTGCCCACGCCCATGAAACCCGAGGTCGCTCCACAGGTCTTGGGACTCAGCAGGACACGCAGATCGCCACCGCGCTTACGGTTCGGCGGCACATCGTCCATGGCGACCTTGGTCAGGTCGGAGGTCTGCATAGGTGCTCCACAGGTGGGGAGGGAAAGCCGGGGACGGGGTGCGGCGGACTCAGGGTGTCCAGCTGTAGAAGGGCTCGGCCATGGAGTCCTTCGGCTCGCGCCACGACGGGTCGTAAGGCGTCATGAACTCCTGCAGCCGGGTGTTGATGTCCTGGTAGAGCTGGTGGTCGCGGGACCTGTAGAGGCTGGCGTCGATGGGCGCCTGGGCCTCGACCAGGTGGAAGTACAGGCCACGGAAGCGGAACAGCGTGCGTCGCTGGACTCCGATCATGTGCGGCAGTTCGGTGGCGTCGGACTCGGCGAAGAGCGCGGCCACCTTGTCCGCGTCGTCGTGATCCATCCGCGCGACGATGAGAGTGCGGTGCGCCATGGGGACTCCTTCACGGATATCGCCGGGAGCGGCCCGGCAGGTCGGGCAGTCGGGGTGCCTGTGAGCGGACGGGCACCCAGCCCGTGAGCGGACGGACGTCGTGCCCGCAAGCGGTCGGGCACCTGTCCGAAAGCGATGCTGGTCCTGTGGGCTTGAGCCCTCGTCCAGCTCAACTCGACCTCACATTCGTGCCGTTCTGTGGCGGAGTGACAGCGCCGTCGCAGCGGCCGCTACGGCGAATCCCGCCAGATACGTCCAGAGCGGCAGGACACCCACGAGGTGCGACAACTGGCCTCCGAGACCCGCACCCAGAGCCGCACCGAGGTAGAAGAGGCCCATCATCCGGCTGTTGTGACCCTCGGGGGTCGATTCCGCGGTGACGCTCAGCCCCACCGGGCCGAAGACGAGCTCGCCGCACGTCATGCACAGGAAGGCGCCCAGCAGCCAGAACGCGGACACCGGCATGCCCCCGTCGGACGCGAACCGGGCCGCGACGGCGAGTACGGCGAATCCGCCACCGGCGCACAGCAGTCCGGCGGAAAATTTTCCGGCCACTCCCACGCGGGCACCGATCCGCAACCACAGCCATGCGAAGAGCGGGGCCAGGAGCAGCAGGAAGAGCGGGTGGGCCGACTGGAACCAGCTGGCGGGCACGGTATGGCCGGCGACCTGACGGTTTGTGTGCTCCCGCGCGAACAGGCTGAACACCGACCCCAGTTGCCCGTACATCGCCCAGAACACCACCGAAGGAACGAAGACGCGTCGGTAGCCGCGGATCCGCTGCCGCGCGGCCTCGTCCAGCTCCGCGCCGCGCAGCAGTCGTCTGAAGTACCAGACAGGCGCGGCAAGGGACGCCAGCCCGCACAGGGCCAGTACCGGCCTCAGCGGCAGGCCGCCCGCGGCCGCGAGGCCACCGCCGAGGACCACCGCGGCCGCCAGGGCGGCCCAGCCGTGGCGGATCAGGCGGCGCAGCGCGTCGGGGGGCAGCGGGCGGCTGGGGCCGGTGGCCGTTCCACGCAGTGACGAGGCCCCGTGCATGTACTGCAGGACGCCGAAGGCCATGCCGACCGCCGCGGCGCCGAATCCCAGGTGCCAGTCGACCCGCTCGCCCAGTGCACCCGTGACCAGCGGACCGATCAGGGCGCTGACCTGGATGCTCATGTAGAAGAGCGAGAAGGCCGCCTGCCGCCTGCTGCTGCTCGCGCCCGGGTTCATCTGGTCGAACATCACGGGAAGGTTGGGCTTGAGCAGCCCGGTGCCGCAGGCCACCAGGAACAGCCCGGGATAGAAGGTGGCGTGCGCGGGCACGGCCATGGAGAGGTGACCGGCCATGATGATCAGAGCCCCGCAGAGCATCGCCCGGTGAGTGCCCAGCACCCGGTCGCCGAGCCAGCCGCCGGGCATGGCGGCCAGGAACGATGCGGAGATGTAGAGGCCGAAGAGCGCACCGGCCGTGCCGTCGGACAGCCCGAGACCGCCTTCCGCGGCCGGTGCCGTCGCGTAGAGGAAGAGCAGCGCCTGCATGCCGTAGAAGCTGAAACGCTCCCACATGTCGGTCATGAACAGGGTGCTGAACCAGCGTTCACGGAACATCGACCGGAGCGGCCGTCCAGGATCGTCCAGCGGCGCGACCGGGGTCGTGGCAGTGCTGCTGTCGGCGGTCATGACGCTCTCCTCACAGCGATATCCCACCGTCGATCTGCACCACTTGGCCGGTGATGTAGTCGGCGCCGTCGGAGAGCAGGAACGCGACCAGTTCGGCGACGGACTCGGCACTTCCGAAGCGGCCCATGGAGATCTTTCCGAGGGCGGCCTCCCGGGCCTTGGGCGTCATCCCGTCGAGCATGTCGGTGTCGATGAACCCCGGCGCCACGGCGTTCACCCGCACCCCGTACGGGGCGACCTCCTTCGCCAGCGCGCGGGTGAGCCCGTTCAAACCGCCTTTCGCGGCCGCGTAGTTGGTCTGGCCGGCGTTTCCGTAGACGCCGATGACGGACGACACGTTCACCAGCGCGCCGGACCTGCGAGTGATCAGACCGCGCATGACGGCACGGCAGACGTTGAACGTGCCGTCGAGGCTCGTCCCGACGACGGCCTGCCAGTCCTTCGCGGCCATCAGTGCCATCGGGCGGTCGCGCAGCACACCGGCGGAGTTGACCACCGCGTACACCGGCGCAAGCTTCTCCTCCACCTCACCGACGAAGGCGCGCACGGCATCGGCGTCGGTGACGTCACAGACCGCGTGATGAGCCCTGCCGCCGGCCTCGTCGATCAGCCGTACCGTCTCCAGCGCGGCTTCGTCCGCGGACCGCGAGCAGAATCCGACGTCGTACCCCGACTGTGCCAACCGAACCGCCACCGCGCGCCCGATGCCCCGCGATCCGCCGGTGACCAGCGCACTGCGCCTCTTGCGCATCTCGTGTCTCCTCCCCTGTGCGGCACGGCCGGGGCGACTGCCGCGGCCGTGCGCGAGCATCGTCCAGTCGCCTCGAGGCAGACTCGAAGACGGCACGCCAGGGTGAGCCCCATGGTGGAGAACCTCTTCGAACAGAACATCCTCTGGTCCGTACTCGCGGCCGTCTTCTGGGGCTTCGCGGCCCGCGGGGCACGAAAGCTGGCGACCAGGCCCACGGCGGTGTCGGTCCGGCGCAGGGCCCGGCTCGGGCTGGTGCTCCTGTGCACCGCCCTGGTGGTGCTCGTCGTCAGGGTCGCGGCGGCCCTCGCGCTGGCGGGCGCGGCCGGGTGGCTGGGGGGCGCCGACTACGTGCTGTTCGGCGCGTTGCCCCTGGTGCTCGCGGGCGCGGCCGTCGTCGCGCTCTCGGTGCCCGCGTACTGGCGGGTGGTGCGCGCCACCCGGCATCCGGAAGCCGCGGCAGAGGGGGCGCAGCCGCCGGATCCGTCGATGCTGCGCCAACTGGCCTCCCGCATGGGCTTGGTGGTCCCGGTCCAAGTCGGCTGCGTCGCGGCATTCCTGGGCGCCGCCTGCACTCTTCATCCGCCCACGCCTCCGTTCACCCTGACGCTCGTCGTGGAGCTGACCCTGCTGTTCGCCGCCGCGGGAGGGCTGGTCCTGCTCCAGCAGCAGCGCCGGACCGCGGTCGGGGCCCCCGACTGGCGCCCGCCGTCACGAGCGAAGCGCATGCTGCGCGCCACGGCCGTGGTGACCACTCTGACCGTGCTGGCCGTCAGCGGCTGCTCGCTGGCAGCCGAACAGAGCAGGCTGCCGGGCCGGATCGGCGGTTCGGCACACCAGCACTCCTTCGACACCGGCGGCGGACCCTCCGCCGGGCAGGCTCCCCTGCGCACCGTCGACGACCTCACCGGCGACCGCGCGGGCAAGCCCGACCGGCGCTTCACACTGACCGCGACGGATCGGACGATGCGTCTTGCGTCCGGCGAGAAAGTGGCTGCCCTTGCGTTCAACGGGCAGCTTCCGGGCCCCGAATTGCGTGTGCGGTCAGGGCAACTGGTCGAGGTGACCCTGGTCAACCGGAACGTCCGTGACGGGGTCACTCTGCACTGGCACGGTGTGGACGTACCCAACGCCGAGGACGGCGTGGCCGGGGTGACGCAGGACGCGGTACTGCCCGGCCGACGCCATGTGTACCGTTTCCGGCCGGACCGTGCGGGCACCTTCTGGTACCACTCGCACCAGCAGTCCAGCAGCGCGGTGGCGCGTGGCCTGTTCGGCGCGCTGGTGGTGGAGGAGCCCGAGGCGGCGAAGGACCCGGAGGCCGTGGACCGCACTGTCGTGGCGCATGCCTGGGCCGTCGACAGCGGCGGTGGCGGTGGCCATGGCGGCGGCGCCCTGAGCGGTGTGAACGGCGCCGGGGGAACGCTGCGCACCGCGTTCGGCGACGACACCCGGATGCGGAAGGAGGAGGTTCCGCCGGGAACCCCGGTGCGGCTGCGCCTGGTCAATGCGGACAACTGCCCGCGCACCTACCTCCTCGCGGGAGCCGCCTTCAAGGTCGCGGCCATCGACGGAAACGAGGTGTCCGGCCCCACCGAACTGCACAACGCGCGGCTTCGGCTCGCGGGCGGCGGCCGGTACGACCTCACCTTCCGGCAGCCCGCGGGGCCGGTCCGCCTGACCGTGGTCGGCGACGCCAACGCATCCAGTGCCAGTCACAGCTTCGAGGGCTGCGGCGAGGACGGCGCCTACGGGAAGGGCCGGGTCGAGACGGCGTCCCTGCTGCTCGACGGTGGTGGCGGCTCGGAACCCGCGCCCGCCGCCGGCCCCCTTTTCGACCCCCTGCGCTACGGCACGCCCGCGGACACCCCCTTCGGCTCCTCACCGCACTTCGACCGCGACTTCCATCTCGTCCTGGGCAACAGCTTCGGCTTCTTCGACGGCCGGCCCATGGTGCTCTGGACGATCAACAACGCCGTCTACCCGGACATCCCGGCCCTGCTGGTCAAGGAGGGGGATCTGGTGCGCACCACCTTCGTCAACCGGAGCCTCGACGACCACCCCATGCACCTGCACGGGCACCGCATGCTCGTGCTCTCCAGGAACGGCGAGAAGGCAACCGGCAGCCCCTGGTGGACGGACACCCTCAACGTCGCGCCGGGCGAGCGGTACGAGGTCGCCTTCCGCGCCGACAACCCGGGCCTGTGGATGGACCATTGCCACAATCTCGACCACGCGCGCGACGGCATGGTGCTGCACCTCGCGTACGACGGCGTGTCGAGCCCCTACGAAACAGGGAGGTCCACCGGCAACCGGCCCGAGTGACCCGGGGCCGAGATCTCCTGCGGACGGCACGTCCCGGCGAGCAGTTCCCCGCGCGCCGCGCGCACGCTCCGCCGGTCCGCCCCGGGGCCCATGGCCCGGGGCGGCAGCGTGGACACCACCGCGCTGCGACCCGAGCGCACGGCCCGGTGCCCCCGGGCCAGCACCGCCAGGCTCTGCGACGGGCCCGCCTCGACCAGCAGACGGTCACCCTCGCGCAGCACCCGGTCCAGCGTCGGCCCGAACAGCACAGGTGCCATGGGCTGCACCGCCCAGAACGCCGGGCTGACCGCTTCCTCGTCGCTCAACAGCCGTGTGGTGTAGGCGGAGTAGAGCGGGGTGTGCGGCCGGGCCAGCCGCAGCCCGCCGATGAGCGCCTCGCTCTCCGGTACCAGGGGCGCCAGCGCGGGGCTGTGATATGGGGTGCGGGAGGCAAGCCGGCGGCAGGTTCTGCCGTCCGCGGCGAGCCTTTCCGCCACCCGGCGCAGCGGCTCCTCGGGCCCCGACAGCACCGTGTGCCGCGGCGCGTTCACCGCGCCCACCACCACGCCGTCGCCCAGATAGCCGGACAGCTCCTGCTCCGAGGCCGCCACGGCGAGCATGCCGCCCGCCGGGGTCGTGCGCTGCATCATCACCCGTTGCCACAGCAGCCGCATCGCGTCGTCGAGGCCGAACACCCCGGCGAGCACAGCGGCGGCGAACTCACCCATGCTGTGGCCGAGATACGCGGCAGGGCGCACGCCCCAGCTCTCGACCAGCCGCCCCATCGCGTAGTCCACCGCAAAAAGCAGCGGCGCGGAACGGGTATCGGCGTCCAAGGTCTCGGCGGGCGCGTCGGCCAACCAGTCCTTCCGCACGGCGCAGCCCTCCGGGCCGAGACGGCTCAGGACCGAGTCGACGGCGTCGGTGAAGACGGGCTCGTATCCGTAGAGCCCGGCGGCCATCCGCGCGTGCTGCGCTCCCGTGCCCGGGAACATCAGGACAAGGGAGCGGCGATGAGGGGATGTCATACCGTGAGACTGGACGTCCCGGCTCGAGTCGTACTCCACCCGCACGTCCAGAGGCCGTCGAGCCCCACTTGAGCGGCCTCGCACACGCTGTGCCGCATGAGCGTTGGCGAGGAAACGCCCCTGACCATCATGGCTCCTGCGGACGGCCATCTGCGCGACCGTGCCGCCGAACTCCGGGAGCTGCGCGAGAGCGTGCGGCGCGGCCCCAGCGAGCGGGCGACCGAAGCGCAGCACGCCAAGGGAAAACTGACCGCACGCGAGCGGCTGGCGCTTCTCTTCGACGAGGACACCTTCACGGAGGTCGAAGAGCTGCGCAGGCATCGGGCCGTCGGCTTCGGACTGGAGGACCGGCGGCCGCACACCGACGGCGTTGTCACGGGCTGGGGTCAGGTGCACGGCCGTACGGTCTTCGCGTACGCCCATGACTTCCGGATCTTCGGCGGGGCCCTCGGCGAGGCCCACGCGGAGAAGATCCACAAGCTGATGGACCTCGCCGAATCCGCGGGATGTCCGGTCGTCGGACTCTGCGACGGCGCCGGCGCCCGGATCCAGGAGGGCGTCACGGCTCTTGCCGGATACGGCGGGATCTTCACCCGGAACGTACGCAATTCCGGCGTCATCCCGCAGATCAGCGTGATCCTCGGACCCTGCGCCGGGGGCGCCGCCTACTCTCCCGCGCTCACCGACTTCGTGTTCATGGTGCGCGGCACGGCACAGATGTTCATCACCGGGCCCGACGTGGTGCAGGCGGTCACCGGCGAGGTCATCACGCACGACGCTCTCGGCGGCGCCGACGCGCACGCATCGGTCTCGGGCGTCGCGCACTTCGCGTACGACGAGGAGGGCGCGTGCCTGGACGACGTACGGCACCTGCTTTCGCTGCTGCCCTCCAACAACCGTGAGCTGCCACCCGTCGAGCCCACCGCGGACCCGGCGAACCGCCGCACCGACGCTCTGCTGGACCTGGTCCCGGCCGACCCCAGCCGCTCGTACGACATGCGGGAGGTCATCGCGGAGATCGTCGACGACGGCGACTTCTTCGAGGTCCAGGAGTCCTGGGCGACCAACATCATCTGCGCCGTCGCGCGACTGGACGGCCAGGCCGTGGGCATCGTCGCCAACCAGCCCGCCTCCTTCGCCGGCGTGCTGGACATCCACGCGTCCGAAAAGGCTGCCCGCTTCGTCCAGACCTGCGACTCCTTCAACCTGCCGCTGGTCACTCTCGTCGACGTCCCCGGCTTTCTGCCAGGCATCGACCAGGAGCACGGCGGCATCATCCGTCACGGTGCGAAGCTGCTGTACGCGTACTGCAACGCGACCGTGCCGCGCGTCCAACTGATCCTGCGCAAGGCCTACGGCGGTGCGTACATCGTCATGGACTCCCGGTCCATCGGCACGGACATCTCTCTGGCCTGGCCCAGCAACGAGATCGCGGTGATGGGCGCCGAGGGGGCGGCGAACGTGGTCTTCCGTCGCGAGATCGCCGCCGCCGACGACCCGGAGGGCACACGCGCCCGCATGGTGAAGGAGTATCGCGCCGAGCTGATGCATCCCTACTACGCGGCGGAGCGCGGCCTCGTCGACAGCGTGATCGACCCGGCGCAGTCCCGCAGCCGTCTGATCGGCGCGCTGGCGATGCTCCGTGCCAAGCACGTGCCGCTCCCCACCCGCAAACACGGAAACCAGCCCCAATGAGCGGCCGGGACGGCATCGTCCGCGTTGTCCGTGGTGCGCCGCGGGCCGAGGAACTCGCCGCTCTCCTCGTCGTCCTCGGCGCCCTGGCCGACGCCGGCACCACACCCAGCGCCGCACTTCCCGCGGCCGCCCCGTGGGCCCGCCCCGCCTCGGGGCTGCCGGCCACCGCCTGGCCCGCCCGTCGCCATCCGGCGTGGCGCGCCGTGTAGAACGGGGCCTGGCGAAACACATATGACCTCCGCCCGATCAGAAGGGGTATCGGGGACGTCCGGCGCGATGACGCGCCGGACAACTGACCAAAGAACGAACCCGAACGCGCCCTGCGTAATGACTGACCGGGTGTCGCTCCATGGGAAATATGAGGCGACTCGGAATTGACCGCCCCGAAGAGCCGGAGCCATGTCTTTATTTCTGCACGCGAAATGCATGACCACCCTAATTTCGCAACTCCACAGGATAAACCTGAGACTTCCACTCCCAGGATGAACTGTCTCTTGTTGCCCATCGGCCCTCATGCAACGCTTTTCCTTGCACGGATCCATCACAAAGGGGAATCTCATGCAAGGAAAGAAGCGAATTCTCGCCCTGGTCGGTTTCCCGCTTGGTGCGTCGCTCGCGCTGGCACCAGCAATGTCCGCCGAGGCGCACGCCGCATCTCCTGGCAAGAGTGCAGCGTCGGGGGCCGCTTCGAATGCCCCGACGGCCGTCTGCAAGATCTCCGGAACCGAAGGCCCGAATGAGAGCGCGTCTCTGGTCGTCGGCGGTTTCACCAAAAACACAGTCGTCACCTTCACCAGCGGGAAGCGCGCGATCACCTCGGTGACGGCGGACGCCAATGGAGCCGGCACCGCGGTGGCAGTGGTCAAGGCTGACGAGACCGTCACAGCCGACGACGGCGTGAACCAGCAAGCCTGCCTGAACCTTGTCAAGCCGGCCACGACCACGGGCACGGAGGTTCCTCCGGGAACCGGCACACAGGTTCCGGGCACAGCCGCCGATCGGGAACAGGCGCTCGCCGCCGGCGAGAACGACGGTGACGCAACGTGCAGGCAGAAGGTCGACCTGTTCAAGAACAACGCCGACAAGAGCGCGGCCTTCCGGGCGGATTACGCCACCGGATTCAACAACAAGGTGGCAGCCACCGTCGGCTGCTCGGCGATGCTGGCACAGCTTCGGTCGGGAGTCCCGGCCGGCCAGACCCAGGGCCAGACCCAGGCACAACCCCAGGGCCAGACTCAGGGCCAGACCCAGGGCCAGACCCAGGGCCAGACCCAGGGCCAGACCCAGGGCCAGGGCCAGGGCCAGGGCCAGGGCCAGGGGCAGAAGCAGGAGCAGGGCAAGAAGCATGGGCAGGGTAACCACGGAGAAGGGCGAGGGAACCGCTGACCCAACCCCACACGGAGGGTCCGGCAGCTCGCTGCCGGACCCTTTGTGGTGAGGCCGGACGTAACAAGGGCCCGGTGCTGCGACCACCACGTCGCTCCACCGGGCCCTGCGGCATTGCGGCACACCGGCGACGGTGAGAACGGTTCGACGCGGCTTCCGGCAGCAGCCGCACACGTCGCAGAGCGCGCATCCGGAAACCGACTATCCTGAGTGGGGGTAGAGGTCCCAGGTAATAACCATCCGCAGTAGTCGCCCAGCAAGGGAACAACGGATGAATGACGACCAACGGCGAGCCGAGCTCGCGGACTTCCTCAGAACACGACGGCTGGCCCTTCAGCCGGAAGAGGTCGGCCTTCCGTCACGAGCATCGCGGCGAACCCCGGGCCTGCGGCGGGAAGACGTCGCCGACCTTGCGGGGATCAGTGCCTGCTGGTACTCCCGCCTCGAACAGGCCCGGAACATCCGCGTCTCCGACCAGGTCCTCAATTCGCTGGCCGAGGCCCTTCGCCTCAGCGCCGATGAGCGCGACCATCTCCTGGCCTTGGCCAACAGGGACGCCCGCTCCAGCGCGAGCGTTCCCGCGGACGGTGTTTCTCCGGCTATCCAGCGCATCCTGGACAGCCAGCATCCGCATCCGGCATTCGTTCTCGGTCCCCGATTCAACATTCTTGCCTGGAACCAGGCAAGAACCAATGTCTACGGCGATCTCACGAAAGTCCCCCCTGAACACCGTCACATGCTGTGGCTGTTCTTCGGCGGCTATATGCGTGAACTGATTCAGAACTGGGAGCCGAGCGCCCGATCCGTACTGGCCGAGTTCCGCGCAGCCACCGGATCGTATGTCCACGAACCGTGGTTCACCTCACTGGTCGACGAACTGAGCCAGAACAGCCCGGAATTCCGTAATTGGTGGCAGCAGCACGAAATCGAAAGGCGCCATGCCACCGCTCGGGAAGTGCGTCATCCTTTCGTCGGCCGTATGGTGCTGGAGGAGAGCACGCTCATAGTCGACGACTGCTCGGATCGGCGAATCATTCTCGAGATCCCGCAACCCGGCACCGGCACCGAGAGCAAGCTGACGGCGCTTTCCTGCCGGCCTCGCCGGATGCAGGCTCCGCCGCGGTACGCGCCGTACGCGTCCACAGCGGCCGATCGGCACCGCCTGTCGACTGACTGAGCAGCGCGGTAACTGCCTATGAGAAAGAAGTGAGGGCAGTTGTGGCGCGATCTGCGATCAGTGCCGCAGGGCGGTTCCCACGTCGACCTTGACGTCGCCCGACAGCTTGCGGTTGCTGCGGGCCGTGGCGTCCTTGGAGGCCTTCGGGCCGACGTCGTCGACCGTCACCACCACCGTGTCGAGCAGGTTGCCGCTCGGGTCGCGGAAGTTGATCTGCACGGCGTACGACTTCGCCGAGTCGGCGCTGTTCGTCACCGTGACCTTCGCGGTGGCGCGACCGTCGTGGCCGGTGCTCGGCGTGCCCAGCCTGATGTCGCCCTTGGCGTTCACGCCGTTCTTGAAGCCCTTCAGCTTCTCGCCCGCGGCGGCTGTCGCCGAGGCCACCACGTCGGACCCCCTGGATGCCACCGACGCCGCGGCAGACGCGGCTTTGGACGCCGTGCCGGAGGCGTTGCCGCCACCGCCGGAACACGCGGCGGCCGTCGACAGCACGACCGTCGTCAGCAGTACGGCCCACAGACCTCGCGCGGCTTTCCTCGTCATCGTGCCTCCCAGTACTGGCCCATCGCCCCAGTCAAGGGGGCGGGGGGCGGGGCCGCATGCCGTGCACGCCGGACGGGTGATGGACCGGGCCGGAGCGAACGTCGTACGTCAGGGAGCGGCTGTCCCGTGGAGTCGCGGCGTACCGGGCGGCGTCCGAGTCCGGTGGCATGAGCGACCGGGACCCGGGCTGCGTCCCGGACCAGCCGACGGGACCGTCCAAACGGCCTCGGCGTCCGGGGTCTTCGCCACTGCCGCCTGCAGCGGGTTCCGATCCGGGTGCGGTCGTACGCGCCTGTGCCCCCGGGGTTCCGGGGGCACAGGCTTCGGGTGCGTGAGCAGTCGGTCGTCAGTCGCCGGCCGTCACCGTCAGCGGCCGTAGCGGATCAGGGCGCGGACCATGCGGCAGGTCGTGTCGGACGGCGGGTGGATGCCGATGCGCTCGGCAGTCGTACGTATCTTGTCGTTGGTCGCGGTCGACGGGTAGTAGACGCCCGTGTCGAGCAGGGCGATCGCCAGGCGCATGGCCTTCAGGCGGCGATTGTGGGAGACGTACCACTCGCGGGGGCGGCCCGCGGGGAGCGGCTTCTTCTGCAGGGGTTTGTGGAGCGGCTTGGTCGTGACTGCGGCAACGGCCATGGGCATCCTCCTGGCGCGATCGTGAAACCCTCACGAACTACCTCTATTTTACGGCCCACCACTGACAATCGTCGCTGGCCAGAAGGGCTTTCGCACTGTCCCTCCCGTATCGTTGGCCCCATGGAGATCTGGATCAATCCCGCCTGTTCCAAGTGCCGCAGCGCGGTGCAGCTGCTCGATGCGGAGGGCGCCGAGTACACCGTCCGCCGCTATCTGGAGGAGGTGCCGTCGCCGGACGAGATCCGGGCCGTGCTCGACCGGCTCGGGCTGGAGCCGTGGGACATCACGCGAACGCAGGAAGCGGACGCGAAGGAGCTCGGACTCAAGGAGTGGCCGCGCGAGGCCGGTTCGAGGGAGCGGTGGATCTCGGCGCTCGCCGGGCATCCGAAGCTGATCCAGCGGCCGATCATCACGGCGGACGACGGCACCGCCGTCGTGGCGCGCACGGACGAGGCGGTACGGGACGCCATACAGCGCTGAGCACCCCGCGCGGCGAGAGCTACCGGGTCATCAGGAAGTCCTCGATCCTGCGGTTCAGTTCGCCGGCCGTCGGCTCATGCAGCGGCAGGGTGTGGTGCGTCGCGCCGGGAATCGTCGCCGTCCGCGCGTGCGGAAGCAGCCGGGCCGCCGCGGCGGCGACACGGGCCGGGTCGTGGGCCCGGCTCTGTTCGGCGAGCAGGATCAGGGTCGGCACGTCCAGTGCGCCCAGCGCCTCGGGTTCCGGGCGGGGCCCGGTGACGGGACGGACGGACGGGAAGTCGGCTGCCGCGTAGCGCAGTCGCAGCCACGTCCGGTCGAGCGCGGCGCGGCCCGTCTCCCACTCCAGGAACGTCCGCGTCCGTTTCGCTCCGGGGCGCAGCAGCATCGGCAGCGCGTGCAGCAGATAGCCGGGCCGGAAGCCGGCGAAGCACTGGGTCGGGTCGAGGAGGATCAGCTTCCGGACTCGGTGGGGCGGCGCGTGCAGGGCGTAGTGGAGGGCGATCCAGGCCCCGTACGAATGCCCGCACAGCGCGCTGCGGCCGGCCCCCAAGCCGTCCACCACGGCGTCGAGCCACGTTGTCAGGTCCTCCACCGTACGGATCGGGCGCTCCCCCGCAACGCTGCGACCCGGGTCACCGATGAGGTCGACGGCATGGACTCGGTGGGTGCGGCCCAGGTGGGCGGCCTGTGCGTACCAGACGGTGGAGGTGGAACCGCCACCGGCCAGCAGTACCAGAGGCGGAGCATCCTCGGGGCCGCAACTGTTGACGTGGGTGACGCCGTACGGGGTGGGAACCCGGCTGCCGCGTGTGCCGGCCGGCCACTTGGCCGCCAGGACTCCGTCGTACGCAGCGAGGAATGACGTGGTGGTCATGGGATGCCTCCCCGGTCGGATGCCTTCCGATATTATCTCGCTCAGCGAGATAATATCGGCGGGCCGAGAGGGAGGGACCGGGGTGATCGACCAGGGCCCCGAAATGGAGATCGTCCACCTGCTGCGCAAGGTGACGGTGGAATTCGGTCTGCGCCAGGCCGAATTCGCGGACCGGCACGGCATGCACACCACCGATGTACGGGCCCTGATCTGCCTGCTGGACGCCGAGCGGGCCGGTACGGACGCCACCGCCGGGTGGCTCGGCGCGCAGCTCGGCCTCAACTCGGCGGGCACCACCTCGGTCATCGACCGCCTGGAGCGCCTGGACCACCTCGAACGCACGCGTGATCCTCGTGACCGGCGACGGGTGCTGCTGAGCGTGACGCCACGGGCGGTGGAGCTGGGACGGTCCTTCTTCGGGCCGCTGATCGACGGCACGGTGGCCGTGCTGCGCGAGTTCGACGAGAGCGAGACGGCCGCGGTCCGGCGCTTCCTGACCGCCGCACACCAGGCGGTCACCGTCGTTCCCTGACTGCCGGAACGGCGGAGGGGCACTCCGTGAGCCTGTCCCCGTCCACCACTCGGACCGGCTGCTCGACGAAGCGGCGATCCCCTCGTGCCCCATCCCGGCTCCCCCGGCTCGGGCTGCCGCCGAACGGGCGACCCGGGACGCCACCGCGTACACCCGGGAGCACATCACGGCGAACAACAGGTCCCGTCGGGCCCGAGGCTCTCTCCATGGCCGCCGGTGAGCAACTGCGCCGGGACGGGGCGGACTTGGCAGTGAGAGCCGAGGTGGAGGCCTGGCTGCGACTCCGGACGCGGTTGATGCAGCCGCGGAGCCCGTACGGGGCGGGTCGCGCCACCTTCCCGGCCCGGCCCCCGAGCCCGGCCTCCCTACACCCCCGCCTGCTTCTCCGCCTCGGCCAGCAGTTCCGTCAGGCGTAGTCCGAACCGGACGTCGCAGGGGTGCGGCTCTCCCGTGCGCACCGAATCGATCAGTGCGTCCACCGCTGCCCGGAAGGAACCGACCGCGTCCCCCCACCGCGGCAGCATGACGGTTCCCTCTTCGCCTCTGAGCTCGATCTCCGTGCCTACCGCGCCCACCGGGGCCCCCAGTGCGAGCGTCACCGTGCTGGATGCGCCGGAGGTGTGGCGGAGGATCAGGTGGGTGGTGTCGGACGGGCCGTGGGCCGCGGTCAGGTGTGTCACGTCGCCCAGTACCGGGATCAGGACCGACAGGACGTGCGGGCCGACGTCCCACAGGCCGCCCTTCTCGCGGCGCCAGGGCGAGGCGGCGTACTCGCTGGTCGTGCCGGGCGCGAACAGCGCACCGATCCACTCGGCGCGGGCGGTGAACCAGCCGTCCAGGGCGGCCTGTTCGGCGATCCAGGCGGACGTCTCGGCCGCGAACCGCAGGGTGCAGAAGACGACGGACGCGGCCCCGGTCTCCTCGGCGGCGCGGGCGACCTCGCGGGCTCCGGCGACGGTGGTCGCCACCGGCTTGTCCATCAGCAGATGGCGGCCGGTGGCCGCGGCGCGGGCGGCGAGCGGGGCCTGGACGTCCGGCGGCACGGCGAACGCGATGGCGTCGCTGGCTGCGAACAGCTCGTCGATGCCGTCCTCACCGGTGTACGCCGTGGTGCCGTGGGCGGCGGCCAGCGCGTTCGCGGCCTCGGGGCGTCGGCCCCACACGCCGCTCAGTGCGACGCCGGGGTGGGCGGCGAGGGCCGGGGCCTGGGTGTTCCGGGCCCAGGGGCCCGTACCGACGAGGCCGATGCGCAGGGGGGTCGCGGGAAGTGTCGTCATGGGGCAAGTCTGCCGGGTTCGCCGGACCACTCCCGTATTGAGATGGCGGAGAGTGGGCTTCAGTGGCTACGTTTGCGGGGCCGGCCGCGGGACTCCGGCGCGACTTCCGGGACTTGCCTATGAAGCAGTGATTTCGCTGTTCGCGCCCCCATTCCCCGGCCGGCGCTCCGCCCCTGCGTACGGCGGCGCGTGACACCACGGGGGAAACCATGGCGACCAGCACCGAGACCACTCGCACCGGGACCGGTGCCGACCTCGTCGCGGCCGAGGACGTACTCCTCTTCGTCAACGCGGCGATCACCGCGACCGGGCAGCGTGAGTTCCGCTCGACGGCGTGTCAGCAGCGGCTTTCGCTGGACTTCCTCCATGAGTACGTACGGGTCAACTATCGCCGGGTGTACTCTGCCGCGCTCGCCCTCGACATCAACGACCACAACGCCGTGCGCATCGTCCAGGGCCTGCTGGAGAGCGCCTCCGACGCGACCGCCGAGGAGAAGCGCACCGAGGGCCGGCTGATCGCCGCCCGGCTGGCGAAGCTGCCGCCGCAGCGCGTGTACCGGCTGTTCCGGGCGCTGCGCGGGGCCAAGGTGAACAACCGGCGCACCCGCGCGATCATGCGCGACTGGCTGGCCGCCCGGCCGGATCCGGCGCACGATGCCGTGAAGTACCGCGCCGGTCTGAAGACCGCCGCACGCCATGTCCATCTCCGGTTCGGCGGGCCCGATGAGCCGGGCGAGACCGGGGATTTCCTGTTCCGGCCGGGGCGGCGGCCGCGCTACCGGCACCAGCTGCTCGACGCGTGGCGGCGCGCCCACTACGAGCAGGGCGCCGTCGACGAGCTGCCGTTCACCGTCGCCGAGGGCTTCGCCGCCCGGCACGGGATGAAGCGCGAGGTGTTCCTGGATCGGATGGTGCCCCGGATGACCCGCCTGGAGCGGCTGCGGACCCAGGGGCAGCGCGGCACCGGAAACGATGCGCGGCTGCCCACGGACATCGACCTGACGGTGATGCCGCTGACCCGGCTCGCCCTGTACGTCCTGTCGCTCGGTTTCGAGGTGCGGGGGCTCCACCGCAAGGAGCTGACCCATGCCCTGCGGGCCGCCGCCCGCCGAGCGGCTGGCCCGCACGCCGGGAGCTGGGGCCGGGTCGCCGCCGTGCTGGACGACAGCTACTCGTCGTCCGGGTCGGGCGAGAAGCGGCGCCGTCCGCTGGCCGTGGCGCTGGCCTGCCACTTCCTGCTGGAGGCGCTGGCCGCGCCGGGCGCGTACATCCCGCTGTGGACCTCGGGCGGCACCGATCCGCTGCTGGTCAGGCCCTGGGGCCCGACCCCGCTCGGCACCCGCGTACTGGACGCCCTGGAGCACGGCCCGGACCGGCTGGTCATCGTCTCGGACGGCTGGGACAACGCGCCGCCCGGACTCGCGGGCGAGGTGCTGCGGGTGTGGCGGACCCGGCTCGATCCGGACCGGCGAACTGCTGTGGTTCATCTGAACCCCGTATACGACGCGGACGGTTTCGATGTGCGGCGCCTCACACAGGGCGTGCCCACGGCCGGGATCCGGGACGCGGAGGACCTGCCGGCGTTGGTGGAGATCGCGCAGTTCGCCGAGGGACGCACGGGACCGGCGGCCCTGTACGCCTATCTGGACCGGCAGGTGGCACGTTTCGTGAGTGCGCGGAAGGCGGGAGCCGCATCGTGAACAGGCTCGAACTTGCCGGGCTCGCCACCCGCCCCGCCCAGGTGTGGGGCGGCATCCGGCTGGTGCCGCTGGTGCGCGAGCAGCCGGTCGAGGGGCTTCGGCTGCACCGGGAGATCTACACGGGTTACGGGAACGGCGTCGTGGACGTCGGTCCGCGCACGCATTACACCTCGTACATCCCGCACGGCTTCGTCGCCGACTGGTCCGGCGAGGGCGCCCGGTCCGCCGCGTACGGTACGCAGCTGGGCGCGGGCGCCTCGCCCGGGAACGCGCCGCCCCGGACCGCACGGCTCCAGCGCAACCGCCACCACCGCATGGCCAAGCGGCAGCCGGGCGACCGGCTGCGCTTCCTGCCGCTGCACCTCGCGATGGAGGGCTATCTCGCCCTGCACTTCGGTGGCCCCGCGGTCGCCTGGGAGGAGTGGTCGCGGCAGGCGCTGCGCGACGGGCTCTCGCCGCGTGCCGAGGACGCTTACATGGGGTGGTCGGTGCGCGGGCTCGGCGACGCGCTGCGGGCCTTCGAGATCCATCCCGGCCAGTGCGGGGTGATGGTGTACGCGGCCGATGCGCTCGCTGCCGCCTTCGTTCTGCCGCACCCGGACGACTACCGTCTGCTGCACCCTTCGCTCGTACAGGATCTGTACGGGGAACTGGTCCACCAGTACGCGCTGTACGGCGCGCCGGTGGCGGAGTTCGCGGCGCGGATCTCCGATGGACCGCATCTGCGGACGCTCGCCGGTCTCCGGGCGGCGGCGCGGGCGCAGGAGCGGGAGTGGGCCGAGGCGCACGACACCCTGTTCGCACGTGAGCTGCTGGACACCTCGTACGCCTTCGACCGGGTGTACCGGATGGGCTCGTTCACACTGTGGCGGTTCCTGCCGCCGTTCCTGCGCAATGGGGAGGGCCAGCACATCGGTGAGACGATCACCGATCACAAGGGGCAGGTCGCGTATCTGAAGACGTTCCGGCTGTCCGAGGCCCAGATCAGGCGTGGTCATCTGCTGCACCGGCTCTCCGACGCGGACTGGCGGCTCGCGCAGGCGGCCGTGGCGCTGGGCACCAGCGAGGAGGAACTGGTGCGCCGGATCCGTTCCGCCGGTTTCGAGTCGCTGCTCAGGGCCCGCGCATGAAGGGCCGCTGAGGGCCCGCGCACAACGCAGGAAACCTCGGTAACACGGGGTTCACATCCGGGCAACGGACGGGAAATCGCGTCTTGCGAAGCTGCGCTGCACAGACCGGACCGCAGCACCGCAGGACCCGCAAAGGATGGCTTCCGTGACGTTCAAGGCTGAGTACATCTGGATCGACGGCACCGAGCCGACCGCCAAGCTCCGTTCGAAGACGAAGATCATGGCCGGGAGCCCGTCGCAGGATGTCGCGGAGCTGCCGATCTGGGGCTTCGACGGTTCGAGCACCAACCAGGCCGAGGGCCACGCCTCCGACCGGGTGCTGAAGCCGGTCTTCACGTGTCCGGACCCGATCCGCGGCGGTGACGACATTCTCGTCCTGTGCGAGGTCTTCGACATCGACATGACCCCGCACGAGTCCAACACCCGTGCTGTGCTGCGTCCGGTGGCCGAGCAGTTCGCCGGCCAGGAGCCGATCTTCGGCATCGAGCAGGAGTACACCTTCTTCGACGGCCACCGCCCGCTCGGCTTCCCCGAGGGCGGCTTCCCGGCCGCGCAGGGCGGCTACTACTGCGGTGTCGGCGCCGACGAGATCTTCGGCCGCGAGATCGTCGAGAAGCACCTCGACAACTGCCTGACGGCGGGCCTCGGCATCTCCGGCATCAACGCCGAGGTCATGCCCGGCCAGTGGGAGTTCCAGGTCGGACCGCTGTCCCCGCTGGAGGTCTCCGACCAGCTGTGGATCGCCCGCTGGCTGCTGTACCGCACCGCCGAGGACTTCAACGTCTCCGCGACCCTCGACCCGAAGCCGGTCAAGGGCGACTGGAACGGTGCGGGTGCGCACACCAACTTCTCCACCAAGGCGATGCGCGAAGGACCTGAGGGCTATGCCGCGATCATCACCGCGTGCGAGTCCCTGGGCGAGGGCTCGAAGCCGATGGACCACGTCAAGAACTACGGCGCGGGCATCGACGACCGTCTGACGGGTCTGCACGAGACCGCCCCGTGGAACGAGTACAGCTACGGCGTCTCCAACCGCGGCGCGTCGGTCCGTATCCCGTGGCAGGTCGAGCAGGACCGGAAGGGCTACATCGAGGACCGCCGCCCGAACGCCAACGTCGACCCGTACGTCGTCACGCGGCTGATCGTGGACACCTGCTGCACCGCGCTGGAGAAGGCCGACCAGGTCTGACCCCGTTCCGCCGTCCGCACGAGGGGGCGCCCACCCGGCCGGGTGGGCGCCCCCTCGTCGTGGCATCACGCGCGTGCCGAGGCGACGGGTCCGAGGGGCGAGGCGGATGACGGCTCGTCGGCTGCGGCATCCCGGGGTGAGGAACGTAACGCGAAGCGTCCGTATCGACGAGTGGGAGAGGCCTGCTGCGCCGTCGCGTTCTCTGATTCAATGGGGGCATGGCCAGCATCCAGTACACCTCGACAGGTCGCAGCGACCTCGAACCGTTCTGGCCGTCCCGTCAGCACCACGACTTCGACCGGGTGTGTTGCCGCGCGTTGAACGCGCAGGCCCTCTAAAGCCGCTCACCCGGCCTTCGGTCCGCGCGCACGCAAGCAAGTCCGTCCATCGACGACTCCTTCGCGCGAAAGAGCTGACCCTCATGGCGAACACCCGTACCTTCTCCGCCGCAGCCGCTGCCACCGCGGCGCCTTCGGCGACCGCTGCGGCCACCAACTCTGCCCGCCCCCTCTCCCCCAACCGCCACCGGCTGCGCGCCGTCGACCCCGATGAGGTCGTCCAGCCGGCCGATGTCGCCGAGTTCCTGCCGCCGGGTGCCACCTGGCTGCCCGCACCCCAGCACACGGTTCCGGCACTGCCGGGCCGGCCGCCGATGATCGGCTACCTGGTGCTCGTACCGGCCGATCAGCAGCCTGCCATTACCGCTGCGGCCGCCCAGTACGTGGTGCCGACGCCGGTGGAGGACCCGGCCACCACGGGTCCGGTCCGCATCGACCCCGTACAGCGCACCGCCGCGGTGGACGGGAAGACGCTCGACCTCACCTTCCTGGAGTTCGAACTGCTCGCCCATCTGGTCGCGCACCCGCACCGGGTGCACACCCGCGACCAGTTGGTGACCACGGTCTGGGGCTACGGACATGTGGGCGACGGACGCACCGTGGACGTCCATGTCGCCCGGCTGCGCCGCAAGCTGGGCGCCGAGCACCGCCGGTCGATCCAGACGGTGCGGCGTGTCGGCTACAAGTACGCCCCCTGACAAGACCGACAGAACGTGGGAGCGGCCCTGGTCCGGTACGTACCGGACCAGGGCCGCTCTCCTATGCCGGGTGGCCTGTCAGCCCCGCGCCCCCGACCCCACCGGAACCTCGCCCGTCTCCGGCTCGCCGTGCTCCAGGACCGGCAGTCGGGTCAGTCCGCGCGGAGTCCGCCAGTTCCGCTCCCCCAGCAGCGCCATCACGGAAGGCAGCAGGATCATCCGTACGATCGTGGCGTCCAGCAGCACCGCGACAGCGAGGCCGACACCCATCTGCTGCATGTCCTGCATCGACAGCGTCCCGAAGACCGCGAACACCGCGACCATGATGACGGCCGCCCCGGTCACCGCCCCCGCCGTCCGCCGGATGCCCTCGTCGATCGCGGCCCGGGTGTGCAGACCGCGGTCGCGGGCCTCACGGATCCGGGAGACCACGAACACGTGGTAGTCCATGGAGAGTCCGAACAGGACGACCAGGACGAACAGCGGAATCCACGCCTCGATCGCACCGACCCCTTCCGAGCCGATCAGCGAGGCCCCCCAGCCGTGCTGGAAGACGGCGACCATCACTCCGTACGCGGCGGCCACGGAGAGCAGGTTGAGCAGGATCGAGGTCACGGCGATGACGTACGAGCGGAAGCAGAACAGCATCAGCAGGAAGGTCACCGCCGTGATGAACGCGAAGACGGGGACGATGCCGCGCTTCAGCTGGTCGTTGAAGTCGACGGATCCGGCGATCTCCCCGGTCACGTACACCTGGGCCCCGGTCCCGTCGAACGCGGCGGGCAGCCGCTCCTTGCGCAGCTCGGCAAGGCCGGCCTTGCCGTCGGGGAGCGGCACCTCGATCTCCGCGACGTTCTGCGCCCTGTGGACGGTCACCTTGTCGAAGCCGTCGAACGCCTTGCGCAGCGTGGGCGCCTCGATGTTGTCGGCCTTGACCACCACCCGCGCCGGAGCGGGGCCGCCGGGGAAGCTCTCACTGATCTGCCGGTAGGCGACCGACAGCTGCGAGTCGGAGCCGAACTGCTTCTCCAGGCCCAGCTGTTCGGTCTTCATGCCGAGCGCGGGCGCGGCCAGGGCGAGCAGCACGACGACCGAGGCGACCGCGAAGATCTTCGGCCTGGACAGGACGGGCTTCAGCACCGTGCCGGCGAGCCCGCCACTGATGCGTGCGCGCCGGTTGTCACGTCGGCTCGGGCGCCGGTTGAGGAACGGCACACGTCCCGCGTCGATCCGGTCGCCCAGCCAGGACAGCAGCGCGGGCAGCACCGTCACCGACCCCAGCATCGCGATGAAGACCACGATGATCGTGGCGAGGGCGAAGCCCTTGAACAGCATCAGTCCGGACAGGAACATGCCGGCCATCGCGACCATGACCGTGAGCCCGGAGACCAGCACGGCCCGGCCGCTGGTCGCCGCCGCGATCCGCAACGCCGTCTCGGCATCGCGTCCCGCCGCCCGCTCGTCGCGCTCGCGCCGCAGGTAGAAGAGGCAGTAGTCGACGCCGACGGCGAAGCCCATCAGGAACATCACGGAGTACGTGGTCTGGAACAGGTGCAGTTGGTGGCTGGCGAGCGACAGCAGTCCGAAGGCGGCCATGCACGCGGTCAGTGCCAGCCCGACGGGGAGCAGCGCCGCGACGACGGCACCGAAGGCGACCAGCAGAATGCCCAGGGCCAGGGGTACGGCGGTGAACTCGGCCTTCTTGAAGTCCTCCGAGAGCAGATCGCCGAGCCACTTCCCGGCACTGGCTTCGCCGAACTGGTGGATGGTGGCGTCGGGGTGGTCCGCCCGGACGGCGGACACGGCGTCGAGCACGGGCTGCACCCTGTCCGGCGCCGTCGCCGCGTCCCCCTTCATGTCAAAGGTGATCAGCGCGTCCTTGCCGTCCTCGGAAGGGATCGGCGGCGCGAGGTTCGCCACCTCGCCGGTCCTCCCGATGGCGGCGGAGACCTCGCGGGCGACATCCTGCCAGTCGCCCGCCTTCGCGGTGGACACCATGACCAGCTCGCCGGCGGGCTGCCCCAGCCCGGCGTCGTCGAGGATCTGTTCGGCCCGCGCCGAATCACCTGCGGCGTTCTCCGAGTCGGTCATCTCGACCAGCCCGGATGCACCGCCGATGCCCGTGGCGAGCACGACGAAAAGCAGCCAGCCGAGAATGGCGGTCTTGCGGTGGTGTGCGCTCCACACACCGATGCGTGCCGCGAGGTTGCGCCTCATGGCGTGTTCGCCCCCAGAAGTCAGACGGAATCAGATGGAAGTGGAAGAAGTGCGAGGAAGTAAGAGGAAGTCGACGTCGAATGCGTCGTCGATGAATCTAGGAACGGGACGCCGCCCGTCCCAGCCGCCGAAGCCCCCTCTCACGGAGCCGTAGGGCGAAGTCGTCGGGGTGGTGCTGGGTACACCCCGGCCCGGGTGGCGAAACGGCTGACACCCAGGGAGCCGGCCGGGTGAGACTGTCTTCGGACGGGTCCGGCACGAGGGCCCGGCGAGGGGAGACGGACCGAGATGAACGCGATACGGACCCGGACACGGGGCGCGCTGCTGGCAGCCTGGCGGGGCGTCGTGGTATCGATCGCCAGCCTGTTCGGGTCGATCACCCTCTTCGTGTGGGCCGTGCTCTCCATCGTCTTCATCCCGCTGGGCATCGGCCTGGTCACCACCCCCTACGTGCTGGAGCTGGTCCGCAAGCACGCCAACCGGCGCAGGCTGCTCGCGGTCACCTGGTGCGACGTCCGCATCCCGGTCCCGTACCGCCCCTTCCCGAAGGATGTGCGCTCCGGCTTCACCGGGCAGGTGGAGCGGACCACGCTGCTGCTGAAGGACCCGGCGACCTGGCGTGACATCCAGTGGCTGCTGGTCGACATGACCGCCGGCTATGTGGTGGCGGTCCTGGCCGCCGGGCTGATGGTGTATCCGCTGGAGGGTTTCGTCCTGGCGGCCGGGTTGTGGCGGGTCTTCACCGACGACCGTTACTGGTATGCGTTCGTGCCGGTCGACAGCCAGGCGACAGGCCTTGCCGCCGCCGCGCTCGGTGTGGTGTTCTTCGCGATCGGTCTGCTGGTCGGCCAACCGCTGCTGCGGCTGCACTTCGTGATCGCCCGCGCGATGCTGGCCCCCACCCAGGAGCAGGAACTGGCCCGGCGCATCGACCGGCTGACCGAGACGCGGCACGAGGCCGTGGACACCGCCGCCTCCGAACTGCGGCGCATCGAGCGGGACCTGCACGACGGTGCGCAGGCCAGGCTGGTCGCCATGGGCATGAACCTGGGCACCGTGGAGGCGCTCATCGAGAAGGATCCGGCGCAGGCGAAGAAACTCCTCGCCATGGCCCGCGAGTCATCGGCCGAAGCCCTCACGGAGCTGCGCGATCTGGTCCGGGGCATCCACCCGCCGGTCCTCGCCGAACGCGGACTCGGGGACGCGGTCAAGGCGTTGGCGCTGCGGCTGCCCTTCGCGTCGGAGGTCCGGGTGGAGCTGAGCGGCCGGGCGGACGCCGCGATCGAGTCGGCCGCGTACTTCGCGGTGAGCGAGACGCTGACGAACGCGGCCAAGCACTCGGGGGCCGATCGCGTCTGGGTGGACATCCACCACGCGGACGCCGTACTGCGGGTCTCCGTCACGGACAACGGCGGGGGCGGTGCGGCGGTCGGATCCGGCTCCGGCCTGAGCGGAATCGAACGCCGACTCGGTACATTCGACGGCATCATGGCCGTCAGCAGCCCTGCGGGCGGTCCCACCATGGTGACCATGGAGATCCCTTGCGAGTTGTCCTAGCCGAAGATCTCTTCCTGCTGCGCGACGGGCTGGTCCGCCTACTGGAGGCGTACGACTTCGAGATCGCGGCAGCGGTGGAGACCGGACCCGAACTGACCCGGGCCCTGGACGAGTTGGAGCCGGACGTCGCGGTCGTCGACGTCCGGCTTCCACCGTCCCACACGGACGAGGGCCTGCAGTGCGCGCTGGCGGCCCGGCAGGCCAGGCCGGGGCTGCCGGTGCTCGTGCTCTCGCAGCATGTGGAGCAGTTGTACGCGCGCGAGCTGCTGGCGGACGGCAACGGGGGCATCGGCTATCTGCTCAAGGACCGGGTCTTCGACGCGGAGCAGTTCATCGATGCGGTACGCAGGGTCGCCGCGGGCGGCACCGCGATGGACCCGCAGGTGATCTCGCAGTTGCTGTCGCGGCGCTCGCAGGACAAGCCGATGGGCGGGCTGACTCCGCGTGAGCTGGAGGTCATGGAGCTGATGGCACAGGGCCGTTCGAACGCGGCGATCGCCTCACAGATGGTGATCACGGAGCGGGCGGTGGCCAAGCACACCTCGAACATCTTCGGGAAGCTCGGCCTGCCGCCGTCCGACGACGACAACCGCCGTGTTCTCGCGGTGCTCGCCTATCTGGACCGGGGCTGAGTCACACCGTTCCCGGCCGGTGTGCATGAGTGGGTCCTGAGCGCACCGGGGTGACCATCGCACGATTCGCTCGTTCTGTTGAACGTGCGCCCACTGCCAGAGGTACCTTCCGCAGCCGCCCCGGTCGATGTGGAGCAGGCCGGGGCCGCGCTCGTCGAGCACTATCCGCGACTCGTCCGGCTCGGCTATCTCGTACTGCCGCCGTCCCTCGGCTGCCATCGCCGTGTTCTGACGGCGCACGCCCTGGCCCAGCGGGCGCTGCTGTCGGGACGCGGGGCAGGGCGTGTGGCCGAGGGCGGCGTTCCACCACTGCGCAGGTCCGCCGGTGCGGTGGTGGTGGCCCCGTCCTGTGCGTACGTCCGCGGGAGGGTGCTGCGTGGGGCGCTGGAGGCGGGCCGTCCGCTGCGCCGCGTCCGGGTGACGCCCCTCCTGCCGCTGGTGTGGGGGCTGCGGCTGTTCCCGCGTTCCGGCGGATCGGATGAACTCGCCCTGGATCAGGCCCTGTCGGCTCTCTCCGCTCCCGCCCGTGCCGCCTGCGTGCTGCGCGGACTGGAGCGGCTGCCCGATGCGGAGGTGCGGCGGGTCCTCGCCGCTGCCGGGGTGGCCGACCCGCATGCTGCGCTCGCGGAGGCGGAGGGAGTTTCGGCGCCGTACGCGCTGCTCGACTCCCCGGAGTTCGACCCCTGTTCGCTCCAGGCCCGCCCACCGGATCTGCTGCGCCGCCGACGGCACGCGAAGGCGGCGGTGGCGGCCGTCGCGGCGCTGCTGGTGTGCGGGGCGCTGCTGGGACTGCCGGGCAACGGCTGGGCGGGCAACGGCTGGGCGGGCGACGACCGGCGGCGCGGCACTCCGCCCGTATCGCCGTACACCCGCAACGCCGCCGCCGAACAGGCCCTGGATCCGGATGCGTTGCACCGGGTGTCGCCCACGTTCTGGCGGCGCTCGGCCCGTACCGATTTCACCTCATGGCCCACGCGTGGCGACCGCGCCGGAGACACCCGGCTGCTGCGCCGGGCGCTCACCGTATGGGCGCATCCGGACGGCGCGGTGCGTGCGTCGGCGACTCCGAGGACACCTGTCGGCCCGCCGATGGGTGCGCCGCAACTGCTGTACGCGGGCGCGGTGGACCGGGCGACGGTGGTGCTGTTCTACGACGGGCTGCGCATCGTGCGGTACGCGGAGCCGCGTGACGCCTCTCCGGCCGGGGGCGTGGCGCTCGACTTCGCCCGGGTCGACGGTGCGGACATGGCCTCGGCGGGTGCCCTGATCGCGGGCCGTACGCACGACCGGGTCCGCTATCTGACCGCGCCCTGGGTGCATGCGGTCTCCGTACGGAATCTGCTCGCGCCGGGCAGCGCCCCGCGGCCGCTGCGCCGCACCCCCGACGGCGTGACCGCCGCGCTGACCAGCCCGGCGACGGCCGGGAGCTGCCGCGCCCGGGATGCCATCGAGCTGCGTGACGGCTCGGCGACGCGTCTGCTGACGGACCTCGGCGAGCTGACCCCCGCCCGGCTGACGTCGGGCCCCCCGTCCGCGGCGCACGATGTCTCCGGGCGGGCGGAGCGGGACAGCTGGGCGCGGACCGCCTGCCTGCTGTCCTCGGTCCGTTCGCACGGCGTACGGTCGGTGAACTCCTGGCAGTACGCCGAGCAGTTGCTGCCCGAGAACAACGGCTCCGCGCACTGGCTCTGCACCAGGGCGGAGACCTGGCGCGGTACCGGAAGCCGGGTCCTCGCCCAGTTCCAGGCCGTATCGGCGCCTTCCGCCGCGACAGGCGGCCCGCCCGGGGCGGTGGCGGCCCGGGCCGAGGACACACCGGCCTGCGGGCTGCGCGATCCACGGGTGCTGGCCGGGGTGCTGTGGAAGTCGCGCGGCGGACGCTGGTACGTACTGGCCGCGGGCAGCGAGCAGTTCGCCTCGCTGACCACCTCGGGTGGGGTGGAGGGGCGGTCCGACAGCCGTCTCCTCGCCGTACCGGCCAGGGCGGGCGACCGGGCACGGCTGAACGGGACGCTCACGGACGGCAGTCGGGTGGGCGCCCTGCGCTGACTCCGGGCTTCCCCGGGGTTCAGGAATTCGCCGCACGCCCCTGTTCCCCCCACATACCCATCAGTACATTGACAACATGTCTAACACGCAGCCAGTGCCGGTCGCGTCGGAGCGCACGCAGCTCAAGGCCCGCAAGGTCTCCTTCGCCTGGGAGAAGACGCCCCTGCACTGGGTACCGGGCGACCCGTTCGCCACGCACACCATCAACGTGCTCCATCTGCTGCTGCCCGCCGGGGAGCGCTGGTTCATCCAGGTGTACCGACAGGTGCTGCCGTACATCCACGACGAGCAGCTGCGCCAGGACGTCATCGGGTTCATCGGCCAGGAGGCCGTGCACTCCCAGGCCCACGACGACGTCCTGCCCCGTCTGAAGCAGCTCGGTCTGGATCCGACGCCGTACACCGCGCAGGTCGACTGGTTCTTCGAGAAGCTCCTCGGCGACCGGACGCTGCCGCCGGGCCGGGCGCGGAAGTGGTGGCTGATGGAGCGGGTGGCGACGATCGCGGCGATCGAGCACTACACCGCGTTCCTCGGCGACTGGGTGCTGAACGCCGACGAGTTGGACCGGCGCGGCGCCGACCCGACGATGCTGGATCTGCTGCGCTGGCACGGCGCGGAGGAGGTCGAGCACCGCTCGGTCGCCTTCGATGTGTTCATGCATGTCGACGGCGGCTACCGGCGGCGAATACGGACCTGGGCCGCGGCATTCGCCGCGC
Organism: Streptomyces sp. Ncost-T10-10d; assembly: GCF_900091955.1. Lineage (GTDB taxonomy): Bacteria > Actinomycetota > Actinomycetes > Streptomycetales > Streptomycetaceae > Streptomyces. Next base: position 66,424 of record NZ_FMDF01000145.1, read on the forward strand.
TGCTCTTCCTCTGGCAGCGCGGCACGCGCTTCTTCATGGAGAACGATCCGAGCCTGCTGCACGGCAAGGCGTCGTTCAAGGAGTTCTACATCAGCGGCAGGCGCGGCACCCTGCCCGCGACCGGTGATCTGCTGCGCTCCATCCCCCGCTATCTGAGTCACGCCTACCACCCCTCGCAGGAGGGCAGTACGGCCCAGGCAGTCGACTATCTCGCCCACTCGCCCGCGGCCACGGCCGCCGAGGCCCGTATGACGGGAACCAGCTGACCATGCCTCTCCCCCTGCCCCGTCTGCGCACCGTGGTCCTCGTCGCCGGCGTCGCGCTGCTCGCGAAGCGGGCCATGCGCCACCGCATCGAGAACTCCCCGCTCTGGCCGCTGCCGGCCCTGGAGAACCCGGTCTCGGGCCACTCCGACCGCCGTTCCACCGCTACCCGCCGCCTGCTGATCACCGAGCGGACCGAACCCGCCGACGGCGTGGTCCGACTCCGCATGGAGGGACCCGGCCTGCCCGCCTGGCAGCCCGGCGCGCACCTGGACCTCCTGCTGCCCTCCGGTCTGGTCCGCCAGTACTCCCTCTGCGGGAACCCGGCCGATCCCGACACGTACACCATCGCGACCCGGCTGGTCGAGGACGGCCGGGGTGGCTCCCGCGAGGTCCACGACCGGCTCCACGAGGGCGAGGAGATCGAGGTCCGCGCCCCCCGCAACCGATTCCCCCTCGTCGAAGCCCCCGCGTACCTCTTTGTCGCGGGCGGCATCGGCATCACCCCGATCCTGCCGATGCTGCGTTCCGTCGCCGCCTCGGGCGCCGACTGGCGGCTGCTGTACGGCGGACGGTCCCGCGCCACGATGCCGTTCCTGGACGAGATCGAGAAGCTGGGGGCGGAGGGCGACCGGGTGACGATCGTCCCCGGGGACGAGGCGGGCCACCCGGACACGGTCGTGGCCCTGGCGGACACGGCGGAGGGCACGGCGGTCTACTGCTGCGGACCCGAGCCCCTGATGGACGCGGTCACCGCCGCCCTCCCGCCCGGTCGCACGCTGCATCTGGAACGCTTCACGGCAGCGACCACGTCCTCGGCCGGCTCCGGACCCTTCGAGGTCGAACTGCGCCGCTCCGGCCGCACGGTCCGGGTGGCGGCGGGCCAGTCGGTACTGGCCGCGGTGCGCGAGGAGCTGCCGTACGTCTCGTACTCCTGTGAACAGGGCTTCTGCGGGACCTGCCAACAGCGCGTTCTGGAGGGCGAGATCGACCACCGCGACGAACTGCTGACGGACTCGGAACGGGACGACTCGATGCTGATCTGCGTGTCGCGGTGCCGGGGTGAGCGGCTGGTACTGGATCTCTAGTGCTGTGACCGGAAAGGTTTGCCGGAAAGCTCGCGGCGTCCGGTGCGGTGCATCGCAAGGCGGAGCATTGCCCGCGTACTGGATGTACTCGGGTGATGCGACAACGCGGCGAGGTGCCGTGCCGGACGCCGCGAGCCGGTGAACCTTTCCGGTCGCAGCACTAGGCGTGCGGGCACGCGGCCGCTCCACGCCCTGGTCGGCCGCTGCCCACCACGGCTCCCCCACAGCCCCACTGGGTACCCTGTCCACCATGACGACCGGGGTGCGGCGCAGGATGGGCGTCGAGGAGCGCAGGCAGCAGTTGATCGGTGTCGCGCTGGAGTTGTTCAGTCACCGCTCCCCGGACGAGGTGTCGATCGACGAGATCGCGGCCGCTGCGGGGATCTCGCGGCCGTTGGTCTATCACTACTTCCCGGGGAAGCAGAGCCTGTACGAGGCCGCGCTGCGGCGGGCGGCCGACGAGTTGGCGGCACGGTTCGTGGAACCGCGTGAAGGACCGCTCGGGGCACGGCTGTTGAGGGTGATGGGGCGGTTCTTCGACTTTGTCGAGGAGCACGGTCCGGGGTTCTCGGCGCTGATGCGGGGCGGGCCCGCGGTCGGGTCGTCGACGGCGAACGCGATGATCGACGGGGTGCGGCAGGCGGCCTACGAGCAGATCCTGGCCCATCTGGGGGTCGAAGATCCTCCGGCGCGGCTGGAGTTGGTCGTACGGTCGTGGGTTTCGCTGGCCGAGTCGACGGCGCTGATCTGGCTGGACGGGCGGCGAATTGCGCGCGCGGAGCTGGAGCTGCAACTCGTGCACGACTTCGCGGCGCTGGCCGCGGTGAGTGCCGCGTACAACACGGAGATGGCGGGCATCGTGTTGCGGGTCTTCGCACAGGAGCCGGCGGACGGGCCGTTCGGGGAGCTGCTGAACCGGCTCTCCGCTCTGGCGCCCGCCGTGCCGGCCGTTCCCGTGCAGCGGCTGCCGTAACGGCCCTGCGGCTCAGCGCTTGCGGTAGGACGGGTCCAGATCGCGGGTCTCCGCCGACGCGTGGACGGTGACGCCGTCGACGGGCTTGAGGTGGGCGGCCAGCAGCTCCAGTACGGAATCGGTCAGCTGTGCCTTGAGCTCTTCGGTACGGCCGGGCAGCAGGGCTATCGAAATGTTCAGGACCGCGTCGCCGGTGGCCGTGTCGCCCGCCACGAATTCCTCGACGCGCCGGAAGCGGGTCTTGCAGGCGGCGATCTTCGTGGTGACCGTCTCGGCGACCAGCGGGTGCAGGGCGCGTGCGAAGCCGCGGCGGTCGAAGCTGTCGTCGAGCTCGGCGGAGTAGTCGACGGTGATCTGCGGCATCTTGCGCTCCTGGGTGCGGGTACAGCGGGTACGGCTGGTTGTCGGACCTCAGATCTACGCTGGTCGGCACGGCCGCACAAGAGGATTCGTTTCTTGATCCGGATGCTCCGGGTGCCCTCAGGCCCTACGTCAGCAGTTCGCCCTGGAGCGCGGCCGCGAGACCCGCCTCCGCGTTGTCCGCCCGGCCCCTCTCGAAGGCGCGTTGGTAGGCGGCGTCGCCGACGGCCGCGCGGGCCTGGCGTTCGCAGGCCTCGCGCAGGGGGCCCAGTTCCGGGGTGCCGCGTTGCGGGTGGCCGACCATGCGCCAGTAGACCTGTCCCGTGCCGTACACCCGGGCGGCGCGGGCGCCGCGCCCTGGCGGCGATCGCCGCGGCCAGAATGTCCAGGCCGAGCGCGATGCCGAAGCTGTCCCGGAGGCGGTGCTTGCCCGCGAGCATCGAGCGGGCGTGCGCGGCGGAGGTGTCCGCGTCGCCCTGCAACAGGGCGATCAGGGCGAGTTGGTAGTCGACGTAACTACGGGTCCAGCACTCGTCCTGGGCCTCGCAGGCCGCGCGCAGGGACAGGGCCGCCGCCTCCGCCTCGTCCAGCCGCCCCAGGCTGGTGAGGGCGAAGACGGTGATGAGGTGGCAGCGCAGCCGGTAGGCCGTTTCGAGCGGGGTGGCGGTGCCGGTGGTGCGCAGTACCCGGTCGACCTGGCGGAGGCTCGCCTCGGGGCGGCCGGTCATCAGATGGGTGAGGCCGCACAGATAGGCGGCGGCGAGGATGCCCTCGTCCGTCCCGTCGCGGGCCGCCGCCCTGGTGCACTCCCTGCCCAGGCGCCGGGCAGCCGGGTAGTCGCCCTGGAGCATGACGGTGATGCCCAGCACCCACAGGGCGCGGGTGCGGTGGGGGCCCTCGGCCGGTCCGGCGTCCAGGGCTCGCTGGGCGTATTCGCGGGTCTGCGGCAGATGGCCGCAGCAGCACCAGAAGAAGCCGATCCGGCCCGCCATCTCCTGGGCGGCCCCGGTGTCATGGGCCAGCAGGTGGTCGAGGGCGGCACACAGGTCTGCGTGCGACTCGGCGATGCGGTGGTACCAGGTGATCTGTTCGTCGCCGGTCCAGCCCGCGTGGGCGCGGCGTGCGAGGCCGAGGAAGCAGGCGGCGTGGCGGTCGGCGGCGGCCCGTTCCTCGCCGAGCTCGGCGAGCCACATCCGTCCGTACTCGCGGATGGTGTCGAGCATGCGGTGCCGTGCGCCGTCCCGTCCGACGACCGACTTGGCGACCAGGCCGTTCAGTGCCTCGGTCACACCGTCCTCGGTGAGCGGCCCCCCGGCGCAGATCTCGCGGGCCGCGGCCTCGTCGAAGTCCCCGCGCAGGACGGTCAGCCTGGCCCAGAGCAGCCGCTCCAGCGGTGTGCACAGCTCGTGGCTCCAGCCGATGGCGGTGCGCAGGGTGCGGTGGCGCGGCAGCCGGAGCGATTCGTCGGTCGGTACGTCGAAGCGGGAGCCGATCCGTACGGCGACCTGTTCGACGGTGTCCCGGCCGAGGGCTCCCGCCGCGAGTTCGATGGCGAGCGGGATGCCTTCGAGGCGGCGGCAGATATCGGCGGCGGCCTCGGCGTTGCCCGGGGCGTCGAGGGCGAGCCCCGGGGCTGCCGCGGCCGCCCGGTCCCGCAACAGTGTCAGTGCGTCGGCCGCGCCCTCGACGGGCAGCGGTTCCACCTCGACGAGCTGTTCGCCCTTGATGCCCAGGGGCTGCCGGCTGGTGGCGAGCACGGTGAGGCCGGGCGACGTGGTGAGGATTTCGCCGAGCAGATGCGCGCATGCGGAGCGCAGATGCTCGCACGAGTCGAGGACCAGCAGCAGTTCCTTGTCGACGAGCCATTCGCACAGCGCGTCGATGGGCATGCGCAGGGTGTGGTCGCAGAGCCCGACCGCGTCGGAGACGGTCGCGATGAGCAGTCCGTCGTCGTGGAGCGGTGAGAGGTCCGCCCATCGGACGCCGTCGCGGTGTCCGGTCGCCGCGTGCCGGGTCGCGCGGACCGCGAGCCTGGTCTTGCCGACACCGCCGGTGCCGGTGAGTGTGGTCAGCCGGTGCGCGGCGAGGCTGTGTTCGAGCCTGGCAAGTTCCGCTTTCCGTCCGACAAAGCTCGTTGTCTCCTCGGGGATGTTGCTCGCCATGGTCACCGTCGCTGAAACAGGTGGACCGGCCGGTCCCGGCCCCTGATTCCCGTACTGCGCAGGCATGGAAGGACGCCTGATGTACCGGAAAGGGGCCGGGACCGGCCGGGGGGTAGGAGGGCACGCCCGGGAGTGCGGTGTTGCGGCACTCCCCGGCAGCTGCTGCCTCTCAGCGTAGTCCCGTACGGCTCAGCTCAGGGAAAACACCGCCACCGTGCGTCCCGGGACGGTGAAGCTCCCCGAACTCCTCTCGTACGTCGACTCTTTGACGGTAGGATCCGCGCCCGCAGCCTGGACGGGATGCAGGGCGTACCGCTGCCCGGCCAGGCCGGCGATCTTCTGGGTCTCGGTTCCGGGGGTCGCGTTGAGGACGACCACCAGCTTTCCGAGCCTCATGGTGATCACACCCGGCGTCTCGTCCTTCCCGGAGAGCGGGAAGGACAGGGCGGACTGGACCTGCTCGGCGGTGGAGAGGTCGAAGTCCTTCTCCGTGGAGCGGATGGTGAGCAGGTCCTGGTACGCGGCGGACGCGCCGTTGATCTGTGCGCAGCCGGGGCTGAGCGCGGCCCCGGTCAGCAGTGGCTTGGCATAGGACCACTTGGACTCGTTGTCGGCGGCCGGGGGCAGTCCGCGGCCGAAGCCGTTGCCGTCACGGCAGTCCCAGTGCAGGGCATTGAACCAGTCGCCGCTGTCGTACGAGTTGCGGTCCAGGGACTTGGAGCGCAGCAGATCGGTGCCCGCCTGGGAGAGCGAGGGCCCCTGCGAGAGGGTGGCCGTCGCCATCGCCAGGACCTGCATACGGGCCCGGTCCGCCGCTGGTGTGCCCGCCGGGAGCTTGAACGCGAGTGTGTCGTACAGCGACTCGTTGTCGTGGGCGTCGGCGTAGGCGAGGGCGTCACCGGGGACCGCGGCGTATCCGGCGGGGGTCCCGTTGTAGTCGACGCCGGAGCCCTTGACCGTACGGCCGGAGGAATCGGTGAAGGTGTAGCCGGCGAGGTTGCCGGTGAGGCCGACCTTGATCAGGTCCTGGTAGTGGAGCAGCCGGGCCTTCTGTTCGGCCTTCGTGCCATTGGCGGCCGAGGTGTTGGGGTCGGTGTAGAGACCGGTGGCGAAGCCCTGCACACCCGGATCCTCGTCGAAGGGGCTGCCGCCGCGGACGGCGTCCCGGGCCCGGTCGGAGAAGGTGGCGATGCCGGTATTGGCCATGTTCTTCTGGGTGGCCTGGACGAAGCGGGCGTCGTCGGCGATCTCACCGAAGTTCCAGCCCTCCCCGTACAGGATGATCTTCTTCCCGTCGACGCCGTCCTTGGCCGTGGTCAGCGCGTCGAGCGCCTTGCGGACGGCAAGGATGTTGGCCTTGGGATGGTGGCCCATCAGGTCGAAGCGGAAGCCGTCGACCTTGTACTCCTTGGCCCAGGTGACGACCGAGTCCACGACGAGCTTGCCCATCATGGTGTTCTCGGGCGCGGTGTTGGCGCAGCAGGTGGAGGTGGCGACGGTGCCGTCCTCCAGCAGCCGCTGGTAGTAGCCGGGCACGATCCGGTCGAGCACGGACTTGTCGTCCTGGCCGGAGGCGACGGTGTGGTTGTAGACGACGTCCATGACGGTCCGCAGGCCCGCGCCGTTCAGCCCCTGGACCATCTGCCGGAACTCGACGGTGCGCTTGGTGCCTTCCGGGTCGGAGGCGTACGAGCCCTCGGGGACCGTGTAGTGCAGCGGGTCGTAGCCCCAGTTGAACCCGTCGTTCGCGGCGGCCTTCGCCACGCACGCCTGCTGCTCCTCGGAGTCGGGCGCGTACACGGACAGGTCGCAGGCCGGCTTCTGCTGGGCCGACTTCTTCTCGGGAATGGTGCCGATGTCGAAGGCGGGCAGCAGATGGACGTAGCTCGTGCCGGAGTCGGCGAGCTCCTTGAGGTGTTTCATCCCGTCCGAGCGGGTGTCGGTGAAGGCGAGGTATTCACCGGGGTGCTTCGAGGTACGGTCCGCGATCGAGAAGTCGCGGATGTGCAGCTCCTGGATCTGGGCGTCACGCAGCGGGACGGCGGCGGGCTTCTTCAGCCCGGACCAGCCCTTCGGCGCGAGGCCCGGATCGTCGAGGTCGACCACGAGGCTGCGCGCGGAGTCCGTGGTCAGCGCGGTGGAATAGGGGTCCGTGACCTTGTTGGTGACGATCTTCTGCACGGTGGGCGCCCAGACGTCCACCACATAGCGGTAGGGCTTGCCCGTCCACTTCTCGGTGCCCGTGACGGACCAGACGCCGGTGCGGCCGTCGCGCCGCATCGGGACGCTCTTCCCGTCGAGTTCCAGGGCGACGCTCTGCGCGGTGGGCGCCCAGACGGACAGCGTGGGGCGGCCGTGGTCGAAGACCGGGCCGAGCGAGGCGGTGGCCGCGTTCTTCCCGTAGAGGTCGTCGAGCACTCCCGCGCTCTGTACGCCGGTGGCGGCGATCAGCGCACCGTTGGCGGCGCGCTGGGTGGCGATCAGCTGGCCGCGCAGCGCCTCGCGCACCCTGTCCCGGTCGCGGACGTCGACGGTGAACGCCGGATAGTCCTTGAGGTGCGGGTACTTCGCCTTCTGTGCGTCGGTCAGCGCGGACGGTGCGAGCCGCAGCCACTGCCCCTCGTCGGAGAGTGCCCCGTCGACGACGGAGATACCGCCGCCCGATGCGTGGACGAGCTGCTGGCTGGTGGCTTCGGTCGCCTTCACCTTCCACACGACGGTGTCGGCGTCGATCCACTGCGCCTCGGCCTTGGTGAGGTCGGGCGTGGGTACGCCGCCGGTCTGCGGCAGCAGGTAGCCGGGCGTGGAGCCGAGCATCCAGACCTCGTGCCCGTAGGTGGCGATGTCGAGCGACTGGTCGCTGGGGAGGTCCTTCTCGTCGCCCTTGTGCAGGATGTAGCTGAGCGAGGTCGCGCCGTCGGTGAGCGGCACCTCGAAGGTGGCGCCGGAGGCGTCCTTCTTCACCGGCTGGAGCGGTTTGGCCCAGTCGGTGGGGTCCTTGGCACCGGTCCAGGTGTGCAGCCCCCAGCCGTCGTAGGCGCCGTCGGCCCGGTAGTAGTGCAGTACTGCCTTTGTGGTGTCCTGCGGCGGGTAGGCGCCGTCGGGCGCCTCGTCGGCCTGGCCGTCCTTGCCCTGCTCGATCCAGACCTGCCCGGTCTTCGCGAGATCGATGCTGCGCCGGGGACCGTCGGGGGTGCCGGACTTCTCCACGGTGTACGGGACCGAGGTGGTGCCCTCGTCGAGCTTGAGCCAGGCGAAGGCGCCGTAGGCGTCCCGTCCGATGAAGTCGGCCGTCGTGTCACCGGACTTGACCTGCAGGCCGTCGTAGTCGCCGTCCGCGCGCTTGTAGTGGACGACGGCGTAGTCGCGCTCGACCGCGACGGGCTTCTCGGCGGCTGGTGCCCGGCCCGCGGTGGACGTGGCGAGGGCACTCGCGGTGCGGCCGGCGCGGTCGACGACAACCGCCTTGTACCGAAGGGGGGTTCCGGCGGGAACCGTGTCGCCCACGGTCTGGGTGACCTTGTACGGGGCGTGGTCGGCGGAGCCGAGGGTGACCCACTTGCCGTTGCCGGTCTGGGCGGCGAAGACGACCCGGCCGAGGGATCCGCCGTCGACATCCGCGGAGATCTCGACGGTGCCGGTGGCCCCGGCGGCGGGTGCCGTCAGCGTGATCGAGGGCCTGGCTGCCGGGGCGCCCAGGGTTTTCTCGGCGCGCAGCACGATGCTGGAGAGGGCGGGCACGGTGACGGTGAGCTTCGTGTCGGCGCCGCTGCGAACCGTACCGGAACCGCCGTACAGCGTACGGAAGTTCATGCCGACCGACGCGGTGGGCAGCTCGACCGTCCTCGCCGCGGTGCCGTTGTTGGTGGCGACGACGTACTCGTTCGACCGCTCGGGGTCCGTCCGCGAGAAGGCGTAGACGGATCCATCCGCGTACCGCTCGGTCTGGACGCCGTCACGCAGCGCCGGGTTCTCCTTGGTCAACCTGGAGAGCGCGGCGATGTTCCGGTACAGCGGGTGGCGGGTGTCGTAGGCATCCGAGGCGTGCGTACGGCCGGTGCCCAACTGCTCGTCGTCGAGGTAGTCGGCGGTCTTCGAGGCGAACATGGTCTGGCGGGCGTCCTTGTCGCCGCCCGCGCCGGTGAAGCCCTGCTCGTCGCCGTAGTAGACGACGGGGTTGCCGCGGCTGAGGAACATCAGCTCGTTGGCGAGCTGTGCGCGCTCGACGAGTTCCGCGTCATCGGCCTTCGGGTTGTCCTGCTTCAGGAACGAGCCGATACGTCCCATGTCGTGGTTGCCGAGGAAGGTGACCTGTTCGTAGGCGTTGGCCTTGTCGGTGGTGTACCGGTAGTCGTCACCGAAGACGGCGGCGAGTTTCGAGGCCGGGGCGCCCTGCGAGGCGTACTGGCGTGCCGCTTCCTGGAACGGGAAGTCGAGCGTCGCGTCGAGCCGGCCCCGGGTGACGTAGGGCGAGGTGATGGCCGTGTCGGCGGAGTAGATCTCGCCGAACATGAAGAAGTCCTTGCGCCCGCGCTTGGCCGCGTAGGCGTCGAGGGCGGTCGCCCACTGGGTCCAGAAGTCCAGGTCGACGTGTTTGACGGTGTCGATCCGGAACCCGTCGATATCGAAGTCGCGGACCCACTTCTCGTAGATCTTCTCCATGCCGGAGACGACCTCGGGGCGCTCGGTCCACAGGTCGTCGAGGCCGGAGAAGTCGCCGTACGTGGTGGACTCTCCGGCGTAGGTCGAGTCACCGCGGTTGTGGTACATCGTCGGGTCGTTGAGCCAGGCCGGGACCTTCTCCCCGGTGTTCTTCGGCGTGTACGGGAACGAGTCCGCGTCGACCTTCGCCAGGCCCTTGCTGTCGTCGAACGGGCGGCCGTCCCGGTCGAGGTACGGGTAGGCGCCCTTCGGCTTGTACCCGTACTTCTTCTCGGCGTAGTCGACGGTGTCCGCGGTGTGGTTGGTGATGACGTCGAAGAAGACCTTCATGCCCTTGCCGTGGGCCTTGTCGATCAGTTTCGACAGGTCGGCGTTGGTGCCGAAGTGCGGGTCGACCTGGGTGAAGTCGGTGATCCAGTAGCCGTGGTATCCGGCCGATGCGTCCTTGCCGGTGCCCTGGACGGGGCGGTTCCTGAAGATCGGGGCGAGCCAGATGGCGGTGGTGCCGAGGCCCTTGATGTAGTCGAGCCGCTCGGTCAGCCCCTTGAGGTCGCCGCCCTGGTAGAAGCCCTTGTCCGTGGGGTCGTAGCCGGTCTCCAGGCGCGAGCCGGTGAGGCCGCCGCGGTTGTTCGAGGTGTCGCCGTCGGCGAACCGGTCGGGCATGACGAAGTAGAACTGTTCACGCGTCAGGTCGTGACGGGCGGGCTCGGCGGCGAGCGCCGCGTCCGACGGCGGGCCCGGGGGTCTCGGCGCGGCGGAGGCGGCTGCCGCCGGGACGACGGGGAGGAGCGCCGCGCAGAGTGCGGCGACGGCTCCCCGTCTGAGGGTGGAACGGGACACGGGCGGGGTCTCCTTGGTTGCGAGGGCTATGGGGTTCTCGGGGTGGACGGTCCTGTGGGCTGGAGCGAGGTCCGACGCCCTGATGGCCCCCGCTCCCCTGTTCAGCCCCCGGACCGGGACGACGTCGTCGGCCGCCCCGGCCCGGCCGCCGGGTTCAGCTGCGCCAGACGTCGCTCGTCAGCGCCGCCTTGCCGGAGGGCGGCACCGTCGCGGTGCGGTTCGCGCCGCTCTCCCAAGTGACGTTGCCGCTCGCGTCCTTGCGGAGGTACTTGTACTCGAACGACGTACCGGCAGGCATGTTCACATCGAGCTTCCAGACCGGGTACGTGGCCGGGTCGAGTTTCAGCGCGCTGCCGGTGTTCCAGTTGCCGAGGGCGGCCTGGTTGCCGGTCACGTAGATGTTCTGGCCCAGCTGTGTGGTGGCGTCGACTCCGAACGATGCGCCGGAGGTGCCGGTGCCCGGGTCCGTGGTGCCGCCGCCCGCGCAGGTACGGGCGTTCACCTGGAGCGCCAGGGCCGTGTTGGCGCCGAGCGTCGCGGTGAACTGGCCGGAGCCGTCGACGGTGACGCCCTTGCCGGACTGGATGTCGCAGTAGTCACCGGCGGGCAGCGACGTCTGGAACGTACGGGTCAGCGAGGAGCCCTCGTGGTTGATCGCGACGTATGCCTTCGCGCCGCGGCCGAACGCGATCCGGTCGCCGCCGTTGTCCCACCAGTTGGTGACGGCCTCCCCGCGCGCGGTGTTGCGGAAGCCGACCATGGAGGAGATCTCGCGCCAGGCGTGCTGGCACTTCCAGCCGTCGCTGTAACAGGCGTTGACCGTGCCGCCATTGGGCGGACCGGCGTCCTTGTCGGACCACTCGTAGCCGGAGTGGACGTCGGGCGAGCCGTACGGCCAGGCCAGCATGAAGACATTGGCGAGGGTGTAGTTCGCGCCGTCCTTGTAGTTCAGGGTGTCGCCGCCGCGCTCGGTGTCGTGGTTGTCGACGAAGACCGCGGCCTTCGACGAGGGCATGAAGCCCCAGCCCTCGCCGTAGTTCTTCAGGTAGGCGAGGTTCTCGTTGTTGAAGACCTGCTTGAGGCTGCGGGCGTAGCGGAACTCCTGGACGTCCCCCGTGCCGGTGTACTCGTCGGGCGAGACGGCCTCGCCCGCGCCGTAGATCGCCTCCTGCTTCCAGTAGACGCCGGGGTTGTTCAGCCGCGACTTGATGTTGGCGAGGTCGGCCGCGGGCATGTGCTTGGCGGCGTCGATGCGGAAGCCGTCGACTCCGAGGGAGAGCAGGTCGTTGAGGTATCCGGCGATCCTGCCGCGGACGTAGTCCTCGCCGGTGTCGAGGTCGGCGAGGCCGACGAGTTCGCAGTTCTGGACGTTGGCCCGGTCCTGGTAGTTGCTGATCTGCGCGGTGCAGTCGTCCATGTCGGCCGCGGAGTACACGCCGGGGTAGTTGTACTTGGTGTACGAGGAGCCGCCGGTGCCGGTGCCCGATCCCGCCGCCATGTGGTTGATGACGGAGTCGGCGACGACCTTGACGCCCGCGCTGTGGCAGGTGCTGACCATGTTGGCGAAGGAGGCACGGTCGCCGAGCCGTCCGGCGATCTTGTAACTGACCGGCTGGTACGAGGTCCACCACTGGCCGCCCTGGATGTGTTCCTGGGGCGGCGAGACCTGTACGTAGCCGTAGCCGGCCGGGCCGAGGGAGTCCGTGCACGCCCTGGCCACGGAGTCGAACTTCCACTCGAAGAGAACGGCGGTGACGTCCTTGTCGCCCGGGGTGGAGGCCTGGGCGGTCGTGGTGGGGGCCACGAGAGCGGCGGCGCCTGCTATCAGGGCGAGCGCCGCAGACAGTGGTCTGCGTGCCATGTTTCCTCCTGCTGTGGGGGAAATGCGGGTGACGGTGCAGCCTCACGTGGCAACGCGCCCTGCCCTCAAGGCTCCTGAAGGTTCTTGCTGCAAGAATGCAAACCTTGCCGCGGTGCAGACCGTACGAGCCTGTCCGGTCTCGGTCAACCCTTTGGACACCGCCCGCTTACATCCACGAAATCCAGCAGTTTTCTTTCTGCAAGGTCTTACGCAAAACATTGCAGCACTGTTACGTTTGACCCGACTCCGGTCCGGTCGGCCGGGGGTTCCGGTGACCCCGGACCCCACGCGCCCGGCCGGCCGGGCCGGTCACGGACAAGAGAGGCACCCGGAGTCGCTCACTCCCCGCCGGCCCATTCAGGGCCGACTCCCGGTGCCTCTCCTGTACGCCCGGACACCTTCGCGCCGGGCCTCAGACGCCGCGAACCGCGGCGGTGGAGCCCCGCACCACCAGCTCCGGCTGGAACACATACTCCGTACGCTGCACGGGGCTGCCGCCGATCTCCTCCAGCAGGGCGCTCACCGCGGCCGCCGCCATCGCCTGTACGGGCTGACGCACCGTCGTCAGCGGCGGATCGGTGAACGCGATCAGCTGCGAGTCGTCGAAACCCACCACCGACACATCGCGCGGCACGTCGAACCCGCGCTCCCGGGCCGCACGCACCACGCCGAGCGCCATCAGGTCGCTGCCGCAGACGATGCCGGTGCACCCCTGGTCGAGCAGCGCACCGGCCGCGACCTGACCGCCCTCGACGCTGAACAGCGTGGAGCAGACGAGGAGTTCGGCCGCGGCGCGGCCCAGACCCAGCAGGTTCACGGCAGCCTCGACGAAGCCCTCCCGTTTGCGGCGGGCCGGCACATAGCGCTGCGGTCCGATGGCCAGGCCGACCCTGCGGTGGCCGAGATCGGCGAGGTGTCCGACGGCCATCCGTACGGCGGCGGAGTCGTCGGGCGAGACGAAGGGGGCGCTGATCCGTTCGTTGTAGCCGTTGATCAGGACGAACGGCACGCCGCGCTCGGTGAGCGCGGCGTACCGGGCCGGGTCGGCCGACATGTCGGCGTGCAGCCCGGAGAGGAAGACGATCCCGCCGACGCCCCGCTCGACGAGCTGCTCGACGAGCTCGTCCTCGGTGGCGCCGCCGGGCAGCTGGGTGCAGAGCACCGGGGTGTAGCCGTGCCCGGCCAGTACCTGTTCGACGGACTGCGCGAACGCCGGGAAGATCGGGTTGGTGAGCTCGGGCGTCACCAGTCCGATCAGCCCGGCGCTGCGCTGCCGCAGCCGTACGGGGCGTTCGTAGCCCAGGACGTCCAGCGCCGCGAGCACCCGCTGACGCGTGGTGTCCGCGACGCCCGGTTTCCCGTTGAGTACCCGGCTGACGGTCGCCTCGCTGACCGCTGCCTGGCCGGCGATGTCCGAGAGCCTCGGCGCACCGCCGGCCCCAGGGCCTCTGGGCAGGGGGACGGTCACACCGTCCACCACACCGTGGTGTCCGCGGGCAGCTCGATCTCGGCGCCGTCGGCGGCGACCGGGGTGCTGGACAGCAGGACGGTGCCGCGTACCGGGATGCGTACCGGACGGCCTGTCGTGTTGACGGTGCAGACGAATCCGGGCCGGGCGAAGATCAGCAGACCCTCGGGGGCCTGGAGCCACTCCACCGCGGTGCCTGCGCCGAGCCCCGGGTGCACCCGGCGGGCGGCGATCGCGGCCCGGTACAGCTCCAGCGTGGAATCGGCTTCGCCGGTCTGCGCCTCGACGCTCAGCCCGCCCCAGCTGTCGGGCTGGGGCAGCCAGCTGCCGCCGCTGCCGAAGCCGTACGAGCTGCCGTCGCGGGTCCACGGAATCGGCACCCGGCAGCCGTCGCGGAAGCCGTCCTGGCCCTCCGCGCGGAAGAACGACGGGTCCTGGCGGGCCTCGTCGGGCAGGTCGGTGACGTCGGGCAGGCCCAGCTCCTCGCCCTGGTAGACATACGCGGAACCGGGCAGCGCCAGCATCAGCAGGGTGGCGGCGCGGGCCCGGCGCAGGCCCAGCTCGCGGTCGCCGGCCGTGCGGATCTGAGTGCCGAGGCCGGGCGGGTTGGCGAACCGGGTGGCGTGCCGGGTCACGTCGTGGTTGGAGAGCACCCAGGTGGTGGGGGCGCCGACCGGGCGCATCGCGTCGAGCGAGGTGTCGATGACCTTGCGGAGTTCGGCGGCGTCCCAGGCGGTGGAGAGGTACTGGAAGTTGAACGCCTGGTGCATCTCGTCGGGGCGCACGTAGTTGGCGGTGCGCTCGACGGTCGGGGTCCAGGCCTCGGCGACGGCGATCCGCGCGCCGGGGTACTCGTCGAGGATGGTGCGCCAGGAGCGGTAGATGTCGTGGACACCGTCCTGGTCGAAGAACGGCATGACGTCGTTGCCGAGCAGCTTGAGCTGGTCGTGGGTGCCGAGGTCGGGCAGGCCCTCGGCCTTGACGAGCCCGTGGGCGACGTCGACCCGGAAGCCGTCGACACCCATGTCGAGCCAGAAGCGCAGGATCGAGCGGAACTCGTCGGCGACGGCCGGGTGTTCCCAGTTGAAGTCGGGCTGCTCGGGCGCGAACAGGTGCAGGTACCAGTCGCCCGGGGTGCCGTCCGGGTCGGTGGTCCGGGTCCAGGCGGGGCCACCGAAGATGGACTCCCAGTCGTTGGGCGGGAGTTCGCCGTCCGCGCCCTTGCCGGGGCGGAAGTGGTAACGCTCTCGCAGCGCGGAGCCGGGGCCCTCGGCGAGGGCGCGCTTGAACCACTCGTGCTGGTCGGAGGAGTGGTTGGGCACCAGGTCCACGATGATCCGCAGGCCCAGGTCATGGGCGTCCCGGATCAGCGCGTCGGCGTCCAGCAGGGTGCCGAACATCGGGTCGATGGCACGGTAGTCGGCGACGTCGTAGCCCGCGTCGGCCTGCGGGGACGCGTAGAACGGGCTGAGCCAGACCGCGTCGACGCCGAGGTCCTTGAGGTACGGAAGTCTGTCCCGTACGCCTGCGAGATCGCCCATGCCGTCGCCGTTGCCGTCGGCGAAGCTCCGCGGATAGACCTGGTAGATCACCGCGTCCTGCCACCAGCCGGTCTGGTGGGCCGGAGCGTCGCCGGACGTGCCGGTGGAGGGGGCAGCGAGGTGCTGGGTCATGTCGTCCCTGGGGTGTCTGGGTGGGGAGCGTCGCCGGGACCGGGTCGGGATTCCGGCGACGCCGTGACTTGGTGCGTGCGGTTCGTACGGGGCGGGCCGCGTCAGAGGCTGTCGGGTGACCTCGGACCGGAAAGCGGACGCGGTCTGGTGCGTGCGATTCCAAGGCGGAGGAGGGAGGCGACGCGAAGGGGGCCCCTCCCATGCCCTTGAGGCTA
This sequence comes from Streptomyces sp. Ncost-T10-10d, assembly GCF_900091955.1. Taxonomy (GTDB): domain Bacteria; phylum Actinomycetota; class Actinomycetes; order Streptomycetales; family Streptomycetaceae; genus Streptomyces. Next base: position 81,989 of record NZ_FMDF01000145.1, read on the forward strand.
TGGGGGAGTCGCCGACCGACGACAACGCGGGAAGCGTGCGTGCCAGGGCGTGGCCGCCCGGTCAGAGGTCACCCGACAGCCTCTCAGCCCTTGACGGCTCCGGCGGACATGCCGGTGACCAGATGGCGCTGGGCGAAGAGGAAGACCAGGGCCGCAGGTATCGCAATGAGCACGGACGCGGCGGTCATCGGCCCCCACTGGGCTCCGTACTGGTTGACGAAGAGCTGCAGTCCGCCCGCGAGGGTGAGGTTGTCCTCGCCGACCATGAAGGCGGAGGCGTACGCCACTTCGCCCCATGCGGTGATGAAGGAGTAGAACGCGGTGACGGCGAGGCCGGGCTTGGCGAGCGGCAGGATGAGCCGCCAGAACGTGCCGAACGGGGTGAGGCCGTCGACCTGCCCGGACTCGTCGATCTCGCGCGGGATGGTGTCGAAGAAGCCCTTCATCATCCAGGCACAGAACGGCACCGAGATGGTCAGGTAGGTGATGACGAGGCCGGCGGGCTGATTCAGCAGCCCCAAGCCCGACATGATGTTGTAGATCGGCACGATGAGGACGGCGACCGGGAACATCTGGGTGATCAGCAGCGTCCACATCAGCCCGCGCTTGCCGGGGAAGCGGAAGCGGCTGACGGCATAGCCGGTGGAGGCGGAGACGATGACGCCGAGAAGCGTGGTGAGCCCCGCGATGAGCAGGGAGTTGCCGAACCAGGTGAGGAACTTCGTGTTCTGGATCAGGTTCGTATAGTTCTCGAATGTCGTCTCTTTGAAGAAGTCCGTGGTGGTCGCGTACGCGGCGGGCTTCAGCGAGGTGAGCAGGACCCACAGCACGGGGAAGACGGCGATCACGGACGCGACGATGAGTGTGAGGTGCAGCCCGACGGAGGCGATCGGCGAACGCTCGCCGCGCCGCCGGACCTTGCGCGCGGAGTGCCGTGCGGGGGTCGCCGGGACGGTGGTTGCGGGGGCGGTGGTCACCAGTCGTCTCCCCTGTGTGCGCAGGACTCGCCGGTAGACGGCGGCGAAGATCATCAGGAGTACGAGGATCAGCACGCCCCAGGTGGAGGACTGCGCGAAGTCGCGCGGGCTGATCTCGAAGGAGAACTTGTACGCCTGGGTGACCAGGATCTGGGTGGCTTCACCGGGTCCGCCGCGGGTCAGCAGGTAGATCACCGGGAACATGTTGAAGGTCCAGATGGTGGAGAGCAGGATCACCGTGGTGGAGACCGGCCGCAGTCCGGGCAGTGTGATGTGGCGGAACCGCTGCCAGGCGGTGGCGCCGTCCATCTCCGCGGCCTCGTACTGCTCACTGGGGATCGACTGCAGTCCGCCGAGCAGCGCGACCATCATGAACGGCACACCGAGCCAGACGTTGACGGCGATGACGGAGAGCTTCGCCCAGGTGGGGTCGTTCAGCCACGGGACGGCGTCGATTCCGCCGCCGGAGAGGATCTTGTTGAGCAGCCCGCGGTCCTCGTTGTAGAGGAAGCGCCAGGCGAAGACGGAGACGAAACCGGGGATGGCCCAGGGCAGGATGAGCGCCATCCGGTACGCGGAGCGTCCGGCGATCCTGCGGTTGAGGATGTTGGCGAGGGCCATGCCGAGGGAGAAGGTGATGGCCACACAGGAGACCGTCCACACCAGGGTCCACCCGAGCGTGCCGAGGAACTGATTGCCGGTGAGCGCCTCGGTGTAGTTGTCCAGGCCCACGAACTTGTATGTGGCGGGCATGTGGTTGACACCGATGGACCGCTCGACGTTGCGCTCATTGGCATCGGTCATCGACAGGTAGATGCCGCGGACCAGCGGGTAGCCGATGATCACGCCGATCACGACGACGACCGGGGCGACCATGGTCCAGGCGTACCAGTGAGTCGACAGAGCCCGCCGGAGCCTGCTCGGCGGCGGGGGGTTGCCAGTACCGCGGCTGCGGCCGCGGGCGACGTCGTCGCCCGCGGCCTTCGCCACCGACTGGCTGGTGTGGACAGCCATCAGTCGGCCTGCCTTCCTGTTACTTCCAGCCCTTGAGGAGCTTGCGGTAGGAGTCGCCGGTGGTCTTGACGGCCTTCTCCGGCGTGGTCTGGCCGGTCAGGACCTTGGTGTACTCGGTGACGAGCGGCGCGAAGAGGCTGCCGGTCTCCGGGATCCAGGGGCGCTCGACGGCGGTCTCGACAACGGGCTTGAAGAAGCCGACGATCTCGTTGTCGACGACGTCCTGCTTGGCGTAGGCGGAGGTACGGGTCGGCAGGAGGCTCAGCTCCTTGGTGACCTTGGCCTGGGTGTCGGCGGACGTCATGTAGTCGACGAACGCGTAGGAGGCGTCGAGGTTCTTCGAGCCCGCGTACACGGCCAGGTTGTGACCGCCCTGCGGGGCGCCCTGCGCGGCGGAGCCGGCCGGGACCGGGGCGATACCCAGGTTGGCCTTGTCCTTGAACTCCTTGCCGGCGTAGGTGTCGGCGACGGCCCACGGGCCGTTGATCATCATGGCGACCTTGCCGTCCTTGAAGGACGCCTGCATGTTCTCCCAGCCGTCCGTGGCATCGGTCTTGGCCGCACCGGAGTCGACGAGGTCCTTGACGACCTTCATCGCCTTGACGCCCTCGGGGTTGTCGATGGTGACGGACTTGGTGGAGGCGTCGACCATGTCGCCGCCCTCGCCGTACAGGAAGGAGAGGAACCAGTACGCGTCGTCGCCGCGCAGGTACATGCCGGTCTTGCCGGTCTTGTCCTTGATCTTCTTGGAGACGGTCTTCAGCTCGTCGATGGTCTTGGGGACCTCGACGCCGGCCTCCTTGAAGATCTTCTTGTTGTAGAAGATACCCATGGAGTCGATGACCTGCGGCACCGCGTACGTCTTGTCCTTGTACTTGGTGGACGCGGCGGCCTGCTTCAGGAAGTCGTCCGGCTTCTGCAGCGCGGCGGTGCCGTCGAGCGGGGCGAGGTAGCCGAGGTCCGCGAACTCGGGGGTCCAGGCGACCTCGGAGCGGATGACGTCGGGGGCGTCGGAGCCGGACTGGGCCGCGTTCTTGAACTTGTTCTGCGCATCGCCGAAGGGCACGTTGACGTACTTGATGTGGACCTTCGGGTGCTGCTTGGTGAAGTCCTCAGCGATCTTCTTGAAGACCTTGTCCTCGCTGCCCGCGGTGGAGGTGTCCCACCACGTCACCGTGCCGGAGAGCTCGCCCGAGCTCTTGCTCGTGCCGTCGGACTTGCTGTCGCTGCCGCAGGCGGTCGCCGCGAGCGCCAGGGCCGCGACCAGGGCGGTGGCCGTTATGCCACGTCGCATCTGAACTCCTTCAACTGCCGTACCGCTCCGTCGCGGCGCCGGGTCGACGTGAACGTAACAAGGATGAAAGAACGCGGAAAGAGTTTGCGGAAGATTTCTGCAAGCGCCGCCGATCGTTACATTCGCGTGTCCTCACGGTTGCCGTCAAGCCTCTTGACGCGGGCCATCAATCCCTGGCAGAGGCAGGCCACAGCCCACGCTCCCGTAGTGCGATGATCTGACTGCCCTCTGCAATCCGGGCTCGCAAGACCTTGCAAGATGTTGCCGCGATCCCACCCCGGACCACCCCACAGGTACGGTCGCCCGATTCCTGCGGATGGTGGGCAATCCGACATACGCCCGGTACAGTCCACTTCCATGACCGCACGGCTTGCCGATATCGCAACTCAGGCGGGGGTCAGCGAAGCGACGGTCAGCCGTGTACTGAACGGCAAGCCCGGTGTTGCAGCGGCCACCCGTGAATCCGTCCTCGCCGCGCTCGACGTTCTCGGCTACGAACGGCCCGTACGGCTGCGCAGACGCAGCGCGGGACTGGTCGGGCTGATCACGCCCGAGCTGGAGAACCCCATCTTCCCGGCGCTGGCCCAGGTCATCGGCCAGGCTCTGACCAGGCAGGGCTACACCCCGGTGCTGGCGACCCAGACCCCCGGCGGTTCCACCGAGGACGAGCTGACCGAGATGCTGGTCGACCGTGGCGTCTCGGGCATCATCTTCGTCTCCGGGCTGCACGCCGACACCTCGGCCGATATGCAGCGCTACGAGCAACTGCGCGCCCAGGGCGTCCCGTTCGTCCTGGTCAACGGCTTCTCGCCCAAGGTCCAGGCACCGTTCATCTCGCCGGACGACCGGGCCGCGATGCGGCTCGCGGTGACCCACCTCGTGTCGCTGGGCCATCAGCGCATCGGACTGGCGGTCGGGCCCAAGCGGTTCGTGCCGGTCCTGCGCAAGATCGAGGGCTTCCGTTCCACCGTGCAGGAGCAGTTGAACCTCGCCCCGGACGAGGTGGAGGAGCTGATCCAGCACTCGCTGTTCACCCTGGAGGGCGGGCAGGCCGCCGCGTCGGCGCTGATGGAACGGGGCTGCACGGCGGTGGTGTGTGCGAGCGACATGATGGCGCTCGGCGCGATCAGGGCCGCCCGCCGGCTGTCGATGGAGGTGCCGCGCGATCTGTCGGTGGTCGGTTACGACGACTCGCCGCTCATAGCGTTCACCGATCCGCCGTTGACCACGATCCGTCAGCCGGTCACGGCCATGGGCCAGGCCGCCGTGCGCACCCTCCTGGAGGAGATCGGCGGCACACCCGCTCCGCACAGCGAGTTCGTCTTCATGCCCGAACTGGTCGTTCGTGGTTCAACGGCCGCGGGTCCCGGGCCCGCTCCGGCCTCCGCCGTCGGAGCCGTTCCGGGATCACACGCCCGCTCTTAGGAGCGTACTGAAGATCTTGGCGCGCATTACCAGCAGTCAGATGTGCAGCCCCGAACCGATCGGAGGATGATCGGGCGGGGGCAACATTTCTGGCAGACTCTGTGCCTATGGGTGAATTGAGCGTGACTGCACAGGAAGGCCGGCCGGAGGCCACCCCGTCACCCATCGTGGACGAGGCGGCCCCCACGGCGAACGCTCGGCAGAACGCCGGGGGGCAGGGCGGCGGCCCGGCGAGACTGCGTTCCCTGCGATCCCCTCGTCGGCCGCGCATCTGGTTCGAAATCCTGTTGGTTGCAGCCAGTTACTGGGTGTACTCGCTGGTGCGCAACGCCGTCCCCGAGCAGAAGGCCGAAGCCCTCCACAATGCCGACTGGATCTGGTCGGTCGAGACCTACCTGGGCATCGCCGTGGAGCAGACGGTCAACCATGCGGTGAATTCAGTGACATGGCTGATCGTGTCGATGAACTACTACTACGCGACACTGCACTTCATCGTCACCGTCTGTGTGCTGGTGTGGCTGTTCCACCGTCACCCCGGCCGTTACGCGGCGGCCCGTCTGGCCCTGTTCGCGACTACGGCCGTGGCACTGCTCGGCTACTACTTGTATCCACTGGCGCCGCCCCGCCTGATGAACGGCGGCCACTTCATCGACACCGTCCTGGTCCATCAGACCTGGGGGTCGATGGCCTCGGGCAACTTCAAGAACATGTCGAACCAGTACGCGGCGATGCCCTCGATGCACATCGGCTGGTCTCTCTGGTGCGGCCTGACCATCTTCGCGTTGGCCTCCGCCCCCTGGGCGCGCATCCTGGGCCTGCTCTACCCGGCAGTCACCCTGCTGGTGATCGTGGCGACAGCCAACCACTTCTGGCTGGACGCGCTGGGTGGCATGACGTGTCTGGCCTTCGGTTACGCGATCTCGTACGCCTGGTACGACTCGCTGCCGCACCACCTCCCGAAGCAGGTTCCGCTGCCGTGGGAGAGGCCGCGGCCGGCCGGCCTGTCCGCGGGCACGCCGATCCGGACACAGCGCCCGGCGACGGAGACGGCAGCACGCGATTCAAGCCCGTCCGGCGCTTGACGCTTCGAGGACATCTTTCAGCCCGTCCGGCGTTCGAGGACCGGGGGCCGGGGCGGAGCAGCCGCATATCGGCGCTGCCGGGAAGGGACGGGGGTGGGGCACCGGCCCGCCGCGGGCGCCCGCCCTCTCCACGCCGCCCCGCCCCACCTCACCCCCTGTGCACCACACGCCCCCCGCACACCGTGACCCTCACCGGTGCCTCCCCCACCTCGTCCGCCGGGGCAAGCACCGGGTCCACCCCGAGCGCCGTCAGATCGGCCCGGTATCCCACGGCGATCCGCCCCGCGACCCCCTGCTCCCCGGCAGCGACCGCCGCGTGCGAGGTGCATCCCTCCAGGGCCATCAGCCCCGTCAGCGCCTGCTCAGCGGTGACCGGCTCGGTGTCGTACGCCCCGGGCAGCCGCCGCAGCCGGGCCGTGGCCAGCACCTGCCGTACGTCGTAGTGGGCGATCGGCCAGTCCGAGCCCAGCGCCAGATACGCCCCGGCATCGCGCAGGTCCCGGCAGCGCCAGGCCCGGCCGGCCCGCTCGTCGCCGAGCCGTTTCGACCACTCGTCGGTGTGGTCGGCACGGGTGTACGCGGTGTGCGTGGGCTGCATCGAGGCGATCACCCCGAGCGAGGCGAACCGGGCGGCCAGGACCCGCGGCACGGTCTCGATGTGCTCGATGCGGTGGCGCAGCCGACCGCTCTCCCCCAGCGCCTCCACCGTGTCCAGCACATGCCGCACGGCCGCGTCCCCGATGGCGTGCGTGGCGGTCCCCACCCCGGCGCGGTGCAGATGGTGAACAGCAGCGGTGTACGCCTCCGGGTCCGGCCAGAACGCCTCCGTGCCCTCCCCGTGGCAGTCGGCGTGTTCCAGCCACGCGGTGCCGCCCTCGACGGTGCCGTCCATGAAGAACTTCACGCCGCCGACCCGCCAGAGCCGGCCCGCCTTGCTCTGCACGCGTACCAGCTCGTCCAGGGCCTCCTTGTCGGCGCCCGGCATGCACCAGGGCGCCAGCCGGAGCCGTACCGGCAGATCCGTCTCCTCCTCCACCGCGGCCAGCAGCTCGGGCACGGAACCGTCGCCGAGGTCCATCACATGAGCCCCGGTCAGACCGGTGGCGGCCATGCCGGAGAGGAGTTCCACGAGGCGGGTGCGGCGCTCGGCGTACGAGGGCCTGGGCAGCAGTCCGGCGACCAGATCCATCGCGGCGTGCTCGATCAGATGGCCGGTGGCACGCCCGTCGGGGTCGCAGACGACGGTGGAGCGCTGGGCGAAGGTGCGGGGGCCTGTGATCCCGGCTCGTTCCAGGGCCGCGCCGCTGACCAGGGCGGAGTGCCCGTCGTAGAGCCGGATGAAGGCGGGTGCGCCACCGATGGCGTCCTCGATGAGGGCCCGGTCGACGGGCCGGCCGCCGAAGGCGTTGTGGTCCAGGCCCCAGGCGATGACCCAGCCCTCGGTCCGTTCGGCCCCGGCGAGTGCGGCCCGCAGTCGGCCGAGGTCGCGGACAGCGGTGAGGTCCGTGCCGGTGGCCATCTCCAGGCCCCAGACGGGGTGACTGTGCGCATCGACCAGGCCGGGCGTGAGGGTGGCCCCGGCCAGATCGACTCTCTCCGTGCCGGTCCCGTGCCACTCGCGCAGTTCGGCCTCGTCGCCGACGGCGGTGATCACCCCATCCTTGACCGCCACGGCGGTGGCTTCGGGCCGGGCCGGGTCGAGGGTGCGGACACGGGCTCCGGTGAGGAGGAGATCGGCTGCGGGCACGGTGGGACTCCTTAGACGGTGAGGGAGGTGGGTGTGGCGGGGCCGGGGGCGGTCACGGCCCCCTCCGGCGGTGACGGCTCGGCCGCGAACCGGGCGTACACCTCGGGTCTGGTGCGCTTCAGCCGGTGCGCGAGTACGAGCCCGATCAGGAAGACCGCGGGCACCAGCGAGACGAGCACGATGTTCACGCCGGTCGAGGCCCCGGAGAACAGATCGACGTTGTCCGTGACCAGGACGATCGCGGCGGCCAGCAGCACGGCCGCGACGACCGGCGCGACGACGGTACGGAGCCTGCCCTCGCCGTGCTCGAACCGCCGGAAGAACAGCGGTACGGCGATCGCCGCGAGCAGTTGGAGCACCATCAGGCCGATCATTCCCGGAGTGTTGACCCAGAGCAGCAGCTGCGAGTACGGATCGGCGCCGGCCGCCGCGAAGCCGATGACGATCACGGCGCCGAGCGCGATCTGGGCGAGACCGGCCACGTACGGAGAACGGTGCCGGGGGTGGATGCGGCCGAGGGCGGCGGGCAGCACACCCTCCTCGGCGAGCGCGAGCCCGTACCGGTTGATGGCGTTGTGGAAGGCGAGCAGCGAGGCGAGCACGCTGGTGACGATGAGGATGTGCATCAGGTCCGCGGCCCAGCCGCCGACGTAGTGGGTGATGGCGGAGAAGAACAGTCCGCCCGGGTCGGTGGCGGCGGCCTTGACGACCTGTGCGTCGCCGAATGCCTGGATGACGGTCCAGACGATGAAGGAGTAGAAGAGTCCGAGGAACGCGACGGCGATATAGGTGGCGCGCGGGACGGTGCGGTCCGGGTTCCGTGCCTCGCGCCGATAGATCACCGTGGACTCGAAGCCGGTGAACGCGGCGAAGGCGCAGGCCAGTACGGCCGCCATGCCGGGTACGAAGACATTGCCGGGCGTGAACGAGGCGAGCGAGATCCCGTCGGCTCCGCCGTCCAGCAGCACACCGCCCGCGAGCAGCACGAGGATGCCGGTCTCGGCGACGAGCAGCACCCCGAGGACCTTGGCGCCGAAGTCGATGGAGCGGAAGCCTCCGTACCAGATGAGCAGCAGTCCGGCGAGGGAGATCGGCAGCCACGGAAGGTCGATGCCCCACAGGGCCTGGGCGGTGTCGGCGGTGGCCGATCCGAGGAGCCCGTAGACGCCGATCTCCATACCGTTGTAGCCGAGCATCGCGAGCAGAGCGGCGGCGATGCCGATGGGGCGGCCCATCCCTCGGGTGATGTATGCGTAGAACGCGCCGCCGCTGCGGACATGGCGGCTCATCGTGGTGAACCCGACGGCGAAGACCGCGAGGGTGATGCCCGCCAGCAGATAGCCGACGGGGGCACCGATGCCGCCGAGCAGGATGGCGATGGGAGCGACTCCGGCCATCACCGTGAGCGGGGCGGCGGCCGAGATGACGAAGAAGGCGATGTCGGCGGTGCCGAGGGTGCCTTTCCTGAGGGTGGGCGCAGACATACGAAAGGGGAGCCCTTCTGCGACTGGCGGGGCAGGGACCGGGAACCAGAAACCTAAAGGCTTTCGGTTTGCGCAATGTAGCCTCGCCCAAGGGCATCCGGGAAGACCTCTCGGCAGACTTGCGTGCAGACCTACGTCAGGAGAACCGCACATGGGACGGCCGCGCACGGCGCTGCTCGACCGGGAGCGCATCACCACCACGGCGCTCGAACTCATCGACGAGCAGGGCGAGTTCAGCGTCCCTCAGATAGCCCGGCGGCTCGGGGTACAGACCGGGTCGCTCTACCATCATGTGGACGGAAGGGGCGGGGTCGTCGAGCTCGTCCGGGAACGCGTCTGCGCGGCGATCGACTCCGCGACCCTCGACCTGGAGCCGTGGGACGCGGCCATGACGGCCTGGGCCCGCTCCTACCGCGCCGCGTTCGCCGCCCACCCGCACGTGATCCCACTGCTGACGACATCACCGGTGCGCGCCCCGAAGGTCCTGGAGCAGTACGAGAGCGCGGTACGGCTGCTGCTGGACGCCGGCTTCACCATGACCGAGGTGATGACGGTGATCACCGCTCTGGAGAACCTGGTCCTGGGCTCGGCGCTGGACCTGGCGGCCCCGGAGACGATGTGGGAACTCCCCGACGACACCACGACACCCCGCCTCGCGGAGGCCCTGGCCGCGGTGGGCACGGGCCGGGCGGACGCGGCGTTCGAACTGGCGCTGGGCGCGTTCATCGGACATTGCCGCGCACTGCTGGACGCGGAGGACGCATCAAGCCGGTCCGGCGCCTGAGGGCGCCTTTCAGCGCGCCGGGCGGAACCGAGCCCGCCCGGCGCTCGAGGACACTCTTCAGCCCGTCCGGCGCTTGAGGAGCGGGGCCCGGGGCCGGAAGCCCCGAGAAAGGCCCCGCGCCGCAGCGGCCACCCCTCACGCCCCGTAGAACCGCTCCTCCGCCACTGCCCGCGCCCGCCTCGTAATCCGCCGGTAGTCGTCCAGCATGTCCCCGACATGCCCCGGCTCGTACCCCAAATACCGTCCCACCGCCGTGAGTTCACGCGGCCCCGACGGAAACGTGTCGCCCGGCCGCCCCCGTACCAGCATCACCGCATTGCGGACCCGCGTCGCCAGCACCCACGCCTCGTCCAGCGTCTGCGCGTCCTCGCCCGAGATCAGCTCCGCCGCGCACGCCGCGGCCAGCGCCTCGCGGGTACGGGTCGTCCGCAGCCCCGGTTCCACCCAGCCGTGCTGCATCTGCATCAGCTGGACCGTCCACTCGACATCGCTCAGCCCGCCGCGCCCCAGCTTGGTGTGGAGCGTCGGGTCGGCGCCGCGCGGCAGCCGTTCGGACTCCATCCGGGCCTTCAGACGGCGGATCTCACGGACCGCGTCCTCCCCGAGACCCTCCATCGGGTAGCGCAGTGGATCGATCAACTCGATGAAGTCACGGCCGAGTTCCTCGTCACCGGCCATGGGCTCGGCGCGCAGCAGTGCCTGGCTCTCCCAGACCAGCGACCACCGCCGGTAGTAGGCCTCGTACGACCTCAGCGTACGCACGAGCGGCCCGCTCTTGCCCTCCGGCCGCAGATCCGCGTCGATGATCAACGGCGGGTCGGCGGTGGGCAGTTGCAGCAGTCTCCGCATCTCGGACACCACCTGGTTCGCGGCCCGGCCCGCCTCCTGCTCGTCGACGCCCTCGCGCGGTGAGTGGACGAACAGCACATCGGCGTCGGAGCCGTAGCCGAGCTCGTGTCCGCCGAAACGGCCCATGCCGATGACCGCGAACCGGGTGGGGAGGGTGTCCCCCCACTGTTCACGTACGACGGCGCGCAGGGCGCCCGCGATCGTGACGGCGTTGAGATCGGTGACAGCGTTGCCGACCCGGTCGACGAGGGCACCGGGGTCCTCCTCGGCGGGGCTCTCCTCCGTACCGTACGAGCCGATGAGGTCCGCGGCCGTGGTCCGGAACAGCTCGCGCCGACGCACCCCGCGGACCACGGCGACGGCGGATTCGGCACCCTCCGCGCGCCCCACCGCGGCCAGCACCTCCTGCTCCAGGTGCTCCCGGCTGCGCGGCTTCAGCCCCTGCGGATCGCCGAGGATCGCCACCGCCTCGGGCGCACGGAGCAGCAGGTCGGGGGCGAGCCGGCCGGCCGAGAGCACCCGGGCGAGGTTCTCCGCGGCCGCGCCCTCGTCCCTCAGCAGCCGCAGGTACCAGGGGGTCTTGCCCAGTGCGTCGGACACCTTGCGGAAGCCGAGCAGCCCGGCATCCGGATCGGCGGAGTCCGCGAACCAGCCGAGCAGCACCGGCAGGAGGGTGCGCTGGATGGCGGCCTTGCGGGACACCCCGGACGACAGCGCCTCCAGGTGCCGCAGCGCGGCGGCCGGATCGGCGTATCCGAGCGCTTCGAGCCGGTGCTTGGCCGCCTTCGCGCTGAGCCTGGACTCGCCGGGCGCGAGCTGGGCGACGGCGTCGAGCAGCGGCCGGTAGAACAGCTTCTCGTGCAGCCGCCGCACCACGGAGGCGTGCCGCTTCCACGCCTGGTTGAGCTCGGTGATCGGGTCCGTACGCATCCCGAGGGAGCGCCCGAGCCGCCGCAGATCCGACTCGTCCTCGGGGACCAGATGGGTGCGGCGCAGCCGGTAGAGCTGGATCCGGTGCTCCATGGCGCGCAGGAAGCGGTACGCGTCGTCCAGCTGCGCGGCGTCCACCCGCCCCACATAGCCGCCCGCGGCGAGCGCCCGAAGGGCCTCCAGCGTGGTGCCGCTGTGCAGGGTGGCGTCGCTGCGGCCGTGCACCAGCTGGAGCAGCTGTACGGCGAATTCGACGTCCCGCAGCCCGCCCGGACCGAGCTTGATCTCGCGGTGGACGCGGTCGGCGGGGATGTTGTCGACGACTCGACGGCGCATCTTCTGTACGTCGGCGACGAAGTTCTCGCGATCCGCGGCCTGCCATACGAGCGGTGAGACGGCCTCGACGTACTCCGCGCCCAGTTCGGGGTCGCCGGCCACCGGCCGGGCCTTGAGGAGCGCCTGGAACTCCCAGGTCTTGGCCCAGCGCTGGTAGTACGCGAGGTGCGAGGACAGCGTCCGTACGAGGGGCCCGTTGCGGCCCTCGGGACGGAGGTTGGCGTCGACGGGCCAGATGGTGCCCTCGACGGTCGTGTCGGAGCAGATCCGCATCATGTGCGCGGCCAGCCGGGTGGCCGCCTGTACGGCTGCGCTCTCCTCGTACCCGTCGACGGGTTCCGCGACGAAGATGACGTCGACGTCGGAGACATAGTTCAGCTCGTGCCCACCGCACTTGCCCATCGCGATGACGGCGAGCCGGCACTGGGCGGCGTCGGAGGGCGCGGCCGTACGGGCGATGGCAAGCGCCGCCCGCAGGGTCGCCGTGGCCAGATCGGCCAGTTCGGCGGCCGCCTCGGCGACGTCCGTCGTACCGCACACATCGCGGGCCGCTATGGCCAGCAGGCACCGGCGGTAGGCGACGCGCAGCGAGTCGGGGTCGTCGGCCCCGGAGAGCCCCTGCTCGAATTCGGCCACCCCGGGGTGCAGATCGGTGGCCTCGTAGGTGACGAGCGCATGCCAGTCGCGGGGGTGGCGGGCGAGATGGTCACCGAGCGCCTCGGACGCCCCGAGCACCCCGAGCAGCCGGTCCCGCAGCGGTTTGGCGGTGACGAGGGTGTCCAGGAGGACCTGCCGCTCGTCCGGCTCCTCGGCCTCCACCAGCCGGACGACGCCGCGCAGTGCCAGATCGGGGTCGGCGGTGGCCCCGAGTGCGTCGAGCAGCACCGGATCGGAGCGTACGGACGACAGTTCGGGCAGGTCGAGGAGCCGCTCGGCGGCGGAGGGGTCGGTGAATCCGTGCCGCAGCAGTCGGGTGAACGTACTGCTCCTGCGCCCCGGCACCGTCGTCATTCCGTGCTCTCCTGCTCGCCGCCCACACACACTCCAGCGTTCCGAGCCTAGCCTCGCACCGATGAGTTCGTAGCGGGTGCACCGTCCGCACTTCCTGAAGGACGACGCGCTGGACGGCGCGCCGCCCCGCATGGGGGTGGACCTGGACGCCGGGACGGCGGTGGTCAGGCGGAAGCCGGAATCCTGAGCCCGGACCGGACCGGACCGCCCCTGCGCCCGTCCGCGCTCAGTTCCCGGACGGCTCCGGCCGGGTCGCGATGACGACGGTCGCGTACAGCTCGTCGGAGGTGACCACGCGCGGGATCAGGCCGCTGCGGGCGACGGTCTCCTCGGCCCGTGCTGCCTGGCGCTCGCTCGTCTCGACCAGTAGATGCCCACCCGGTGCCAGCCATCGCGGGGCCTCGGCGGTGACCCGCCGCAGGACGTCGAGGCCGTCCCGGCCGCCGTCGAGTGCGACGCGGGGCTCATGGATACGGGCCTCCGGGGGAAGCAGTTCGACGTCCTCCGTCGGTACGTACGGCACATTGGCGAGCAGGATCTCCACCCGGCCGCGCAACGAGCCGGGCAGCGGCGCGAAGAGGTCGCCCTCGTACACCCGGCCCGCGTCGCCGACGTTGCGGCGGGCGCACCGTACGGCTGCGGGTTCGACGTCGGCAGCGTGCAGTTCCACCCGGTCCAGCGTTGCGGCGAGCGCGGCGCCGAGGGCTCCCGAACCGCAGCAGAGGTCGACGACGACCGCCTCGGGCCCGGCGAGGGCGGCGGCCTGTCGGACCAGGAACTCGGTGCGGCGACGGGGTACGAAGACGCCGGGGTCCACGGCGATCCGAAGACCGCTGAACTCGGCCCACCCGAGGACGTGTTCGAGGGGCAGACCGGCCACCCGCCGTTCGACCATGGCCGCGAGTTCGGCGTGGTCGGCGGCCGTGGAGACGATCAACTCCGCCTCGTCCTCGGCGAATACGCAGCCGGCGGCGCGGAGTGTGGTGACGATGGAGGAAACGGCGAGCGGTGAAGCGGAAACCGACATGAAGCGGAGCCTTTCGGGAAAGCCGATGGGCGCTCCGCGGTCGATTATGTCGGGTCGACCACGCGATCGTGAGGGGTGAGCACCCAGCCTGATACAGCGGTAATGGGTCTCACCTCCTTGGTCGGTCCCCGTGTTGGGAGGGGTCACATTACCCCAGTCGCGGCCTCGGGTGGCATCCCGGCCGGGAAGGCCACCTGGCGGAGATGTCCGGCGCGGTGGCGCGGGCCTGGGTCATCGTCAGCTCTTTGCGCGCTCAGGCGCGCCCCGCCTCGACGGCTCTCCCCCCGCACCCGCCGTCACCGGCCTCGGTCGGTGACGGTGGGTGCGGCCGATCCGGAAGTACCGGCCGAAGAAGGCTGCTCCGCCGGACATCGCCATGCCGGCCGCGAGGCTCGCAACGACGGCGAGAGCGGGGTCACGGCGATGTACGAGCAATTTTGCGCACTGCGCAATCGTTCTCGGCACGGAGACAATGAACCCATGGAGAGCTCTGCGGGACTGCGGGAACGCAAAAAGGAAGCCACCAGACAGGCCGTGCACGAGGCGACATTGCGGCTGACCGTCGAACACGGCTTCGATCACGTCACGGTGGAGGCCGTCGCGGACGCGGCCGGGATCTCCCGCAGAACGTTCTCCAACTACTTCACGGGCAAGGAGGACGCCCTCCTCCACGGCGAGGAGCAGCAGATCAGGGACCTCGTGCGGACCGTGCGCGAGCGGCCCGCCGAGGAGACCGCATGGGCGGCGCTGCGGGCGGCCATGACACAGTTCGCCGAACGGGTCGCACCACCGGAACGCGAGTGGGCCCTGCGGACCAGGCTGGCGATGCAGCACCCCTCGTTGCTCGCCCGGCAGCTCGCCAACCACGCGGCCCTGGAAGGGGACTTGGCCGAGGCCGTGGCGTCCCGCCAGAGCCCCTCGGAGAAGTCGGTCCGCCCCCTGGTCCTGGCCGCGGCGTTCCTCTCCTCGCTACGGATCGCCATGCGCATGTGGATCGAGGAGGACCTGGCCCGGGAGCCGGTCGAGGTGATCGACGAGATCCTGGACGAGATGGCCTGCCGGTTCGACTGAGACGGGATACGGCGAGGGGCCGGCGGTGCGAGACCGCCGGCCCGAAGCCGCTTGCGTTCGCTCGGACAGCACCGGCAGCAGCGCCTTCCGCTCGAAGGCCGTGACCTCGCTGCGGTACTCCTCGCACTCCTGCCTTCTTGTTGCGCAGGAAGCTGTACGCGCTCCGAGCCACCTCGAACACGGCGACGCGAGCATGCCCGTCAGGAGGTGAGGATGCCGATGCCGTCTCCTAGCAGCTTCAGTCCGAGGACGAAGAACAGGACCGCCATCACGGCGACGTTGTGCTGGGCTGCCCAGTCTTTCCAGTTGCCGAGCGTGGTCCTGGCTCGCTCGCCCCCGAGAAGGAAGACTCCCAGTGGGGCCAGCAGGCCGAGGGTGGCGATCAGGACGAAGATCGCCAGCGATGCGATCTGTCGCCCGACCGGCAGTCCGGCTGAGCCGATCGCGGCGCCCGCGGCGATGGTCAGCGGGGCGTTTTTGGCGTTGAGCGCGGCCAGGGCCAGTCCGAGTGCGAAGACCTTGACCGGCGTGAGGCGGTCGATCGCGCTCATCCACTTCGGCAGCTGAGCTTGCGAGGAATCCTTTGGGCGCCGGTGCCATTGCCGGGCGCCGAAGAGGACGAGGAACAGGCCCAGGGCGAGCTTGAGGGCTCCCACCCAGGTGGCCGGGTGGTTGTGGGCGGAGGCACCTGCCGGGGAAGCGATCGCCAGCATCACCGCGCCCAGTACTGAGAGTCCCAGGATCCAGCCGATGGTGAAGAGGACTCCGTTGCGACGCCCCCGAGGCGTGGCGAGTACGAGGATGATGGCGATGATCGGGAGCGGGCTGACCGCGACGGCGGCCGCGAAACCCAGTACGTCACCGAGAACTGCGCCCATGGTTGCCTCCGTGTGGGGTCCGGGTGGCGATCCAGTTGAGTAGGGCTTGGCACGAGAGGGTGCCTCGACCGCCTCGGCGGCGCAACGGGTTGGTGTGCGATCGGCTGCGCCACTGTCTTCACGGCCCTGCGGAAGTGACTGCCCGAGAATGGGTGACGACGCCGCACTCGGCACATCCCACCGGTTCCATGTTCCTGCGCCTGGCCGGATCTGTCCTCGGAAGCTTCTCGGGACGGGAGGAATCAGGCTGGCCCCCGCGGTGCCGGAGTTTCCCGGGAACCCACATCAGGCGACCACAATGCCCAGGACCCGGGATGCGAGGCAGTGCATCCGCAGTGAGGATTGACATGTGAGGACGATGGCGCCTCATGCTCGGATGACGAGAGGGTCCATGCGGCGGTGCGCCAGATCGGCACCCTGCATGCCCGGGCAGGTCGGATGGGGTCTGCAGCGAGTTCACCGTCTTCACCAAGATCAAGCCGGGCCATGCGGATGCGCTGCGTGAGGATCTCGCCATGCTCGCCAACGCTGGGCTGCTGGTTGAGCTTGTGGCGCTCGATGGAGGATCGCCGGTAGACCTCCGGGCGCCTGGCGACTCTCGGACCGATCCGGGGCAGGAGAATCTCACGATGACTGCGACGACAGGTGCAACCCAGTCAGCTCACCCCGAGCGCGCGTACAGAACCGCGCAGCGCCGACGAGGTACTCGGCCCGGCCCGATGAGGCCGGCTGATGCAACGGCACGGCAAGCGACCGGCGATCACAATCCCTGCTGTACAGCAGGGAAGTACAGCAGCCTCCGCTGATCAGAGGCCCGGCCACCGCCCGACCGTGCGCAACGCACGGCAGCGTTCGGGCGGCAGGTCTGCGTACGAATCCGTCGATGCGGCACCGGACGGCCCGCAGACGGCCCGGAGCGAGTGAAACAGCTTCGGGCCGACGGTGCGACACCGTCGGCCCGAAGCCGCGTAAAGGCGCTCCAACAGCGCTGACCGACCAGCCCTTACAGCACCGGCAGCAGCGCCTTCAGCTCGAAGGCCGTGACCTCGCTGCGGTACTCCTCCCACTCCTGCTTCTTGTTGCGCAGGAAAAAGTCGAAGACGTGCTCGCCGAGCGTCTCGGCGACCAGTTCGCTCTTCTCCATCAGCGAGATGGCCTCGCCGAGGTTCTGCGGCAGGGGTTCGATGCCCATCGCGCGGCGCTCGGCGTCGGACAGTGCCCAGACGTCGTCGTCGGCGCCGGCCGGGAGTTCGTAGCCCTCCTCTATGCCCTTGAGGCCCGCGGCAAGCAGCACCGCGTACGTCAGGTAGGGGTTGGCGCCGGAGTCGATGGAGCGGACCTCGACACGGGCGGAGCCGGTCTTGCCGGGCTTGTACATCGGGACACGGATGAGCGCGGAGCGGTTGTTGTGCCCCCAGCAGATGTACGAGGGGGCCTCGCCGCCGGCACCCGCCGCGCGGGAGGACCCGCCCCAGATGCGCTTGTAGGAGTTGACCCACTGGTTCGTCACGGCGGAGATCTCCGCGGCGTGGGTGAGCAGACCGGCGATGAAGGAGCGGCCGACCTTGGACAGCTGGTACTCGGCGCCCGACTCGTAGAAGGCGTTGCGGTCACCCTCGAAGAGGGAGAGGTGGGTGTGCATGCCCGAGCCGGGGTACTCGGAGAACGGCTTCGGCATGAACGTCGCCTGCACGCCCTGCTCCAGCGCGACCTGCTTCATCACCAGGCGGAAGGTCATGATGTTGTCGGCGGTGGAGAGCGCGTCCGCGTACCGCAGGTCGATCTCCTGCTGGCCGGGAGCGCCCTCGTGGTGGCTGAACTCGACCGAGATGCCCATCGATTCGAGCATGGTGATCGCCTGGCGGCGGAAGTCCATGCCGACGTTCTGCGGGGTGTGGTCGAAGTAGCCGGAGCTGTCGGCGGGGGTGGGGCGGCTGCCGTCGACCGGCTTGTCCTTCAGCAGGAAGAACTCGATCTCCGGGTGGGTGTAGAAGGTGAAGCCCAGGTCGGAGGTCTTGGCAAGGATGCGCTTGAGGACATAGCGCGGGTCCGCGAAGGACGGCGAACCGTCGGGCATCAGGATGTCGCAGAACATCCGGGCCGTGCCAGGGGCCTCCGCGCGCCACGGCAGGATCTGGAACGTACCCGGGTCGGGCTTGGCGATCATGTCGGACTCGTACACCCGGGCGAAGCCCTCGATGGCCGACCCGTCGAAGCCGATGCCCTCGTCAAACGCCTGTTCCAGCTCGGCGGGGGCCACGGCAACGGACTTGAGGTAGCCGAGCACATCGGTGAACCACAGCCGTACGAAGCGGATGTCGCGCTCCTCAAGCGTCCTGAGGACGAATTCCTGCTGCTTGTCCATAGCCACATCCTTGCAGTTCAGACGGTCCGTGCACCACCGCCCGGGGTAGGGAAGAAGCTCCAGTATCACGACCCGGGATTTCACCCAGATTACGCACACGACGTGAGATGGAGCACTCGGCCACCCACTACGATCGGCGCCCATGGTGCGCACGGGACGGAGCGGCTTCGCGACTGCCCGGTACGCACCGGTTTTCCCGACCGCTTCTTGTCCCTCCCCGCCCCTTCGCAGAAGGACCTGACGACATGAGCTTCGACCGCAGGACCCGCATAGAGCAGATGCGCAACGCCGACCACGCGCGGGAGCGCCGCAACCGTGTCCTGGCCATAAGCCTGAGCGTCCTCGTCGTCGTGGGCCTGGTCGGCTTCGGCTCGTACATGGTGCTGGACAAGTCCGAGGCGTCGGAGAAGAAGAAGGCCGTTCAGGCGGAGGACGCCAAGGCGTCCGCGGCGGAGCAGAAGAAGCTCGCCGCCGAGCCGATCGAGGGGCTGAAGACGTGGGACGCGAAGAAGCTGACCCGCAACCACGTCACCGAGCCCGTCACGTACCCGATGAAGCCCCCGGTCGGCGGTGACCACAACCCCGTATGGATGAACTGCGACGGCGAGGTGTACAAAAAGCCGATCCCCGACGTGAACGCCGTGCACTCGCTGGAGCACGGTTCGGTGTGGGTGACGTACACGGACAAGACCTCGGACGCCGATGTGGCCAAGCTCGCCGAGCGGGTCGGCAGGACGCCGTACTCGCTCATGAGTCCGTACGAGGGCCAGGCCGGGACGATCATGCTGAGTGCCTGGGGCAATCAGGTGACGGTGGACAGCGCCGATGACCGGCGGGTCGACCAGTTCTTCGCCAAGTTCGTCCAGGGGTCGCAGACGCCCGAGCCCGGTGCCGCGTGCACGGGCGGGCTGGGGGCCCGGTGACCGCGGTGAGACGCGACCGGCGCATCCAGTGGGTGGCGGGCTCCGCCGTCGTGCTCGCGCTGCTGTTCGCGGGGGTGGCGACGGTCGCCTCCGCGCGGGACGACGGCGCGGACCACACCGCCGCCCCCGCCCCGCACACACCCGCGGTGGACTCGGCGGACGCCGGTTTCGCCCGCGACATGGCGGTTCACCATCAGCAGGCCGTCGAGATGTCCTTCATCGTGCGTGACCGTACGAAGGACGAGGACGTGCGGCGTCTCGCGTACGACATCGCCAATACGCAGGCCAACCAGCGGGGCATGATGCTCGGCTGGCTGGACCTGTGGGAGCTGCCGAAGGCGGCCGCCGGGCAGGAGCCGATGGCCTGGATGGCGGCGGGGCACGAGGGACACACGATGGACGGCATGGCGGGCATGGGGACCGGTTACCGGGCCCATGACGGCTCCCTCATGCCCGGTATGGCCACCAGGACCGAGCTGGACCGGCTCCGCAGGGCGAACGGCGAGAAGGCCGAGATCCTGTACCTCCAGCTGATGACCGACCACCACAAGGGCGGCGTCGACATGGCCCGCGGCTGCGCCCGGCTGTGCACGGTGAAGGTGGAGAAGCGGCTGGCCCGGGGAATGGTCGAGGCCCAGCAGTCCGAGCTGGACATGATGGCCCGGATGCTGGCGGCGCGAGGTGCGAAGCCCCGGTCCTGAAAGATTCCCTCCGAGCCATATATGCACCCGAATGGGTGATAGCGCTCGCGTGCCCCGAACGGGCCCATGACGATGGGTTCGCTCGGGGTCGTACAGCATGCCCACCGGCACGCAGGAGGAATCCCTCATGACCACCGCCAAGGACATCATGCACACCGGGGCCACATGGATCCCCGCGCACGAGACGCTCGACCGCGCCGCACAGCTGATGCGCGACCACAAAGTGGGCGCGCTGCCCATCTCGGCCGAAGGCGAACAGGACCGGATGATCGGCATACTCACGGACCGCGACATCGTGGTCGGCTGTGTGGCGATGGGGCACGACCCGTCGAGGATGACCGCGGGCGACCTCGCCCAGGGCACCCCTCGCTGGATCGACGCAGAGGCGGATGTGGACATGGTTCTGGAGGAAATGCAGACCCATCGGATCCGCAGGCTTCCCGTGGTCGAGAACAAGAAGCTGATCGGCATGATCAGCGAAGCCGATCTGGCGCATCACCTGTCCGACGAGCAGATCGCCCTCTGGGTGGAGAAGGTCTACGCCCCCGGCTGACCGGCTCGCGACCACCCAGCCCAATGGCCCGGTACCTCTTGCCCACGAGGGGTGCCGGGTCGCTGTGCGTTCTCGCCGACGGGCCCTGTATTGCTGCGGCGATACGTTTCCGCGCGCAATGCATACGAGGCGGGGGTAGGGTGCTCGGCATGACCCTGAGTGGATGTGCGACGTACGGACAGTTGTCGCTGTTCGTTGCGCTGCTCATCTCCATCGCTCACCTCCTCGGGGACGTCGTGGCGCAGGTGTCGTCGGCCGCGGGGCCGGTTTCCCGGCCGGGCCGTACCCCTCTCGCCTCGTTGTCGGTGCTGTGCATATAGGAGGGGTGCCTCCCCCTCCCCCAGCAGACCGAAATACCGACAACACCCCGAGGTGCTTCCGCCATGCGTACTCCACCCACCCGACGCGCCGTGCTCGGCGCCGCTGTCGCCACTGCCGGTACGGCAGTCCTGGCCGCCTGCTCCGGCGAATCCGACACGGCCCGCAGCGGTACGAAGGCCGGCGGCGCGAACGCCGGCGGCACGAGCCACAGCGGTGCGAACCACGGGACCGCCCCCCACACGAAACCCGAGGGCGAGTACGTCTCCCCCGACGGGGAGGAGGTCGCCGCGGCCGAGGCCGGGCGAGGTCACGGCCCCGTACACAAGATCCACCTCACCGCCACCCCGTCCCGCCTCGATCTGGGCGGCGGGCTCGTCGTCGGCTCCTGGGCCTACGAAGGGCGGCTGCCCGGCAAGGAACTCCGGGTCGCGGTCGGCGACACCCTGGCGCTCACCCTCGCCAACCACCTTCCGGCGACGACCAGCCTGCACTGGCACGGGCTCAATGTGCGCAACAACATGGACGGCGTACCCGACCTGACCCAGCCGCCCATCAAGCAGGGCGCCGAATACGCGTACCGCTTCAAGGTGCCGCATCCGGGAACGTACTGGTTCCATCCGCACACGGGCGTCCAGCAGGACCGCGGTCTGTACGCGCCACTGATCGTCGACGACCCCAAGGAGCCCCTCAAGTACGACAAGGAGTGGGTCGTCGTCCTCGACGACTGGGTCGACGGGGTGGACGGCTCCACGCCGGACGGGGTGCTCGACGAACTCAGCGGAGGCCGGGGCGGCATGGGCCACGGGATGGGCCATGACGGGATGGGCGACAAGAGCGATTCGGGCAACACCGGGCACGGAGGTTCCCCCAAGTCCCCCAAGTCCCCCAAGCGCCGCTCCGGCCCCTCCCGGGTCATGAGGAACTCGTTCAGCGAACTGCTCGACAGCCACGGGGGCAATGTCGACTACCCGCACTACCTGATCAACGGCCGCATCCCGAAGGCCCCCACCTCCTTCGCCGCCAAGCCCGGCGACCGGATCCGGATTCGCATCATCAACGCGGGCGGCGACACCGCTTTCCGTGTCGCGCTCGGCGGCCACCGGATGACGATCACCCACACGGACGGCTACCCGTGCCGGCACACCACGACGGACGCCCTGCTACTGGGCATGGGTGAGCGGTACGACGTGGTGGTCACCGCGGGGGACGGGGTGTTCCCACTGACCGCGCTCGCCGAGGGCAAGGGGGCGTCGGCGCTGGCCCTGCTCCGTACCGGACAGGGCGCGGCGCCCACCGCCTCCGTACGGCCGAAGGAGCTGGACGGAAAACTGGTGGAGGCGGGCGACCTGTCGCCGGACGAATCCGTGGCACTGTCCGTCCGCGAGCCCGACCGGACCCTGCGGTTCAAGTTGACCGGCAACATGGCCGCGTACAACTGGGGCTTCGACCACAAGCCGTACAGGCCCGGACAGCGCCATCCGGTGAAGGCGGGCGAGCGGGTCAGGATGGAGTTCTACAACGTCACGAAGATGTGGCATCCCATCCATCTGCACGGGCACTCGTTCGGGCTGGTGGGATCGGCGGGGCCGGAGCGCCGGGCCTCCCACCGGCGCGAGGCCGCATGGGCGCGCAAGGACACCGCGATCGTCCGGCCGAGCACCTCGATCGCCGTGGAGTTCGACGCGGACAACCCGGGTCTCTGGATGCTCCACTGCCACAACATCTACCACTCGGACGTGGGCATGATGACGGTCGTCGGCTACCGCCACTGACCCGTTCCTGGCGGGCGGCTCCGCGACCGCGCGGCCCGCCAGGACATCGCGTCAGTCAGACGATTACACTGGTGCGCGTGCCTCAACTACGCCTCGCACTGAATCAGATCGACTCGACCGTCGGTGATCTCTCCGGCAACGCCGAGGCGATCGTCCACTGGACCCGGCACTCCGCCGAACAGGGCGCCCATCTGGTGGCGTTCCCCGAGATGATGCTGACCGGCTACCCCGTCGAGGACCTGGCCCTGCGGTCGTCCTTCGTCGAGGCCTCGCGTCAGGCGCTGCGTGCGCTCGCCGCCCGTCTCGACGCGGAGGGCTTCGGGGAACTGCCGGTCGTCCTCGGTTACCTCGACCGCTCCGAGACGGCCCAGCCGCGCTACGGGCAGCCCGCCGGCGCCCCGCAGAACGCCGCCGCGGTGCTGCACCGCGGGCAGGTCGCGCTGACCTTCGCCAAGCACCACCTCCCCAATTACGGTGTCTTCGACGAGTTCCGGTACTTCGTTCCGGGCGACTCGATGCCGGTCGTGCGGGTCCACGGCGTCGATGTGGCGCTCGCGATCTGCGAGGACCTCTGGCAGGACGGCGGCCGGGTACCGGCCGCGCGGGCCGCCGGCGCCGGGCTGCTGCTGTCGATCAACGCCTCGCCGTACGAGCGGGACAAGGACGACACCCGGCTGGAACTGGTCCGCAAGCGGGCCCAGGAGGCCGGCTGCACGACCGCGTATCTGGCGATGATCGGCGGCCAGGACGAGCTGGTCTTCGACGGCGACTCGATCGTCGTCGACCGGAACGGCGAAGTGATCGCCCGCGCCCCGCAGTTCGCCGAGGGCAGCGTCGTCCTCGACCTGGACCTGCCGGCCGCCGCGGCCGAGGCGCCGTCCGGTGTCGTGAACGACGGGCTGCGAATCGACCGCGTGGTGCTCTCCGAGGAGCCCCTCCCGGCGTACGACTCGGAGCTGACCGGCGGTTACGCGCAGCGGCTCGACGACGACGAGGAGCTGTACTCGGCGCTGGTGGTGGGCCTGCGTGCGTACGCTGCCAAGAACGGCTTCAGCAGTGTGCTGATCGGGCTCTCCGGCGGGATCGACTCGGCGCTGGTCGCGGCCATCGCCTGCGACGCGCTGGGCGCACAGAACGTGTACGGCATCTCGATGCCGTCGAAGTACTCCTCGGACCACTCCAAGGGCGACGCGGCCGAGCTGGCCCGCCGTACCGGGCTGAACTTCCGCACCGTACCGATCGAGCCGATGTTCGACGCGTACATGGGCTCGCTGGGGCTCACCGGCCTGGCCGAGGAGAACCTCCAGTCCCGGCTGCGCGGCACGATGCTGATGGCCGTCTCCAACCAGGAGGGCCAGATCGTCCTCGCGCCGGGCAACAAGTCCGAGCTGGCGGTCGGCTACTCGACGCTGTACGGCGACTCGGTCGGGGCGTACGGCCCGATCAAGGATGTCTACAAGACGTCGATCTTCCGCCTCGCGAAGTGGCGCAACCGTGCCGCCGAGGAGCGCGGGCAGACCCCTCCGATCCCGGAGGCGTCCATCACCAAGCCACCGAGCGCCGAGCTGCGCCCGGGCCAGGTCGACACGGACTCGCTTCCCGACTACGACGTACTGGACCGGATCCTGGAGCTGTACGTCGACCGGGACCAGGGTCTGGACGAGATCGTCGCGGCCGGGTTCGACGCGGCGCTGGTGGCGAAGACGCTGCGAATGGTGGACACGGCGGAGTACAAGCGGCGGCAGTACCCGCCGGGCACGAAGATCTCCCCGAAGGGCTTCGGCAAGGACCGGCGGCTGCCGATCACCAATCGGTGGCGCGAGTCGGGGTGACCGGGGTGCGCCCAGGGAGCACCATCGGCCGCCCGCCGGACGTCCCGGCGGGCACCACGGTGCGTATCCCCGGGACGACGGGGACCGGCTGGATGGTGGAGCGTGCTCCACCCCACGACCGGAACGGGCTCCACCGCACGACGGGAGCGGGCTTCCTTCCACCCCGTCACGGACGCTCCTAGCGTCGTAGCCATGACCGTCACCACACCGAGGGCCCTTCCTCCGCGCACCCGGATCCGCAGCCTGATCGTCTATCTGACCCTTGCCTATTCAGGCATGTGGCTGGCCATGTCCCCCTTGCTGATCAAGGGATTCCGACGCACCGACGGCCGGGCGCAACCGGGCGACCTGGAGAACCTGTGCATATCGGCGGCCATGATGGCCCCGGCCGTCGCCGCCGTCGTGGCGGTGCGGTGGATGGAGGGCGACAGCCGGGTGCGCGACGCGCTCGCGCTGCGTCTTCCGAAGCCGTGGCCCCGCGCGGTGGGGTGGCTGCTGACGGCCGTCGCGGTCCCGGCCGGTCTCACCGTCGCGACGCTCGCCATCGGCACGGCGGCGGGTGTCTACCCCTTCGAGGGTGCGAGCTGGAGCGGGGCGGCCGCCTGGGCCGGAACGGCGCTCGTACAGATGCTGCTGTCCCTGCCGCTGTTCTTCGGTGAGGAACTGGGCTGGCAGGGCTATCTGCTCCCCCGGCTCGCTCAGGGGAAGGGAACCACGCGTGCGTTGCGCGCCTATCTGGGCACGGGTGCCGCCTTCGCGCTCTGGCACCTGCCGACCCTGCTGATGGGCGGGCAGTACCCCGGTGAGCCGTGGTACGTCGCCGTGCCCGCGATGCTGGTGAGCTGCGGCCTCGCGCTGCCGGTCTTCACCTGGCTGCGGCTGGCCTCCGGATCGGTGGTACCGGCGGTGATCGGCCATGCCTTCGTCAGCTCGGCCAGTGTGAGCATGGTCAGGGAGTTCGCCGAACCGGACGCCCCGCTGGAGCCGCTGCACATGAGCCTCGCGGGCTGGCCCGGCTGGCTGGCCATGGCCCTCTTGGTTGTCGTCCTCGCCCGTACGGGCAGGCTCGCGCTTCCCGGCGCCCGGACCGACCGGGGCTGAGGCACTGAACGCCGCCGAGCCCGCTGGAACCGGACCGGCCGCCGGTCACAGCTGCACGCGCGCCGCGATCGGAAGGTGGTCGCTGTCCGTCGCCGGGAGCGTCCACGACGACATCGGCTCGACGCCCTTCACCATGATCTGGTCGATCCGTGCCATCGGGAACGACGCCGGCCAGCTGAAGCCGAATCCGTCGCCGGCCGCGCCCTGGGTGGACCTCATCTGGGAGGTGATCTCGTTGAGCGAGCGGTCGTTCATCGTGCCGTTGAGGTCACCGAGCAGGATCATCTTGTCCAGCCGTTCGTCGGCGATGGCCTCGCCCAGGGCGTCCGCGCTGTCGTCGCGCTGGTTGGCGGTGAATCCCGCGTGCAGCTTCACCCGTACGGACGGCATATGGGCCACGTAGACGGCGACCTCGCCCTTGGGCGTCGTCACCGTGGAACGCATCGCCCGGGTCCAGCCCATCTTGATGTCGACCGGCCGGGTGTCGCTCATCGGATACTTGCTCCACAGGCCGACGGTCCCCTGCACCGAGTGGTACGGGAAGCGGTCGGCAAGCGCCTTCTGGTACGCCGACACCTTGCCGCTCGGCAGCTCCTCCAGGGCGATGATCTCGGCGCCGGAGTCCGCGACCTGCCGGGCGGTGCCCGCGGGGTCGGGGTTGTCGGCGTTCACGTTGTGGGTGGCCACGGTGAGGTCGCCACCGCTGCCCGACTTGTCGGAGAGCATCAGCCCGCCGAAGAGATTGAGCCAGACCACGACCGGCAGCAGCAGGGCGATCAGCGCGGTCGCCGAGCGGCGCACCAGGCCCAGGATCAGCAGCAGCGGGACGAACACGCCGATCCACGGCAGGAACGTCTCGGTGAGGCTGCCCAGGTTGCCGATGGTGTTCGGGATGTCCGCGTGGAGGATCATCACGAGGGTGAGGAGGACCGCACAGACGGCAAGGACGATTCCGCGCCGCCAGATGCCCCTGTCGCGGGTCCATCTGTCGCGCAGGTCCCGGAAACGGGATCCGGACCCGGTACGTCGCGGCTCCGCACGGTCGTTCCCGGTGTCCGCTCCGTACGCCTGCACCATCGCGCTGTCCTCACTGCCTTGCCGTGCATGTCGCCGCGCCCTCGACCCTAGGCGATGGGCGGCGTGTTTCGCGCCGTCCACGACGGCTGTACTGCCACGAGGACGAAGGACGGGGTCCGGCGGGTTCCGGTCGGGAGGGATCTGCGGGGGCTTGTGACAGAACGATCACACTCGGGCGGGTCCGGGGGTGTCAGCCGTCGACGGCGGGCCGGGGGCGAGGCCCTCGGCCAGAACCCGGATGATGCTGTCGGCGAGATCCTCGGGCAGCGGCGCTTCGGGCCGGTGAATGGTGCGTACGAGCATGGGCCCCAGGAACAGGTCATTCATCAGTTCCACGTCCAGGTCCCCGCGGAGCTCGCCGGCGTCGACCGCCCGCTGCACGGCGGCCAGCATGGCGGCGCGGCGGGGGGCTATGACGGTGCATTGGTATTCGGACCACAGCTTGGGGTGGCTCTTCATCTGCGCGAATACGTTGTGGAGCAGGACGGAGGAGCGCTGGGCCAGACCGCGCCTGCGCAGTGACTCCAGCAGCAGCCGCAGGTCGTCGAGTCCGGCGGTGCCGGAGACGGTGGGTTCCGGGGGCTCGATGTCGCGCAGGACATCGACGAAGAGCTCCTCCTTGCCGCTCCATCGCCGGTAGATGGTCGCCTTGCCGACCCCGGCGGTCCGGGCTATCCGCTCGATGGACAGGCCGGCGAGGGGCTCACCGGCCTCCAGCAGCTCGACGACGGCGTCCAGGATCGCCCGCTCGGCCGCCGCACTGCGCGGCCGGCCCCTTCGCGGTTCCGGATCCTTCCGGACCGGGCAGCCCTGGCCCTGTACCTGCGCCTCTGCCTGCATGTGAATCCACCTCTCGCCGCACCGTCCGCCGTTCCGATTCTCGCCGACACCGGCGGTGCCTCTGTGAACCGCCCCAGGGTTCCGGGGCCGCCCGGAACCCTGGGGCGGCGTTTTCAGTTCTCCGGGGCCGTGGCTGTCACCGGCCCGCCCCGGCCCGTACCGACCGTTCGCCCTCGCCGGACTTCTGTCCGGCGGGTGTCTTCCCCGGCAGGAACATCGCGACCACGAGAGCGCCCACCAGGGCGATGGTCGCCGAACCGATGGCGGTGACGTGCATCGCCTTCAGGAACGCGTCGTTCGCCGCGGCGACCAGAGGGGCGCCCGCCGGGCCCAGTTTGTCCGCGAGGCCGAGCGTCGCCTCGATCGACTCACCCGCCGCCTCCCTGGCACCGGCCGGGAGCGCACCGAGGTGCCCCTCGATGCCGCCGCGGTAGACGGTGGAGAGCACCGAGCCGAGCACGGCTATGCCGAGCGCCCCACCGACCTGCCGGAACGTGTTGTTGATGGCCGATCCGGAACCGGCCTTCTCCCTGGGCAGTGCCTGCATCACCGAGACCGTGACCGGTGTCATCACATGCGCCATGCCCGTGCCCTGGACGAAGAAGAGCACGCACAGCACCCAGACCGGCGTGGTGGCGTCGAACAGCGCGAACGCCGCGAGGCCGAGCGCGACCAGCAGCATGCCGACCGTGCAGACCACGCGGGCGCCGAACCGGTCGACGACCAGCCGGGCGCGCGGCGCGAAGATCATCTGGGCGACGGCCAGCGGCAGGATCAGCAGACCGGCCTGCAACGCGCTCCAGCCGCGCACGCTCTGCATGTAGAAGGCGGAGAAGAAGGTCACGCCCATCAGCGCGAAGAAGGCGAGCGCTATGGCGGCGACGGCAGCGGAGAACGACGGCGCCTTGAAGTACGAGATGTCGATGGCCGGGTGGCTGGTGCGCTTCTCGTGCCGGACGAATGCGGCCAGGACGACCAGACCGCCGGTGATCGAGAGGAGCACGGTGGGGTCGGCGAAGTCGGCGAGCTGGCCGCCGCGGATGATGCCGTACACCAGCAGGACCAGACCGACGACGGACAGCACGACACCGAGCGGGTCGGTCCGGCCCGGGTTCGGGTCCCTGGAGTCCGGCACCAGCACCGCCATCGCGATCAGCGCGACGATCACCACGGGCACATTGACGAGGAAGATCGAGCCCCACCAGAAGTGTTCGAGCAGCAGTCCGCCGGTGATCGGGCCGATGGCGATGGCGAGGCCGACGCTGCCGGCCCAGATTCCGATGGCCTTGGGCTGCTCGTCGCGTTCGAAGACGTTCACCAGGACGGCGAGCGTGGCCGGCATGACGAAGGCCGCGCCGAAGCCCATCACGGCACGCCAGGTGATCAGCTCGCCGGGCGAGCCGGACATGGCGGCGAGGGCGGAACCGACGCCGAAGAGGAGGATGCCGGAGAGCAGCACCTTCTTGCGGCCGATGCGGTCACCGAGCAGACCGGCGGTGAAGAGGAGTCCGGCGAAGACGAGCGTGTAGGCGTTGATCGCCCACTCCAGCTCGCTCTGGGTGGCACCGAGGCCGGTGGGTGCGGGGCTGGCGATGGTCTTGACCGCGACGTTCAGGATCGAGTTGTCCAGCACCACGATGAGCAGGCTGAACATCAGAACGACGAGGATCGCCCAACGGCGGCGGTGGACCGCCTCGGGGACCTGGGGCAGGGCGGCGCGAGCGCCCGACGGTATTGACATGCCAGGAGGTTATACGATTTCGATACGATACCGTCTCGTATTATAAAGTCTTTACCGGGTGGGCGCCTCCTGGGGACGTGTACGGGCCCACTTCCCGTGGACGGCCACGGGATGCCACCATGGAACCGGTCCGGGGACGCCGTCAGGGCGCCTCGAGATGACGAAGGAGCCGTTGGCAATGTCGCTTCAGGCTGCGCAGAACAATTCCGCCGCATCCCCCGCGGGTGCCCCCACCGACAGCAGCAAGGCGCTGTACGGGGGCAAGAGCACCCGCCGTATCTCCATCCATGACATCGCCGCCGCCACCGGGCGCGGTGAGAAGTGGCCCATGCTCACCGCCTACGACGCGATGACCGCGTCCGTCTTCGACGAGGCCGGTATCCCGGTCATGCTCGTCGGCGACTCCATGGGCAACTGTCACCTCGGTTACGAGACCACCGTGCCCGTCACGATGGACGAGATCGCCATCCTTTCCGCCGCTGTCGTACGGGGCACCAAGCGCGCCCTGATCGTCGCCGACCTGCCCTTCGGGGCGTACCAGGAAGGGCCCGTCCAGGCCCTGCGCAACGCAACCCGGCTGATCAAGGAGTCCGGTGTCGGTGCGGTCAAGCTGGAGGGCGGTGAGCGCAGCCACGAGCAGATCCGGCTGCTGGTCGATGCCGGCATCCCGGTCATGGCCCACATCGGTCTGACCCCGCAGTCCGTCAACGCGATGGGATACCGGGTGCAGGGCCGCGGCGAGGAGGCGGCCCAGCAACTGCTGCGCGACGCCAAGGCCGTGCAGGACGCGGGCGCGTTCGCCGTCGTCCTGGAGCTCGTACCGGCCGAGCTGGCCGCCGAGGTCACCCGCACCCTGCAGATCCCGACCGTCGGCATCGGTGCCGGTCCCGACACGGACGCCCAGGTGCTGGTCTACACCGACATGGTCGGACTGACCGGCGGCAAGGTGCCGCGCTTCACCAAGCAGTACGCGAACCTGCGCAAGGTGCTCGGTGACGCGGCGAAGGAGTTCGCCGAGGAGGTCGTGGGAGGCAGCTTCCCGGCCCCCGAGCACACCTTCCACTAGTTCCACCCGGGCCTGATCCGGAGGAAGGTCCCCTTGGGCCGATCCCGCGATCAGGCCCTGGGCAGGGCCACTGCCCGCACCACCGACAGCCCGCCGACATCCCCCATCGGCGGGCTGTCGGCCTGTTGTCGGTGGACTGTCGGTGGCGCCTGGTCCCATGGTGGACATGACGCGAATCGACAAGAACCCCAGGAGCGGCCCGAACGCCGTCGAGGTCCGGGGGCTGGTCAAGCACTACGGCTCGACCAAGGCTCTGGACGGCGTGGACCTCGATGTCCGCGAGGGCACCGTGCTCGGTGTGCTCGGCCCCAACGGCGCCGGCAAGACCACGCTCGTACGCTGCCTGTCCACCCTGATCATCCCCGATGCCGGACACGCCACCGTGGCGGGCTACGACGTGGTGAAGCAGCCCCGGCAGCTGCGCCGCACCATCGGTCTGACCGGGCAGTACGCCTCGGTCGACGAGAAGCTCTCCGGCTGGGAGAACCTCTACATGATCGGGCGGCTGCTCGACCTGCCGCGCAGGACCGCCCGGTCCCGGGCCGACGAGCTCCTGGAGCGGTTCTCCCTCACCGACGCGGCCAAGCGTGCCGCGATGGACTACTCCGGCGGCATGCGGCGCCGGCTCGACCTGGCCGCCTCGATGATCGGCAGCCCGGCCGTCCTCTATCTGGACGAGCCGACGACGGGGCTCGACCCCCGGACCCGGAACGAGGTCTGGGACGAGGTGCAGCGGATGGTCGCGGAGGGGGCGACCGTTCTGCTCACCACCCAGTACATGGAAGAGGCCGAGCAGCTCGCCAATGAGCTCACCGTCATCGACAAGGGCAGGATCATCGCCAGGGGCGGGGTGAACGAGCTCAAGGCGAAGGTCGGCGGCCGCACCCTGCAGATCCGGCCGTCGGACCCGGCGCAGCTGCCCGCGATGGCGCAGGCGATCCGGGAGGCCGGACTCGACGGGGTCGCGGGCGCGCAGGCAGTCCCGGACGAGGGCCTGCTGTACGTACCGATCCTCAGCGACGAGCAGCTGACCGCCGTCATCGGCCTGCTCGGCGCCCGGGGCTTCTCGCTGGCGCACGTCGCCACCGCACTGCCCAGCCTGGACGAGGTCTTCCTGGCCATCACCGGCGAGAAGAGCTCTTCCGTCACCGACACGACCCCCGAGGAGGTCGCGGCATGAGCACGGCGACTCTGACGCCCACCCCCACCGAGACCGCACCGGCGAAGGCGCCCCATGACGAGGGCCGGATCGGGCTGCGCGGCAATCTGCGGCACATCGGGGCGCTGGCGCGGCGCAATCTGCTCCAGATCAAGAAGGATCCGGAGTCGATGTTCGACGTACTCCTGATGCCGGTCATCTTCATCCTGCTGTTCGTGTACGTGTTCGGCGGTTCGGTCGGCGGCAGCATGGGCGGCGGTCGGCAGGAGTATCTGAACTATCTGGTCCCCGGGCTGATGGCGATGATGGGCATGAACATCGCCATGGCGGTCGGCACCGGCGTCAACGACGACTTCCGCAAGGGGGTCATGGACCGGTTCCGGACGATGCCGATCGCCCGCTCCTCGGTGCTCATCGCCAAGATCGTGGTCGAGCTCGGCCGGATGATGGTCGCCACCCTGATCCTGCTGGGCATGGGCTTCGCGCTCGGTATGGAGCTGCAGACCTCCGTTCTCGGGCTGATCGAGGCGGTCGCCCTGTCGGCGGTGTTCGGTGCCGCCATCATGTGGATCTTCATCCTGCTCGGGCTGGCCATGAAGACGGCCCAGGCGGTTCAGGGAATGGGTATGATCGTGCTGATGCCGCTCCAGTTCGGCTCCTCGATCTTCGCCCCGACCAAGACGATGCCCGGCTGGCTCCAGACGTTCACCGACTACAACCCGCTGTCCAATCTGGCGGACGCGGCGCGCGGCCTGATGATGGGCGGACCGGTCGCCCACTCGGTGTGGGTGACGCTCGGCTGGGCCGCGGTGATCACCGCGGTGATGGCGCCGCTCGCGGTCGCCAAGTTCCGCAAGAAGTCCTGAGCGGCACTCCGGCCGGGGTGCGGTCAGTCCCGGTACGCGTCGGCGAGAGCGGTGGCCTCCTCCAGGGAGAGGCCGTCGCCCTCGGCGTACGCGGCATCGTAGGCGGCCCGGCCGAGGACGGCGACGGCCAGTTCCTCCGCCCGGGCGTAGTCGTGCCGCTCCATCGATGTCGGCACATGGCCCTTGGGCAGCAGCCCCTTGCCGGCCCCCAGCAGCCGGGCCGCGAGCGCGGCCCGGTGCTCGCCGCCGAGCCCGCCCAACGCCCGTGCGAGGGTGACGAGATGGATGACGGACATCTGGGGCGCCACCATCTGCGACAGCCGGTCCTGGGACCGCGTCAGCGCCTCCAGACTCCCGGGCAGGGCTTCGGCGTACAGCCCGTCCTGGTTGTCCAGCCAGGCCAGTGCGCCCAGCACGAACCCTTCGAAGATCGCCATCGTCTCGGAATGGAACTCCTCGCGCAACAGAGCCAGTTGCTCGCGCGCTTCGCCTGTACGGTTGGTGCGGCCGAGCCACATGGCGAGATAGAGCCGGGCGGCGGGCATCGCCTCGTGCCCCGCCTGACGCCCCGCGGCGAGCACCTCTCGCAGGATCGCCTCGCCCTCGTCACCACGGCCCAGTTCGGTGAGCACGCACGCGTATCTGGCGCGCAGGACCGACACCTGGGACTGGGCGCCGAGCTTCTTCGCGTAGCCGATGGCGGCCCGGAAGTCCTCGGCCGCGCGGGGGTAATCGCCCCGTCTCTCGTTGGCTTCACCCCGGGAGGAGAGCGCTTCGGCGACGCCCCAGTCGTCGCCGAGCCGGCTGAAGATCTCCAGGCTCTCGTCCGCGTCCGTCCCCGCGTCGCCCGCCCATTCGGACCGGTTGGCCAGCACGTTCGCCCGCATCTGGAGGGCTCCGGCCAACTCCCACTCGTAGCCGTACTCACGACTGGCGCGGACCGTTTCGTCCAGCAGTTCCCGTAGATCACCGGGCCCCCCGGTGATCATGACAGCGAAGAACCAGAGCGACGCGGGGGTGCGGCAGGTCTGCGGCTGGCCCGCCCGGTAGGTGTCCGCGATGACGCGCAGCCGGGCCATGCCCTTCTCGTCGGCCCACACGTCCTTGGAGTGGTCCATGTTGACCAGCTGGACCAGGGCCACCTGGCGCCGCGCCTCCTGAAGCAGTTCGGGCGACATGGGCGGCGGCGCGTCGGTGCAGCGTTCGTGGAGGGACGGCACGGGCTCGGCGGGCGGCGCGAAGGGGTCGGGGCCCAGCGCGGCGGCCGCGTCGGCCCACTGGAGGGCATCGGTGCGCAGATCGCGCATCTGCCAGTACCAGCAGAGCGACAGCACGAGGCAGAGCGCCTCCTGCTCGTCGCGGGCGGCGACGGCACGGCGCAGGGCGGTGCGGATGTTCTCGTACTCGCGCTGGAGGAGGTCGATGGCGGGCCGCTGTCCGGCGCCGCGCAGTTCGGGGTCCGTGGTACGGGCCAGCTCCCGGAAGTACACCAGATGGCGGCGCTCCACGGCGTTCCGCTCCCCGGCCCCGTCGAGCTGTTCGGCGGCGTATTCACCGACGGTCTCCAGCAGCCGGTAGCGCATCTCGCCGTGGACGGCGGGCGCGGCGATGACGAGCGACTTGTCGACGAGCGAGCCGAGCAGCCCGGCGACCTCGCGCGCGTCCTGCGGCCCGTCCGCGCAGACGGCCTCGGCCGCGGCCAGGGTGCAGCCACCGGCGAAGACCGACAGACGGCGCAGGACGGCGCGTTCGGAGGCGTCGAGGAGGTCCCAGGACCAGTCGACGACGGCGCGCAGGGTCTGCTGACGGGGCAGTACGGTACGGGCCCCGCTGGTGAGCAGGCGGAACCGGTCGTCGAGCCGGTCGGCGATCTGGCGCGGGGTGAGCATCCGCAGCCGGGCTGCGGCGAGTTCGATGGCGAGCGGCAGTCCGTCGAGGCGGCGGCAGATCTCGGCGGCGGCAGCCGCTGTCTCCTCGTCCGCGTCGATCCGGAAGCCGGGCCTCGCGGCGGCACCGCGGTCGGCGAGCAGCCGGAGCGCCATCGGGTCGGGCAGCGGGTCGACGGGTCGGACGAACTCGCCCGGTACCCCGAGGGGTTCACGGCTGGTCGCGAGCACGGTGACGTCCGGGCAGTGGGCGAGCAGATGGTCGGCGAGGGCGGCGGCGGCCCCGACGAGGTGCTCGCAGTTGTCCAGGAGCAGCAGCATGCGGCGCCGGGAGCAGTGCTCGGTGAGGCGTACGAGCGGGTCGCCCGCGTTCCCCTCGGCTACCCGGAGTTCCTCGGCACCCGCTCCGCGCAGCACGGTCTCGCGGGCGCCGAGTGCGGTCAGCACGGCCTCCGGTACGGCCTCGGGGTCGTCGACGGGGGCGAGTTCGGCCAGCCAGACGCCGTCCGGCCAGGCGGGCCCGACGGATTCGGCGACCTCCTGGGAGAGCCGGGTCTTGCCCGCGCCACCGGGGCCCAGGAGGGTGACGAGCCGGGCGTGCGAGAGGTCCTCGCGCAGGGCCTCCATGTCGTCCTCGCGCCCGACGAAGCTGGTGAGCCTGGCCCGGAGGTTTCCCTGCGGGACGGTGGAGGTTCGGGTGAGGGAGAGCCGGTGCGGCTCGGCCGCAGCTGCCGCCGCGACCGGTTGCGCCGGGGCCTGGCGGAGCAACTCTGCGTGCAGGGAGCGCAGTTCGGCTCCGGGGTCGGTGCCGAGGCGGTCGGCGAGCACGGTGCGCACCTCGTCGTACGCGGCCAGCGCCTGTGCCGTGCGCCCGGCATCGCGCAGGGCCCGCAGCCGCAGCGCCTGGAGGGATTCGTCGATCGGGTGCTCGGCGCAGAGCGCGACCAGTTCGGGCAGGGCCTCCTCCGCGCGGCCGAGCGCGAGGGCCGCGGCGATCCTGCTGCGGCGGGCGTCCAGGCGCCGGGCCGCCCAGCGGGCCGCGACGGCGCCGCGGTCGGGCAGATCGGCCAGGGCAGGTCCGCGCCACAGGGCGAGCGCGTCGTCGAGCACGGCCCGGGCCTTCGCCGCGTCGCCCTCCTCCAGTGCCCGCGCCCCCTCCCCCGCGAGCCGCTCGAAGCGGTACAGGTCGACCGCGTCCGGCTCGGCGGCGAGGCGGTAGCCGCTCTCCGCCGAGGTGATCGCGGCATGGCCGAGGGCGCGCCGGAGACGGCCGACGAGTGCCTGCAGGGCGCCCACCGCGTCGGCCGGCGGGTCGCCGTCCCACACCTCGTCGACGAGCACGGCGGCCGGAACGGTGCGGCCGGGACGCAGAGCGAGGACGGAGAGCAGGGCGCGCAGCCGCGCCCCGCCGATGGCGACGGCCGTGCCGTCGTCGCGGAGTGCCTGGGTCGTCCCGAGGATGCAGTAGCGCACGGGCCTATTCTCCGTGACCGGGATCGAGAAGCGGACACACGTTCGTCCGTACCCGTGTTCGCTGTGTGCCGGGATCGTTCGTCATGCTCCCACCCTTCACGGAACCATCGCCCCGACGCGAGACGTTTGTGACGTGTCGCCTGTACGGTCGCTCTCGCCGACCGCCGCCCCGTCCCCCTTCCGGCCAGCCACCAGGAGTTCGCCGATGCCCACCGCAGCAGCCCGCAGCGACCGGCGGATCAGCCCGGTCTTCCTCGGGATCGTCGCCGTGATGGCGGTATCGGGCTGGGCGGTGTGGACGGACTTCACGCAGCGGCCCGGAATCCCGCTCTTCCTCTTCGTGACGGCGGCCTGGGTGGTGTCGCTCTGTCTGCATGAGTACGCGCATGCCCGTACCGCGCTCCACAGCGGGGACATCTCCATCGGGTCCAAGGGCTATTTGACGCTCAATCCGTTCGCTTATACGCATGCGCTGCTGAGCATCGTGCTGCCGGTGCTGTTCGTGATCATGGGCGGTATCGGTCTGCCCGGTGGTGCGGTCTTCATCGAGCGGGGCCGGATCAGCGGGCGCTGGAAGCACAGCCTCATCTCGGCGGCCGGTCCGCTGACGAATGTGCTGTTCGCGTTCGTCTGCACGGCGCCGTTCTGGCTGCACGCGTTGGGCGGCGTCCCGGCCGTCTTCCAGTACGCGCTGGGTTTCCTGGCACTGCTCCAGGTCACCGCGGCGATCCTCAACTTCGTCCCGGTGCCGGGGCTGGACGGCTACGGGGTGATCGAGCCCTGGCTCTCGTACCGGATCCGACGGCAGGTCGAGCCGTTCGCCCCGTTCGGGCTGATCGCGGTCTTCGGGATCCTGTGGATTCCCGAGGTCAACCACGTGTTCTTCGACTCAATCCATTCCCTGTTGCGGGCACTTGGCATCAGCGACTTCACCGCGTACTGCGGTTTCGACACCTACCGCTTCTGGCGGTCGGCCGACCCGGTCTGCACGGTCGGCCTCTGATCCACCGCTCAGCCGGCGGTCCGTGCGCGCTGCCGGCGCAGGTAGAACCACGCCATGTTGGACGAGAGCCCGGCCAGCAGCACCCAGACGATCCCGAGCCAGCTGCCCTGGACGAACGAGATCACGGCCGCGACGACGGCCAGGACGCAGACGGCGATGGCGTAGAGAGCGAGGCGGGGCATGAGGGGCGGCTCCTGTCCGGGGTGATGCACGGTCCCGTCCAGTGTCCCCCATGCCCCTTTCTGCCCGCCGCAGGGTGTGCCGGGAACGTGTCCGGCTCAGACGTCGGTGGTACGCAGACCCGCATGCGCCTTGTAGCGGCGGTTGACCGAGATCAGGTTGGCGACCAGGGACTCGACCTGGTGGGCGTTGCGCAGCCGCCCGGCGAAGATGCCGCGCATGCCGGGAATCCGGCCCGCCAGCGCCTGTACCAGGTCGGTGTCGGCGCGGGCCTCGCCCAGCACCAGCACATCGGTGTCGATCTCCTCGATCGCCTCGTCCTGAAGGAGCACCGCCGAGAGGTGGTGGAAGGCGGCGGTGACCCGGGACTCCGGCAGCAGGACGGCGGCCTGCTCGGCGGCGCTGCCCTCCTCGGGCTTCAGGGCGTAGGCGCCCTTCTTGTCGAAGCCGAGCGGGTTGACGCAGTCGATGACGAGCTTGCCCGCGAGCTCGTCGCGCAGCGACTCCAGGGTCTTGGCGTGGCCGTCCCACGGCACGGCGACGATCACGACGTCGCTGCGCCGGGCGCACTCGGCGTTCTCCGCGCCCTCGACGCCGTGGCCCAGCTCGCCGGCCGCGGTCTGCGCGCGGTCGGCGGCACGGGAGCCGATGATCACTTTCTGCCCGGCGCGGGCGAAACGGTAGGCGAGCCCGCGGCCCTGCGGTCCGGTACCGCCGAGCACGCCGACGGTCAGCCCGGACACATCGGGGAGGTCCCAGGGGTCCTTGGCAGGGGGCTTGGGTGCGCTGCCACTGTCATTCGTAGTCATGGCCTCGACACTACTGCCCGCGTCGGAGGGGAACGCCCCGTCGTCGGCGGAGCGATCCGGATCGCTCCGCCGGGCCCGTTCGGATGGTTCCGCCGTCGTTCGCCGTTGACGGGGCCGGGCCCTGGGGCAAGATGCCGGGCCATGGATGCCGTACGCGTCGCCCTGCTGCGTGAAGTGCTCGCCGGGACCGAGTGGCCCGAGGCGACCCGGCGGTTCGCCGGGGCGCTCAGGTCGTCCGTCGTCCCGCACGGCGGCGGGCTGCTGCTGGTGGGGACTGCGGTGTACGAGCCGTGGCATCTGGCGGCCCATCTGGTCGACGAGTCGACCTGGTCCGGGCTGCCCGAGCTGACCCCCACCCTGGTACGCCACCGGGTGGAGCCGGGCGATCCGGCGCATCTGGCCGTCGGTCTGTGCAGGATCGAGGCGGCCGGGCGGGGCGAGACGCTGCTCCTGGTGGCCCCGGAGCGGCCCGGCGCCGGGCTGCTGGAGCGGGTGCACGACGCCCGCCGGGCCGGGGCGACGGTGCTCTCGCTGGACGACGGCGACCCGGAGGTTCGGGGGCTCGCGCACGAGACCCTCGCGGTGACCGGCGACGACGATGTCGATCTGGACACCGTGCAGCATCTGGTGAGCGCGGCGGCCGGGGAGAACAGCACCCCCGCGCCGCGCGGCCGCCGCTTCCGGGACCGGCTGTCCCGGCTCGCCGATCTACTGACGGCGCCGCCACCGCCCCGATGGTGAGAAGTCCGGGGGCCGTGGCGGGAGCGGCCGACCGCCGCGAAAATCTGTTGCAGGGGGCACCTACGGCGCCGGACCATGAGCCCTCGTGACCTCAGCTCCCTCCCCGGCAGCCCGGCTCTCCGCTCTGCTGCCCGATCTCTCGCCCCTGCGTTCCTCGGCCGACTTCCGGCTGCTGTGGATCCAGGGCCTGGTGACCTACTTCGGCAGCTTCATGGCGCTGATCGCGCTGCCGCTCCAGATCAAGGAGCTGACGGGTTCGCCGCTGGCCGTCGGTGCGATGGGTGCGGTCGAACTGGTGCCGCTGGTCGTCTTCGGTCTGTACGGCGGGGCGCTCGCGGACTCCGCGGACCGCCGCAAGGTGATCCTGGGCACCGAGGCGGGGCTGGGGCTGCTCGCCCTCGTACTCCTGGTGAACGCCGCACTGCCCGACCCGATGCTCTGGCCGCTCTATCTGGTCGCGGGCGGGGTCTCCGCGCTCGCCGGGCTCCAGCGGCCCGCACTGGATTCGCTGATGGCCCGGATCGTGCCGCACGACCAGCTGACCGCGGCCGCCGCACTGAACTCGCTGCGCTGGCAGTTCGGCGCGATCACCGGCCCGGCGGTGGCAGGACTGGTGGTGGCCTATGCCGGGCACGCCACGGCATACACGGTCACGGTGGTCACGTTCACCGCCTCCGTGCTCCTGTGTCTGCGACTGGCGCCCGCGCCGCCCGCCCCGGACAGCCGGAAACCGTCGCTGCGCGGCATCGCCGAGGGGGCGAGGTATGCCTGGAGCCGCCCGGTGCTGCTGGGGACGTACGCGGTCGATCTGGCGGCGATGTTCTTCGCCTTCCCGAACACGATCTTCCCGTTCCTCGCGGACGAGCTGGATGCCGAGTGGTCGCTGGGCCTGATGTACGCGGCGGGGTCGGTCGGCTCGCTGGTCCTCGGCCTGACCAGCGGCTGGACGTCACGGGTACGACGGCACGGGCTGTTCGTCGTGTTCGGGGCGGCGGCCTGGGGGCTGGCGATCGCGGCGGCCGGATGGTTCAGCAACGTGTGGCCGGTGCTGGTCTGCCTGGCGGTGGCGGGCGCGGGGGACATGCTCAGCGGTCTGGGCCGCTCCACGATCTGGAACCAGACCATCCCGGAGGAGCTGCGGGGCCGGCTGGCGGGCATCGAGGTGCTCTCGTACAGCGTCGGCCCGCAGCTGGGCCAGGTGCGGGCCGGTGCGATGGCGGGCTGGACGGGGACCCGATCCGCGATCTGGAGCGGGGGTGTGGCGTGCGTGGCCTCGGTCGCACTGCTCACCGCAGCACTGCCGAAGCTGCTGACGTACGACTCCGGGACGGACGAGGACGCGGTACGCAGGCGCGCGGCCGGAGAGTCCCGTCCCGCCGGCGTCTGAGGAGCGGCGTCCGGGGGCGGAGCCCCCGGACGGAGCCCCCGGACGGAGCCCCCGGTCACGCCTCCGGGTCGGGCGGCGTGGCCCGGTCGTGCCACTTGGGATCCGTCTCCCACTCAAGATTCCGCTCCTGCGCGGTCTGCATCGCGTGCTCCGCCTCCTCACGGGAGGCATACGGCCCGAAACGGTCCTTGGCCGGGCACTCGGGGCCCTCCTCGACCTTCTGATGCTGCAGGCAGTAGTACCACTCGCCCGGCTTGCCGACCGTGCGCTTCTTGAACAGGGCCATCATCGGCTCCTTCCCTCGGGGCCATGCTGCCCCAAGCACGCTGGTTAGACTCGCTGACATGTCTGGCCAGTCGCTGCTCGTACCCGGGGAGATCACTCCCATCCGTTCCGTACCCGGAAACATCCGGCGCCCCGAATACGTGGGCAAGCCGGCCCCTGCCCCGTACACCGGACCGGAGATCCAGGACGCCGACACCATCGAGCGCATGCGCATCGCGGGGCGCATCGCCGCGCAGGCGATGGCGGAGGCCGCGAAGCACATCGCCCCGGGCGTCACGACGGACGAACTCGACCGGGTCGCCCATGAGTTCATGTGCGATCACGGCGCCTATCCGTCGACGCTCGGCTACCGCGGATTCCCCAAGTCGCTCTGCTCCTCGCTCAACGAGGTGATCTGCCACGGCATCCCGGACTCCACGGTGCTGCGCGACGGCGACATCGTGAACCTCGACGTCACGGCGTACATCAACGGTGTGCACGGCGACAACAACGCCACCTACTTCTGCGGCAACGTGGACGAGGAGTCCCGGCTGCTCGTGGAGCGCACCGAGGAGTCGCTGAACCGGGCCATCAAGGCGGTCCGGCCGGGCCGGCAGGTCAATGTGATCGGGCGGGTCATCGAGTCGTACGCGAAGCGCTTCGGGTACGGGGTGGTGCGGGACTTCACCGGGCACGGGATCAATTCCTCGTTCCACTCCGGTCTGATCATTCCGCACTACGACAGCCCGCGCGCGACCACCGTGATGCAGCCCGGGATGACGTTCACCATCGAGCCGATGCTGACGCTGGGCAGCCATGACTACGACATGTGGGACGACGGGTGGACCGTGGTGACGAAGGACCGCAAGCGCACCGCTCAGTTCGAGCACACGCTGGTGGTGACGGAGACGGGCGCCGAGATCCTGACGCTCCCGTGAACACGCAGACAGCTCCCTGCGAAAGCGGCCGCCCCCGGGCGGCCGCTTTCGCGTGTTCCCCCGCTGCTCCCGCCGCGTCCGCTGCACCCGCGCGGAAGCGGAACCGGGCGTATCGTTTTTACCGACAGCCTGTCGGGAAGCTGTTGACTTAGGTAAGCCTAAGTAAGAAGATCGGAGAAGTCGACAGCCACTGCCGTACGCAGTCGCTGCCGATGTTTCTGTCCCTTTCCGGACTTCCCGTCCCCCTCGGCCCCCGGAGGCCCGCCTTGGACGCAACCGCCGCCGCCACGCCCTTCTCGACGCTCATCCGCACCGCGTCGCACGAGCAGCACACCGAGGCGGAGACCTCGACCTTCATGAGCGACCTGCTGGGCGGACGCCTCGGAGTGGACGCGTACACGCGTTACACCGAGCAGCTGTGGTTCGTGTACCGGGCGCTGGAAGAAGGGGCCCAGGCGTTGCGGAACGACCCGGTCGCCGGTCCGTTCATACAGCCCCAGCTGATGCGCACCACCGAACTGGAGCGCGATCTGGCCCACCTGCGAGGTACCGGCTGGCGCGAGGGCCTGGCGCCGCTGCCCGCCACGGCCGCGTACGCCGCGCGGGTCGCCGAGTGCGCCCGCACCTGGCCCGCCGGTTACATCGCACACCACTACACCCGCTATCTCGGCGACCTCTCGGGCGGCCAGATCATCCGCGACAAGGCGGAGAAGACCTGGGGCTTCACACGCAAGGGTGACGGGGTCCGGTTCTATGTCTTCGAGGAGATATCCAACCCCGCCTCTTTCAAGCGGAGTTACCGCGAACTGCTGGACGCGGTGAACGCGGACGACCTGGAGAAGCAGCGCATCGTCGCCGAGTGCAAGCAGGCGTTCGCGCTGAACACGGCGGTGTTCCGGGAGTTGGGCGAGGTGTTCCCGCTCAGCGCTTGACGCGGTGGCGGTGCGGGAGGAGGGGGCGACCGGGGTCGGTCGGTCGGCCCGGTCCGCCGTGCCGCTCTGTCGTCAATCGCCGGAAGGGCTCGACCGAAACGCCAGCGTGACGCGGCCCCCGATCTCCACCGTGCCGTCCGGCGCGGGTGCTGTGAGGATCTGGGAGCCGCGTCCTTGGGTGATGTTGAGGGCGCGGCCGAGCCGGTCGCTGAGCAGCAGGGCAGCCGCGCCCGTCGCCTCGTCCTCCACGATGCCCCCGGTGCAGGCCCCGGCTCCACCGGAGCGGCTGACACCGCGCTCATCGATTCGTCGCGGGAACGCCCGCGCCCTGACCCGGCCCGCCGCCTCGTCCTCCCAGGCCCATACGTACAGCCAGCCCTCGCCCGGGGGCGGCCCGGTCAGCGCCTCGACCTCGGCGACGGATGCGTACCGCTCCAGTTTGCGCGGCGGCGCCCACTCGGGGCGGGCGGTGATCCAGGTGAACTCCCCGTCCTGACGGGCGAAGATCTCCCCGACCGGCAGCTCCAGGATCTCCAGATCGAGCAGCCATGCGGCGCCGACGAGCGGATGCCCGGCGAAGGGGAGGCGGAGTCCGGGGGTGTGGATGTCGACGTGCCCGCGCTCGGGGTCGTCGACGAACACGGTCTCGCTGAAGCCGAGCCGGCGGGCCAGTTCCTGCCGGGACGCCTCGTCGGGGTACGTACGCCCGTCACGTACGACCCCGAGGGCGTTGCCGTGCCGGCCGTCGGGGCCGCAGAACACGCGCAGTACGTCGATGCCTGCGGGTACGTCGAAGTCGCTGTCGCTCACGTGGGCATTCAAACACCGCCCGGGTGAAGGCCGTAGAACCGGGCCGTCACCCGGGCGGTGCCGTCGGGCGGTCCGGACGGATCAGGCGTTACGGCGACGGCGGGCGGCGATCACCGCTCCGGCGCCGGTCGCCACGACGACACCCGCGGCGGCGATCAGGGCACCGGCCGGGACGTCGGAACCGGTGGCTGCGAGAGAGCCCGAGCCACCGACCGAGCCGCCGCCCACACTGCCACCGCCGGTGGCCGTGGAGCCTCCCGCCG
The DNA here is from genome assembly GCF_900091955.1 of Streptomyces sp. Ncost-T10-10d. Classification (GTDB taxonomy): domain Bacteria; phylum Actinomycetota; class Actinomycetes; order Streptomycetales; family Streptomycetaceae; genus Streptomyces. Next base: position 124,901 of record NZ_FMDF01000145.1, read on the forward strand.
GACCCGTGGAGCCCATGGAGCCGGCGGAGCCGGTGGAGCCCGCGCCGCCCGGGAGCGCGGCGTCCTTGTCGAGGGCGACCGCGACGGTCAGCGCGTCGAGCTGCTCGCCCGCCCGGTACATGCCGCCGAAGGCCTCGGTGCCGTCGGCGGTGAGGGTCGCCGGGACGGCCGAGAGGGTCACCACGCCGTTCCTGGCCGCGAGTTCGCCCTTGGGCAGCTTCAGTTCTGCGACGGCCAGGCCGGTGTAGGTGCTGACCTTCTTGGTCTCGCGGTCCTTGGTGGAGACGTCCGCGATCAGGGTGCCCTTCGTCCCGTTCACCTGGATCTCCATGCCGGTGAGGGAGAGGTCGAGGGTGTAGGCGCCGTTCTCCTGGTGGCCCAGGAAGCTGACCTTGCCGTCGAAGTCCGCGTCGAGGGTCTGCTTGTCGGCGTCGAAGTGACCGGTGGCGTCCGGGAAGCGGTAGCCGTCGCCGGATGCGGTGGCGCCGGCCGTCGTCTCGACCTTTCCGCGGGCGATCGGGCCCGTGACGTACGTACGGAAGGACTTCTTGACGCCCCAGTCCAGGGTGCCGTCGACGATCGCGCCCTGCTCGGCGGCAGCCGGCTTGTCGGTGACCGTGGCCGAGGGGGACGGGGACGCGGTCGAAGTCGGCTTCCCGGTCGGCTCGGTGGTCGGCTTCCCGGTGGGCTTCCCGGTCGGCTCGGTGGTCGGCTTCTGGGTGGGCTCGGTGGTCGGGGCCGAGACCGCCTTCACCGAGAGCGTGGCCGGGTCGAGCGCGTCCCCCTCCTTGTACTGGCCGTTGAACGCCTCGGAGCCCGCCTTCGTGAGCGTCGCCGGGATGTCCTTGAAGACCATCGCGCCGCCCGCACCCCGGTCCGGCTTCACCGCCGACAGGTCGAGAGCCGCGAACGCCACATCGTTCCGGGTGCCTTCCGGGGTCGCGACATCGACGGTGATCGCGCCGCCGGTGCCGGTCGTGGAGAGCTTCACGTCCGAGAGCGTGATGTCGAGAACGCCCCCGTGTGCGTAGAAGTTGACGCCGCCCTCGAAGGCGTTGTCGGTGCCGTGCGTGGCCGTGTCATAGGTGCCCTTGCCGTTGACGAAGGTGAACACACCGTTGTCGGGCGCCTGCGTGGCACCGTCCTTGACGGTGATCTTCCCGCCGGAGAACGACGAGGCGAGGTACCTGCGGAAGGACTCCTTGACGCCCCATTCCAGCGTGCCGTCCTTCAACTCCGGCTTCGGCGCCGCGGCTGCCGCCCCGTCGGGGGCGGTGCCGTCGGCGGCGAGCGCCGGAAGGGCGAACACGGTCGCGCCGAGTGCGGCTGCCGTGGCGACGGCGGCGGCGAGGGCTGCGGGACGGCGGGTTGCTGCCATGGTCGGTGATCTCCTCAGGAATGAAACGGGGGGTGGGCTAGCTGTTGTTCTGCTGGGTGCCGCGGCGGCGGGTGAGGTACAGCGCGCCTGCCGCGGCGGCGAGCACGCCCGCGCCGCCGATGCCGAGATACAGCCCGGTGCGGGAACCGGAACCGGAGTCGGACACCGATGCCGCGGTGGTGGTCTTCTCCGCGGGCGGGTCGGACGGGTCGGGACCACTGCCCAGGTCGGGCAGGGCGGGCAGTTCGGCCTCGGCATCGACGGCGACGGCCAGCGAGAGCGGGTCCATTGCGGTGCCCGCTCCGTAGAGCGGGCCGAACGCCTTGGCGCCGTCGGCGGTGAGGGTGGCGGGGACCTCGGTGAGGACGGCGAGACCGTCCTTCGCCGTGAAGTCCTTTGCGGTGAAGGTGACGAGCGGCACGGCCGTGTGCCGGTAGCCGTCGCTCAGGACGTCCGCCGAGAGCGTGCCCTTGCCCGCCTCCACCCGGACCGCGACCGCCGACAGTTTCAGATCGAGTCCGTCGGCTCCCGTGAAGCGGACGCTGCCCGCGAAGTCGGCGTCCAGGGTCTGCCCCTTCGGGTCGTACGTGCCCTTGCCGCGCGGGAAACGGAAGAGCGCCCCGCCGTCCTGGGCGCCGTCGGCGAGGGTCCACTTCCCCTTGCCGATGGAGCCCGTGACGTACTCGCGGAAGGTCCGGCGCACACCCCAGTCGACGGCGGCGTCCTCGAAGCGGCCCGCGGCCCGCTCGGCCTTCTTCGGCTCCGCCGGCTTCTCGGGGGACCTGGAGGCGGCCGGCTTCCCGGCCGGGGCGGAGGTGTCCACGGAGAGGCTGACCGGGTCGAGCGGTGTGCCGGCCGTGTAGTAACCGGCGAACGCCTTCGCGCCCTGGGAAGTCAGTGTTGCCGGGACGTTGTTGAGGGCGATGGGGGTGGAACCGCCCTTCATGTCGATCCCGGACAGACCGAGCGTCGCGAGCGGCACCTGGGAGGCCGAGGTGACGCGGCCGCTCCCCCGGTCCTTGCCGACCGTGTCGGCAAGGACGGTGCCGGTGCCGCCCGTGATGCGGACGGTGGGCCGGCTGATGGTGAGGTCCAGTTCGTAGCCGCCGCCGGGCTTCTTGTGGCCGACGAAGCGGACCCCGCCCGAGAAGCCGGAGCCGAATGCGCCGGTCGCCGGGTCGTAGGAACCGGTGGCGGAGTGGAAACGGAACTGACTGCCGCCGACCGTGGCGGCGCCACCGGTCAGGCTCCAGCTTCCGTTCGCGATGGGGCCCGTGACGTAGCTCTGGAAGGAGGACTTGATGCCCCAGTCCAGCCTGCCGCCCTGGACCGTGCGGCTCGCCGCTTGCGCGGCGGTGGGCGGGAGCAGGGCCCCCAGCAGCACCGCGAGAAGCGCGACGGTCAGGGCCCGTCCTGGTGCGCGGGCAGGTCTGGACGACAGCATGAGGACCCCTCCGAGATCTGGAAAGTCAGGTAAGGCTAACCTAAGCTATGGAGATCTTGTGATGGCACCCCTTCCATCACATTGCTCGCAAAACATTGCCAACTGCTCACCGCAGAACGACAGGACGGTGCCCCAGTGCGCTTCTTGCAGGACTTCGCCCCGTCGGGCCCGGACGCCCGGCGGCCGAGGCGTGGGCCGGTCAGGACCCGTGGACCGCTGGGTGCACTGACGGCCGTCGTCGCCCTGGCCCTCGTCCTGACGGGCTGCGGCGGCGGTACGGATACGGGGACTCCTGCCGCCGGTTCCAGGAACGCCGCGGCCGACCGCGTCGAGCCCCTGACCACCGCTCCGAAGCCGCAGTTGCCGGTCACGGTGAAGTCGGCGGACGGCGCCGAAGTCACCGTCGCCTCGACGGACCGGATCATTCCGCTCACCGGCGGCCTGAGCGAGATCGTCTTCACTCTCGGCCTCGGCAAGCAGGTCGTGGCCCGCGACATCACCGCCACCTTCGAACAGGCGGCGAAACTCCCGGTGGTGACCCGCGCCCATGACGTCTCCGCGGAGAGCGTGCTGTCGCTGAGGCCGACCGTCGTCCTCGCGGACACCACGACCGGCCCCGCCGAGGCAATCGGCCAGATCCGGGATGCCGGCATTCCGCTCGTCGTCGTCGAACCGGCCAAGGAACTCGCCGATGCCGGCCGCCGGATCGCCGCCGTGGCGGCGGCCCTGGGCGTGCCGGACTCGGGCACCGCACTGAAGTCGCGCACCCAGTCGCGTATCGACGCCGTACAGAAGTCCGTACCCGCCCCGGCGGACGGGCAGAAGAAGCCCCGGGTCGCCTTCCTCTATCTGCGCGGCTCGGCCTCCGTATATCTGCTGGGCGGCCGGGAGTCCGGTGCGAGTTCGCTCCTCGAAGCGGCGGGAGCCGTCGACGCGGGCAAGGCGTCCGGGCTGAAGAAGGACTTCACCGCCATCACCAGCGAGGCCCTCGCCAAGGCCGCCCCCGACGCCATCCTGGTGATGCGCAAGGGACTCGAATCGGTGGGCGGCGTCGACGGTGTGGTGAAGATCCCTGGCATCGCCGAGACCCCGGCCGGGATGGACCGGCGGATCGTCTCCATCGACGACGGCGTGCTGCTGAACTACGGGCCGCGCACGGACCGGGTGCTGAGCGAACTGGTCGCGCAGCTCCACCCGAAGGACGGGGCGGGCCGGTGACCACCTCGTACGAGGAACGCACCCGGCCGGGCGCTCCCATGAAACCGGAGCCTCAGCCGCCGACGGCACCGAAGCCCCGGCGCTCCGCCCCCTTCGCCCTGACCGCAGGGCTGCTCGCGGCGCTCGTGGTGTGCGCTCTGCTCTCCGCCGGGCTCGGCGCGTACAGCATTCCGCTCGGCGACGTCCTCGGCTCCGTCCAGCACCGGCTCGGTCTCGGTGGAGCCGCGCTGGACCGGGTCGGTGAGAGCGTGCTGTGGAACGTACGGCTGCCGAGGGTCGTCCTCGCCCTGCTCGTCGGGGCGTCACTGGGCTGCGCGGGCGCCCTGATGCAGGGTGTGTTCGGCAATCCGCTCGCCGAGCCCGGGGTGATCGGGATCTCCTCCGGTGCGGCGGTGGGCGCGGTCGCCTCGATCGCGCTCGGGCTGAATTTCTTCGGCAACTGGACCATCACCCTCTGCGCGTTCGCCGCCGGGCTCGCGACCGTACTGCTGGTGTACGCGCTGTCGCGGTCGGACGGGCGGACCGAGGTCGTGACGTTGATCCTCACCGGGATCGCGGTCAACGCCTTCGCGGGTGCGCTGATCGGGCTGTTCATCTTCTTCGCCGACAACGCGCAGATCTCGCAGATCACCTTCTGGCAGCTGGGTTCGCTGGCCCAGGCGACCTGGCCCAAGGTGCTCGCCGTGCTGCCCTGCGCAGTGCTCGGGCTGCTCGTCGCGCCGTTCTACGCGCGAAAGCTGGACCTCCTCGCGCTGGGCGAGCGGCCGGCCCGGCATCTGGGGGTCGATGTCGAGCGGCTGCGGCTCGTGCTCGTCCTCGTCGTGGCGCTGCTGACCGCGGCCGCGGTGGCGGTCGCCGGGATCATCTCGTTCGTGGGGCTGCTGGTTCCGCATCTGCTGCGCATGGCGAACGGTCCCGGGCACCGCTTTCTCGTCCCCGGCAGCGCGCTCGGCGGCGCCCTGGTGCTGGTGGCGGGCGATCTCGCGGCCCGTACCGTCGCCGATCCCGCCGAGCTGCCGCTCGGCGTGCTGACCGCACTCTTCGGCAGCCCGTTCTTCTTCTGGCTGCTGCGCAGGACCCGTCGCAGGCAAGGTGGTTGGGTATGAGGGCCTTGAAGAACCCTTTCCGGGTACGGGGCCGGCAGCTGCCCGTTCCCGTCTCCCCCGGCTCCCCCGTCTCCGAGGCGCGCGGGCTGCGGGTGCGGCTGGGGCGGCGACCGGTGCTCGACTCCATCGAACTGACCGCGTACGCGGGTGAGGTGCTGGCGCTCGTCGGGCCCAACGGGGCCGGGAAATCGACCCTGCTGGCGGCGCTGGCCGCCGATCTGCCCGCCGAGAGCGGTGAGATACGGATCGACTCACGCCCGGTCACCGACTGGTCGACCCCCGAACTGGCCCTGCGCCGGGCGGTGCTGCCGCAGTCCGCCGCGCTGTCGTTCCCCTTCCCGGTGGAGGACGTCGTACGGATGGGGCGGGCACCGTGGGCCGGGACGGAGCGGGCGGACGAGGACGATCCGGCGGTCGCCGCGGCGATGGCGGCCACCGAGGTGACCGAGTTCGCCGGGCGCCCCTTCTCCGCGCTGTCCGGCGGCGAACGGGCCCGGGTCGCGCTGGCCAGGGTGCTGGCGCAGCGCGCCCCGCTGCTGCTGCTGGACGAGCCGACCGCCGCGCTCGATCTGCGTCACCAGGAACTGGTGCTGCGGATCTGCCGGGATCGGGCCGCCGCCGGTGACGCGGTCGTCGTCGTGCTGCACGATCTGGGGCTGGCCGCGGCTCACGCGGACCGGGCTGCCGTGCTGCACGACGGGCGGATCGCGGTGGCGGGCCCGCCCGCCGAGGTGTTCACGGGCGAACTGCTCGGCGAGGTCTACCGGCAGCCGGTCGAGGTGTTCCCGCATCCGCGGACCGGGGCGCCCCTCGTCGTACCGACCAGAACGACTTGACCATCGCTTGACCTATCCATGGGTCGTCCATGAATCATCCGTGACCGCCTCGTTCCCGCATTACGCGGATGAGAGTTGAATCACTGCACGAGTGGGCATCGGTGAGGTAAGCCTCGGTTAAGTTAGGTCCGCCTCACCTGTCTTTGTCCGATCTTCTCCTTCTTCTCCTTCTTCTTGTGGAGCCCTCATGCGAGCCGTTCGTTCCTCCGTCGTCACCGCTGCCGCGACCGTGGCCGCCCTGACCGCTGTCACGGGCTGTGCCGAGAAGAGCGACGGCAAGGGCGACGGAGCCGTACAGGTCGTCGCCAAGGACGACTCGTGCGAGGTCTCGAAGAAGAAGCTGCCGGCCGGCCACATCGAACTGGCCGTGCAGAACAAGGGCTCGAAGGTCACCGAGGTCTACGTCCTGTTCCCGGACGACCGCATCGCCGCCGAGCGCGAGAACATCGGCCCCGGCACCAAGGCCAACATCACGGCCGAGGTGAAGGCCGGCTCGTACAACGTCGTCTGCAAGCCCGGCATGAAGGGCAACGGCATCCGGCAGAAGATCGAGGTCACCGGCGCCAACACGGCCAAGCGCAGCCCCGAGATGGACAAGGCCGTCGCCGCCTACCGCACGTACGTCCAGGCCCAGGCCGACGAGACGCTGCCGAAGGCCAAGGCCTTCACCGACGCCGTCGCCGCCGGTGACATCGAGGCCGCCAAGAAGATCTACGCCGACTCCCGTCTCGGCTGGGAACGCACCGAGCCGGTCGCCGAGTCCTTCGGCGACATCGACCCGAAGGTCGACCTCCGCGAGGACGGCCTGGAGGACGGCCAGAAGTGGACGGGCTGGCACCGCCTGGAGAAGGCGCTGTGGCAGGACAAGAAGCTGGGCGCCGAGGAGAAGGCCCTCGCACCGGTCCTCTACAAGGACCTGCTCGACTGGCAGAAGCGGGTCGGCACGGCTGAGATCACTCCGACCTCCATGGCCAACGGCGCCAAGGAACTTCTCGACGAGGTCGCGACCGGCAAGGTCACCGGCGAGGAAGAGCGCTACAGCCACACCGACCTGATCGACTTCAAGGGCAACGTCGAGGGCGCGGAGAAGTCCTACGAGCTGCTGAAGCCGATCGCGTCGAAGAACGACCCGGCGCTGACGGCGTCCCTGGACAAGCAGTTCGCAGCACTGAACACGCTGCTGGACAAGTACCGCAAGGACAAGACCTCCTACGAGTTCACCTCGTACGAGAAGGTCGGCAAGGCGGACCGCAAGGAGCTTTCGGACGCCGTCAACGCATTGGCCGAGCCGCTGTCCAAGCTCGCCGCCGCGGTGACGAAGTAACGAGCGGGGAGACTTCGGGATGTCGGAGGAGACGCAGAACACCGCCGTGGACGACGCCGCCGGGGCAACCGCCGGGACCGGTGGCCGTGCCCCGTCCCGTCGGGCACTGCTCGGCTGGGGCGGCGCCGGTCTTGCGCTGGGCGCTGTCGCGGCCGGTGGCGCGGTCGCCGCGGTGCGTACGGAGAGCGACGCAGTGCCGGCCGCGGACAGCGGTGCGGCCGTGCCGTTCCACGGTGCGCACCAGGCGGGTATCGCCACCGCCGTACAGGACAGGCTGCACTTCGCCGCGTTCGACGTGACGACGAAGGACCGCGCCGAACTGATCGCGCTGCTCAAGGAGTGGACGCGGGCGGCCGAGCGGATGACGGCCGGTCACGCGGTCGGCGACGGCGCCTACGGCGGTCTCGCCGAGGCCCCGCCGGACGACACGGGCGAGGCACTGGGGCTCAAGCCGTCCCGGCTCACGCTCACCATCGGCTTCGGCCCCTCGCTCTTCGCCAAGGGCCGGTTCGGTCTGGAGGACAAGCGTCCCGAGGCGCTCGTCGATCTGCCGAAGTTCCCCGGCGACAACCTCGACGCGGCCCGCAGCGGCGGCGATCTCTGTGTCCAGGCGTGTGCGGACGACCCGCAGGTCGCGGTGCACGCCATCCGCAACCTCGCCAGGATCGGCATGGGCCGTACCGCGATCCGCTGGTCCCAGCTGGGCTTCGGCAAGACGTCCTCGACGACGCCCGATGCCCAGACCCCGCGCAACATGATGGGCTTCAAGGACGGCACCCGGAACATCTCCGGCACCGACACCGCCGCCCTCGACAAGCATGTGTGGGTCGGCGAGAAGGACAAGGCGGGCTGGATGACCGGGGGTTCGTACCTGGTGGCCCGGCGCATCCGGATGCACATCGAGACCTGGGACCGCGCCCCGCTCCAGGAGCAGGAGGACGTCTTCGGCCGGGACAAGGGCGAGGGCGCACCGGTCGGCAAGGCCAAGGAGCGCGACGAGCCGTTCCTGAAGGCGATGCTGCCGACCGCGCATGTGCGGCTCGCCCACCCGGACAGCAACGACGGTGCGACGATCCTGCGCCGCGGCTACTCCTTCACCGACGGTACGGACGGCCTCGGCCGGCTCGACGCCGGGCTGTTCTTCCTCGCCTACCAGCGCGATGTCCGCAAGGCATTCATTCCGCTGCAGCGCCGCCTCGCGGCGCACGACGCACTCAACGAGTACATCCAGCACGTGGGTTCGGCACACTTCGCCGTCCCGCCGGGCGTCCGTGACAAGGACGACTGGTGGGGCCGGGCGCTGTTCTCGTAGAGGGACCGGCAATTGGGCGACGCCGCCTCCCGGTTGCCAATCCCCCTTGGGTACTCGAAGCAGAAAAGGAGAACCGAAACGTGTTCAGCAACTTCCTGATCGGCCTGCGCGAAGGCCTTGAGGCCAGCCTGGTCGTCTGCATCCTCATCGCCTATCTGGTGAAGACCGGCAACAAGAACAAACTGGTGCCGATCTGGATCGGCGTCGGTATCGCGATCGTCGTCAGCCTGGCGTTCGGCGCCGGCCTCGAATTCGGTTCGCAGGAGATGACGTTCAAGGCCCAGGAGGCGCTCGGCGGTTCGCTGTCGATCGTCTCGGTCGGTCTGGTCACCTGGATGGTCTTCTGGATGCGGCGCACCGCGCGGCATCTGAAGACGGAACTGCACGGCAAGCTCGACGCGGCACTCGCGATGGGCACCGGCGCGCTGGTCGCCACGGCGCTCCTCGCGGTGGGCCGGGAGGGCCTGGAGACCTCGCTGTTCGTGTGGCGTGCGGTGCATGCGGCGGATGACGGCTGGCACCCGATGATCGGTGCGTTCCTCGGCATCGCGGCCGCCGTCGTGCTGGGCTGGCTGTTCTACCGCGGTGCGCTGAGGATCAATCTGTCGAAGTTCTTCACCTGGACCGGCGGCATGCTGGTGATCGTCGCCGCGGGCGTGCTCGCGTACGGCGTCCATGACCTGCAGGAAGCCGAGTTCCTCGGCGGTATCCACAATCGGGCGTTCGACATCAGCGCCACGATTCCGCCGGACAGCTGGTACGGCACGCTGCTGAAGGGCACGTTCAACTTCCAGCCCGACCCGACCGTTCTTCAGATCACGGTGTGGGCGCTGTATCTGATCCCCACTCTCGCGCTGTTCCTCGCCCCGGTAGGGTTCGGACGGTCAGTGGGGGCGACGGATCAGAAGGCGCAGAAAGCAACGGATGAGAAGCCTGAGGCCGATTCGGCTGGCGACGGGGCTCGCGACGGCGACGGTGCTGTCCATGACGGCGAGCGGGTGCGTGACGGTGCACGGCGAGCTGGAAGTGGTGCCGGCGGCAACCAGGTCTGAAGCCGCACAGGCCCTGAAGGCCTTCACCACCGCGTACAACGCGGCAGACAAGGCCTACGATCCGGCTCTGGACGCGGACCGGGTCACGGGCCCGCTCGGCGCGATCAATCAGGCCGGGCTGAAGGCGCGACAGAAGAACAATCCGGACGGCAATGCGAACCACACGCCGTTGGAGCTGACCGACGCCAGGTATCTCATCCCGAAGAAGGCCGGCTGGCCCCGGTGGTTCCTCGCGGACACCGACTCCAACCGCGACGAGGACAGCGGAAAGCTGGACACCCGCTGGCTGGTCGTCTTCGTCAAGTCCGGGCCGGGCGCGGGGTGGAAGGCCTCCTATCTGTCGGTCGTCGCACCGTCCCAGCTGCCCGGCTTCGCGAAGGACAGCGACGGCCTGGCCGAGCCGGTGGCCGCGGACAGCTCCGAACCGGCCGTGGCACCGGAGGACTTGAGCACCCAGTACACGGAGTACCTGCAAAAAGGCACCCCGGACGTCTTCGCCCCCGGCACCTCCACTTCGGGCTGGCGGGACGCCCGCCGCACCACCCGTCGGGCGGGATTCTCGTACCAGTACATCGACCAGCCGCTGGACAGCGGTACGTTCGCCCCGCTCGGCCTGAAGACGGACGACGGCGGGGCGCTGGTCTTCTTCAGCAGCAAGCACTTCGAACGGCAGACCGCGGCAAAGGGCCTGCGTCCGCCGCTGAACGCGGATGTGGAGGCGCTGCTGACCGGTGAGGTGAAGTCCACTCTCACCAAGGAGCGGGTCTCCAGCCAGCTGGTGTTCGTTCCGAAGAAGGGCGCGGGGGACGGCAAGGTGGTCGTACTGAACCGGCTGCCGGGCCTGACGGCGGCGAAGGGGTCGTGACCGGGGCGGAATCAAGCCCGTCCGGCGATTGAGGACGAAGCAGCCACCGGACGGCCCCGGTCATCGAGCTAGCGGCTCAGCGGCCACGCCACCGAGTCGTGGTCCAGATCGCTCTGGTCCGCCGCGTCCGCGTACTGCGCACACGAGTCGGTGAGTGTCTCCAGCAGCGTCAGCGGATCGGGCAGCGGGTTCTCCGGCCCCTGCACCCACTGCACATCCAGCTCACCGGGCAGCCTGGCCGGCGGCAGGAGTACGTAGCTGCCGCGGCAGTGCCACCGCAGTCCCGGATGCTCGTCCATGGTCTCGGGATGGCAGTCCAGCTCGCACGGCCACCACTCGTCCTCGTCCTCGGGCGTACCGCGGGTGGCGGTGAAGAAGAGCATCCGGTCGTCGCCGGACCGGGCGACGGGGCCGACGTCGATGCCTGCGGCGAGGAGCCGTTCCAGTGCCTGACTGCCCGCGGACAGCGGCACGTCGAGAACGTCGTGGATCATGCCGGTCGCAGTGATGAAGTTGGCCTGCGGCTGGCTGCGGGCCCAGCGCTCGATCTGGGCGCGGTCGGTGGTGGACTGCGTCTGCCAGGCGAAGGAGATGGGGTGCCGGGCGGGGGTGGGACAGCCGATGCGTTCGCACGAACATCGGTAGCCGACCGGATGGGCGGCGGGCGCGATCGGCATTCCGGCTTCGGCGACAGCGAGGAGCAGCGCCTCCCGGGCGGTGTCGTCGACCTCGCTCTGCTGCGGTTTGGGTCGGCGGCGGAGCCATTGGGAAATTTTGCTCTCTGAGCCGCGATAACGGCCGAAATCGGCGCCCATCTATCCCCTTACCTCAGCGTTGCTCCTGTCCATGGTCCCACCATCCTGCGCCTCGGGTGGCCAGAGTCCCGAAGCGGGGTACGGGGGACGACGCCATGAGCTGGGCATTATGCCGCCTCTTGTCATGAAATGACGGGTGCGTCTCAGGGGTGTGCCAGCCCACGCACGGTGTAGTCGACGATCGCGTCCGCGTACTCATGGGTGAGCGGGAGGGTGCGCAGCAGCCAACGGTGGGTGAGCGGGCCCACGAGGAGTTCCAGGGCGATCCGCGGGTCGATGTCGGCGCGCACCTGACCCGCCTCCTGCGCGGCGCGCAACCGTGCGACGTACAGCCGGAGTGAAGGATCGAGCAGCTTCTGGACGAATTCGGCGCCGAGCTGCGGGTCGACGATCCCCTCGGCGGCCAGTGCCCTGGTCGGCGCTTCGAAGGCGGGGTCGGTCAGCTCGTCGACGGTGGCCCGCAGAACGACTTTGAGGTCGGCCGCGAGATCACCGGTGTCCGGAATCCCCTGCGCGTCACCCGCGCCGTTCTCCTCGGCGGCCCGGTCACCGAGAGCGACGAAGGCCTCCAGGAGGACGGCCGCCTTGGAGGGCCACCACCGGTAGATCGTCTGCTTCCCGACGCCGGCCCGCGCGGCGATGGCCTCGACGGTGGTCCTGGGGTAGCCCACCTCGCCGACCAGGCCGAGCGCCGCGTCATAGATCGCACGGCGCGAGCGCTCGCTGCGGCGACTGGAGTCGGGTGGCCGGTTCGCTACCATGCCGGCAAATCTAGCAGCGGCACGTGTCGATACGTGTCGTCTCATCACCGTGCGGAACCACCCGATCGGATCACTGCGCGCGGGCCCCGGAAAGTGGACCATGGGCTCACGCACGCACCCGTGCGAAGTCCACCGGCAGGTGACCCCTGCTTTTCGTGAGGAGCCTTCTTTGCCTCGTGAAGCCACACCCCGCCGTTACCTGATGTGCGCCCCGGCCCACTTCAGGGTGACGTACTCCATCAACCCGTGGATGGACCCCAGCAAGCCTGTGGATCTCCCCCTGGCCCAGACCCAGTGGGAGGACCTGCGCGACCGCTACCGCACCCTCGGACACACCGTGGAGCTGCTCACCCCCCGCCCCGAGCTGCCCGACATGGTCTTCGCCGCCAACGGCGCCACCGTCATCGACGGCCGGGTGCTCGGCGCCCGGTTCGCGTACCAGGAGCGGTACGAGGAGGCCGGGGCCCATCGCGAGTGGTTCCGGGACAACGGCTTCACCGAGATCCATGAACCGGCCCACGTCAACGAGGGCGAAGGCGACTTCGCGGTCACCGCTTCGTACATCCTGGCCGGGCGGGGCTTCCGGTCCAGCCCCCTCTCGCACGACGAGGCGCAGGAGTTCTTCGGGCGCCCGGTGATCGGGCTCGATCTGGTCGACCCGCGCTACTACCACCTGGACACGGCGCTGTCCGTGCTCGACGACGCGGGCGACGAGATCATGTACTACCCGGGCGCCTTCTCGCCGGGCAGCCGGTCGGTGCTGGCGCGGCTCTTCCCCGACGCGCTGATCGCCGAGGAGCCGGATGCGGCGGCGCTCGGCCTCAACGCGGTGAGCGACGGGCTCCATGTGCTGCTGCCACAGGCCGCCACGGGGCTCTTCGACCCGTTGCGGGCGCGCGGCTTCGAACCGGTGCCGATGGATCTGGGCGAGCTGCTGAAGGGCGGCGGCAGCGTGAAGTGCTGCACGCAGGAGCTGCGCGGGTAGCCGGAGGTCCGGCAGCCTCGGGCGTCAGCCGCTCTCAGGCACCGGACCCACCCACGTCGTGCGGCGGCCACTCGTCGCCCCACGCGATGTCCCGGGCGGCCCGGTACAGCTCGCCGTGCCGCTTGGTGACCGTGGAGCGCTGCAGGGCCTCGTCACGGGTGCACAGGTCCAGCAGCACCTGCCCCTTGCGGATCTGCGGCTTGCGGGTGACCCGGGCACGGACGGGTTCCGTCCGGAAGCGGGTCGCCACGACATAGCTGAACTTCTCGTCCTCGTACGGCAGCGAGCCGCCCTTGACCTGCCGGTGCAGCGAGGAGCGGCTGACCCGGGCCGAGAAGTGGCACCAGTCCGTGCCCGGCTCGATGGGGCATGCGTCGTTGTGCGGGCAGGGCGCGGCGACCTTCAGCCCGGCGGCGATCAGCCGGTCGCGGGCCTCGATGATCCGGGCGTAGCCGTCGGGGGTGCCCGGCTCGACGACCACGACCGCCTGTGCGGCGGCCGCCGCGGTGTCGACGAGGCCGGCACGGGCCTCCGCCGTCAGCTCCTTGAGTACGTACGAGACGGTGATCAGGTCCGTGGGGGCGAGTTCGAGGCCGGTGCCGATCCGGGCCCGGCGCCACTCGGCAGTGCGCAGGGCGGGGATGCCGGAGATCGCGGCCAGCTCCCGGCCGAGGGCGAGTGCGGGCTCGGCCCAGTCCAGGACGGTCGTCCTCGGCCCCTCCCAGGCCCCCGCCACGGCCCAGCTCGCCGCTCCGGTGCCGCCGCCGATGTCGGTGTGCGTGGCGGGTACCCAGTCCGGGGCGGCCTCCTGGAGTGCGGCGAGCGCGGACCGTACCGCTTCGAAGGTCGCGGGCATCCGGTAAGCGGCGTACGCGGCGACGTCCGAACGGTCGCGCAGCACCGGGGCGTCCGTGGGGGTGGTCCCGCGGTAGTTGGCGATGAGCCGGTCGACAGCCTGGGCGGCCTGCTTGGGCGGCAGCCCGTCGAGCAGTCCGGCCAGCGCCGCGCGCAGGGCTTCCGCAGTGGGGAGGGTGGCGTTCACCGACGAATTGTAGGCAAAGGCGGCGGACCCGCTTCCGCCCCGGCACCCGTAACGAACAGCAGCCCATGCGAACTGCCCCGGCACCTACGCAAGTTGCTACGCTGACCGGCGCGAGGTCGGGATCGCCCATCGAGGGAAACCATGAGACAGAAGATCGTGCGCCTGGTTCTGGTCGGCGGAGTGCTCGTGCTTGCCATGCTTCTTCTGCTGGCCACCTGCGGCAGCGGCGAGAAGAGCTCCGACAAGCCGAAGAAGCAGGCCAAGGCGAGCGCGGCCCCGGTGACACAGCTCACCGTCCCCTCCGTGTTCGCGACCGAGCACGGCTGGGAGCTCGTCGGCACCTCGCCCGACTACGCGCTCTCCCGGACGACGGGCAGCCTCGCCTATCTCGTGCGGGTCTCGGACACCAAGTACCAGCTGCGCACCATCGACTCGGAGACCGGGGAGGCCGGCTGGCACGGGGAGAGCTGGCGGCCCCCGTCCCCGCAGCACTTCCCGAGGCTCCTCCCGGTCACCGTGGACGACCACGAGTACTTCGTCACATGGTCGTACGGGAAGGTCGGCGAGAACGCGCTGACCCCCGCCGACACGATCGTCTCGCTGGATGTCTACAACGTGCAGGACGGCTCCCGGCGGCGCGTCGAGGTGCCGTGGAACTCCGTACCCACGGTCACCGCCACCGGCCCCGGCATCCTCATCAGCGACGGCCGGACGAACAGCGCGGTGGTCGACCCGGTGACCGGCCGGGTGTCGGAGATCACTGCCCCCGCGCTCAAGTACCCGAAGGGTTGCACGACCTGCAAGCAGCTCACCGAGGTGCGCGGACTGACGAAGAAGGGTCTGCTGGTCAGCGGGGCCAAGGAATTCTGGGTGCAGGGTGGCTGGTTCAGCCGCAATGTCGCTCCCAAGGGCACCGACCGGCTCAGCGGAATCCCCACATCGGTGGTCCCGGGCCTGGTGCTGACGAAGTGGCAGCTCGCCAAGGGGGCGAAGCGCGCCGCCACCCATGATCTGTGGGTGGTGCAGGACATGGAGACGGGCAAGCCCCTCTCCTCGGTGGAGTGCAGCAAGCCTGCGATCAAGCCGGGCCAGTACCCGCAGCTGGTCGCCGCCCCCTCGGGCAACTTCCTGGTGGCCGGTCCGCTCGCCTTCGACCTGTCGACGAAGCGGGGGTTCTGCTTCGAGGGGGCGGACGGCACGAAGCCGCTGACGCTCGCGTCCGTGACCGACGAGGGCATCGCGTACGGCGCGGCGAACGCCCGCAACGCGGCCGACGTGCTGGCCGGCGGCGGAACCCCCGTCGCGGTGGCGATCAGGAGCGGCACGACGGGTGCCCTGCCCTCGAACCAGCGGGTTCCGGGCGCGGTGACATCGGACGGTGTCGGCCTGTTCCGCTGGACGGACGAGAAGGACCGCCCGCATCTGATCGGCTACCCGAGCGCGAACTGAGGGAATCCGGACCGACGCCTTCATCGCGCCCGCGAAGCCGGCTCTGCTTCCGTCCGAGGCCTTCGGCCGCTTCGTGGTCGAGCCGGCGCGTGAGCGCGCGGTACCGGCGATCGTCTCCGTCGCCTCCCGCCACCTCGGCCCGGACCTGATCAGCGGCGAGCCCCGGGGCTGAACCCGGCCCCCGCTAGGGCTGCGACCGGAAAGGTTCACCGGCTCGCGACGCCCGGCACGGCACTAGGAAACCCGCTGCCAGGGCCGGCACAACCCCAGGAAGCAGGCCATCGCACCCACCGCGCACACCAGCTGCACGACAGCCATCGGAACGGCCGTCCCCTCGCCCGCGATCCCGACGAGCGGCGAGGCGACGGCGCCGATCAGGAACGACGACGTACCGAGCAGTGCGGAGGCGGATCCAGCGGCGTGCTTCGTACGCATCAGGGCCTGTGCGTTCGTATTGGGCATCGCGAGCCCCATCGCCGACATCAGCACGAAGAGCCCGGCCGCGACCGGGACCAGGCCCACGTGCCCGAAGACCCCGGACGTCATCAGCAGCAGCGCGGCCGCGGCCAGCACGATGACCGAGAGTCCGAAGGCGAGCGCCTTGTCCAGGCTGATCCGGCCGACCAGCATCCTGCCGTTGATCTGGCCCACGACGATCAGGCCGACCGAGTTGATGCCGAAGAGCAGGCTGAATGTCTGGGGCGAGGCCCCGTAGATCTCCTGCACGACGAACGGCGAGGCGCTCACGTACGAGAAGAGGGCGGCGAAGGCGAGGCTGCCCGCGATCATGTAGCCGGTGAAGACCCGGTCGGTGAGCAGCCCGCGCATGGTGCGCAGCGCGTCGCCGATGCCACCGGTGTGCCGGTCCTGCGGCGGCAGGGTCTCGTGCAGCCACTTCCAGACGACCAGGGTGAGCACCACGCCGACGACGGTGAGGACGGCGAAGATCCCCCGCCAGTCGGTGAACCGCAGCACCTGTCCGCCGATCAGCGGTGCGATGATCGGCGCGACGCCGGAGATCAGCATCAGAGTGGAGAAGAACCTGGCCATCTCCACGCCGTCGTACATGTCGCGCACCACGGCACGGGCGATGACGATCCCCGCCGCACCGGCCAGGCCCTGCAGGAGGCGGAAGCCGATGAGGAGTTCCGTGGTGGGGGCGAAGACGCAGATCGCGGTGGCGACGACATAGATGATCATGCCGAGGAGCAGTGGCCGGCGCCTGCCCCACCGGTCGCTCATCGGTCCGACGACGACCTGCCCGAGCGCCATACCGGTGAGGCAGGCGGTGAGGGTGAGCTGCACGGTCGCGGCGGGGGCCTGCAGGGACTCGGTGACCGCGGGCAGGGCCGGGAGGTACATGTCCATGGAGAGCGGCGGCAGTGCGGTGAGGCCACCGAGGACCAGGGTGACGAGGAGTCCGGTGCGCCGGGCCGCGTCGGTGGCGGCCGGATTCCCGGGAGGTGTGCCGGTGGCCGTGGGCTCCTCGGCCCCGGTCCCGGTGGTCGATATGTGTGTGCGTTCCTGCTGGGCCCGGCTTGCGCCGCTCTCCGGCATTCTCATCTCCATGTAGTTGAATCCGCCTCTATGCTCTCAGCTCAGCCGCACTGGTCGAGACCTTTTTGGGGAGCAGTCATGACAGGCATGAGCGGGCCCTTGCGTTGGGGTGTACTGGCGACCGGCGGCATCGCCGCGACGTTCACCGAGGACCTGCGGGCGATGCCGGACGCGGAGGTGGTGGCCGTCGCGTCCCGTACGGACGCCTCGGCGCAGGCGTTCGCGCAGCGGTTCGGGATACCCCGGGCGTACGGCAGCTGGGCCGATCTCGCCGCCGACGACGAGGTCGATGTGGTATACGTCGCGACACCGCACTCGGCGCACCGGGAGGCGGCCGCGCTCTGTCTGGAGGCCGGAAAGCACGTGCTGTGCGAGAAGGCGTTCACGCTCAACGCTCGGGAGGCGGACGAGCTGGTGAAGCTCGCCCGGGACCGCGGCCTCTTCCTGATGGAGGCCATGTGGACGTACTGCAACCCGGTCATCCGGCGCATGACGGAGCTGGTGCGGGACGGCGCCATCGGCGATATCCGTACCGTGCAGGCCGACTTCGGGCTCGCGGGTCCTTTCGGTCCCAAGCACCGGCTGCGCGACCCGGCGCTGGGCGGCGGCGCGCTGCTGGACCTCGGGGTCTATCCGGTGTCGTTCGCGCACCTGCTGCTGGGCGAGCCGGACCGGGTGCAGGCCGACGCGCTGCTCTCCCCCGAGGGCGTCGATCTGCATACCGCGATGCTGCTGGGCTGGTCGGAGGCGGGCGCCTCGGCGCTGCTGAACTGTTCGATCGTCGCGGACACGCCGCTGACCGCCTCGGTCACGGGCACGAAGGGGCGGATCGACTTCCCGCGCGGCTTCTTCTACCCGGAGTGGTTCGTGCTGCACCGGGAGGGGCACGAGCCGGAGGAGTTCACCGCGGGGGCGGCGGGCGAGGGGCTGCGCGGGATGCAGTTCGAACAGGCCGAGGTGGCACGGGCGCTGCGGGCGGGCGAGACGGAGTCGCCGCTGGTGCCGCTGGACGGTTCCCTTGCGGTGATGCGGACGCTCGACGCGGTACGTGACCGCATCGGCGTCCGCTACCCGGCCGACGGCCTCGTCCGACCGGCGCCCGTCCGTGGGGCGGGGCCTAAGCGGGCGTGAGGCCCTGGTTGCCCACCTCCGTGACGAACGATCCGGCCGTCGCGAGGGGCGCGCCGGGCGTGGTGACGGCGGACACCGTGCGGTAGTCGGCGCGCGCCCGCTGCGCGCCCAGCGTGATGACGGCGTATCCGCGACGGCCGTTGAAGAACTTCATGTGCGGGTTGGCCTGCATCTGGTTGTTCCAGCCGGCCGGCCTGTCCGAGCCGTTCTTGCCGCTGGTGACGGAGGTGGCGACGATCTCCGTGCCGACGGTGCGGGAGGTCGGGTCGTCGAAGTCCTTCTTCAGGTCGAAGGCGTAGCCGACGTGCACGTCGCCGGTGAGCACCATCAGGTTGTCGATCCCGGCGGCCTCGGCCCCCTTCAGGACCCGGTCCCGGGAGGCGGGGTAGCCGTCCCACGCGTCCATGGAGAGTTTGAAGGCGTCGGTCGGTACATCGCGCCGCTGAGCGAAGGTGACCTGCTGCGGTACGACGTTCCAGGTGGCCCGCGAGGCCCGCCAGCCGTTCAGCAGCCAGCGCTCCTGAGTGGTGCCGGTCAGGGTGCGCGAGGGGTCCTCGGACTCCGGTCCGGGCTTCTGCCAGCCGTCGCCGTAGGCCTGGTCGCTGCGGTACTGGCGGGTGTCGAGGATGTCGAACTGGGCGAGGGTGCCGAAGTGCAGGCGCCGGTAGAGCTTCATGTCCGGGCCGACCGGCCGCTGCGGGGTGCGCAGCGGCTGGTTCTCCCAGTACGCCCGGTAGGCGGCGGCGCGGCGCAGCAGGAACTCCTCCGGTGGTACGTCGTTCTCGGGGGTGCCGCCCGCGTAGTTGTTCTCGGTCTCGTGGTCGTCCCAGGTGACGACGAAGGGGTGCGCGGCGTGGGCGGCGCGCAGGTCGGGGTCACGCTTGTAGAGGCCGTACCGCAGCCGGTAGTCCTCCAGCGTGACCGTCTCCTTGTTGAAGTGGGCAGGGAGCGTGCGGTCGGTGTAATTACGGGCCCCGCCACTCGCGTTGACGGCGTACTC
Source organism: Streptomyces sp. Ncost-T10-10d (assembly GCF_900091955.1). Lineage (GTDB taxonomy): Bacteria > Actinomycetota > Actinomycetes > Streptomycetales > Streptomycetaceae > Streptomyces. Next base: position 144,176 of record NZ_FMDF01000145.1, read on the forward strand.
GTAGAGGTAGTCGCCGAGGTGGAAGACGACGTCGACATCCTCCTCGGCAAGGTGCCTGTACGCGGTGAAGTAGCCGTCGTGGTAGGCCTGGCAGGAGACGGCGGCCAGGCTCAGCACGCTGTTGCGGGCGCCACGGGCGGGTGCGGTGCGGGTCCGCCCGACGGGGCTGGTCCAGTTCCCGGCACGGAAGCGGTAGTAGAAGACGCGGTCCGCTTCGAGGCCCTTGACCTCGACGTGGACGCTGTGGTCGAACTCCGGGTGGGCGGTGGCCGATCCGCGCCGGACGATGCGGGAGAAGCGCTCGTCGCGGGCGAGTTCCCAGCGCACCTGGACCCGGGCCCGGGGCAGTCCGCTGCCGCTCTCGTAGGGACGGGGCGCGAGTCTCGTCCACAGCAGGACCGAGTCGGGCAGCGGGTCGCCGGAGGCGACGCCGAGGGTGAACGGGTCCTCGCCGATCTTCCGGGCGTCCAGCTCGGCGGCGCTCGCGGTGCCCGCGGCCGGCAGGTTGACCGAGAAGGCGAGCGCGGCGGCGGCGCCGGTGACGGTGAGGAAGCGGCGGCGTCCGAGGTGCCTGGCGGCGTCGCGCAGCTCCTGCTGGTGCGATGAATGCGTCATCTGTCCCTCCCCTGGCTGGTGGTGTACTCGGGCAGTGCACCGGACCAGCACATCGAGCGGCTGTCGTGTTCGCGTCGCTCCGGCGTCGCGCGGATGAGGAATACAGCGGGAATGGATGCCCACGGCAAAGTGCGCATACGCGACGGAGACCATGATCATCAATACCGGCCCTCCGAGACGTGAACCCGCCGCCGCATACGCCGCCTTGACCCCGTCCGGCCTTACGCGGCCCGCAGAACGGGAAGGCGTACGCTGCGGCGTCATGAGCAACAAACTGTTGAATTCCGGCCCGAAGACGGCGGTCGTGACGGGTGCGGGATCCGGAATCGGCCGCGCGGTGGCTCTCGCCCTGACCGGCACCGGCTGGTCGGTGGCGCTCGCGGGCCGGCGCCCGGAACCCCTTGCCGAGACCGCCGCGCTGGCCGGGGAGAACGCCCGGGTGATCACCGTCCCCACCGATGTGTCACGGCCCGAGGACGTGGACGCGCTCTTCTCCTCGGCGCGGGAGTGCTTCGGCCGACTCGATCTGCTCTTCAACAACGCGGGCACGTTCGGCCCGCGTTCCGTCCCGGTCGAGGACCTGTCAGTGGAGGACTGGCGCTCGGTGGTGGACGTGAATGTGACGGGCGCCTTCCTCTGCGCTCAGGCCGCGTACCGGCTGATGAAGGCGCAGGACCCACAGGGCGGCCGGATCATCAACAACGGCTCCGTCTCCGCCCACGCACCACGCCCGCATTCGGTCGCCTACACCGCGACCAAGCACGCCATGACGGGCCTGACGAAGTCGCTGTCCCTGGACGGCCGTCCGTACCGGATCGCGTGCGGGCAGATCGACGTCGGCAACGCCGCCACGGACATGACGGAGCGGATGCGGGCCGGCACCCTTCAGGCCAATGGTGAACTGGCGGTGGAGCCGGTGATGGCGGCGGCGGACGTGGCCCGGACGGTGCTCCATATGGCGGAGCTGCCCCTGGAGGCGAACATGCAGTTCGCGACGGTCCTGGCGACGGCGATGCCGTACGTGGGCCGCGGCTGACGGGGCCACGGCCACGAGGCCGGCCATCCCACCCACGAAACGAACAGACGCCCGTGACAAGGCGCGGCCGATCAAGCCGACCGGCAAGCTCCAGGACTCCCGCTCCTGGACGAAGTAGGGCAAGGGCACCAGGAACTGCCACTGAACCGGGCCACCGGGGCTCGGGGCGCCATCCGGCCGGCCGGAACGGGAATGCCCCCGGCCGCGGCAGGGTTGACCTGCGGCATGAGCCAGAATTCAGATACCGAGATCCTGCGCTACACCGCCTTCTCCGCCGACCCGGAAGGCGGCAATCCGGCAGGGGTCGTCCTTGACGCGTCCGATCTCGACGACGCGGCGATGCTCGCCGTCGCGGCGGAGCTGGGTTACAGCGAATCGGCCTTTCTGACCGGGCGGGACGAGCCGGGAGACGAAGGGCCGTCGGCCGCGCGGGGATACACGATCCGCTACTTCAGCCCGAAGGCGGAGGTCCCGTTCTGCGGCCATGCCACCGTGGCGACGGCCCTCGCACTCGCCGAGCGCGACGGCCCCGGTGATCTGGTGTTCAGCACGCCCGCGGGTACGGTCCCGGTCACCGTCACCCAGGAGGGCGGCGAGCTCCGCGCCACGCTCACCAGCGTCGAGCCGGACGTCATGGACATCGCTCCGGACGACCTGGCGGAGGCGCTCGCCGCCCTGGACTGGCCGGCCGCCGATCTCGACCCCGCCCTGCCGCCCCGGATCGCCTTCGCGGGCGCCCGCCACCTGGTGCTGGCCGCCGCGACCCGTGAGCGGCTCGCCGACCTCGGTTACGACTTCGCGCGCCTCGAAGCCCTGATGCACCGGCTGGACCTGACGACCCTGCAGCTGGTGTGGCGGGCGGCGCCGGACGTCTTCCACGTCCGCGACCCGTTCCCGGTCGGCGGCGTGGTGGAGGACCCCGCCACGGGCGCGGCGGCGGCCGCCTTCGGCGCCTATGTGCGCGCCCTGGGCCTCGTCCCGGACACCGCGGTCCTCACCCTTCACCAGGGCGAGGACATGGGCCGCCCCGGCACGCTCACGGTCGAACTGCGGGCGGGCGACACGCGGGTGCGGGTGAGCGGTACGGGAACCCGGATCGAGGCCTGACAAGGGGGCGCCGCGGCACCGTCAGCCGCTGAGGTGCCGGCGATACCACGGCGCGTGCCGGGTGAACGCGGTCGCGAACCCTTCGCCCGGCTCCCAGTCGAAGTCCTGGCCGACCCGTTCGTCGGTGAACCAGTGGTCCACGGCGAGCATGCCGAGGTGGTGCAGCGCGTACGGGACGTCGGCGAGCCGCTCGCGGGCCGTGTCCACATCGATTCCGGTGGCTCCCCAGGGCAGCCGCAGCTCGTCGACGACTGTGGACAGCAGCTGCGAACAACTCACCGGTTCGGGGTGGTTGACGTGGTAGACCCCGGCCGGCTCCTTCGACGACAGTGCCGCACCCAGCAGCGCCCGCCCCAGCGTCTGTACGTCGATCATCGAGTGCCGGGCCTCGCACCCGGTCAGTCCGGCCGAGAGCTGCCGGACGAGCGCGACCAGGCCGGGCACGGCCCATCGGTCCCCGGCCCCGTACACGATGTGCGGGCGCACGACGACGCCGCCGGCGGCCAGGACATGCTGTTCGGCGGCGGCGCGGGTCAGGCTGGTGGCCGAGGCGGGGTCCGGCTCGGCCTGTCCGGGCCGCAGCCGGGTGAACGGGCCCCGACCGTAGACGGATGCCGTGCTCAGGTGGACGATCCGGGTGACTCCGCAGCGGGCCGCCTCTTCGGTCAGGGCACGAGTTCCTTGATCATTTACGGACCGGGCGGTCGGTTCGTCGCCGCCGATCCGTGAGGCGCAGTGGATCACCGCGTCGATGCCCTCGCAGCTGCCGCGCAGCGTTGCGGGGTCGGCGAGGTCCCCGTACACCGTCTCGATACCTGGCCCGGCGCCTGCCGTTGCCGATGCGGTGAGAGCTGTCCGGTGGGTCATCAGCCGCAGCCGGACATCAGGAGTGGCCCTGGCCGCGGCCACCACATGGCTGCCGATGAAACCGGTCGCGCCGGTGATGAGTATGCGCAGTGTCATGACTGGTCATTCTGCCGGTCGCCCACCCGGCTCCCCTGATTCCCCGCTGTGCCGTGCAGGCCGCTCGGGGAGCCGAGGGTGCAGGTGAAGACCGGCTCGCCGTCCTGGATCGCCGACACGTGCACCCCGGTCGTACTGCGGTCGCCGGCCGGGACGGGACGGGCCTCGATCCAGCAGGGCCGGTCGAGTTCCACGTACCGGAGGAAGTCGGTCTTCACCGATGCCGGGAGGAAGTCATGACCGGGGGTGACGGCGACGGCCGCCTGGCGGGCCGCCTCCAGCAGCAGAATGCCCGGCACATGGTCGTTGGGCCGGGCGAACAATGTCGGATGTGCGGTGTCGAGCCGCAGCTGCCAGACGTTCCGCTGCGGACCCGGCGCCAGTACGACATCGCGTACATCGGTCCTGCCCACCTCGGCCGGTGCGACGGCGGGCAGGAGGGGTATCGGGACGCCGATCACTTCCTGCCGGTCGCCCCGCAGCCTGTTGTACACCCTGGCCGAGGTGCAGCTGATACGTCCTCCGCCTCGGGCGAGGACGGTGCCGAGGCGGTGCAGGAGCAGCTCGACATGCATGGAGCCGATGCTCCGGCCGCGCCGCCGGATCCGGGAGCAGGTCACATCGACCGTGATGTCCCAGGGCGCCTCGCCCAGGAGCAGCCGATCGGGCTCGGAGACGTACGCGAGCTCCCACATCACGAACTGGTCCCCGACCGGGACGTCGAACGCCGCATGTCCCAGGAGCATCGTCGTCTGCCGCATGGTCTCCGCGATCAGCAGTGGGTCCTGGTAACGGCCCGACACGGGGGCGAAGAAGCGGTGCGTATGCGGCCAACGGGCCGATACCGAGAACTGGGTGTCGGTCTGCGGGGTCCAGCCGGTGGGAAAGACGTCCTCGGCGTCGGACCGGTGGACCAGGTGTCTCGGGAAGTCCGCTTCCCCATGTCTGCCCCAGGATGCCGCCTCGCCCCCTTTGGGGGTTGCGATGAATTCTGCGGCACCTCCGTCCTTGACGGGCACCGATGCGCTGTGCGAGGTGAGCTGAACCATGAATTTTCCTCCCAGAGGATCCATACCGGGAGGGCGGGCCGCCCTCGCAGTAAGATACTGACAGTCCGGTTTTCCTATCCAGCCTTATCCCAGTGGCACTGACCACGCCACGACTGAGAGAGACTCGTAGCTGATGGCACAGCAGGCGCGCGCGATCCAGACTCGACGGTCAATCCTGGTGGCAGCCGCCGCCGTCTTCGACGAACGCGGTTACAGCAGCGCCACCATCAGTGAAATTCTTGCGCGGGCCGGAGTGACAAAGGGAGCGCTCTACTTCCATTTCACCTCGAAGGAAGACCTTGCACTCGGGGTGATGGACGTACAGCTGGACAGCGATCCACTTCCCGCCCAGCTGACGAAGCTTCAGGAATTGGTCGATCAGGGCATGCTGCTCGCCCACCGGCTCCTGCATGAGCCACTGGTACGCGCCAGCGTCGGGCTGGCCATGGATCAGGCGGTGGAAGGCCTCGACCGGGGCACCCCGTTCCGTGCCTGGATAGACCGGCTCGAAAATCTGCTGACCGCCGCGAAGAACCAGGGTGAACTCCTGCCGCACGTCGACGCCCGCGAGACCGCCGAAATGCTGGCGGGATCCTTCTCCGGCATTCAGGTGATGTCTCAAGCCCTGTGCAAGCGGGAGGACTTGGGGCGGCGGATCTCGGTCCTTCTGCATTACGTACTGCCGAGCATCTCGACCCCTGCCGTGCTGGCCACGCTCGACATGGCCGAGGACCGGGGCGAGCGCCTGTTCGGCACCCTCGGATCAGTCCCCAGCCAGGCCGGCGCACCCGGCTGACGGGTGGAGCCCCTGCCGAGGAGTCACGGGGCATGACACGGCAGCGACGATCGGCTGAACATCGGGCGACGAAGAGTTGCGGCTACGATCGCGGGCACCCAGCGAGACCAGGAGTGCCGACCGTGTCCCAACCGCGCATCGCCGTATCCATCGTCACCATGGGCGATCGCCCGCAGCAGGTCGAGGCCCTGCTGGCCTCGGTGGCCGGACAGGACGTCCGGCCGGCCCGGCTCGTCGTCGTGGGCAACGGCTCACCGCTCCCGGACTTCACCGCATTTCCCGGTCTGTCCGACCTGTCAGGCGGTGTGACGGCGATCGAACTCGACGAGAACCTGGGCTGTCCCGGCGGCCGTAACGTCGCTCTGCGCAAGCTGGCGGAGTTCGGCGATGTGGATGTCGTCATCGAGCTCGACGACGACGGGCTCCTGGTCGACGACGGGGTGTTCCGCAAGGTCCAGGAGCTGTACGCCGCCGACCCGCGGCTCGGCATCGTCGGCTTCCGGATCGCCGACGAACACGGCGAGACCCAGCGCCGCCACGTCCCGCGCCTGCGCGCCGCCGACCCGATGCGGCGCGGCCCGGTCACCGCGTTCCTGGGCGGCGGCCACGCCTTCTCCATGAAGATGCTCGCCCAGACGGGACCCTGGCCCGCGGAGTTCTTCTTCACCCACGAGGAGACGGACCTGTCCTGGCGGGCGCTCGACGCAGGCTGGAAGATCCTGTACGAGCCCGATCTGCTGCTCCAGCACCCCAAGACCTCCCCTGCCAGGCACTCCGTCTACTACCGGATGACGGCCCGCAACCGGGTCTGGCTGGCCCGCCGTAATCTGCCCCTCCCCCTGGTCCCGGCCTACCTGGGCACCTGGATCCTCCTGACCGTGGCCCGCACCCGGTCGGCGACGGGGTTGCGCGCCTGGGCCGGCGGCTTCGCCGAGGGGCTCCGTACACCGTGCGGGCGGCGACAGCCCATGCGGTGGCGCACGGTGTGGCGGATGACGAAACTGGGACGGCCCCCGGTCATCTGATCCGCGACGGGGCCGGGTGGCACAGCGTCAGTCCCGAGACAGGAGTTGCCGATGTCCGTCCGCAGGATCGTCCCCAACATCCGGACCGGCACCGGCCCCGGGGCCGAGCCGGATGCCAACACCACCGCCGTTGCCGCCGCGATGAAGCGGAACGCGGAGTTCTACGGCTTGCTGGGCCTCCAGGAGGTCATGAACCACGGCTGGATCATGACGCTCGCCTCTCCTTCCCACCCCTCGGCCCAGATCAGCATCGTGGAGGCCGACGCAACCGCGCCGGTCACACCGGACATGAGCATGGACGTGGAGGACGTGGACGCGGCCCACACCGCCACGCAGGAAGGCGGCGCAGAGATCGTGTACCCGTTGCACGACGAGGAATGGGGCGTACGCCGCTTCTTCGTCCGCGATCCCGACGGCCGGGTGATCAACGTGCTGGGCCATCGCTGACCGGCGACGGCCCGGTGACGCCGTCGTCGTACGGAAGGATCCGCCGCAGGAGCCCCTTGGGGTGGCCCCGCTTGCGCCATTCCCTCGGGTATCCGATGGAGACCTCCTCGAAGCGCACCCCGTCGTACCAGGTCGTACGGGGGATGTGCAGATGGCCGTAGACCATGGCCGCCACATGGAAGCGCCGGTGCCAGTCGGCGGTGAGTTCCGTGCCGCACCACTGGGCGAACTCGGGATACCTCAGGACGGCCATCGGTTCGCGGACCAGGGGCCAGTGACCGGCGATGACCAGCGGAATCCCCGGATCGTGCGCGGTGAGACGCCGCTCGGTCTCCACCACTCGCGCCCGGCACCAGGCGTCACGGCTCGGGTACGGGTCCGGGTGCAGCAGGAACTCGTCGGTGCACACCACCCCCGTCTCGTGCGCGTACGCCAGGGACTCCTCCTTGGTCGTCGTGCCCGGTGCCCGGAAGCTGTAGTCGTACAGCAGGAACACGGGTGCGACGGCCACCGGCCCTTCGGGGCCGGGCCACAGCGGATACGGGTCCTCCGGAGTGGACACCCCGAGGCTCCGGCACAGCTCGACCAGATGCTCGTACCGTTCCCGTCCCCGCAGTTGGACCGGGTCGTGCTTGGTCGTCCACAGCTCATGGTTCCCGGGGGTCCAGATCACCCGGGCGTACCGGCCGGCGAGCAGCCGCAGCGCCCACTCCACGTCCTCGACCTTCTCCGCGACATCGCCAGCGACGATGACCCAGTCCTCGTCCGAATCCGGCCTCAGGGACTCGACGATGGGGCGATTGTCCGCCATCCCGACGTGAAGGTCGCTCACCGCGAGCAGAGAACCGCGGTTTCCGTAGGCGCGATCGGACATGGAGAACCTTTCCCGAGGACGGACCGAACGAGATCGTCTCCCATGATGTGGCCCGGCACATCACACCCCGTCCGGCTGTCACGCGTGTGTCACAGGAGTTCCTTGCGATTGCATCCGCGATCCCGGAGTTGATACGCATGAACCCGTAGACGATTCGATCGGCTTGGCAGGGGGACTGGATGAAGTTCGACATGGGGGCGCAGGTTCTTTCGACGCTGTCGTCGAAGTCGCGTGGGTCGAGTACGGATCTGGGGACGTTGATTCGTCAGCTGGTGCAGGCCGCGGCGCCGTTGGAGGGGAAGTTCAACGGTGCGGGGCGTGCGGCGTTCGATTCGTTCAAGGGGCGGTCGGACGAGATCACGGCGGCGTTGAACGGTTCGCTGTCGGCTCTCCTGGGTGGTCAGTCGGGGATGGAGGCGGCGTTCAGCTCGGGTGATCAGGAGAGGGCTCCCCGACGGCACCGTCCACCTCCCCGAAGGCGCGGCCATCCCCGAGGGCGGGGTCAAACTCCCCGACGGCAACGTCAAGTTCCCCGACGGTGCCCCCGTCCTGCCCGAGGGCACCACGAAGCTGCCCACCGGCCCTGGTGAACCGGCACGCTACTTCGACAGCGAGTACAACCTCCTCGACGAGAACGGCAACGTCCTCCAGAAGGCAGAAGACGCCCGGCCCGAGGGCTCCCCGGACATCCACCCGGACACGGGCGCGGACACCCCGCACATCGGCTCGCCCGACAGGGAACCGGTCCTGGCCGGCGTCGGCGCGCACACTGCCGACAACGCCGCCCACATCGGCGACAACGCAGGCACCCCCATCCACCTGGGCGACAGCCTCGGCAACGACCTCGGAGACGTCGGCCGTATCGGAGACGACCTCAACGGCCCCACCGCCCACACCGGCGACAACCTCCCCGGCAGCAGCCTCGGCGACAACATGCCCACCGGCCACGCCGGCGACAACCTCCCCAGCGGCGGCACCAACCACGTACCCGGCACTCACGCCGACGACCTCGGCCACGGCCCCACCGCCGGACATGAACCGCCCACCCATCACACCGGAGGACACGGCGGCGGTCCCGGTGGACCGCACGACCCGACGCCGGCCCACCACAGCGACCACGGCCCCAACAGTCATGCCGACGACGGCGTACACCACGGAGCGGACGAGCGCGCGCCGCACCACGGGTCCGACGACGGCGCACATCACGGCAACGGCGACAGCCACGATCCCGGCCCGGGCGGACACGACCCCGAGGGAACGTCTCCCCACGACCACGCGGACGACGGCACGCACCACAGCGAGAGGGACATTCGAGAGCCCGGAGGTTCACTCGCCGACGACGCCGCTCGGCGTGCTGCGGACCCGGTCCGGATCGGGGATGAACCGCTTCCGCCCCCTGGTCCGGGCAACAAGTTCCTCGGCCAGCTGCCGGAAAGCCGCCTGACACGAGATGCGGACGGTCTGATCACCCATGTCGACGGTCGCAATTTCGAGCATTTCCTCAAGGACCTTTCCTTCCAGCGCGGCGCCGCATACAAGGAAGCCAAGGAACTCGGCACCTTCCCCAGGAAACAGGTGGGTGCCTGTGTCGGATCGGTCATGGACCTGCGAACGGGGATGGTCTTCGAGGGAATCAACGGGAAGTTCGACAACATCATCCCTGCCGACCGCGTCCACCCGACCATTGCCGCACGATACGAGTCGATCGCAGACTCCGCACCGGCGCCGGATCACCCACTCGGACATGCCGAGGTCAAGGCCGCCAACGAACTGCTTTGGGAGCGGAAGAAGTTGGGGCTCCCCGACGGCGAGGCGGCGCTCTCCGAGCTCCGTGCATCGGTCGAGTTCCCGTACCTGCCGCACATGAAGACCGAACTCCCCGGGCGCCCCGCGGCTTTCTGCGCAAACTGCAACATTATGCTGGATGGCGTGGACAGCTTGCAGGGCAGGTTCACCGGCAACCCGCCGACCAACGACAATTGGATTCCCTGATGGCCGACGTGACACGAATCGACATCGACGACCCCGAGGTCGATATGGATCAGGGACAGCGCCTGTTGTACCGGGGAGAACTTTTCACCGGTGAGGTCGAGGAGCGTCTGGGGGATGCTGTTGTCAGCCTGGATTCCTACCTGGCCGGAGTGCAGCACGGTCCCAGCCGTGAGTGGTACAAGGACGGCACGCTCCGGTCCGAGGCAACGGCCCGCGAGGGGCGCCCGGTAGGGGTGTCCAGGGAGTGGCACCCCAACGGCACGCTCGCTGCCGAGGTGGTGTTCGCCGACGACGGTCTGACCATGCTGGCGGACCGCCGATGGGACGAAGAAGGCCGGCCCACGAAGGACTGGCGCAAGAGCGAGGACTGAGTTCTGCGACAGCATCGAAGGTGACGTCGACTGCCGGACCACTCCATACGGAAGGGCAGTTCGGCGTCTCCTGAAGGACTGCGCCGACTGCCGATCGGTCAGCACCGATCTCGTCTGTCATGTCATCCGCCGTGTCCTCGATGCCGAGATGCCACCGCAGATCGGCGAGCACGGCACTCGGTACGGAGGCCAGGAGGTCCAGGGCGAGGTCCACGGCGTACACGTCACTCATGCCCGCAGCCTGGCCAGTCAGCATGAGCATGACGGCAGACAGGGCGCCGGTGAAGCGGCAGACGAGTCGGGCTGTACGCCGGGTTCTGTCGCCCGGTCGCCTCGCGGCGGCCGGGGAGACGGCCATCCATCTAGGACCGGCATTGCTGCCGGCCTCGTGCGGTCTACCCGCGAACTCGGGCGGGCAGCCCTCGAACATTCGCGCAGGGCCGTCTCGCGACGACCCCTCTTGACCTTGCTCCGGGTGGGGTTTACCTAGCCGCCTGAGTCACCTCAGGCGCTGGTGGTCTCTTACACCACCGTTTCACCCTTACCGAGGACCGAAGTCCCCGGCGGTCTGTTTTCTGTGGCACTGTCCCGCGGGTCACCCCGGGTGGCCGTTAGCCATCACCCTGCCCTGTGGAGCCCGGACGTTCCTCGGGGGGATCCGAGGATCCCCACGCGGCCGTCCGCCCGGCTCGTCTGCCGTGCCGACCATGCTACCCGCCTGGCGGGAGCCGCCGGACGGGGCGCTCAGATGAACGCCTCGGTCTCCAGGTCGAAGGCGAACGGAGCGGGAAGGGAAAGCGGCTTGCCGAACGGGATCGTGCAGTGCTGACGGTAGTCGTCCCCCTCCGGGTCGCTGAACAGCGTCACCGAAGACTGCTCACGGTCGACCAGGAGATAGAGCGGGACGGGTCCGCGGGCGTAGCAGTGACGCTTGTCCGTGCGGTCGGCCCGAGGCTTGGACGAGGTGACCTCGACGACGAGGGCCACCCCCTCGCACGGCATCCAGGGGTCCGCTCCCCGGTACAGACGCAGTTCGGTGGGGGCGAAGGTGCCGTCGGGAATGACGTGGTTCCTGGGGCAGCGGCAGCCGCTCTTCAGCTTGAGTCCCTTGTTCCCGGAAAACTGCATCTTGGTGCGAGAGCGGGTGATCACTTGCTCCAGAATCAGGCTGATGTAGTCCTCGTGGTCCCCGTCCGGCGGCGGCGTCACGACAATCTCCCCCTCGATCAGCTCGGCCCGGAAGCCCTCCGGCGTATCCAGCGCCAGGAAGCCCTCCAGCAGGACGTCCGCCTGCGTGAGCGGTTCGTGCGGCATGGCAGTCATGTCACGCCCCTTCCTCGGTCGCTCGCCAGACTGGGACATCAGTGGATCAGCCGTCCGTGAGATGGGATCACTTCCTTCGATCGTGGCACAGGAGGGCGCGAAGTTGTCAGATGCGGACGGGTGCGGTGAGCACTTGACCCTGCCGTTGCGTCAACGTTTCTACTGGACTCATGCGCATCGGAGAGATCGCCGCGCTCGTCGGGGTCACCTCGCGGGCGATCCGGCACTACCACCACATCGGACTGCTTCCCGAGCCCGGGCGCCGGGCCAACGGCTACCGCGCCTACAGCGTGCGCGACGCCGTGGTGCTGGCCCGGATCCGGCGGCTCACCGAGCTCGGGCTCGGTCTGGACGAGGTACGGGACGTCCTCGCCGATGACGCCGGGCGCGAACTCGTCGAAGTGCTCGTCGAGTTGGATGCCGATCTGGCCCGGCAGGAGAACGAGATCCGGGAGCAGCGGCGTCGGCTGGCCCGGTTGCTGGACGGGCCGGTGAGCGCCGAGGAGCCCGTGTCGCCCGCGCTGGCCGAGCTGCTGGGCGCGGCTCCGGCCACCGATTCCCCGATGGCTGCCAAGGATCGCGAGCACCTGGTGCTGCTGGACACGACGGGTGTCGGCAGTGAGGTCTACGCCGCGCTGCGGCCCCTGGCCGAGGACCCGGCCGTGCACGCGCTGTACGAGCGGCTGGACGCACTGGCCGCGGCGCCGCTGGACGATCCGCGGATCGTCCCGCTCGCCGCCGATCTGGCCGCCGCCGTGCCGGACGAGGTGCTGGCGGCCATCCCCGGCGGGCCGGTCCTGACGGGGGTCGGTCAGGCCCTGCTCGACGACTACGCGCCCGCACAGGCCGAGGTGGTGCGCCGGGTGATGGCGGCCCTGACGGCACGCGTGGCGGAGAGGGGAACAGGATGAGCGTGCGGATTGCGCGGTATGCCGTGGGGGCTGCGCCGGCTGTCGAATTGGGTCTGGGCGGCTGCCTGCTGGCGGGGGTCCGGATACCGGGTGCGGTTCTGCTCGGTGCCGAGGCCCTGGTGGTCGCCGCGCTCGGGTTCGAGGGCGTGGTCCTGTGGCGGCTCTGGCTCGTGGGCCGGCGCGCGGGTGCCGGGCGGCGGGAGGCGTTGGGTGCGGCGCTCCGCACCGTCGTGCCCGAGAAGGTGCGCCGTCTCGTCGCGCACGAGGTGCGCGCCCTGCGCAGTCTCGGGCTGTGGGTGCTGCGGCGGCGTCATGGCGTGCCGGAGGGGGCCGTTGCCGTCCCGTACACCGGGCCGCAGACGGCCATGATGTACGGCCTGGTCTTCGTCGCTCTGGTCGAGACGGTGATGCTGGCGCTGCTGATCCCGTGGCCGGTCGTGCACGGGGTTCTGCTCGTGCTCGATGTGTACGGGGTGGTCCTGGTGCTCGCCCTCCATGCCGCGTGTGTGACCCGGCCGCATGTGGTGGACGCCGACGGAGCGCTGCGGCTTCGCTACGGCGGGCTGTTCGACCTGCGGGTTCCCGCCGGGGCGGTCGCCGGTGCGCGGGTCGAGCGGCGTTATCCCGAGGGCGGGCCGGTGCGGCCGGGGGCGGACGGGGTGCTCGACCTCGTCGTGGGCGGTCAGACGACGGTGACCGTGGAGCTGGTCTCTCCGGTGGCGTTCGTGCGGCCGCTCGGGAAGCGGGGGTGGGCGCGGACAGTGCGGTTCCATGCGGATGATCCGGGTGCCGCCGTGGCCGCGCTCACGCGGGGGCGAAGAGGACCTTCGCCGAGCCAGGATCCGCCTGGGCGAGCCTGACCCGGAGCCGCTCCCCCAGCGGTAGCTTCGCCGTTCCGCCCTCGACCCGGGCGACGACGGCCGGGTCGTCGATGTGGACGGTGCCCGTGGTGGGCTCCTGCTCCTTCACGTCGACCACGTAGGCGTCGAAGACCTCGCCGATCCGGTCCTTGAGCAGCGCTGCCTCGACCACGTCGACACACTCGCGCTCCACCGTGTTGGCTCGTCCGGTTCCGTCCGCCATCTCCTTCGGCAGTCGGGGCAGCGCGGTGAGGACCCACTCGGGCGGGTCCTGTTCCGCGACTGCGGCGAGGCACAGCTCGGCCGCGTACCGGTCGACGAGGCGGCGCAGCGGGGCGGTGCAGTGCGTGTAGAGGTCGGCGACGGCGGCGTGAACGGCGGGGGTGGGGAGTTCGCCGTGTTCGAAGACGGTGTAGCCGGCGCCGCGCAGCAGGGTGGTGCACTCCTGGAGGAAAGCGGCGTGGTTGGCCCTCCCCGGGTCGAGGGAACGGACGACCTGGGCGTACGGGACATGGTGCGGCCAGTCGATGTGCAGCGCCTCGGCCGAGCGCCGGAGCCGGGCCACGGCGCCGTCGGGTGCCACCGGCAGGGTCCGCAGGATGCCGGTACCGGTCTCCGCCATGAGATGGGCGGCGGCCATGCCGGTCAGGAGGGAGATCTGGGCGTTCCAGCCGTCGGCGGGCAGGGGGGCACGGTATTCCAGGCCGTACGTGCCATCGCGCTCGACGATCTCCTGCTCCGGCACGTTGAGGGAGATCCCGCCCCGGGCGACCTCCTGCTCCTCGCGGAGCCGTCCGATGTCCTGGAGCAGCGCCAGGGGCTCCTCGGCGGTGCCGGTGTCGATCTGCCGCTGGACGCCCGCGTAGTCGAGCTTGGCCCGGCTGCGGACGAGGGCCCGGCGCACCGAGGTGGTGACGGCGCTGCCCTCGGAGTCCAGGTCGATCTGCCAGAGGAGGGCGGGGCGGGTCTGTCCGGGGAGGAGGCTGGCGGCGCCCTCGGAGAGCAGGGTGGGGTGGAGCGGCACCTTGCCGTCGGGGAAGTAGAGGGTCGTCACCCGGCGATGGGCCTCGGTGTCGAGTGCGCCGCCGGGGCGTACGAAGGCGGCGACATCGGCGATGGCGTAGTGCACACGGAAGCCGTGGCGACGGCGTTCGAGGTGCATGGCCTGGTCGAGGTCGGTGGATGTGGGCGGGTCGATGGTGAAGAGCGGCAGGTCCGTCGCGTCCTTGTGGGCCGACACCGCCGGGGCCCCCGCCGCCTGCGACGCCTCGGCGAGGACGCCGGGCGGGAAGCTGCCGGGCAGTTCGAGCTCGGTGCGCAGCTTGCACAGGGCCGCCCTCAGCGGGGTATCGGCCGACCCGGTCATATGGAGATGGCGGCGGGGCATGGACCGAGCGTATGGCGGGGCGGGCCGGGCGGCATCCCGGCGGCGAGTGCCTGCCCGGCCCTGATCCGCCGGACGGGCCCCAGTGCGATGCCGGAGTCCCCGTACGCTGGTGCCGGGTCCTGTCGTCGAACTGCCGTCTGCCGTCGTCGCACGGCAGACGGCAGTTCGACGACGGGACCCAGGGCCTTCTGAGCCCGTTCACCTGTGCGTACGTACGAAGGAGAAACGCCGTGCTCGTGCTGTTGCCGCCCTCCGAAGGAAAGGCCGCGTCGGGGCGCGGAACACCCCTGAAGCCGGAGTCGCTGTCGCTGCCGGGGCTGGCTGCGGCGCGGGCCGCGGTCGTCGACGAGCTGGTCGAGCTGTGTGCGGCGGACGAGGAGAAGGCCCGCGAGGTGCTCGGGCTGAGCGAGGGGCTGCGCGGCGAGATCGCGAAGAACGTCGAGCTGCGGACGGTGGGGACGCGTCCGGCCGGGGAGATCTACACGGGGGTGCTGTACGACGCCCTGGATCTGGCCTCTCTGGACACGGCGGCCAAGCGGCGGGCCGGAAAGTCGTTGCTGGTCTTCTCCGGGCTCTGGGGCGCCGTGCGGGTGGGCGACCGGATTCCTTCGTACCGATGCTCGATGGGGGTGAAGCTGCCGGGGCTGGGCGCGCTCGGGGCGCACTGGCGTGACCCGATGGCGGAGGTCATGCCGGAGGCGGCCGGGGACGGGCTCGTCCTGGACCTGCGGTCCTCCGCGTACACCGCGGCCTGGAGGCCGAAGGGCGAGGTGGCCGGGCGCACGGCGAGCGTGCGGGTGCTGCACTCGCAGATGGTGAACGGGGTCGAGAAGCGCTCCGTGGTCAGCCACTTCAACAAGGCGACGAAGGGGCGGATGGTCCGCGATCTGCTGCTGGCGGACGCGCGGCCGAAGGGGCCCGCGGAGCTGGTGGAGACATTGCGGGAGCTCGGGTACGTGGTGGAGGCAGAGGCCCCCGCGCGGGCCGGTCGGCCGTGGTCGCTCGATGTCGTGGTGACCGAGATTCACTGAACCGCACAGTCATCTCGTTGCAGCATGTGCAACGCTCGTTGCGTAGTGTGCGGTGGGCGCGGCAAGATGAGCCCATGACCTCCTCTGTGCTGGACCTTGCCCCCGTCGTCCCCGTTGTCGTCCTGGAGGACGCCGCCGACGCGGTGCCGCTCGCCCGGGCCCTGGTCGCGGGCGGGCTCCCGGCCATCGAGGTGACGCTGCGCACCGCCGCGGCGCTGGACGCGATCAAGGCCATCGCGGCCGAGGTGCCGGACGCGGTGGTCGGGGCCGGCACGGTGATCTCCGTGCAGAACGTCTCCGACACCGTCGCCGCGGGGGCCCGGTTCCTGGTCAGCCCCGGCTGGACGGACACACTGCTGGACGCGATGAAGGCGTCGGGGGTGCCGTTCCTGCCGGGCGTCTCGACGACGTCCGAGGTGGTCGCGCTGCTGGAGCGCGGGGTCACCGAGATGAAGTTCTTCCCGGCCGAGGCGGCGGGCGGCACAGCGTATCTGAAGGCACTCTCCTCGCCGCTGCCGCAGGCCCGGTTCTGCCCCACGGGCGGCATCTCGCTCGCCTCCGCACCGTCCTATCTGGGGCTGCGCAACGTCGGCTGCGTGGGCGGCAGTTGGATGGTCCCGGCGGACGCGGTGGCGGCGAAGGACTGGGCGCGGGTGGAGCGGCTGGCGAGCGAGGCGGCGGCGCTGCGCGGCTGATTTCCCCCTGCCCGCCGCTTGCCGGAACCGAGGCTCCGGTGGGTGCCGACCGGGGTGCGGGCCACCCCGCCACCCGGGGAAGCGGCAGGGGCGCCGCACGCTCACACGGGGGCCCGTTCCCTACCGCAGGTGCGATGTGTCGTTCAGCAGCCTGAGTGACACGTTCCCGTCCGAGTAGTACGCCACCGCGGAGACCGAGGCCGCCGAGAGTTCCATACGGAACATGGCTTCGGGCGGGGCGCCCAGCGCCAGCCGGACCAGGGTCTTGATCGGCGTCACATGGGTGACCAGGAGCACTGTGCGGCCCGCGTAGCGGGCGGTGAGGCGGTCCCGGGTGGCCGCGACGCGGCGGGCGACCTCGGCGAAGCTCTCGCCGCCCCCGGTGGGGGCCGCCTTCGCGGAGGCGAGCCAGGCGTCCAGGTCGGGGCCGTACCGCTCACGCACCTCGGCGAACGTCAGGCCCTCCCAGGCACCGAAGTCCGTCTCGCGCAGGCCGTCCTCGATCCGGACCTCCAGGCCGAGCCGGGCCGCCACTACGGCCGCTGTTTCGCGGCAGCGGCGCAGCGGGGAGCTGACGACCTCCTCGATCGTGCCGCGGGCGGCCAGCGACTGGGCGATGCGTTCGGCCTGGTGGCGGCCGGTCGCCGAGAGTTCGGGATCGCTGCCGCCGCTGCCCGAGAACCGCTTCTCGGGGGTGAGGGCCGTCTCGCCGTGCCGGAGCAGTACGAAGGTGGCGGGCGCCCCGAGATCGGGCGCCGCGGCCCAGCCCACCTGGGGTGCGGTGGGCGATGCCGTAGGCGTGGGGGCGACTGCCGGCGCCGTGCCTGTCGCCGCTCCCGGCCGGGAGGACAGGGCCGCGCGGGCCCTGGCCGCGCCCGCTGCCGCGTCACCGGGCGGGCCGGAGACGGGCGGCAGGCCGGCGGTCGTCGAGGGCCGGGGGATGTCGAGTGCGGCTGTCGACGACGACGGCTCCCACTGCTTGCCCCGCTTGCCCGCGTCCATCGCCTCGTTGGCGAGCCGGTCCGCGTGCTTGTTCTTCTCGCGCGGGATCCACTCGTACGTCACGGCGGCGGCCGGCAGAATCCTGGCGGCCTCCGCCGCGAGCGGCTTCATGTCGGGGTGCTTGATCTTCCAACGGCCCGACATCTGTTCCACGACCAGCTTGGAGTCCATCCGGACCCGCACCTGGAGCGCACCGTCCGCCGAGGCATCCGGCACCAGCGCCTTCGCCGCCTTCAGACCCGCGATGAGGCCCTTGTACTCGGCGACGTTGTTCGTCGCGACGCCGATGTACTCGGCGGCCTCGGCAAGGGTCTCCCCCGTCACCGGGTCGATGACGACCGCACCGTAACCGGCAGGCCCGGGGTTGCCCCGGGAACCGCCGTCGGCCTCGATGACGAACTGGCGCGGCTGGGTCATTACAGGCCCGACTCCGCCGTACGGACCAGGATGCGGCGGCAGTTCTCGCAGCGCAGGACGGTGTCCGGGGAGGCCGCCTTCACGTCGTTGACCTCGGTGATGTTCAGTTCGAGACGGCAGCCCTCGCAGCGGCGCTGGTAGAGGCGGGCTGCGCCGACCCCGCCCTGCTGGACGCGGAGCTTGTCGTACAGCTTCAGCAGGTCCGCGGGGACGGACCCGGCGACGAGCTCGCGCTCCTTGGTGACGGTCGCGGTCTCCTCGTCGAGCTCCTTGGTCGCGGCGTCACGGCGGGCGGTCGCGTCGTCGGCCTTGGCCTGGACGGCGGAGACCCGGTCGGACAGCTCGGTCACGCGCTCCTGGGCGGACTCGCGGCGCTCCATCACTTCGAGGACGACGTCCTCCAGGTCGCCCTGGCGCTTGGCGAGCGAGGTGATCTCACGCTGGAGGCTCTCCAGGTCCTTGGGCGAGGTGACCGCACCCGAGCCGAGGCGCTGCTGGTCGCGAGCGGCGCGCTGGCGCACCTGGTCGACGTCCTGCTCCGCCTTGGTCTGCTCGCGGGCGGTGTCGCTCTCCTCGGTCTGCGAGGCGACCAGCAGGTCACGCAGTTGCGCGAGGTCGCTGGTGAGCGACTCGATCTCGGTGTGCTCGGGCAGCGACTTGCGCCGGTGCGCAAGCTGCGACAGGCGTACGTCGAGGGCCTGGACGTCGAGGAGTCGGATCTGGTCGGCGGGCGCGGCGTTCAGTTGGGGGCTCCAGAAGAGTGGTGGGTGGTGGTGGTCCAGGGGTCGGTGACCTGCTTCGAGACATGGACCCGCAGGCCCCATCCGTGGCGGTCGGAAATCGCGTCGAGCTGCGCCGCGGCCTGCTCGCACCAGGGCCATTCGGTGGCCCAGTGTGCGGCGTCGACCAGGCCGAGCGGGGAGTGCTGGATGGCTTCGGAGGCCGGGTGGTGGCGCAGGTCGGCGGTGAGGAAGGCATCGACACCGGCAGCGCGCACCGCGTCGAAGAGGCTGTCGCCGGAGCCGCCGCTGACCGCGACGGAGCGCACCGTCGCCGTCGGGTCGCCCGCGAGCCGGATGCCCTGCGCGGTGGCGGGCAGTCGGGCCGCGGCGCGGGCGGCGAAGTCGGCCAGGCTCTCGGGGTGGTCGAGCACACAGATCCGGCCGAGGCCGCGACGACCCTTGGGGTCGGCCGGGTCCGGGACCAGGGGTCCCTCGACACGCAGATCGAGCGCACCGGCGAGGGCGTCGGAGACGCCCGGATCGGCGGTGTCGGCGTTGGTGTGGGCGACGTGCAGTGCGACGTCGTGCTTGATGAGGGTGTGCACGACCCGGCCCTTGAAGGTGTCGGCCGCGACCGTCGTCGTACCCCGCAGATAGAGCGGGTGGTGGGTGACGATCAGCTGGGCGCCGAGCCCGAGTGCCTCGTCGACGATCTCCTGGACGGGGTCGACGGCGAAGAGCACACGGTCGACCTGCGATGCGGGGTCTCCGCAGACGGTGCCGACCGCGTCCCAGCCTTCGGCCCGCTCGGGCGGCCAGAGAGCGTCGAGCTCGGCGAGGACTTCAGACAGACGGGGCACAAGGAAAGGCTACCTGCCCTCCGTGCCCCGTCACCCATGGCTTCGGCGACCCGTAGGGACGGGCCACAGCCTGCTGGGTCCTGTCGCCGGACCGCCGTCGTCGCCCGGACGCCGCGCGTCGGGCGGCAGTCCGGCGACAGGACCCAGGGAATCGTTACTTCACGAGGTCGGCGCGGAGGTCGTCGAGGACCAGGTTCGCGGCCGTGACACCGAGGCCGAGGTACCAGGTCTCGTCGGAGACGTCCTTGGCCCGGCCGTCCTTGACCGCCTTGAGGTTCTTCCACAGCGGGTTGGACTGGGCGGTGTCGCGCTTGGTGGCCTTCACGTCGCCGTAGACGCCGGTGAAGATCCAGTCGGCGTCGGCCTCGTCGATCTTCTCCGGGCTGATCTCCGCGGCGAGGTCGTTGATCTGCTGGTTCTTCGGCCGCGGCAGACCGGCGTCGTCGAGGATGGTGCCGATGAAGGACGCCTTGGCGTAGAGGCGGATCCGGTCCGGCAGGTAGCGGACCATGGAGATGGTCGGCTTGTCCGGGCCGATGTCCTCGCCGAGCTTCTTCGCCTTCGCCTCGTAGGCGCCGAGCTCGCTCTTCGCCTTGGCCGTCTTGTCCAGCGCCGCGGCGTTGAGGAGGTAGTTCTCCTTCCAGGTGAAGCCCGGGCGGATGGAGAACACGGTCGGCGCGATCTTGGAGAGCGCGTCGTACTTGTCGGCGGCGCGAAGCTGGCTGCCGAGGATCAGGTCGGGCTTCAGGCCGGCGATCGCCTCAAGGTTGAGGTTGTTGATCGTGCCCACGTTCTTCGGGTTGCCCGCGTCCTTCTTCAGGTACGAGGGGATGGCCGCGTCGCCCTCGCTGGGTGCGTAGCCGACCGGCTTCACACCCAGCGAGACGACATTGTCGAACTCGCCGACGTCCAGCACGACGACGCGCTTGGGGGCGGACTTGATCTCCGTCTTGCCCATGGCGTGGGTGAGGGTCCGGGGGAACTGGCCGGCCTTGGCGTCGGTGCCGTACTCCGCCGTCTTCTTCGCGGCGTCGGCGAAGTCCTTGCCACCCGTCGCGACGGCCGCCTTCTTGTCACCGCCGCCCTCGGACTTGGCCGAGCCGCCCGAGCCTCCGTCGTCGCTCCCGCAGGCCGAGAGGGAGAGGGCGGCAGCCACTGCCAGGCCGACTGCGGCAGTACCGCGGCGACGAAGGGACATCACTTGCTCCAGTTCAAGGTCACACAGAGATCGCTTAGGGATGCCTTACCTTACTCACCCGCCTCACGCCGAGCACAGGCACCCCCTCGCCCTCAGGCGAATCCGGGCAGCGCCACCCTTATGTGTGAAGCGGTGGGTCTCGTGTTGTCCGGCAGGAAGTACGAAAACTAGCTTCGGTTGCCGGAGGTGACCAGTCCATGACTGCCTGTGCCATGGAGAACGAGACCGCGGGGGCGGCCGAGGCCGCCGGGGATGCGGTCCTGGAGGACGACGAGCCGGACGCACCCGGGGAGCCGGCCGGGTTCGGCGTGCCCGGCAAGGACGGAGCGGGCGGCGGGGACGGCGTGCCCGAGCAGGGCGGTGCGCCGGGTGAATCGGGCGTGCCCGCCGGGGCGGCCCTCGCCCCGTCCGCGCTCACGATCGCCGCGGACGGTTCGTACGCGGCCCGGCTCACCCTCCGCAACGTCGCCGCGGAGGCGTCCGGCGACACCGCGCAGGCGTGGTGCGTGGAGCGCTGGACGCTCGACGGGCACGAGCCGTACGCCGTGCCGCTCCCCCTCGATCAGCCGGAGGAGCCGGACTCCCAGGTGCTGCCGCTGGCCGACGGACGGGTACTGATCCGGCGACGGATCGCGGACCGGAATGCGTTCTCGCTGCTCTATCCGACCGGCCCCGGCACCGGTGAACTGCCGCTCGGCACCATCGGATGCGCGGATCTGTCCCTGCTGCCGCCGTCACCGGACGGTGCGAGCGCGTACGCCCTGTCGGTCGGTGCGCGCTCCACCGCCCTCTGGCTGGTGGCGGGCGGCACCTTCGGGCCCGAGCTGGTCGCGGAGGTGCCGGGGCGCTGCACCGGCGGGGTCTGGCTGGACCGGGCGGGGCGGATGCTGGCCCTGGACCGGGAGATGCCGGGCGGCGGGCCGGTCAAGGCGGTCGCCGTGGACCTGGAGCGGGGCGGCGAGGTGACACCGCTGCTGCAGATCGCACCGGAGAGCAACGACCGGCTGCTGCTCGCCGACGCGGACAGCGGGCTGCTGCTCATCCGCTCGAACGCGCCGGGGCACGACCGGCTCGGGTGGGGGGTGCTGGGCAGCTGTCTGCCGGTGCGTTTCCCGGAGTGCCTGCGCCCGGCGGATCTGGCGGTGACACCGTTCGCTGTACAGCCGGGGCAGATGCTGATGCCGGAGAGCTGCGCGGTGGCCCTGCGGATCGACGCGGCGGCCGGCAGCTGGCTCGGGGTGTGGCGCCCGGCGGGGCGCCGGCTGCATCAACTCGCCGTCCCCGAGGGGTGGCAGGCCGGTCGCGGGGTGTGGACCCGGGACGGCGCACTCAGACTTCCGTACGCCAACGAGAACGTGGCGTGCGGGGTGGCACTGCTGGAGGCACCGGTGGACGGGGAACGCGGCACGGGACCGGCGGCGGAGGTGGGCGCGGAAAGCGGTATGCAACCGTCCGCCGCCGCTGCGCCTCTTCCGATGTGCAAGCCGATTCCACTGGGGCAGGCGCCTCTCATGGGGCGCATGGTGCCTGGTTAAAATCCTGGGCCTGGGCTGCGCAGCCGTGTGCGACGGTCGTCGATGGTGACCGTGCCATGTTGCGGTGGCGTGATCAGCCCTGGTGACACACACGTAAGCGATCACAACGGGGTGACTTCCCACATGTCTGAAGCCCGAACCGACACGACCCAGACGCGTCCGCCGGGGGCGGACGCGGAACGGGGCGAAGCCGGCGGCTCCGGAAAGCACCGAGGGGGTGTGTCGACGGACGACGCGTCAGCACAGCCGCACGGCCGCCACCGCCGCCCCTCCGAGGGGGACAGCAGGGCGGCCTGACCGCGCGGAACATCAACGAGGGACGGGTGGGGCCCCGGCAGCCGATCGCTGCCGGGGCCCCACCCGTTTCCGTTGCGGTCAGCCCCGTTTGAGACCGAGCACCTCCGCCGCGGCGAAGGTCTCGCCCGTCGGTCGGTCCTCGTAGTACGGGGAAATCAGCTCGTCCAGCTCGTCGAAGGAGAACGTCTCCTTCGACGAGTCGAACTTCGCCGCCACCCTGGGACGTTCGACGATCGCGACCATCCCGCCGTGCACGACGAGCAGTTGCCCGTTGACCTTGGCGGCCGCCGGGGAGGCCAGATAGCCGACCAGTGGAGAGACATGCTCGGGGGCGAGCGCGTCGAGCCGGCCGTCCGTCGGTTCCTGGAAGCCCGCGAAGACGTCCTCGGTCATCCGGGTGCGGGCCCGCGGGCAGATGGCGTTGGCGGTGACGCCGTACTTGGCCAGGGCCAGGGCCGTGGAGGTGGTGAGGCCGACGATGCCGCCCTTGGCCGCCGCGTAGTTCGGCTGACCCGCCGAACCGGCCAGGAAAGCCTCCGACGAAGTGTTGACGATCCGGCCGTAGACCGGGCCGCCGGACTCCTTGGAGCGGGCGCGCCAGTGGGATGCGGCGAAGTGTGTGGTGTTGAAGTGGCCCTTGAGGTGGACCCTGATGACGGAGTCCCACTCGTCCTCGGTCATCGAGAAGACCATCCGGTCGCGCAGGATGCCCGCGTTGTTGACCAGGATGTCGAGCTTTCCGTATGTGTCGACGGCCAGCTCCACCAGGGCGCGGGCCTGCTCGTGGTCGGAGACGTCGCCGAGGTGTGCGACCGCCCGGCCGCCCGCCGCCCGGATCTCCTCGGCGACCTCCTCGGCGGGGGCCGCGGACGCCTCGCCGGAGCCGTCGCGGCCCGGCTGCCCGTAGTCGTTGACGACGACGGACGCGCCGAGCCGCGCCAGTTCCAGTGCTTCGGCACGTCCGAGGCCGCGGCCTGCGCCCGTGACGATCGCGGACATGCCCTCCAGGGGAAGTGACATCGGAATCTCGCATTCCTCTCAGGTGGGAGCAGGGTGGGAGCAACGTGAGGGTCAGAGTTCGATGCAGGTGCGCAGCGACTCGCCGGTCCTCATCTGGTCGAGGGCGTCGTTGATGCCGTCGAGCCGCACCCGGTGGGTGATCATCGATTCGAGGTCGATCCGGCCGGCCCGCCAGAGCGCGATGGCCCGTTCGTACGACCGGAGCACATCGCCTCCGCCGTACATGGAGGGCAGGATCCGCTTCTCGTCGAAGAACAGCTCGAACATGTTGACCTGGAAGTTGTCGTCCATCGCGCCCGCGCCGACGACGCAGAGGGTGCCACCGCGCCGGGTGTTCTCGTACGCCGTGCGGGCGGTGGCCGACTTGCCGACGACTTCGAAGACGTAGTCGAAGCCCTCGCCCGCGGTGATCCGCTGCTTGGCGTCGCCGAGTTCGTCCGGGGACACCGCCTCGGTCGCGCCGAACCGCAGTGCCGCCTCGCGCCGCGATGCGACCGGGTCCACGGCCACGATCTGGGCGGCGCCCTGCACCCTGGCGCCCTGGATCGTGGAGATGCCCACTCCGCCGCAGCCGATGACGGCGACCGACGAACCGGCCTCCACCTGTGCGGTGTTGATGGCCGCACCCAGCCCGGTGGTCACCCCGCAGCCGATCAGGGCGGCGATCTCGTACGGTACGTCGTCGGGGATCGGCACCGCGCAGCCCGCGTCGACGACGACCTCCTCGGTGAAGGTGCCCGTGCCAGCGAAGCCGAAGACATCTCCCCCGGGGCGCTTGAAGTTGGGCGTTCCCGCGTTCATGAAGCCGGCCAGGCAGAGCTGGGTCTGGCCGCGCCTGCAGGACGGACACGCCCCGCATGCGGGCAGCCAGCAGACCAGCACCCGGTCCCCCGCGGTCAGCCCGGTGACACCGTCGCCGATGTCGACGACCTCGCCCGCGCCCTCGTGGCCCGGGATGAAGGGGGCGGGCTGCGGCAGCACGCCGCTCATCGCGGAGACATCGGAGTGGCACAGTCCGGTGGCCCTGATGCGGAGCCTGACCTTGCCGGGGCCGAAGCCCACCGCCTCGACGTCGTCGAGGACTTCCAGTTTGTCCTGACCGATCTCGTGCAGTACGGCTGCGCGCATGGTGCGGCTCCCCTCATGGGCCTGTGGACCTCTTGGAGTTGGTTCAGGAGTGTTCGACGAAGGTGTCGCCGAGGACCGGGGCGTCGTCCCGCTCGACGGCTCGCACCTCGACCCGGACGTGGTCCTTTCCGGTCCACATCCGGATACGGAGGGTCTCGCCGGGGAAGACGACGCCGACGAAACGGGTGCGGTAGGAGCGGATACGGGTGACATCGCCGCCGAGCACCGTGTCGGTGACGGCCTTGAGCGTCATGCCGTAGGTGCACAGCCCGTGCAGGATCGGCCGGTCGAAGCCGGCGAGCCTGGCGAACTCGGGGTCGGCGTGGAGCGGGTTCCAGTCCCCGGAGAGGCGGTACAGCAGTGCCTGGTCCGGTCGGATCGGCCGCTCCACCACGCGGTCGGGGGCGACGGCGGGATACGCGACCCGCTCGGAGGGGCCGCGTTCGCCACCGAAGCCGCCCTCGCCCCGGACGAAGATCTGGGCGTCGTTGGTCCACAGCGGGCCCTCGTCGTCGGCGGCCTCGGTGCGCAGCACCAGCACGGCCGCCTTGCCCTTGTCGTACACGGCGGCGACCTTCGAGGTCTGTACGGCGCTGCCCGTCACGGGGATCGGCCGGTACACCCGCACGCTCTGCCCGCCGTGCAGGACGGCGGCCAGGTCGACGTCGATGCCGGGCGAGGAGAGTCCGCCGACGACGCCCGCGCCCGCTCCGGCGACGGTGGCGAAGGAGGGCAGCACTTGGAGCCGGGACTCCAGGGTGTAGAGCAGCTCGCCCGGGTCGGTGGCGGGGTCGGTCCGGTCGGGATCGGCGCCCGCACCGATCCCCAGGTGGTAGAGCTGGACGTCCTTGTGGTCCCAGCTGATCCGGGTGGACCGGGGTTCGGCAGCGACAGCCTTTTCGGCATCAATGGGCATGGGGAAGCTGCTCCTTGATGGTGGGAAGACCTCGGCGCGGCCGTCCGCACCGTCGGCCGCACCGAGGTCGCGCGGGACCGGCCGCCACGCCCGTTCTAGAACGCGTTCTAGCCGATGACCCCATGTATAACGCAGTGCCCAGCAGTTGTGAAGACCACTGCTGACGTGGCGTCAGATCCATTGCCGGACGCCGCTCACCCATGACAAATGTCATCGCGAAGACCGTACGCACACCCCTGCCGGGCCTCGGGCCCCCTTCCGTACCGTCGTGGCCATGAAGCAGACAACGGGGAATCCGGCCGCGGTGGACCTCACCGGGGCGGTCAAGACCTTCGGCCGGGCGGGCCGGACCGTACGGGCCGTGGACGGGATCGACCTGTCCATCGGCCGCGGCGAGACCGTCGCCCTGCTCGGCCGCAACGGCGCGGGCAAGTCCACCACCATCGCCCTCCTGCTGGGGCTGGACGAGCCGGAGTCCGGCAGTGTGCGGGTGCTGGGCCGGACCGCCGAGCAGGCGGTCCGGGCCGGTCTGGTCGGCGCCATGCTCCAGGACGGGCGGCCCATCCAGCGGGTCACCGTCCGCGAGCTGATCACCTTCGTCGCCTCGACCTACCCGCGGCCGATGCCGGTGGCCGAGGCGCTCTCCCTGGCGGGCGTCACCGGGTACGCGGACCGGCGCGTCGACAAGCTCTCCGGTGGCCAGACCCAGCGCGTCCGTTTCGCCGTCGCGCTGGCCGGCAACCCGGAGCTGATCGTCCTGGACGAACCGACCGCCGCCCTGGACGTGGAGGCACGCCGGACGTTCTGGGAGTCGATGCGGGCCTACGCCCGGCGCGGCAACACCGTCCTGTTCTCCACCTACTACCTGGAGGAGGCCGACGAGAACGCCGACCGGATCGTCGTCATCGACCGGGGCCGGATCGTCGCGGACGGGAGCGGCGACACCATCAGGGGCTCGGCCGGCAGCAGCCTCGTCTCCTTCGACCTGGCGGGCCGGCCGACCGAGGGCCTGGAGCTGCTGCCCGGCGTCGTCACCGTCGAGGTGACCGGGGACCGGGCGCTGCTGCACACGGACGACTCGGACGCCACCGTCGTGGAGCTGGCCCGCCTCGGCCTGATCCATGGCCTCCAGGTCTCCCGGGCCACGCTGGAGGACGCCTTCCTCGCCCTTACCGCACCGGCCGCCGGGGCAGCCTCGACCGATACCGAGAAGGAGATCGCGTGATGTTCCGCTACATCGTGCTGGAGGTCCGCCGGACCCTGCGTGACGGCTTCTTCCTGATCTTCGGGACCGGGATGCCGGTGATGATGTACCTGCTCTTCACCAACATCGGCGGTGGCGCTGCCGACGACTGGAAGACGGCCTCGATGGTCGGCATGGCCGCGTACGGAGCACTGGGTTCCGCCATGTCGATCGGTACGGGGGTCGCCTCCGACAGGACCCTCGGCTGGCTGCAGCAGCTGCGGGTCACTCCGCTCGCCCCTTCGCACGCGGTCGTGGGCCGGGCGATCAGCGGTTCGGTGACCGTACTGCCGACGATCCTCGCGGTGCTGCTGGCCGGCGGACTGCTCAACGGGGTACGGCTGGCCGCCTGGCAATGGACCGCCCTGACGCTGCTGCTGTGGATCGGGGCGCTCCCGTTCACCCTGCTCGGCCTCGGCAACGGCTACCGGCTCACTCCGCAGGGCACCGGGGTCGTCAACGTGGCCTGCCTGATGGGCTTCGCGATCGTCGGCGGGCTGTGGCTCCCGCTGGAGCTGCTTCCCGGATGGCTGCGTTCGATCGGCCGGTTCACCCCCGCCAACCGGTTCGCCGACCTGGGCTGGGCGACCACCGACGGACACGCGCCCGGCAGCGGCACGATCGCCGTGCTCTGCGCATGGCTCCTGCTGTTCGGTACGTACGCCGTGATCTCGTACCGTCGGTCCGCGAGGACCGTGTGACACGAGACGACCGTGTGGCAGGAGTGAACATGGCCAGGAACCGAGCGGGTACGCGGACGGGCACGCGGCGGGAAGGGCGCAGACGGTGCGACGACCGGCGCCCCGGCCCGCCCGGACCGTACACCCTGCTGCCCTGGCTGCTGATGGGCATGGGCGCCTTCTCCAATCTCTTCCAGGGCGAGACCCCCAACCCCTGGCTCGGCGGTCTCGGGCTGTTCACCTTCAACTCCCTCTACATCTCGGTGGTGTTCCGCGGCTTCGACAAGAGGAAGCGCGAGAGCCCGGTGTCGTACTGGCTGCTCACGGCAATGGCCGCCGTCACGTTCGGCCTCGCGATCAGCTACGGCGGGAGCTGGCTGCTGTTCTTCCCGCTGCTCTCGCTGGCCTGCGGCACCGTCCTGCGCCACCGGCAGTTGGCCGTCGGCCTGCTCTCCCTCGCCGTGGTCGCCAGCCTCATCGCCGTGTGGCGCGGGAACGGCGGCTCGGACCCGTGGGCGATCGGATACGGCACCTTCATCTCGGGCGCGGTGACCGCCGCGATCCTCACCCTCGCGGATACCGTATGGGACCGGAACGGGCCGCCGGAAGGTCCGACCACCCGCCACGAACGATCGAGGTCAGTAGGGCACCGTGTCGCACAAGGTCTCTGCCCAGGCGGAGGCGCCGGACTTGTTGGCCGCGCGCACCGTGACACAGATCTTGTCACCGGAGTACGGACCCGTGATCGTGTAGCTGGTGCTGCCGGTCGAGTAGATGGTGTCGACGTTCTTCTCGGTGAAGTTGCTGCCCTTGTTGGTGAAGTGAATGTCGTACCGGGTCGCTCGGGAGATCGCCGACCAGCTCACCTTGATCGGCATGTTGCACGCGCCGACACAGGAGTTGGTGTACACAGCCTTGTAGCTCTTCAAGGCGGGCGGTCGCGAGCCGGAGGACGAACCGCCGGAGGGCGAGCCGCCGGAGGAAGAACCGCCGGAGGCGGATGAATCTCCGCCGTCCGAGCCCGAAGAGCCGGACGCCCCGGCAGAGCCGGACGACCCCGAGGAGCCGGACCCGCCGCTGGTTCCGGTGCCGCCGCTGCCGGAGCCGCTGTCGCCGACGGATGAACTGCCGCTGCTCTCCAGGGTGTTCGGCGACGGGCCGCCCTTGTCGCCCTGGCCCTTCTCGCCGCCCTTGCCCTTGCCGTCGCCCCCGCCCTTCCCGTTCGCTTTCTCGGAAGGTGAACTTCTTGGTGCGCTCGGCGAGTTGCTTCCGCCAGGAGTGGCACTCGCGCTGCTGCCCGGTGACTGGGCGTGCGTCCCCTCCCCGCCGCCCATGTAGGGCTGGAGCAGGACGGCCGTTCCGCCGCCGACGGTGATGACGGCAACGATGGGCAGAACGATGAGCCTGCGGCGGCGGGGCCGCCGTTCGTGCTCCCGTCGGCGCGTCGTGGTCTCGTTGTCCGCCGGAACGACTTCGGGAGGCCCGCCCTTCGGCCGCAGCCCGACGGTCGCCAGGTCCACGGGCTCCTCACGCAGCGGCGCCGCCTCGGCGTCGAGCAGCCGTGCGGACTGCTGCGCGAGGTGCGCGACGACGCCGGCAGGCAGCCAGGCGCCGCGCGCGGCGCGGGGGCGCGGCCGCTCGGGGTCCTCCAAAAGCTGGTCGACGTCAGGCCGTTGGTCGACACCCTTCGCCAGACACCGGGCGATGAGCGCCCGCAGCGCGGCGTCCTCGACACGCGTCAGGTCGGGCTCGCCCTCCACGATCTGGAACATCACCGCGTGCTGATTGCTCGCCCCCTGCCCGAACGGCAGCTGCCCGGTCGCCGCATACGTCAGCACGCAGCCGAGGGTGAACACATCGCTCCTGGTCCCCGCGCGCTGCCCGCGCACCTGCTCCGGCGACATGAACCCGGGAGAGCCGATGACCATCCCCGTACTGGTCAACAAGGACTCGACGGAGGTCTCGAGCGCCCGCGCGATCCCGAAGTCGATGACCTTCGTGCCGTCCACGGTGAGCATCACGTTGGACGGCTTCAGGTCGCGGTGCACGATCCCGGCGCCGTGAATGTCCTTGAGGGCCTTCAGCAACCCGTCGGCGAGGGTGTGCACGGACGCGGCCGGCAACGGCCCGTACAGCCGCACGACCTGTTCGAGCGAGAGCCCGGGCACATACCCCGTGGCGACCCACGGCTGTTCGTCGTCCGGGCCCGCGTCGAGCACCGGCGCCGTGTACCGCTCACCGACCTTCCGCGCCGCCGCGATCTCCCGCCGGAACCGCGCCCTGAACTGCTCGTCGGACACGTGTTCTTCGTGCACCACCTTCACGGCTACGGTCCGACCGCTGTCGGACCGTGCGAGGAACACCCGCCCCATGCCGCCGGCACCGAGCCGCCCGAGCAGCAGATACGGACCGATGCGCGCGGGGTCGCTCACCGCGAGCGGCTTGACAGCCCCGTCGACGCTGTCGTCGCGTCCGTCCCCCTTCGTACCGCTCATGGTGGTGCGACTCCCCCGCTCTCAGCGCCTGGTCAACGGCGTAACTCGAATGAGAATAGACGTTGTTGACGTACCTGGCGAAGTTGAGGGAACACGTTGTACGAGCGGCCCATGTCCTCAGTACCGCTCCGAGCGGGCCCGTTGGTCGTAGCCTGTTTCAATGGCCGACGAGATGCCCGCAGACCACCGACCGGCACCCTCCGTAAGGGTCCTCCTCGCCGAGGACCAGGGCATGATGCGGGGCGCGCTCGCCCTGCTGCTCGGCCTGGAACCCGACATCGAGGTCGTGGCCCAGGTGGGCGCCGGGGACGAGATCGTGGATGCCGCGCTGCTGTCCCGCCCGGATGTGGCGCTCCTGGACATCGAGCTCCCGGGCCGCAGCGGTCTGGACGCCGCCGCTGATCTGCGCGAGGAGGTGCCGGACTGCCGGGTGCTGATCCTCACCACGTTCGCCCGTCCCGGCTATCTGCGCCGGGCGATGGAGGCCGGGGCGGCGGGGTTCCTGGTCAAGGACGGCCCTGTCGAGGAGCTCGCCGCCGCGATCCGCCGGGTGCTGAGCGGTGAGACGGTCATCGACCAGGCGCTGGCCGCCGCCGCGCTCAGCGCCGGACCGAGCCCGCTGACCGCGCGGGAGCGGGACGCGCTGAACGCCTCGGTGGACGGGGCGACGGTCGCCGACATCGCGGCGAAGCTGCATCTGTCCGAGTCGACGGTGCGGAACTATCTGTCGTCCGCGATCGGCAAGACGGGGACACGCAACCGGATGGAGGCGGTGCGGGCGGCTCGGCAGCAGGGCTGGCTGTAGGCGAGGCTTCGCGGCCTCCCAGGTCCTGTCGGGCGTGCGTGCCGGGCGTCGTGCGGCAGACGGCAGTTCGACGACAGGGCAATACGTCTAGAGCCGGTCGGACCGATGGCGCGGCAGCCACAGCGCCATCAGCAGCAGTCCGCCCAGCAGTACCGTGCCGGCTGTCCGGAACGCCAGCGCGTACCCGGCCGTGAGCTCCTCGGGCCCCGTGCCGCCCGCGGTGCGTGCGGCGGCGACGGTGGAGAGCACGGCGAGACCGAGCGCACCGCCCATCGTGCGGGAGGTGTTGACGAGGCCGGAGACCAGACCGGCCTCCCCGTGGGCCGCCCCCGTGATGGCGAGGGAGGCGAGCGGGGTGGATGCCAGGCCCGCACCGGCCATCATCAGGACGCCGGGCAGACAGACCGAGGTGAGGTACGAGCCATCGGCACCCATCGTGGACTGCCAGCCGAAACCCGCGGCGGCGACGGCCGTACCGATGAGCGCCAGGTTCTTCGCGCCGACCCTGGCCATGACGCGGGGCGCGCACTTCGAGCCGAGGACGACGGCCAACGACGTGGGCATCAGGGCGAGCCCGGCCTGGAGCGGCGTGTAACCCAGCACCGTCTGGGCGTACACGGTCATGAAGTACCACATCGAGAAGGTCGCGGAACCGATCACGAACATCGCCGCGTTCGCCGAGGTCACCGCCCGCGCCCCGAGCACCCTGAGCGGCATCAGTGGCTCCGTGGTCCTGGCCTCCACCACCACGAAGGCGATCAGCAGGGCCACCCCGCCGAGCAGCGGCACCAGGGTCGCCGCCGCCGTCCAGCCCGACTCCTCGATCTGGACGATGCCGTACGCGACGGAGGCGAGGCCCGCCGTGACGAGGACCGCGCCGAGGAAGTCGATCCGCCGCCGGTCGCCCGCCCGGCCCTCGGCGAGCCAGACCGCCGCGCCGGCCAGGACGAGCACGCCGATCGGCACATTGATCAGCAGGACCCAGCGCCAGGACAGCAGATCGGTGAGCACGCCGCCGATCAGCCCGCCGGCCGCTCCGCCGCCCGCGCCGACCGCCATCCAGGTACCGATCGCCTTCGTCCTGGCCGGGCCCTCGGGAACGGTGGTGGTGAGCAGGGTGAGGGTGGCGGGGGCGAGTACGGCGGCACCGAGCCCCTGCGCGGCGCGGGCGGCCAGCAGCTGCCAGCCCTCCTGGGCGAGCCCGCCGGCCAGGGAGGCCGCGGTGAACAGGCCGAGGCCTATGAGGAACATCCGCTTGCGGCCGTATATGTCGGCGGCGCGCCCGCCGAGCAGCATGAATCCGGCAAACGCGATCGAGTAGGCGTTCAGTACCCATTGCAGTCCGGCGGCGGTCATCCCGAGGTCGGAACGCATGGACGGCAGGGCGACATTGACGACGGATACATCGAGCACGACGAGGAACTGTCCGACACAGGCGGCGAGCACCGCCGCCCAGGTGCGGGTTCTGTGCCGTTGTTGCAGGGGTGCGGGCGTCGTGACGTCAACCATGACCGTCATACTCGCAGCCGCCCCGCACCCCGTACATCGGTATTCGGGCCGACCCGGGCTCGGTCCGGCGACGTAGCACGACGCGCGCTGCTCTCCCCGCTAACGTCGCAGCAACGTCACCACCGCCGCTCCGCCGAGGCCGATGTTGTGGGCCAGGCCGACCCGGGCGTCCTTCACCTGCCTGCCCTGCGCCTCTCCCCGCAGCTGCCAGGTGAGTTCGGCGGCCTGGGCGATTCCGGTGGCGCCCAGCGGGTGTCCCTTGGAGATCAGCCCGCCGGACGGGTTGACCACCCACCGGCCGCCGTACGTGGTGGCCCCGGACTCGACGAGTTTCCCGGACTCGCCCTCACCGCACAGCCCGAGCGCCTCGTAGGTGAGGAGTTCGTTGATGGAGAAGCAGTCGTGCAGCTCGATGACGTCGAGGTCGGCGGCCGAGAGCCCGGAGGCCTCGTACACCTGCTGGGCGGCGGCCCGCGACATCGGCTGTCCGACGGCGTCGATGCAGGTCCCCGAGGCGAAGGAGTCACCGGTGTCGGTGGTCATCGCCTGGGCGACGATCTCGACCGCCCGGTCGCCCAGGCCATGGCTCTCGACGAAGCGTTCCGATACGACGACGGCGGCGGCCGACCCGTCGGAGGTGGGTGAGCACTGGAGTTTGGTCAGCGGGCGGTGGACGGTCTTCGCGGCAAGGATCTCCTCGACCGTGTACGGGTCCTGGAACTGGGCGTACGGGTTGTTCACCGAGTGCCGGTGGTTCTTGGCACCGACCGCGGCGAGCTGTGCCTCGGTCGTCCCGTACCGCTCCATGTGCTCGCGGGCCGCGTTGCCGAATATCTGGGCGGTGGGCGGGCTCATCTCGAAGCCGTGGGCGGCGGCCATGATCCCGTAGTGCCGGGCGACGGGGGATGTCCTGAAGTCGGCAGCACCGCCGTCGGCGCTTTTGCCGCCGAGCGCGCCGCGCGCCATCTTCTCGAAGCCGAGCGCGAGAACGCAGTCGCTGCCGCCGCCCTCGACGAACTGCCGGGCCATCATCAGCGCGGTGGAGCCGGTGGCACAGTTGTTGTTGACGTTGTAGACGGGCACTCCGGTCAGCCCGAGTTCGTACACGGCGCGCTGACCGGCGGTGGATGCCTGGAAGCAGTAGCCGACGGCGACCTGCTGTACCTGCTCGTACGCGAGGGAGGCGTCGGTGAGCGCCGCCGTGCCGGCCTCCTTCGCCATGTCCCAGTACTGCCAGTCGCGTGTCTCGGGCTTCTCGAACTTCGTCATTCCGACACCGACGATGTACGCCTTCATGAGCAAGTCCCTTCAATCGCGCGGGAGGCCGAGGATGCGCTCGGCGACGACATTGAGCTGAACCTGGGTGGTGCCGCCCGCGATGGTCAGACAGCGGGACATCAGGAAGCCGTGCACGGCCCGCTCCGCCGCCCCCTCGCCGGCCGCGCCGGCCGGGCCGAGGAGTTCGAGGGCCAGTTCGGCGACCTTCTGCTGGTGGGTGGTCTGGACGAGTTTGCGGATGGAGGCTCCCGCGCCGGGTTCGAGACCGGACACCTGCTGCAGGGTGGTCCGCAGTCCGATGCAGGCGAGTGCGTGGGCCTCGGCGGCGAGTGCTCCGATACGGGCCCGGTATGTGCCGTCGAGTTCGCCGGAGCGGGCGATCAGTGCCTCGAGACCGGTGTCGAAGGTCATCTGGTCGGCCATGTGGACGCGTTCGTTGCCGAGGGTGTTGCGGGCGACCCGCCAGCCGTCGTCGATCTCGCCGACGACGGCGTCGGCGGGGAGCAGCACGTTGTCGAAGTACACCTCGTTGAAGAGGGAGTCGCCGGTGATCTCCTTCAGCGGACGGATGTCGATGCCCTCGGTGTTCTTCATGTCGACGAGGAAGTAGCCGATCCCCTGGTGCTTGGGTGCGTCCGGGTCGGTCCTGGCCAGCAGAATTCCGTGGTCGGCCCATTGGGCGGCGCTCGTCCACACCTTCTGCCCGTTGATCCGCCAGCCCTCGGCCGTCCGCTCGGCCCTGGTCCGGAGCGACGCGAGGTCGGAGCCCGCACCGGGTTCGGAGAACAGCTGGCACCAGAGGAGTTCGCCGCGCAGGGTGGGCAGCAGATAGCGGTCCTGCTGTTGCGCCGTCCCGTGGGCGATGAGCGAGGGGACGACCCAGGTGGCGATCCCGAGGTCGCTCAGCTTCACTCCCTGTTCCTTCAACTCCTGCTGTATGGCGAGTTGTTGGACGGGACCGGCACCCAGTCCGTAGGGAGCGGGGAGGTGCGGGGCCGCGTAGCCGGTCGGGGCGAGGGTGCGGCGGGCGGCCTTCGGGTCGAGGCCTCGGGCGGCGGCGACGGCCTCGCGCGCCCCGGCCCGGTGGACTGCGGCCTCGGCGGGGAGTTCGAGGGTGAGTTCGCGACGTGCCCCGCCCTCGGCCAGCCGTACGGCCCGCAGCCGGTGGGCGTCGCCGGCCCC
Organism: Streptomyces sp. Ncost-T10-10d; assembly: GCF_900091955.1. GTDB lineage: Bacteria > Actinomycetota > Actinomycetes > Streptomycetales > Streptomycetaceae > Streptomyces. The sequence goes on from NZ_FMDF01000145.1 coordinate 178,945, forward strand.
GAGCAGTTGCCGGGCCACCAGGGCCCGGCGCAGATACAGATGGGCGTCGTGCTCCCAGGTGAAGCCGATGCCGCCGAGGATCTGGATGCAGTCCTTGGCGCAGCCGTACGCGGCGTCGAGGGCGTCCGATGCGGCGAGGGCGGTGACCATGGACCGTACGTCCGGCTCGGCCTCCTCGTCGGCGCTGCGGGCCGCGTCCCACACCAGCGCGCGGGCCCGCTCGACCCGTACGAGCATGTCGGCACAGAGGTGCTTGATGCCCTGGAACTGCCCGATGGGGCGGCCGAACTGTTCGCGGACCTTGGCGTATTCGACCGCGGTGTCCAGCGCCCGGGCCGCGATTCCACACGCTTCGGCGGAGAAGAGGACGGCGGCGAGGTCGCGTACGTGTGCGAGGTCGGCCCGCACGACATGTTCCGCGGGGACGAGTGCGCCCTCGGCGCGTATCTCGGCCGTGGGGCGGGTCGGGTCGGCGCTGCGGTGCGGGCGGACGGTCAGCCCTTCCGTGGCGGCGTCGACGGCGAACCAGACGGTGCCTGCCGCCGATTCGGCGGGGAGCAGGAGCAGGTCGGCATCGGCGCCGGAGAGGACGGGCGGGGCCGCCCCGTCGAGCAGATGGCCGTCCTCGTGCTCCACGGCGGTGAGGGTGCCGGGGCCGAGCGCGACGGCGCCGATGCGCGTGCCGTCCGCGAGGTCATGCACCAGCGCGCCCGCCCCCGACGCGTGCAGTACGGCGGAGGCGAGGGCGCTCGCGAGATACGGGCCGGGGAGCGCGGCCCGGCCCGCCTCCTCCAGGACCACGGCCAGATCGAGGAGCCGGCCGCCCCCGCCCCCGTACTCCTCGGGCAGATGGACGGAGAGGAGGCCCTGTTCCACAAGGCCGTCCCAGTGCCCGGGGCGCACGCCGGGGGTACCGGGGGCGTCCGCGTCGAGGAGCTTGCGTATCTCCTCCGGCGGTACGGCGCGCGCCAGCCAGCCCCGTACGGCCTGCGCCAACTCCCTCTGTTCTTCGGTGATTCCGATGCCCATGCGGATCCTCGCCGGTCGCAGCCACTGGAACGGCGCAAGAGTAGAACACGTTCCAATCTGACGGAAGGTCAGCGGAGTGGTCCGATGACGGCCGGAGCGCCGCACGCCTCAGGGCCGGGTGCGCAGCCGTGTCCCGTTCGTACCGCGTTCACCGGAATACCCCGGACATGCGGAAGGTTTCACCGTGCACACACCTGGCGGTCGGTGCTGCCCGCCGAAGGAACCGCACGCCTCTTCAGACCCTCGATCACGCCGCCCGGAGGCCGCACGTATGCCACAGACGACGACCGAACAGCACGCCGGGGAACTCCCCGATCCGCGGACGCGCAGGGTGGGCGGCGGTGTCGTCCCCGTCCTCGCCTTCGCGGGTATCACCGTCGCGGTGATGCAGACCCTGCTCGTCCCCGTCATCAAGGATCTGCCGGCCCTTCTCCACACCGATCCGTCCAACGCCACCTGGGTGATGACCGCGACCCTGCTGGCAGGGGCCGTCGCGACCCCGATCATGGGGCGGCTCGGCGATCTCCACGGCAAGCGGAAGATGCTGCTCGCCAGCCTCGCCGTGATGGTGATCGGTTCACTGATATGCGCCTTCACCGACGATCTCGTGGTCATGATCGTGGGACGCGCGCTCCAGGGCTTCGCCATGGGCGCCATTCCGCTGGGCATCGGCATCATGCGCGACGAGCTGCCGCGCGAGAAGCTCGGCTCGGCGATGGCGTTGATGAGCTCCTCGATCGGGGTGGGCGGCGGGCTCGCGCTGCCCGCCGCCGCGCTGGTCGCCCAGCACTCCGACTGGCACACCCTGTTCTTCGGCGCGGCCGGTCTCGGGGTGCTGTCGATGGTGCTCACCGTCCTCGTCGTGCCGGAGACCACGCTGCGCGCCCCCGGACGGTTCGACATCGTCGGCGCGTTCGGACTCTCGCTCGGCCTGGTCTGTCTGCTGCTGCCCGTCACCAAGGGCAGTGACTGGGGCTGGACCTCGGGCACCACGCTCGGTCTGATCGCCGCCGCCCTGGTGATTCTGGTCCTGTGGGGCCTCTTCGAGCTGCGCAACCCGGCGCCGCTGGTCGATCTGCGGACCACGGCCCGGCGCGAGGTGCTGCTCACCAACCTCGCCTCGATCATGGTGGGGGTCGCCTTCTACGCCGTCTCGCTCGTCCTGCCGCAACTGCTCCAGCTGCCGACGTCGACGGGGTACGGACTCGGCCGGTCGATGGTGGTCGCCGGGCTGTGCGTGGCGCCGCTCGGCCTGACGATGATGTTCGTCGCCCCGCTGTACGCCCGGCTGTCCGCCCGCCGCGGCCCCAAGGTGTCGCTGATGCTCGGCATGCTGATCATCGCGATCGGTTACGGGGCCGGGCTCGGGCTGATGAGCGCCGCCTGGCAGACCATCGTGATCGCGGTGGTGCTCGGGGCCGGTATCGGACTCGCGTACTCCTCGCTGCCCGCACTGATCATCGGGGCCGTCGATCCGTCCGAGACGGGTGCGGCCAACGGTCTGAACACCCTGATGCGGTCGATCGGTACGTCGGTGTCGAGCGCCGTGATCGGCATGGTGCTGGCGAACACCTCCGTGCGGACGGGCGGGGTGTCATTGCCCTCGATGGAGGGGTTCCGCATCTCGTTCCTGATCGCGACGGGCGCGGTGGTGGTCGGGCTGGTGCTGGCCGCGTTCCTGCCGTCGCAGCGCGATGCGATGCGCCCGGCGCTGCTGGCGAGCAGCGACGACGACGCCTCGGCCCCCGCGCTCTCCGCATCCCGCCCGGTCACCGGTTCGGGCGGCTTCCGCGGCCGGGTGCTGGACGCGGACGGTACGCCGGTGGCCCGCGCCAATGTCACGCTGATCGACCACCGGGGCCGGCAGGCCGGTCTCACCGTGGCGGACGAGGACGGTCACTACATGCTGGCCGCCCCGTCCGGCGGCAACTTCGTGCTGGCCGGATCGGCCGCCGGATACGCGCCGCGCGCCTACCCGGCGGCCTACCCGGGCAACGGGCTGCCGGTCGATGCCGATCTGGTGCTGACGGTCAGCGCACCGGAGCGTCGAACCGCGGTGTCGTCGTGAGCAGATGAGAGACGTCCGACCCCACCGGAAGCTCCTGCGGCTGTGCGCCGCGGGTGAACAGCCGGGCGGGGCGGGCGCCCTGCACCCGGGCCTGGCGCCCGTTGACCCGCAGCCATGACCCCTCGCGCAGGCCGAGCACCGGCACGTCGTTCTCCTCGAGGAACTCGGTGAGCCGCTCCTCGCGGGTCTCGCCCTTGTGGGTGCTCTCCGGGTCCGGGTCCAGGTAGTGCGGGTTGATCTGGAACGGGACGAGGCCGAGCGTCTCGAAGGACGGCGGCTGCACGATGGGCATGTCGTTGGTGGTACGGAGGGTGGGCGCCGCCATGTTCGTACCCGCGCTGGCCCCCATGTACGGCAGCCCGTCGCGCACCGCTTCGATCACGGCGTCCCGCAGACCGGTCCGGTACAGCGCGCTCAGCAGCCGGAAGGAGTTGCCGCCGCCTATGAACACGGCGTCGGAAGCGGCGAGTTCGGCGACCGGGTCGGCGTTCTCGTGGACCCCTCGGACGCTGATACCGGAGGGTGCGAGGGCGTCGTGGACGCGTGCGGTGTACGCGGTGTAATCGGCGAGCGCGTACGGAACGAAGGCCAGCCGGGCGCCGGAGGGCAGGAACGCGGTGACGGTGTCCAGGGCGTGTTCCAGATAACCGCAGCCGTACTGGGTGGAGTTGGAGAGCAGCAGCAGATTCACAGGGTTCCTCTCGGGTTCTCTTCGCACGAAGATTTCGCTTCGTGCGAGGGATCTCTTCCGGCGAAGGGTTCTCGTCGGATCAGGTGGTGCGCGTGCGACGGGCGCGGGGCTTCGGGCGCTGCGGAGGCTGGGTGAGCCGCCTCTCCAGCAGTTGGGCCGCGTGGCGCAGGGCGTCGAGCCGGTCCTCCGGCGCCCCGCTGAAGAGCTCCTCGGCGCCGCCGAGGCTGAGGCTCCCGTACGGTTCGCGCCCGAGGAACACCGGCACGGCAACGGTCGCGATACCGGTGTCGTACTCACCGACCGTCCAGGCGTACCCCTGGGCGCGAACCTTGAGGAACTCCTCCTCCAGCCGGTCCGGGTCGGTGACCGTCCGGTCGGTGAAGCGGGCCATCGGGCGGCCCCGGAAGAGCCGGTGGCGCTGCTCGTCGGGCAGATACGCGTAGTACGACTTGCTGGTCGCCCCGGCGTGCGCCGGGTAGAGCTCGCCGACCAGCGGGTAGTAGCGCAGCGGCCCGGCCTCCCCTTCCTCCGCTGCGACGCACCGCATGTGGAAGCTGTCCGGCAGACAGAACAGGACCGTGTCGCCGGTGACCCGGCGCAGCTCCTCCAGGACCGGCCCGGCCAGCAGCTCCAGCGATCCGGAACGCTCCCAGAGCCTGCCCAGACGCAGCACGGCGGGGCCGATGCGATAGCGGCGGGTGACCGGGTCCGAGACCAGGAAGCCACGCCCGGCGAGGGTGGCGAGAAGCCGCTGGGCCACCGAGGTGTCCCAGCCGAACTCCTCGGCGACCTCGGTGACGCCCCAGTCGGGCCGGGTCCGTTCGAAGGCGAGCAGCACGAGGAGCGCCCGGTCGACGGTTTGCAGCGCCCCGGCGGGCGTGCGCCGGTCCAGATCGAAGTCCGCCATCGTCATCTCACCATTCAGACCTGAATTGCAAATAACGGGAAACAGTTGCGTTCAACGCTATCCGATCCCGAATGTTGCCTCAGCACCCCGCCCCACGCTTCCCCCGTCGAGCGCCGGCCCGGGTGCCTGGATGAGCGAGAAAGGCCCCCCATGTTGAAGTACGTGCTGGACATCGTCGATCTGCTGGACGATCCCCAGGTCAATGGCAAGACGGTCGCCGAGTACCTCGACTCCGTGAGCGGGGCCGAGGGATCGTCGGCGCAGGTCACCACGGTCACCGGCGAGCGGGGCTCGACGGACTTCGTGATGGTCCGCATCCCGGGCGCCCGAGGGCGTACGTCCGGGGGCAGCGCCCGCACGCTGGGCGTGGTCGGGCGGCTCGGTGGCATCGGCGCCCGGCCCGAGGTGACCGGCATGGTCTCCGATGCCGACGGTGCGGTCTCCGCGATCGCCACCGCCGCCAAGCTGCTCGACATGCGCCGCCGCGGCGATGTGCTGCCCGGCGACGTGATCGTCGCCACCCACATCTGCCCGGACGCGCCGACCGAGCCGCACGACCCGGTGCCGTTCATGGGCTCGCCCGTGGACATCGCCACCATGAACCGCCACGAGGTGACCGGCGAGATGGAGGCCGTGCTCTCCATCGACACCACCAAGGGCAATCGGATCATCAACCACAAGGGCCTCGCCCTGTCGCCCACCGTCAAGGAGGGCTGGGTGCTCCGGGTCGGCGAGCAGCTCGGCGAGCTGCTCGCCGTGGTGACCGGTGAGCCGTTGGTCACGTACCCGGTGACCACGCAGGACATCACCCCGTACGGTAACGGTGCACACCACATCAATTCGATCCTGCAGCCCTCCACCGCGACGGCCGCCCCGGTCGTCGGCCTGGCCATCACCTCGGCCGCCGCGGTACCGGGCTGCGGTACGGGCGCGAGCCACGAGACGGACATCGCGTCCGCCGCCCGCTACGCCGTGGAGGTCGCCAAGGCCTACGGCAGTGGCCACCTGGACTTCCACGACGCGGTGGAGTTCGACAACCTCGTCAACCGCTATGGGTCGCTGGCTCACCTGCAGACCTTCGGCCGTACACCCCAGGAGTCCTGATGGCAGCCGCCCCGCAGGCCGAGGCCGTGGCCCCCGAGGCCAAGAGCATCGGCAGCGACGACTACGCGCTCTCCCGTGTCCCGCGTGACAAGCGGTTCGGTTTCTGGTCCATGCTGCTGCAGTGGCTGGCCCAGTCCGGCTCGATCTCGCAGTTCACCCTCGGCGCCACCATCGGTGTCGGCATGACCTTCAAGGGCGCCTTCCTCGCCTTCACGCTCGGCGCGGTGATCCTGGAGATCGTGATCTTCGCGATCGGTCTGGCCGGTATGCGCGAGGGCCTGGCGACCCCGATGCTGACCCGCTGGGTCGGCTTCGGACGCAACGGCTCGGCGCTGGTCAGCTTCGTCATCGCGGTCAGCCTGGTCGGCTGGTTCGGCGTCCAGAACACGATCTTCGGCAACAGCGTCTCGGCGCTGGTCGGCGGCCCGTCCTGGATGTGGTGCGTACTGGCGGGCATCGCCATCACCGCACTGGTGATCTTCGGCTTCAGGTACATGGCCGTCTTCGCCAAGATCGTCACGCCGCTCTTCTTCGCGATGGTCGCCTGGTCGATCGTCTCGACGCTGAAGGACCACTCGATCAGCGATCTGATCCGCTCGCCGGCCCCTGGCCAGACGATTCCGCTCGCCGTCGCCGCGACCGCCATCGCGGGCGGATTCATGACCGGTGCGATCGTCGCCCCCGAGATGACCCGCTACAACAGGAAGGGCTCGCACGTCTTCCTGCAGAGTGCCTCGTCGATGATCCTCTCCGAGTACATCGTCGGCATGACCGGTGTGCTGCTCGGCCATCTGGTGAAGAGCAACGAGGTGTCGCACATCGTGCTCTCCACCTCGGGTGCCTTCGGCGTCATCGTGGTCCTGATGTCCACCGCCAAGATCAACGACTGGAACCTGTACGGCTCCTCGCTCGGCGTCGTCAACTTCTTCCAGGTCGTCTTCGGCAAGCGGATCCACCGCGGCGCGGTCACGATCGTCCTCGGCATCGCCGGCACGGTCCTGTCCGCGGTCGGGATCATGACCCACTTCACCGAGTTCCTCTCCATCCTCGGCGTCGCGATCCCGCCGATCGGCGGCATCATCGTGGCCGAGTACTGGGTCGTGAAGCGGATGCGCAAGCCGCTGGACGACACCCGGGAGTCCGAGACCCTGCCGACGTCCTCGCCGACCTGGGTGCCGATGTCCATCGCCATCTGGATCGCGGCGTTCTGCGTCGGCAAGTTCTATGAAGGCGGCATACCGGCCCTGAACTCGCTGGCCACCGCCTTCATCCTGTACAGCGTCCTCGGCCTGCTGGGCTGGGTGAAGCCGTACGGCACCTCCACCCTGGACGACGAGGACACCGCCGCCCCCGCCGCCCGCGCCACGACCTCTGTGGGAGCAGCATGACCACCCCCGACCCCACCACCCCCGGCGCCGCCACCTCCTTCGTCCCGGCCTCCGACGAGGCCCAGGACGAGGTCATCGATCTCTGCGCCGAACTGATCAGGTTCGACACCTCCAACCCCACCAGCGACGAGCGCGCGAGCGCCGACTGGGTGGTGGGCCGCCTCGCCGAGGTGGGCATCGACTCCGAACTGATCGAGTCCGCCCCGGGCCGCGCCAATGTCATCGCCCGTATCGCGGGCAGCGACCCCGCGCGCGGCGCCCTCCTGGTCCACGGCCATCTGGACGTCGTACCCGCCGACGCCTCCGAGTGGCAGGTCCCGCCGTTCTCCGGCGAGATCCGCGACGGCTATCTCTGGGGCCGCGGCGCGATCGACATGAAGGACACGGTGGCCGTCATGCTGGCCACCGCCCGCCACTTCGCCCGTACCGGCACCAAGCCGTCGCGCGACCTGGTCCTCGCCTTCCTCGCCGACGAGGAGGCGGGCGGGAAGTTCGGCGCCCACTGGCTGGTCGAGCACCGGCCGGAGCTCTTCGCCGGGGTCACCGAGGCGATCGGCGAGGGCGGCGGCTTCTCCTTCGCCATCGACGACACGCGTCGCCTCTACCCGATCGAGAACGCCCAGCGCGGCATGGCCTGGATGGAGCTCACCGCCACCGGCCGGGCCGGCCACGGCTCGTCCCCCAACGACGAGAACGCCGTCACCGACCTCGCCGAGACGCTGACCCGCATCGGCCGCGAGACCTTCCCGATCCGCCTGATCGAACCGGTCCGCGCCCTGCTCGAAGAGGCCGCCCGCCTCTACGGTGTCGAGTTCGACGAGAACGACATCGAGGGCAGCCTCGCCAGGCTGGGCCCGGTCTCCGACTTCATGCAGGTGGTGCTCCGCAACTCCGCGAACCCCACCATGTTCAGCGCGGGCTACCAGACCAACGTCATCCCCGGAAAGGCGACCGCCCGGGTGGACGGCCGCTTCCTCCCCGGCCACGAGCAGGAACTGATCGACACCATCGACAAGCTCCTGCTCCCCTCGGTCACCCGCGAGTGGGTCAACCACGACATCGCGCTGGAGACGACGTTCGACGGCCCGCTGGTCGACGCCATGTGCGAAGCCGTACGCGCCGAGGACCCGGACGGTCACCCCGTCCCGTACTGCAACCCCGGCGGCACCGACGCCAAGGCCTTCACCCACCTCGGCATCCGCTGCTTCGGCTTCAAGGGCCTCAAGCTCCCGCACGACCTGGACTACGGCCGGCTCTTCCACGGCGTGGACGAACGCGTCCCGCTGGAGGGCCTGCGCTTCGGCGTCCGCGTCATGACCCGGCTCTGGCAGAGCTGCTGACCTCCCTATCGCAGCCCTGCCGGGGGCGCCCCGACCCGGGCTCACCCCTCGTACGCCCCCGCCGATGCCTTCGGCGGGGGCGTACGGCACGATGGGGCGCCGCTCAGGGGTAGCCATTCAGTTCAAGGTGCTCACCGTGGCCGTCCCGCTCTGGGTGTTCGAGGCCACCGGGGCTCCGCGCCGGGTGTGACATCCAGTGGCACCTGGTAGCACCGCACGTTACTGTGGATGCCATGGCAGCACAGCAGGAGATCACTCAACGCGACCTGCGCAACAGATCCAAAGAGATCATGGACGCTGTCCAGGGCGGCCAGGCCTTCACCGTCACACGGGACGGACATCGCATCGGCGAGCTGATCCCGCTGCGCCGACGCAGGCGGTTCGTCCCGCGCGGCGAGTTCACCGCCATGTCCCGCACTTCTCCCGACCTCTCACTGGACGCCTTCCGGGCGGATCAGGAGGCCACCGCCGAGCAGAGGCCGGACGATCCCTATGCGCGCTGAGTACGACCAGGGTCTGCTCGACACCAACATCATGATTCTTCGCAGGTGGGTGAATCCCGAGGAGCTCCCCGCCGAGGTGGCGATCAGCGCCGTCACCCTGGCCGAGCTCTCCGCCGGACCGCACGAGGTGCGGCGGAACGAAGAGCAGGACGACTACGACGAATACGCCGAGCGGGCCCGACGGCTCGATGTCCTTCAGCGCGCCGAGAACGAGTTCGACCCGATCCCCTTCGACGCGGAGGCAGCCCGGATCTATGGCAGGGTCTGTGCTGCCGTGATCGGTGCCGGCCGCAAACCGCGGCGCCGAGTGGCCGACTTGATGATCGCGTCCATCGCCATCGCCGAGGAGCTTCCGCTCTTCACCACGAACCCCGACGACTTCAAGGGGCTGGACGACCTGCTCACCGTCGTCCCCGTCACACGACCACAGGTGCTCCACGACCGATAGGCCGCCTGAATACACCCCGACCCGGGCTCACCCCTCGTACGCCCCCGCCGATGCCTTCGGCGGGGGCGTACGGCACGATGGGGCGCCGTCGAACGCGTACCCACCAGAACCGTCCCCACCAGGAGGAACCCGTGCCCGCCGAGTCCGTCGCCGAGCCCGAGCCCGAGATTCTCGCCGCCTTCCAGGCCGCCAAGGGCTTCATGCCGGTGGTCGAAGGACTCGCGCTGTACGAGGCCGCCGTCGCGGCCGCCGCGCTGGGGCTGCCGATCCTGGAGGTCGGGACCTACTGCGGGCGCTCCACCATCCTGCTCGCCGATGTCGCCCGGGCGGCCGGTGTGACGGCTCTCACCGTCGACCACCACCGGGGCAGTGAGGAGCAGCAGCCGGGCTGGGAGTACCACGACCCGACCGTGGTGGACGCGGAGGTCGGCCGGATGGACACGCTGCCGACGTTCCGCCGGACCCTGCACGCGGCAGGTCTCGAAGACCATGTCGTGGCACTGGTAGGACGGTCTCCGCAGGTCGCGGCCGTCTGGGGCGGCAAACTCGGCTTCGTCTTCATCGACGGCGGCCACACCGACGAGCACGCGAACGGTGACTACGAGGGCTGGGCGCCGCATGTCGCCGACGGCGGGCTGCTGGTGATCCACGATGTGTTCCCGGACCCCGCGCACGGCGGCCAGGCTCCGTATCGCGTCTATCTGCGGGCGCTGGCCTCGGGCGCGTTCACCGAGGTCTCGGTGACGGATTCGCTGCGGGTGCTCCGGCGCACGGGGGCGGGGATCTGAGGGCAGCCGGATACGGCCCCGGTCGGGTGCGGGTCTCCGGGTCCCGGTCGGGTACCGGTGTTCGGACCGGTCGGTCCGAGGCGCCCCGATAGCATCGCGGGGTGCCGTACGACGAGAGCGTTCCCCCCACCCCACGCCGCCGGCCCCTGCTCGCCGCCGCCGTGCTCGCAGCCGTGTGCCTGAGTACCGCTTCCTGCGGCGCGGGCGGTGCCGACGGCGGGACGCAGGCCCTGCCGGGCAGCAGCGGCAGCACCGCCGCGTCGCCGTCGGCCCCGCCGTCGACGAGCACTCCGGTGCCGGCGAAGACGTCCGCCTCCCCCGACCCGTCCGCGAAGCCGTCGAAGTCCGCGCCCGGCCGGGCGTCCGGGCCACTGTCCGGGAAGACCGTCGTCATCGACCCCGGCCACAACCCGAACAACCGTCTGCACACCCGCGAGATCAACCGCCAGGTGGACATCGGCACCACGCACAAGGAGTGCGACACCACCGGGACCTCGACCAACTCCGGTTACGCGGAAGCCCGGTTCACCCTCGACGTGTCGCACCGGCTGCGTACGCTCCTGCAGGCGCAGGGCGCGAAGGTCGTGCTGACGTACGACAACGACCGCCCGTACGGACCTTGCGTGGACGAGCGGGCCCGGATCGGCAACGACGCCAAGGCCGATGCGGTGGTCTCGGTGCACGCGGACGGTTCCGCGGTCGGCAACCGCGGCTTCCATGTGATCCTCCCCGCGCCGGTCCGCGGAGGAGCGGCGGACACCTCAAAGATCGTCGAACCGTCGCGCGATCTCGGCACCCGGATCGCAGGTCTCTTCGTCCGCGATACCGGAAGTGCGCCTTCCAATTACGTAGGCGGAAATAGCGGGTTGGACATCCGCAAGGATCTGGGCGGACTGAATTTGTCGACCGTGCCCAAAGTGTTCATCGAATGCGGCAATATGCGTGACCCGAAGGATGCCGCCCTGCTCACCAGTGCGAGCTGGCGCCAGAAGGCGGCACAGGGCATCGCCGATGGCATCAGCAGCTATCTGAAGGGGTAGCAAGAGGTAGTTCTGAGGCGAAATTGGGGGGATGTGCGTCCACCGTCCGGGCAGGGACACAACCCGACCGGGCAGACGATAGATTCATCCGTACGATGGGGAGCCGCCCCCCGAGCTTCGCGCCGTGCCCGCCCTACCGGTGGCAGCGACGACCGCCCCGACGAGACGATCGACTAAGGACCTTTACGTGAATATCCGCTCCCTCACTCGAGGCGACGGCGTGGTGATCGGCGCAGCGGTGGTGCTGTTCATCGCCTCTTTCCTCGACCTCTTCGGCTTCGATTGCCCTGCGGGCCTCAACTGCTCCAGTTACAACGCCCCGAACGCCTGGGACGCGCTCGGGGTCCTGATGAGCGTCTTCCTGGCCGGAATCATCGGTGCGGCGCTGGTCGTGGTGGGCCGCTCCATGCCGAGCCGCAAGGTCGTGGGCCTCGACCTCGGCCAATTCGGAGCCGCCTTCTGTGTCTTCGCGCTGTGGACGGCCCTCTGGACGACCATCGACGCCAGTGACGCGGGCGCCGGCATGATTCTCGGCCTGCTCGCGACCCTCGCGCTCGCGGGCGGCGCGATCGCCACTCCGCTGGTCCCCGCACTCAAGGCCCCGCTGGCGGGCGCCCCGCGCCCGCAGGCCGTGCAGTCGCCGTACGGCGGCCAGCCGCAGCCCGGCCAGGGCTACGGCTACCCCGGCGCCCAGCAGCAGCCGTACGGGGCACAGCCGGGGCAGCCGCAGCCGTACGGCGCGCAGCCGCAGACCGGTCACCCGCAGCCCGGTCAGCCGGAGCCGCAGCAGGCTCAGCCGGCCCCGGCGGCCGGTGCGCCGGCCGGTGACTTCACGCCGTTCTGGTTCGCGGTGCCGGTGGCCCGCCCGCTGTACGGGGAGGACGGTTCGCCGTCGCCGATCGCCGAGTTGGCGCCCGGCACCTGGTACCTCGCGGTGGAGCAGCGCGGTCCGGGCCTCATCGCGCAGACCCAGGACGGCCGTCGTGGTGTGCTCCAGGACACCACGGGCATCCAGCGCGGCTGAGTCCACGCTTCCGTAGCACGAACAGCGGCCTCCCGCCCCTTCCGGGCGGGGGGCCGCTGCCGTACTCTCCGTCCATGCATCAATGATCTGACACACCGTCAGAAATGGTGGGAGGCAACGGAATGCGGCTCGGACTCGCGCTCGGTTACTGGGGCCGCGGCCCGAACCCCGCCCATCTGGAGCTCGCCCGGGAGGCGGAGGAGCTGGGGTACGGCTCGGTGTGGACGGCGGAGGCCTGGGGCTCCGACGCGTTCACCCCGCTGACCTGGATCGCCGCGCACACCTCCCGCATCCGGCTGGGCACCGGTATCGCACAGATGGCGGCGCGCACCCCGACGGCGACCGCCATGCACGCCCTGACCCTCGACCATCTCTCCGGCGGCCGGATGATGCTCGGCCTGGGGCTGTCCGGCCCGCAGGTGGTGGAGGGCTGGTACGGGCGGCCGTTCCCGAGGAGCCCGCTGACCGCGACCCGCGAGTACGTCGACGTCATACGCCAAGTGCTCAGCCGTGAGGCGCCCGTTGAGCTGGACGGGCGCTTCCACTCCCACCCGTACAACGGTCCGGACGCCACCGGTCTGGGCAAGCCGCTGAAGCCGATCACCCATCCGCTGCGGTCCCGGCTGCCCGTACTGCTCGGGGCGGAGGGGCCGAAGAACATCGCGCAGACGACGAGGATCGCCGACGGCTGGCTGCCGCTGTACTGGTCACCGTTGCGCACCGATGTGTACGAGGCGTCGCTCACGGACCTGCCCGACGGATTCATGGTCGCGCCGATGGCCCGTGCACAGGTCTGTGACGATGTCGCCGAGGGGCTGCTGCCGGTGAAGGCGATGCTCGGCTTCTACATCGGGGGGATGGGGCACGCGGCGCGTAACTTCCATGCCGACCTGATGGCGCGGATGGGATTCGAGGACGAGGCGCGGCGGATCCAGCAGTTGTTCCTCGAAGGGCGCAAGGAGGAGGCGGTGCTGGCCGTGCCGGACGCGTTCGCCGATGAGATCTCGCTCGTCGGGCCCCGTCAACGGATCGCGGAGCGGATGGAGTTGTGGCGCAAGGGACCGGTGACCGATCTGCTGGTGACGGCACCGGACCCGCACACGCTGCGGGTGCTCGCCGAGCTCAACTAGGCCGAGCCGGGTCCGTCGGCCAGCCCCCGGTGCCGACCGGCGCGGGACGCACCCGCCGTCGTGGCGCGGTGCGCTCCCAGGGCTGGGGGTCGGGGTACGTCAGGAGTACCAGCGTGCTGCCCCATGGGGTGCGCAGGTACGCGAACCGGTTGCGCTCCCCCGCTTCGGGGCCCGGCAGCGGCTGCGGCTGCGCGAGCAGCGAGGCTCCCGCGGCGACACAGTCCCGCACGGCCGCGTCCAGATCGTCGGCGTAGAGCGCCACATGCTGCCAGCCGAAGTCGCAGGGCAGCACCGGTGGTTCCCGGCGGGGGCCCTGGAACTCGAACAGCTCGATGCCCGGACCGTCGCCGGGAAGGGCCAGCATCCGGATCGCCAACTGCTTTGTGCCCGCCGGAACTCCGAGCCGCCGCTCGACGTCCGGCCCGCCCTGCGGGTGGTCCTGGCGGCGCAGGCTGTCGTACAGCACCTCGGCGCCGAACGCCCTGGCAAGAAAGAGGGTGGCTGTCTCCAGGTCGGGGACCGTGACCCCGATGTGGTCGATGCCTCGCACGCTTGTGGCCGTCATGGGTTCACCGCTCCTGTCCCGGGGCTGCGCAGACCGCCCCGTCCGCCCCGGAGCGGGCCCGCTCCGGGGTCGTGTCCCCGCGCGACCAGGCCAGCAGTTCGTCGGCCGACCACGTGGTGATGACGCGTTCCGCCGGTACGTGGCACTCCTCGGCGCGGGCGCAGCCGTGGATCTGCCAGTCCAGCTGTCCGGGCGCGTGTGCGTCGGTGTCGATGGAGAACAGGGTGCCCGCGGCGACGGCGCGGCGCAGCAGCCTGCGGGGCGGATCGAGCCGTTCGGGCCGGCTGTTGATCTCCACCGCCGTGCCCGCCTCCGCGCACGCGGCAAATACCTCGTCCGCATCGAACCGGGACTCCGGGCGGCCCCGGCCGGTGATCAGCCGCCCGGTGCAGTGCCCGAGGACGTTCGCCCGGGGATGGCGGACGGCCGCGAGCAGGCGTCCGGTCATCGGGGCAGCGTCCATCCGCAGTTCGGAGTGTACGGAGACCACCACGACGTCCAGCTGCTCCAGCAGTTCCTCCTCCTGGTCGAGGGAGCCGTCGGGGAGGATGTCGCACTCGATGCCGGTGAGCAGCCGGAACGGCGCCCAGCCCGCGTTGAGCCCGGCGATCACGTCCAGCTGCCGGCGCAGTCGCTCCGGGGAGAGCCCGTTCGCCACGGTCAGCCGGGGCGAGTGGTCGGTGAGGACCGCCCACTCACGGCCCAGCTCCGCCGCCGTGCGGCCCATCTCCTCGATCGGGCTGCCGCCGTCCGACCAGTCGGAGTGCAGATGGCAGTCGCCGCGCAGCAGGGCGAGGAGGCTCCGGCCCCCGTCAGGGAGCGGGGCGGCAGCGGCCTCCTCCTCCAGTCGCTCCAGGTAGCCGGGCACTTCCCCGGCCACCGCCTCGCGTATCACCTGCGCGGTCTTCGGCCCGATGCCCCTGACCGACTCCAGCGAGCCGTCCGCCACCCGCTGTGCGGCCTCGCCGTCCGTCATCGCCGCCACCACGTCGGCGGCCGTACGGAATGCCTGCACGCGGTAGGTGTCGGCCCTGCCGCGTTCCAGCAGGAAGGCGATCCGTTTCAGGGCGCGGACGGGCTCCATCGGCACCTCCACAGGGGCCGCCGGACACAACGGTCTGTCCTCTCCAGCTTGGCTCAGCGCCGCCGCGTCCGCACAGCGGACGGGGACCGCCCAGCGGGCAGCTGCCGGTGGGGGCTCAGCCGAACGCCGAGCGCTCCAGCCAGAAGTCCAGCAGTTCCGCGTCCCCCAGCACCTCGACCCGGTCGCTGTCCGGAGCGAGGCGCCGGTTGAAGACCAGCATGACGTCGGTGAGCGGGCCCCGCAGTGTCACGGTCGCCTTCTCGTGGGCGCGTCGCCAGGTGAAGCCGTCCTCACCGAGCTCGATCAGCCATTCGGCACCCGGCGCGTCCGTGGCGTGCAGATGGATCGAGCGCCCGCCGCCGCGCGGTCCGGCGGCCTCCTTGTCGCCCCCGGCCTGCACGAAGGCGACGATCTCCAGCCACTCCTCGATGGTGTCGGCGGCCAGCTCAGGAGCCACCTCGTAGCCGGACTTCGCGGTGAGCGCCGCGTCTGCCTGGTGGACGATCGTCTCGTGCGCCATGCGGCGTGCCCAGAAGCCCGTGCTCCGCTCCCACGCCCAGGACCAGACCTCCTGGTCCGGGCCGGCCGCCCGCAGCGCCTCGACGCTCCTCGCCGCACCGTCCGCCAGCCACGCGTCCAGCACGGCAGGGTCGTCGCCCTCGGGCCTGGACTCCGGCACCCGATCGTGCGGGACCACGTCGGTGGCCCGGGTACGTACGATCTCGCCCACCCAGCGGTGCGCTCCGCCGACGTGGACGGCGAGATCGCGCAGCGTCCAGTCGGGGCAGGTCGGGACGGTCGCGTTGAGGTCTGCGTCCTTGATCGCCGCCCTCAACGCGTCGGTGCGGTCCATGATTTCGTCACAGTAGAGGTCGTGCGGGAGTGCGCTCATGACACGCACCCTAGTCAGACCGAGGGCCGGGATCCCATCGGTTATCCGCCGAGTTGCGAGCTGGTGGGCACCCTGTCCTTCACCTCGGCGCCCGCGCTCTTGCCCGCGTCCTTGATGCCGCCGATCACGCTCTCGAAGGCGCCGATGTCGCCCGCGCCCGCCTCGCCCTTGCGGAGCTTGCTGCCGAGCCCCTTGAGCGATTCGATGCCCGCCGTCAGCGGCGCGACCGCCTTCGACAGCAGCGGGTCGCCCTTGGCGTTGACCACCGCGGCCTTCAGCCGGTTGTAGGCGAAGCCGCCCGCGAGCCCGGCCTTGACCAGAGCGAACGTCCGTCCGTCCGCGCCCTTCTTGAACGTGCCCGCACGGTACGGCTTCACGATCCACTGGTATGTCGCACCGGCCGCGAGCCCCGCGTTTGCGACGAACCGCGTCTTGGCGAACTTCTGCGCCTCGGCCGAGGACGTGCCGCTCGGGGAGGCGGAGCTGCTCGCGGTCTTGCTCTCGTTGCCGCCGCCGCACGCGGTGGCGCCCGCCAGTACGGCGCAGGACAGCAGCAGCGACACGAGCAGACGGCGAAGCGGTACGGGACGGTTCACGGCGGAACTGGGCACAGCGGGCCTCCCTGGCCGGGCGCATCACGACGATCTCTACGGTGAGTGACGCCTCTGGGCACTCTCCTCAAGGCTCGCCCGGCCCCGGGCGGCGTGCCACTCGGGGCCGCCGTCCGGGTTTCTCCCGCCGGAAAACGGCAACCCGGAACCCATGTCTCCTCGAACAGGAACGAGAAGCACCACCGCAGCACGTGTCATAGCCGTCGTGGCCGACCTCATGGCCTTCGTCATCGGCTTGTGGATCCTGATGTACCTGCTGGAGGCCAACCGGGGCAATGACCTGGTGAATGTCGTCCGGCACACCGCACGCTGGCTGGCCGGCTGGTCGTACGACCTGTTCACCTTCGACGAGGCGTGGGCGCGGGTGGTCTCCGGATACGGGCTGGCCGCCGTCGTCCACCTCTTCGTGGGTCACGCGGTGGCCGCCCGCATCCGGCACTAGCCGCAGCAGTCCGGTTCCAGCCCGCGCGGCAGCCGTTCGCCGCCGAAGACCGCGGTGGTCGCCTCGTCGCCGCCTAGCGCGGCCACCGCGAGGAGCAGCGAACCGGCGGTCCAGGTGGTGAGTTCCTCCGGCCAGAACGCCCGGTTGCCCTCGAAGACGTATCCCGTCCAGTACATGCCGCCGTCGGCGCGCAGATGCCGGATGGACTGGAGGATCTCCAGCGCCCGGTCGGATTCGCCCATCACCCAGAGCGACAGGGCGAGTTCACAGCTCTCGCCACCGGTCACCCACGGATTGGGCAGCACACAGCGCACCCCGAGGCCGGGGACCACGAAGCGGTCCCAGCTCTCCTCCATCCGCTCCTTGGCGGCCGCTCCGGTGACCGCGCCGCCGAGGATCGGGTAGTACCAGTCCATCGAGTAGCGGCTCTTGTCCAGGAAGCGTTCCGGATGGTTGCGGATCGCGTGGGCCAGCGCACCGGTCGCCAGTTCCCAGTCGGGCTGCGGCTCTTCGCGCCGTTCGGCGATGGCGAGCGCGCAGCGCAGTGCCTGGTGGATGGAGGAGCAGCCGGTCAGCAGCGCGTCCTCGACGGGGGTTCCGTCGGCTTCGCGCTTCCAGCCGATCTGGCCGCCGGGCTGCTGGAGCCGGAGCACGAATTCGACGGCGGCGTAGACCGTCGGCCACATCCGGTCGACGAACGCGTCGTCGCCGGTGGCGAGGTAGTGATGCCAGACACCGACGGCCACGTACGCGCAGAAGTTGGTCTCCAGACCGCGGTCGGTCGGCTGCTCCGGGTCTCCGTCGTGGTACGCGGCGTACCAGGAGCCGTCCTCGTTCTGATGCCGGGCCAGCCAGTCGTACGCACGTTCCGCGGCGGCATGCTCACCGGCCGCGTCGAGGGCCATGGCGGCCTCGGTGTGGTCCCACGGGTCGAGGTGGTGGCCGCGGAACCAGGGCAGCGCACCGTCCTCGCACTGCGCGGCGAGGAGGGCTGCGACGGTCTCGGCGGCCTGCTCGGCGGTGAGGACTCCGGGCAGTACGAGGTGTTCGGTCTGCTCGGGAGTGGTCACGCCTCGGCCCTGGAGAGGTCCTCGGCAGCGGCGGCCGCGGGCAGGTGCGGCTTGGTCGCGTACGCCACGAAGCTCTTGCCGACGACCGGGTTGAGCAGCTGCTCGGCAACCCGGGTGACGGCCGGCTTCTTCATGATGTCCCAGACCAGCAGCTTGTGGTACGCGCGGACCGGCAGCGACTTGTCGTTGTCCACGCCGAACGCGCACTTCAGCCACCAGTACGGCGCGTGCAGGGCGTGGGCATGGTGGGTGCCGTACGGCTTGAGGCCGGCGCCGCGGATCTTGCCGAGCAGTTCGTCGGCCCGGTAGATGCGGATGTGACCGCCCTCGACCTCGTGGTACGCGTCGGAGAGCGTCCAGCAGACCTTCTCGGGGCCATAGCGCGGCACGGTGATCGCGATCCGTCCGCCGGGCCTGAGGACCCTGACCATCTCGGCGAGCACACCTTTGTCGTCGGGGATGTGCTCCATCACCTCGGAGATGATCACGACGTCGAAGGACTCGTCGGGGAACGGCAGATTGAGTGCGTCGCCCTCCATCGCGGTGGCGGTGGCGCCCTCGGGGGCCTCCCCGGCCTCCTTCATCGCGGCGAACCACTTCGCGACCTCGCGGATCTCCTCGCCGTTCCGGTCGAGTGCCACGACCTGGGCGCCGCGCCGGTAGCACTCGAAGGCGTGGCGTCCGGCGCCGCAGCCCAGGTCGAGCACTCGGTCACCTGCGGCGAGCGGGAAGCGGGTGAAGTCCACGGTCAGCACGAATGCCTGCTTTCGCGGTCGAGGGGGATCAGTGGGCGGGGACGACGAGGACGGGCGGCGGTGTCAACGACGGCCGCCGGGGCGCGCGGTACCGGTGCGGGCGGCGATCGCCTCGCGGTAGAGGGCGGCGGTGCCGATGGCGGCCTGCTTCCAGGTGAACCGGGAGAGCACCCGGGCGCGGCCCGCGGCGCCGAGCCGGGCCCGCAGTTCCGGGTCGCCGAGCAGCCGGGCGAGCGCCCCGGCCAGCGCCCCGGCGTCGGCGGGTGGGACGGCCAGGCAGGTCTCGCCGTCCGGGCCCGCGACCTCGGGGATCGCACCGCCGGTGGTGGCGACGAGGGGCGTGCCGGTGGCCATGGCCTCGGCAGCGGGCAGTGAGAAGCCTTCGTACAGCGAGGGGACGCAGGCGATCTGGGCGCTGCGCACCAGGTCGACGAGTTCGGCATCGCTGATGCCCTTGACGAACTCGACGGCGTCCCGGAGTCCGTGCCGCTCGATGGCCTGCGCGACCGGCCCGTCCTCGGCCCGCTTGCCGACGACCACGAGGTGCGCCTGTGGGTTCTCGGTACGGAGCTCGGCGAGCGCCTCGACGAGGTGGACGAGGCCCTTCAGCGGGACGTCGGCGCTGGAGGTGGTGACGATCCGGCCGGGAACCTCGGCGACCGACGGGTCGGGCGACCACAGGTCGGTGTCCGCGCCGATGTGCACGACGTGGATACGGTCCCCCCGCACCCCGAGATGGTCGACGATCTCCTGCTTGGAGGAGCCGGAGACGGTGAGTACCGAGGGCAGCCGGCGCGCGACCCGCTTCTGCATGCGGGTGAAGGCGTACCAGCGGCGGACAGATGCGCGCCGACGACGGGTCTCGGCGGCGTCCAGGTCCAACTGCCGGTCGACCGTTATGGGGTGGTGGATCGTGGTGACGAGCGGGGCGCCGAGGTCCGCCAACAGCCCGTATCCGAGGGTCTGGTTGTCGTGGATGACGTCGAACTCGCCGCGACGGGCGGCGAGATGGCGTCGAACGCGCAGGCTGAAGGTGAGGGGTTCCGGGAAGCCGCCGGTCCACATGGTGGCGACCTCGGCGGCGTCGATCCAGTCCCGGTACTCGCCGCGCTTCGGGGTACGGAAGGGGTCGGGCTGGCGGTAGAGGTCCAGGCTCGGCAGTTCGGTGAGCGGGACGCCCTCGTCGAGCACCGGATAGGGCTGGGCGCCGATCACTTCGACGCTGTGGCCGAGGCGGGCGAGCTCGCGGCCGAGGTGGCGTACGTAGACGCCCTGGCCGCCGCAGAAAGGATTGCCCTTGTAGGTGAGGAGTGCGATGCGCAGCGGGCGTTCGCCGGGGCTGCCCGACACGTCGCTGCCCGTGCGGGGGCCCGACTCTATGGCCTCAGCGGTCACACTCGGCCCCCTTCTCACTGCGTGTTCGCCGGAGCGTAACCGCTCACGCTAATCTAGAACAAGTTTCAGACTGGATCGTTCAATGAGCTACGAATCTACCGGCAGGTAGCGTCGGCGCAACGGCCGGATCAGGTGATTCGCGCCACGACCGGCCACCCTGGCATGCTGTGCGCCGCCGGGAGACCGAGCGCCTCCCTCCGGTTGCGGACAGAAGCCATGGATGGGGACACATGACAGCGGAAGCCAAGCCGGCATCGCCGCCGCTGACGGAGCGGCAGGAGGCCCGCCGCCGCCGCATCCTGCACGCCAGCGCCCAGCTCGCCGGCAGGGGCGGATTCGAGGCGGTGCAGATGCGTGAGGTCGCGGAGGCCGCCGAGGTCGCCCTGGGCACGCTGTACCGCTACTTCCCGTCCAAGATCCATCTACTGGTCGCCACCATGCAGGACCAGCTCCAGCACATGCACACGACGCTGCACAAGCGCCCCCCGGCCGGGGACGACGCGGCGCAGCGGGTCGCCGACACCCTGATGCGGGCGTTCCGCGCACTGCAGCGCGAACCGCATCTGGCGGATGCGATGGTGCGGGCGCTGACCTTCGCGGACCGCAGCGTCAGCCCGGAGGTGGACACCGTCTCGCGGATCACGACGGCGATCATCCTGGACGCGATGGGCCTGGAGCATCCGACGCCGGAGCAGCTGTCCGCGGTCCGGGTCATCGAGCACACCTGGCACTCGGCGCTGATCACCTGGCTGTCGGGGCGGGCGTCGATCGCCCAGGTGAAGATAGACATCGAGACGGTGTGCCGGCTGATCGACGTGACGAAGCCCGCGGAAGCGCCTCAGCCTTAGACCGACCGGCAAATGGGGGGCGGCGTCGCGTGCCCAGCCCCGCGACGCCGCCCCCATTTGCCGGTCGGTCTTAGCACACACGGTCCCCGTTTCGCGGCGTTTTCATCACACTCCTCTCACCGTTCTGACCGAAAGGGTCACAGGCCGCTCCTTATCATGGCCATGACCAGCACCGACGGAGAGGAAGACATGCCTGACCAGTCAGACACCGCAGGCGGCGCGACGGGGACGCAGGTCCCGGGCGGACCGGGATACGGCGCCCAGCCGCCGGCCGGCTACGGATACCCCGGTGGTGCCGCGCTGCCCAGCGGCAAGGCGACCGCCTCGATGGTGCTCGGCATCCTCGGCCTGGTGCTCATCCCGATCATCCTGCCGATCATCGCGCTGTGCCTCGGCGTCTCGGCCAAGCGCATGGCCGACCGTGGCGAGGGCGGCGGCCGCGGCCAGGCGGTCGCCGGCATCGTGATGGGCAGCGTCGGCATCGCGTTCGCCGCGCTCGGCGTGATCGTGGCCACCGTCCAGGGCATCAGCGCGATGTGACGGGCCACCGCCCAGGACCCTCGCACCACGTACCGGCCGCGCCGGGGAACCGTACGATCCGGTTCCCCGGCGCGGCTTCGGCTTTCCCGGCCCATGTGCGGCCCCCACATGCGCAGCGCGTCAGGTGGGGTTCCTTGCACCATGTCGACGGCGGCACGGTGTTCATACGGTTCGGCGACATCACATGAATACGCCGAGGAGCCGGTCACCATGCGTCGCAGAGCCACAGGCACCGCCCGTCACCGCAGATCTCTCTCCGCCGTCGTCACGCTGGCCTCGGCCGGCCTGCTGCTGGTCGGGTGCACCGCCGCCGGGAAGGCGGGCGAGGCCGATTCCGCGTCCGGAAAGGACGCGAAGGACCAGAGCGTGAAGGTGGGCCTGGTCTACTCCCGTACGGGACTGCTGGCGGACTACGGGAAGCAGTACCGCGACGGGTTCATGGCGGGCCTGGACTACGCGACGAAAGGCACCGGCAAGGTCGCCGGGCACCGTATCGAGGTCACCGAGCAGGACGACGCGGGCGACCCGGGCAAGGCGGTCGCCGCGGCCAAGAACCTGATCGGCAAGGGCTACAAGGTGCTGGCCGGCACCACCGATTCCGGGGTGGCCCTCCAGATGGCGCCGCTCGCCGCCCAGAACAAGGTGCTGTACATCAGCGGCCCCGCCGCCACCGACGCCGTGACCGGCATCAACGACTACACCTTCCGCTCGGGCCGGCAGTCCTACCAGGACATCCTCACGGCCGGAACGATGCTCGGCGAGGCCAAGGGCAAGAAGGTCACGGTGCTGGCCCAGGACTCCACCTTCGGCCAGGCCAATGTCGCCGCCGTGAAGGCCGTCCTCGGCTCCAAGGGCGCGAAGGTGGGCTCCGTACTGGCTCCGCCCAGCGCCACCGACCTGACCCCGTTCGCCCGGCAGGTCAAGGCGGGCGGGCCCGATCTGGTCTTCGTCGCCTGGGCCGGCTCCACCGCACCGGCGCTGTGGACCGCACTGGACCAGCAGGGCGTGCTGGGGGCGGCCAAGGTCGTCACGGGTCTCGCCGGAACGGCCTCGTACCCGGTCTTCGGGAACGCCGGTTCCAAGGTGTCGTTCCTGGCGCACTACTTCCCCGGCGCGGGCGGCGGCAACGCCGTGGAGAAGTCCATGCTCGACTCGGTCACCAAGGCCGGCGGCACCCCGGACCTGTTCACCCCCGACGGTTTCACCGCGGCGCAGATGGTCGTGCGCGCCGTCGAGGAGGGCGGCGCCACCGATTCCGCCGCCATGGTCAAGGCCCTCGAGGGCTGGAGCTTCGACGGGGTGAAGGGCAAGGAGCAGGTCCGTGCCGAGGACCACGCACTGGTGCAGCCGATGTTCGTCGCGAAGCTCAAGGGGAACGGCGCCGGTGCCCGGCCGGAGCTGGTGAGCACCGAGCCGATGGACAAGGTGGCGCCGCCCGCCAAGCCCTCGGCGGGCTGACCGATGGCCGTACCGGACACCACCGCGGAGCGCCGGGGCGGGGGGCGGAACACCTCCCCGGTGCTTCAACTGGCCGGGCTCGGCTGGGGCGTCGGCGGGGCGACGATCGTCGAGGACGTCACGCTGAGCGTCCACGAGGGCGAGTTCCTCGCCTTCATCGGCCCCAACGGGGCCGGTAAGACCTCTCTGTTCAACCTGATCAGCGGACTGACCATGGCCACGTCGGGCACGATCGCGCTGGACGGTACGGACATAACGGAACGCCCCGCGCACGCACGGGCGAGGCGCGGCATCGGCCGCACGTTCCAGACGTCCAGCCTCTGGCCCGGGATGAGCGTGGCCGACCACGTCCGGCTGGCCGCCCAGGCGGCCCGGGGCGGCTCGTACCGGCTGTGGCGGCGCGCTTCCCCGTACACCGCCGAGGTGAACGGCGTACTGGAGCGCACCGGCCTCGGCCACCGGGCACGGGCGACGGCGTCCGAGCTGTCGCACGGCGAGAAGCGGAAGCTGGAGCTCGCGGTGCTGCTGGTGGGCGAGCCGCGGCTGATGCTGCTCGACGAGCCGATGGCCGGGGTGAGCGCGGAGGAGGTCCCCGCACTGACCGAACTGATCCGCACCCTGCACCGGGACGAGGGCCGCACCGTCCTGATGGTCGAGCACCACATGGACGTCCTGCTGGGACTTGCCGACCGGCTCGCCGTGATGCACCACGGAAGGCTGCTGGCGCTGGACACCCCGGAGACGGTGACCGCCGACCCGACCGTTCAACAGGCCTATCTCGGGGAGGGGTTGTGACGACAGGGGACCTGCTCGCCGTACGGGACCTGCGGGTCCTGATCGGCGGCCGGCACATCCTGCACGGCGTGGACCTGGACGTCGCCCGGCACGGGGTGACCGCGCTCCTCGGCCGCAACGGCGCCGGGAAGACCACGACCGTACGCGGCGTCCTCGGCCTCGTCCCGCGCACCGGCAGCGTGCGGCTGGACGGCGAGGAGACCGTGTCGATGCCCACCCACACCGTGGTGCGGCTGGGCATCGGTTACGCCCCCGAGGACCGGGGCATCTTCGCCGGGCTGACCGTCGCGGAGAATCTGCGCCTGGCCGAGCGGCGCGGCGCGGGCGAGCCCGCGTACCCGCTCGTCCACGAGCTCTTCCCCGAACTGAAGCGCCGGGAAAAGCAGTTGGCGGGCACATTGTCCGGCGGGCAGCAGCAGATGGTGGCCATCGGGCGGACGCTCCTGAACGGAAACCGGCTGATCATCGCCGATGAACCCACCAAGGGCCTGGCGCCGAAGGTGGTCACCGAGGTCGCCCAGGTGCTGGAGCGGGCCGCCGAGGCGGTGCCGGTGCTGCTCGTGGAGCAGAACCTCGCCGTCGTGCGGCGCCTGGCCGAGCACTGTGCGGTGCTCGCCGACGGCCGGACGGCCCATCAGGGGCCGGCCGCCGAGCTGCTGGGCGACGCGGAAGCGGCACGTCGTCTGCTGGGCGTGGGGCACGGCCCGGCCATCGAAGTACCTTCCGTGGAGGCGGATTCCTGATGTCCACCGTCGTTCTGCTCACCATGACCGGACTCGGTCTGGGGGCGCTCTACTTCCTGATCGCATCGGGACTTTCACTGATCTTCGGCCTGATGGATGTGCTCAACTTCGCGCACGGGGCGCTGCTCTCCATCGGGGCGTACGGCACCTGGTGGGCGGCGTCCGGCAATCTGCCCGGCGCCGGCCCGGGCGGAGCGGGCTTCGTCCTCGCGGTCCTGTTCGGTACAGCGGTGGGCACCGCGGCCGCCGTGCTGCTGGAACTCGCCGTCGTCCGCCCGCTCTACACCCGGCCGCGCGAGCAGGTGCTCGCCACGGTCGGGGTGGGGCTCGCCGTCCCGGCGCTGCTGTCGGGCATCTGGGGCTCGGACGCCCGGACCTTCCCCGGGCCGAAGTCGCTGTCCGGCACCTTCGGGCTGCTCGGCGCCCAGGTCCCGGTCAACCGGCTGGTGCTCGTCGCGGCGGCGGTCGTGGTCCTCGTCGCACTGCGGCTCTTCCTCGGCCGTACCCGGCACGGTCTGGTCGTACGGGCCGGCGTCGAGGACCGGGCGATGGTCACCGCCCTGGGTATCGATGTGCGGAAGGCTTTCACGCTCGTCTTCGCGATCGGCGGCTGCGCCGCCGCGCTCGGCGGGGCGCTCGGCGGCCTGTACTTCGGCTCGGTCGACCCCCGCCAGGGCACCTCGCTGCTGATCTTCGCGTTCGTCGTGGTGGTCACCGGGGGCATGGGCTCGGTGACCGGCGCCGCCGTGGCATCCGCCGTCATCGGCCTGGTCCAGCAGTTCGCCAACTACTACACCGCAGCGGGCCTCGGCGACCTGGCCGCCGTCGTCCTGCTCGCCGCGCTGCTGCTTCTGCGGCCGCGCGGACTGACCGGGAGGCTCGCGTGAGCACCGTCACCGAGACACACGACCGCACCGGCGAAAAGCCCACGGTCGCACCCGGCCCCGGGAACACCGCCCGGCTGCTGCGCCGCTGGTGGCCCGCCGCCGCACTGCTGGTCCTCGCCGTCGCGCCGTACAGCGCACTGCCGCTGCCCGGACTCCTGGACGGGCCGCTCGGCAGCCCCGGCAGCCTCCAACTCCTCGCCACCTGTCTCCTCTTCGGGGCGCTGGCAACCGGCTACGACCTGCTGCTCGGCCGTACCGGGCTGCTCTCCTTCGGGCATGCGCTCTACTTCGCCGCGGGCAGCTACGCCACCAACATGTTCCTGCTGGAGGCGGGCCTCCCGTTCGCCGTGTCCGCACTGCTCGGCCTCTGCTTCGGGATCGCGCTCGCGTTGGTCCTGGGGTCGGTGAGCCTGCGGGTCACCGGCATCGGCTTCTCCATGGTGACGCTGGCCTTCGCCCAGGCGGGCTCGATCCTGGTCTCCCGCAACCCCGGTGGTCTCACCGGCGGCGAGGAGGGCCGGGCCGCCCCCGCGGATCTGCTGCCGTCCGGGCTCGTGGGCATCGAGCACACCGCGAACCTCTACTGGGTGGCGCTCACCTATCTGGTCCTCACCCTCGCCGTCGTCCACTGGGCGGTCCGCTCCCCCACCGGACGGGTCTGGGAGGGCATCAAGGAGAACGAACGCCGGGTGGAGGTACTGGGGTTGAAGCCGTACGGCTTCAAGCTGACTGCCTTCGTCCTGGCGGGCGCGCTGGCCGCGCTGGGCGGTCTGGTGCACCTGCTGCTCACCGGCGGCTCGACCCCCCAGACGACCACCTCGGACTTCACCCTCTCGCTGCTGGTGATGGTGGTGCTGGGCGGATCGGGCACCCGCTGGGGCCCGATGGTCGGCGGCATCCTCTACACCTGGGCCGATCACCGGCTCGGCGATCTGGCCGGGTCGGGCGCGGTCGCCGATCTGCCCGGGGTGCTGCGGGTACCGCTCTCCCAGCCGCTGTTCCTGCTCGGGGTGCTGTTCGTGGCCGTGGTACACCTGCTGCCGGGCGGCCTGGCCCGGCTGCCGTCCCGGCTGGCGGCGGTACGCCGCAGGCCCGCCGCCACCGAAACACTCCCGGCCAGGAAGGCCCGGAAGGAGAACGAACGCCCGTGATTCCGTACGAAGAGGTACAGATCCCCGTGACCGGGGGCGAGTTGGCGGTACTCAGGTGGCCGGCCCGCGAGCCGGACGCACCGGTCGTCGTCGCCCTGCACGGCATCACGGCCAACGCGCTGTCCTGGGGCCCGGTGGCGAGGCTGCTGGACGGCCGCATCACCCTGATCGCCCCGGATCTGCGTGGCCGGGCCGGGAGTTCGGCCCTGCCGGGGCCGTACGGGATCGCCGCTCACACCGATGACATCGCCGCCCTGACCGGGGCCCTGGGGCTGGACCGGGTGGTGCTGGCCGGTCATTCGATGGGCGCGTTCGTGACGGCACTGGCCGCCGTACGGCACCCGGAACGGTTCGGGCCGCTGCTGCTGGTCGACGGCGGCATCGGCTTCCCCGCCCCCACCCATCTCTCCCCGGACGAACTGATGACCGCCGTGATCGGCCCGGCCATGGACCGGCTGTCGATGACCTTCCCCGACCGCGCCGCCTACCGCTCCTTCTGGCAGGCGCACCCGGCGTTCGCGGGTGCGTGGTCGGCCGAGGTGGATGCGTACATCCAGCGCGACCTGACCGGGGACGCACCCGCCATGCACTCCACCTGCCGGATCGAGGCGGTACGCACCGACGGCATCGGCCTCTTCGACGAGGAGGTGCTGACGGCGGTACGGAAGCTGCCGGCGCCGGCGACACTGCTGTGGGCGCGGCGGGGCCTGATGAACGAGGAGCAGGGCCTGTACGACGAGACCCGCCTGACAGCGGCCGACCTCGGGGGCACGGAGGTGACACCGGTGCCGGTCCGGGACGTCAACCACTACACGCTGCTCACGGGAGAAGCGGGCGCCGGAGTGATCGCACACCACTTGCTGGCCCTGTCCGGCGCCTGAGGGCACAGACACCGGAACGCACCCCCGGGCGGCCGGACGGCCTCTACCGCTCCCGGCCGCCCGCCAACAAATGCAACCGCAAGGCGAGTTGCAGCTCCAACGCCCGCCCGGGCTCGTTCCAGTCCCGCCCCAGCAGCACCTGCACCCGGTCCAGCCGCTGCACCACCGTGTTGACGTGCACGTGAAGTTCGTCCTTGGCGCGGATGAGGCTGCCCCCGGACCCGAAATAGGCACCGAGCGTACGCACGAGATGCGTGCCGCGCTGCGCGTCGTACTCCAGCAGCGGCCCCAGTGTCGCCGTGACGAAGCCGTCGACGTCCTGAGCGTTGCCCAACACCACGCCCAGGAAGCCGAGTTCGTCGACGCACGCACCTTCCCCCGCACGCCCGAGGACCCGCATGGCGCGCAGGCAGCGGGCGGCCTCCCCGTATGCGGAGGCCAGCTCCCGGGCGCCGCGGGCCGGCCCGGTGGCGGCGACGGTGACGGGAGCCTGGGTCAACTGGCCGAGCTGGGCCGCCGCCGCGCGTGCCGCGTCACCGGCAGCCGGTCCGGGGTCGTCGGCCTCTATCAACAGCACCACGTTCCCCGCGTGTTCGGCGCTCACCCCGTGGATGTCCCCGCCGAACAGATAGCGCATCGCGGCAGGGGCCAGCCTCTCCCGCGCTCCGCCCTCGGCCACCAGCAGCAGATGCGGACGGTCGAGGTCGATGCCGAGGCGTCGGCCGCGTTCGGCGAGTCCGGCCGGGTCCCGGTCCGCGTCGGTCAGCAGGTCGGTGATCAGCTCTCCGCGGATCCGGTTCTCGGTCTCGGCGACCGTGCGCCGCAGCAGCAGAAGGAGTCCGGTGACCACCGAGGCCCGCTCGAACAGCCGCCGGTCGGAGTCGTCGAGCTGTTCGCGCCGGTGCAGGACCAGACCGGCCAGGAGTTCCCGTCCGGCGAGGACCGCGCAGATCCACCGGCCGTCGCGGTGCACGGCGCGGGCGCCCGTACGGGACTCCTCCGCGGTCTCGGCCAGCCACCCGGCGTCCATGCTGTCGGCGGCGAAGTCCGCACCGTCGGGCCGGACCGCCGCCAGGGGCCGCCCGCCCGGGTCGTGAATGGTGAGCGGGGAGTCCAGCAGCCCCGCGACCGCCGCGGCGACATCCTTGACGTCACGGCCGCGCAGGACCAGATCGGTCAGCCGGTCGTGGGACTCCTCGGCGCGCGCCATCGCCGCCGAGTGGGCCCGTACGGCCGCATTGGCCTCGGCCAGTTCGGCGTTGGTCTCGGCCAGTTCGTCCAGCGCGGACCGGGTGTCGGCGAGCGCGCGGGCGGTGTCGATGGCGATCGCGGCATGTGCGGCGAGCGAGCACAGCAGGGCGACCTCGTCGGGGCTGAAGACGCGGGGGGCACGGTCGGCCGCGAAGAGGACGCCGATGACCTTTCCCGTACCGCCGCGGCTTGAGCCGAGAAGCAGGGGCACACCCAGGATGGCCACGAGCCCCTCGTCCAGCACCCCGGCGTTGATGTTGCGGGTGTGGTGGAAGCGGTCGTCTGTGCGGTAGTCGGGGGTCGCGTACGGGCTCGCGGTCTGCGCCACCAGACCGCCGAGCCCATGACCGAGCTCCAGCCGCAATCGCTGGAAGAGCACCGACACCGACCCGTCGGTGACCCGCATATAGGTGTCCCCCGCCTCCTCGTCGGGGAGCGTGAGATACGCCGTGTCCGTGCCGAGCAGCATTCTGGCGCGGCGGACGATCGCCTTCAGCACGTCGTCCAGGTCGCGGGATGCGGCCAGGTCGCCCGCGGTGTCGAAGAGCGCGGTGAGCTGGAGTTCGCGGCGCCGGTGCTGCCGCAGGACGCCCCTGATCCGCAGGGCGGTGGCGGTGGCCCGCTCCACCTCCGCCAGATCGCCCGCGGGCACACCGGCGGCCCGCGCCTGCGAGGAGACAGCGCCCAGCGCCTCGGCGGGGGCGTCGTCGGCCAGCAGGTCGAGGAGGCGCCGCAGATGGGGCGCGGCGGAGGCGGACGGTTCAGACATGGGCGGCCAGTTCGTAGGGGTCGGGTGATCAGTTGGCGGTCCAGCCGCCGTCCATGGAGAGCGAGGTGCCGGTGATGTGCCCGGTACGCGGTCCGCACAGCCACAGCACGGCCTCGGCGACGTCGTCGGGTTCGATCAGTCGCTTGATCGCGCTGCGTTCCAGCATGACCCGGCCCACCACTTCCTCCTCGGAGATGCCGTGGGTACGGGCCTGGTCCGCGATCTGGTTCTCGACCAGGGGGGTGCGTACGTACCCGGGGCTGACGCAGTTGCTCGTCACCCCGTGCTCCGCCGCTTCGAGCGCGACCACCTTGCTGAGTCCCTCCAGTGCGTGCTTTGCCGTCACATAGGCCGACTTGTAGGGGCTGGCCCGCAGGCCGTGCACGGACGAGATGTTGACCACGCGTCCCCAGCCGCGTTCGTACATGCCCGGCAGGGTCCGGCGCAAGATGCGGAACGGGGCCTCCACCATGACGCGCTGGATCAGTGCGAAGCGGTCCGGCGGGAATGCGTGCACGGGGGCGACGTGCTGGAGCCCTGCGTTGTTGACCACGACGTCCACGTCGGCGGGCAGCGTGTCCACCGCGTCCGGGTCGGAGAGATCGACCACCCACGCCGTCCCGCCGATCGCGTCCGCCAGGCTCTTCGCGGCGTCTGCGGCCTTGTCCACCACATGGACATGGGCGCCCGCGGCGGCCAGGGCCTGTGCGCAGGCCCGCCCGATACCGCTGGCGGCGCCGGTCACCAGGGCGGTGCGCCCGGCGAGGAGCCGTTCCGCGGTCGACGGCGAGGGACCTGCGGCGGGCGGCGGGACGGTGGGCGGGGCGGCCTGCTGGGCGGGCCCGTGGTCCGGGCTCTGAGGAGTCTCCATGGTCGTCACCGTAAGGAGACCGAGGCCCTCGTCACACGGGGTCGGTGCACACACCGTCGCACGTCGGCATGGTGGCGGCGTACATGGTGCGGGTCCGGTCCCGGGCCGTCAGCGGGCCGCGTCCGGCGCCGCCCGCTGCTCCGCGGCCGGCTCCGGGTCCACCGCGGCCGGGCTCTCGTCCGGCCGCGCGACCGAGGAGCACGGTGCCGGGGCCCCTGCCGAGAAGGGGGCAGGGCGAGTCCGTCGGGTACCGCCGGCTCGTGCCCCGGTCCGAGGTCAGCCCGCCGCCTCCACCGCCCGTCGTGCCTCGGCCACCACTTCGGGGTCGGTGACGAAGTGGGTGTCCTGCTCGGCCGACGCGCCCCCGGCGCCGAGCGGTATCCACTTTCCGCCGCGCCGGGGCAGCGCCCTGGCCTTGGCGGAGAGGTGGACAGCGGCGACGCCGGCCGAGATCAGGGCCGGGATGTCGGCGGGGCGCACGCCGCCGCCGGCCATCACCTGCACCCCGGGTGCGGCGGCGGCCATCGCGGCGATCGCCGCCAGCCCGTCGGCCGCGGCGGGAGCGCCGCCCGAGGTGAGGACCCGGGTGAGACCGAGTGACGGCAGCAGTGCGGCGGTGGCCACCGGGTCGGCGGACTGGTCGATGGCGCGGTGCAGGGTGATGTCCACCGGGCGGCCCGGGGCGCGGGCCGCTTCGGCGAGCCGGGCGACCGCCACAGTGTCCAGGGCGCCGTCGGCGGTCAGCGCGCCGATCACCACGCCGGAGGCACCGGAGGCGATGACGGACCGCACCTCGGCGGCCATGAGCGCGATCTCCTCCGCGTCATGGACGAAGTCGCCGGGCCGGCACCTGACCAGCACCTGCACCGGCAGCCCTTCCACGGCGACCGCCTCCACCAGGGCTGCCGACGGGGTCAGGCCGCCCAGCTCCAGGGCGGCGCAGAGCTCGACGCGGTCGGCGCCGTGCTCCCGGGCGACGCGGGCGCCGGCCGGTGAGGTGACGGCGATCTCCAGGGCGGGGCGTGCGGTCACTCGTCGTCCCCGGTCAGCGGCTGGTCGGAGGCGGGGATGATGCGGGCCGACAGATCCGGGTCGGCCATCTCGCGGTCGAAGGGGAACATCGGGCGGCGGATGCGGTGGTGGCCCAGGCGTACCAGGTCCTGGTCCACACCGCCGGGGGTGAGCGCCATCTTCCAGCCGACCGACATGTCGAAGAGTTCGGGCTCCAGGTAGCCGATCTTCACGATCACGATGTCGGCGCCGCGCGGGTCGAGGTCCAGGTCGGTGAAGTCGTGCTCGTGGTGGTAGGGCTTGCGCAGCTCGGTGAGGATCGCGTACACGCTGCCGACCCGGATGACGACCTCGGTCTCGGCGTCGCGGTCGCCGTGCCGGATGGCATGCACCGTGCCGGTCAGGGTGACCGGGCCCGCGTGCCGGTCGTCCACCTCGGCACCGGCGGTGACCGTGACGGTGGCGCCGACACCGGCGGCGACTGCGGTCTCGACGGCAGCCGGTCCCGGCACCGAGGCGTAGATGACGGTCGGGCCGTCGTCCTTCTGGAACTCCGGGCGGGTCAGCAGCCGGGTCAGGCCCCAGGTCACGTCGCCGGCTCCGCCGGCGGTCGGGTTGTCCCCGGTGTCGCTGATGAAGTACGGGCGCTGGTCGGAGTCCAGGGCCTCGTCCAGGATGCCGTCGAAGGTGCCGGTCGGGGCGACGAAGTCGAAGTCGTCGCGGGCCTTCCAGAAGCCCTCGGCCAGGCGCTCGGCACCGGCCGAGACGGCGGCCCGGTCGGTGCCGGTGACCACCACCACGGCCCGGTTGCGCGGTTCGTCGGCCCAGGCGTAGCCGACCCATATCGCGGCGTCGATCACACCGTCCATGGCCTCGACCTCGTCAACAGCCGCGTACACGCTCCTCGCCGGCTCGATCCGGGTGGAGGTCTGCTCGCCGGCCAGCAGCACCGGCACCGGCACCCATGCCTTGACCGGGCGGGGCGCGCCGGAGGCCAGCAGGTCCACCAGATTGCGGACGGCCCGCTCCTTGGTCTCCATGTGGTCCTCGTGCGGTGCCATCCGGTAGCAGGTGATCAGGTCGCTGCCGTGGGCGAGTTCGCGGGAGACGTTGCCGTGCAGGTCCATCGAGGTGGAGATGATCACGTCGGGGCCGACGGTGGCACGGATGCGCTCCAGCAGCACCGCCTCGGCGTCGTCGATGCCCTCCACGGTCATCGCGCCGTGGATGTCGAACCAGAGGCCGTCCGGCCGGGGCAGCGCGGCGAGCCGTTCGATCAGCTCGTCGGTCAGCTCGGCCCAGGCGGCGGCGGTGACGGTGCCGCCCGGCAGCGACTTGCCGACCAGGGCGCCGTGCCAGTCGGCCGCCTCGCGCAGTTCCTCACCGGGGGCCAGGAAGGGGTAGCGGTCCAGCACTTCGGCGCCACGCGAGGGGTGGAAGGCGGGGGCCTGGGTGCGGGCGGGAGAGAAGGTGGACGACTCGATGCCGAGTCCGGCGATGGCGATGACCGGGCGGGCTGCGGCGGTGCGGGATTGCGACATGGCTCCTCGTAGGGGTGGGGCGTCAGACGTGACGGGGCGCGGGGGCGCGGAATTGGCCGGCGGCGCCGGCCTCGCTCAGGGCGCGGGCCAGGGAGCGCTGCAGGGCGAACTGCCCGGCGCCGACCAGTCCGGCGTCGGCGCCGAGGCTGGCCCGCTCGATGGTGAGGTGTTCGGTGACGAGCGGGTGGCAGCTCTCGTAGAGCTGGCTGCGCACGGCGGCGACGAACGGTTCCAGGGTGGAGAGGATGCCGCCGAGGTAGACGGCGTCCGGATTGAAGAAGTTGACGTTGGCGGCGAGCACTTGGCCGAGGTAGTCGCCGGCCCTGCGGACCGCGCGGGTGGCCTCCGGGTCGGCGTCCATGGCCAGCCGGGCCACGTCCTCGGGGCTGCTGACGTCGGCCCCGCGCTCGCGCAGGATGCGAACCAGGGCGGCGCCGGACGCCACGGTTTCCAGGCAGCCGGTGTTGCCGCAGGAGCAGGGGATGTCGGCGCCGGCGTCGATCCGGATATGGGTGATGTCACCGGCCGCGCCGGTGCCGCCCCGGTAGAGGCGCCCGTCGACGATGACGCCGGCGCCGATCGCGGAGCCGATCTTCACCATGATCGTCTGCCGGTGCCCGGCGGGCCGTACGGTGTGCTCGCCGACCGCCATGCAGTTGGCGTCGTTGTCCACGGCGGCCGGGACGCCGAAGCGTTCCTCCAGCCAGGAGGTGACCGGGAAACGGTTCCAGCCCGGCATCCGCGACGGCAGGACGACCGACCCCGACGCGATGTCCACCGGCCCGGGCAGCGAGAGCCCGACCCCGCGCAGCCGGCCACGTCCGCGCTGCTCGGCCAGCGCCTCCAGGGTTTCGGCGAGCCGGGGCAGAGCCGCCTCGGGGCCGTCGGCGATCACGAAGGGGACGGTCGAGACATCGGTCAGACCGCCGCCGGGCAGCACCACACCGATCCGGGCGTGTCGGCCGCCGAGGTCTGCGGCGACCGCGAACTCGTCGTTGCTTCCCAGTCTCAGCACTTTGCGGGGGCGCCCGCCGGTGGAGGACTGGGTGCCCTCCTCGGCGATCAGCCCGCGCTCCACCAGATGGGCCACGGTGAGAGAGATGGTGGAGGCGGCGGCCCCCAGCAGTCCGGCGAGTTCGGCGCGTGACGAGGCCTGGCCCGATGCGACGAGTTCCAGGACCCGCGCGGCGAGGGCTGGAGTGCCTTTTGCGGCCCTGCGGTCCCATGCACTTATTTCAGTCATGTACGAAGTAACTTCCGCAACTGTGTGTGTGGCGAGGACAATACGCCCGCGCTCGGCGCGGGGGAACAGCTTCACGAAGGAAGTAGCCCCCAGCTGAAACCTATTCAATCCACCCAAATCCCCCCAATGGGGAGAGGTAATCGAGACAGGAGGGCTTTTTCCGGAGGCGCAGTAACTTACTTTTTACTAATTCTTGTTTGTTTCTTCAGTGTGTCCGGCGTTAGCTGTCGTGAACGCAGTGCCGGTCCCGGACATACGGGTCCTTTCACTCTGAGGAGAGTCATGTTCCTTGCTCACACGGCGAACAGCCGCCGCTGGGCCCTTGTCGCGGGCGCCGCTGTCACCGCGGGTGCTCTGCTGACCGGTTGTTCCGGGGGCGGTACCTCGTCGTCCGCCTCCGGCTCGTCGGACACCATCAACTACGCGCTGCCGGCCAACTTCACGCCGAACTGGATCCTCCCGGTCGGCACCGCCGCGCACCTGAACACCAACAACTCCTCCATATCCCAGTCCCTCTGGGAGCCGCTGATCGCGTACGACGGCTCCACCGGCAAGGTCGGCTGGAACAAGGACAACTCGCTCGCCACCGCCGCCGACTTCGCCAAGGACAGCAAGAGCGTCACGATCACGCTCGGCGACCGGCACTGGAGCGACGGCAAGCAGATCACCTCCCGCGACGTGGAGTTCTGGTTCAACCTGGTCAAGGCCAACAAGGCCGACTGGGCCAGCTACAGCCCGGGCAAGGCGCCGGACAACTGGACCTCGCTGAAGGTCGTCGACGACACGCACTTCACCATCACCTTCGATCAGGCGTACAACCAGCAGTGGATGCTCGCCAACGAGTTGAGCATGATCCGCCCGATGCCGCAGCACGTCTGGGACAAGACCAGCGACTCGGGCACGGTGTCGGACCTCGACCGCACCGCCGCGGACGCCAAGAAGGTCTGGGCGTACCTGAACGACGCCGCCAAGAAGATCTCCGGTTACGCCACCGACCCGCTCTGGAAGACGGTCAGCGGCCCGTACACCATCAAGTCGTTCTCCACGGCCGGCAAGGTCCAGCTGGTGGCCAACGCCAAGTACGACGGCGGCGGCAAGGCCAACATCAAGACCGTGAACCTGCTGCCGTTCACCACCACGGACGCCGAGGAGAACGCGCTCCGGGCAGGCACGGTCGACTACGGCTACATCAACGCGACCAACCTCAGCCAGGAGTCGTCCTTCGCCGCAAAGGGCTACACGGTGAAGCCGTGGTCCGGCTGGGCCATCACCTACATGCCCTACAACTTCAACAACCCCGCCATGGGCGCGGTGTTCAAGCAGCTCTACGCCCGCCAGGCGATCCAGATGTCTGTGGATCAGACCACCCTCTCCAAGGTCGTCTTCAACGGCACCGCGGTCTCCACCTACGGCCCGATCCCGCAGGGCCAGAGCTCGTCCTTCGTCTCGTCGGAGCAGAAGAACAACCCGTACCCGTTCTCCACCGCCAAGGCGAAGCAGCTGCTGACCGGCCACGGCTGGACCGAGCAGAACGGCACCATGGTGTGCACCGCGCCGGGCACCGGCGACAACCAGTGCGGCGCCGGCGTGGACAAGGGCACCAAGTTCCGGATGCAGGTGCTCTCGCAGTCCGGTTCGACCGTGACCGACAACATGATGAGCGCCCTGCAGTCGTCGTTCGCCAAGACCGGCATCGACTTCACCATCAAGACCGCCCCGGTCAACTCGGTCCTCTCGCAGGCCGGCCAGTGCAAGGCCGACCAGGCCGGCTGCAAGTGGCAGCTGTCGTTCTTCGGCACCGCGGGCAGCTGGTACTTCCCGGCCTACCCGAGCGGTGACTCGCTCTTCGCCACCGGCGGCGGCTCCAACTTCGGCAGCTACTCCAACCCCGCCGTGGACAAGCTGATCACCCAGACCACCACCTCCTCCTCCGACGAGGCGGTGCAGAAGTACAGCGCGGCCCTGGCCAAGGACCTCCCGGTCATCTGGCTGCCGGAGCCGGACTACCAGGTCTCCGTGGTCAAGAAGGGGCTGGGCGGCTTCGCCCAGGACTCGCTCGCCAACTTCCACCCCGCCATGTGGAAGTGGACGACCAAGTGAGCCCGGCCGGTGACCCCGCGTACCACTGAGCCGAAGCGACCGGAAAACACATGAGCACTTCCTCGTACCTGATCAGGCGGGTCCTCCAAGCCGTCGTGGTGATCGTCATCGTGACGATCGTGGTCTTCGGTCTGCTGCACGCCCTGCCCGGGGGTCCCGCTCGCGGGATCCTCGGTCCGCAGGCCACAGCGCAGCAGATCGCATCCTTCAACCACGAGCAGGGCCTCGACAAGCCCCTTCCCGTGCAGTACTTCTACTACCTGAACCAGCTGCTGCACGGCGACCTCGGAACCTCGTACACCCTCAATGAGCCGGTCTCCCAGCTCATCACCGAGCGGCTGGCCAAGACCCTGCTCCTCACCGCCCTGTCGGCGATCGTCGGCCTCGTGCTGGCCATCCCGCTGGGCATGTGGCAGGCCGTCCGGCGCAACAAGCCGGTCGACTACGTCATCACCACGCTGAGCTTCATCGCCTACTCCACGCCCGTGTACTTCCTCGGGCTGATCCTGGTGCTGGTGTTCAGCCAGGCGCTGCCGTGGTTCCCGTCCCAGGCCCCGCAGGGGGACACGCTCGCCCAGGTGTTCTCCGAACCGCAGGCGCTGGTGCTGCCGGTCGTCGCCGGTGCCGCCTCGATGATCGCGGTGTTCAGCCGCTACATGCGGGCGGCCACCCTGGAGAACCTCTCCGAGGACTACGTCAGGACGGCGCGGGCCGGCGGTTCCCGCTCCCGCGCCATCCTGTGGCGGCATGTGTTCCGCAACTCGCTGACGCCGGTGGTCGCCATGCTCGGCTACTACGTGCCGGTGCTGTTCGGCGGCGCCCTGGTGGTCGAGCAGCTCTTCAACTACCCCGGTATGGGGCTGCTCTTCTGGACCGCCGCGCAGTCCTCCGACTACCCGGTGCTGCTGGGCTGCGTACTGGTCATCGCGGCCGCCACGGTGGTCGGCACGCTGCTCGCCGACATCGTCCAGCGGATCATCGACCCCCGAGTGAAGGCAGGCCGGGCATGAGCGCCGCCATCCAGCCGGGCCAGGCGCCCGGCACGGCCACCGCCGCCGCCACGGCGTCCGGCACCCGGCTCGCCGTCCGGCGCTTCCTGCGCAACCGGCTCGCCGTGGTCGGGCTCGGCGTCGTGGTCCTCTTCTTCCTGCTCTGCTTCGTCGGTCCGCTGGTGTACTCCACCGACCAGACCCACACGATGCTCCAGCAGGTCAACCTCGCCCCCAGCGGCTCGCACTGGCTCGGCACCGACGCGGTCGGCCACGACGAGCTGGGCCGGCTGATGTACGGCGGCAAGGTGTCGCTGATCGTCGGTCTCGCCGCAGGCATCCTGGCCACCGTGATCGGCACCCTGTGGGGCGCCGTCGCCGGCTACGCGGGCGGCTGGGTCGACGCAGTGATGATGCGGATCGTGGATGCGGGGATCGCCATCCCGGCACTCTTCATCCTGCTGGTGGTCTCCGCCATCACGACCCCGGGCCTGACCGGACTGATCGTCCTCCTGGGCTTCGTCTCCTGGCTGGTGCCGTCCCGGCTGATCAGGGCCGAGACGCTCACCCTGAAGAACCGCGACTACGTCCTGACCCTGCGGGCCATCGGCGGGACGCACGCCCGGGCGATCACCCGGCACATCCTGCCGAACTCGGTCTCGACCATCATCGTCGCGGCCACCTTCCAGATCGCCGACGCCATCCTGCTGGTCGCCTATGTCTCCTACCTGGGCCTGGGTGTCCAGCCGCCGGCCACCGACTGGGGCGGCATGCTCTCGGCCGGTCTCACCGCCGCCTACTCCGGCTACTGGTGGCTCATCCTGCCGCCGGGCCTGGCCATCATCCTGGTGGTGTGGGCGTTCAACGCGATCGGGGACGGACTCCGCGACGCATTCGACGTGAGGGGACGCGGATGACCGCCACCCAGGGCTCCGCCGCCCCGCCGGCCGGGCCGATTCTCGAACTCGACGACCTCGGTGTCGTCTTCACCACCGAGACCGGCGAGGTACCGGCCGTCCAGGGTGTCTCCCTGCACGTCCGCCCCGGCGAGACGCTCGCCCTCGTCGGCGAGTCGGGTTCCGGCAAGTCCACCATCGCGCTGGCCGCGATGGGCCTGCTGGCCGGCAACGCCCGTGCCACCGGCAGCGCCACCGTCGCCGGCCACCAGGTGGTCGGTGCCCGTGAGGCCGACCTGGCGGCGCTGCGCGGCCGGACCGTCTCCATGGTGTTCCAGGAACCGGCCACCGCGCTCGACCCGCTGACCCGGATCGGCAGGCAGATCGCCGAGGTGATCCGCAACCACCGCAAGATCTCCGCCAAGGAGGCCGCCGCCGAAGCCGTCGAACTCCTCCGCAAGGTCGGCATCCCCGAGCCGGAGAGGCGGGCCACCGCCTACCCCTTCCAGCTCTCCGGCGGACAGCGCCAGCGGGTGGTCATCGCCATGGCCATCGCCAACGAACCGGCCCTGCTGATAGCCGACGAGCCGACCACCGCGCTGGACGTCACGGTGCAGGCCGAGATCCTCGACCTGCTGCGCCGGCTCGCCGTCGAGACCGGCACCGGCGTCCTGCTGGTCACCCACAACATGGGCGTGGTCGCGGACTTCGCCGACCGGGTCGCCGTGATGTACCACGGCGAGATCGTGGAGACCGGACCGGTCGAGGACGTACTGCTGCGCCCGTCCCACGACTACACCAAGCGGCTGCTGGCCGCGGTGCCCCGGCTGTCGGTCGCCGAGGCGGGCCGGCCGGCCGCGCCCGCCGCCGCCCGCCCGGACACCGACCCGGTGGTCGAACTCCGCGACATCTCCGTGGTGTTCGGCCGTGGCAAGGGTGCCGTGCGCGCCCTGGACGGGGTCTCGCTCGCCGTACACGCCGGGGAGACCCTGGGCCTGGTGGGCGAGTCGGGCTCCGGCAAGTCGACCGCGTCCCGGGTCGCACTCGGTCTGATCCCGCCGAGTTCCGGCACCGTCTCGCTGTTCGGCACGGACCTGGGCCGCACCCGGTCCCGGGCCCGCCGGGCGCTGCGGGCCGGTATCGGTGTGGTCCTCCAGGACCCGGTGGCCTCGCTGGACGCCCGGATGACGGTCGGCGAATGCGTCGCCGAGCCGCTCAGGGTGCACCGCCGCGAGCTCTCCGCCAAGGACCGCCAGAGCAAGGTCGCCGACGTTCTCGACCGGGTCCGGCTGCCGCGTGAACTCGCCCGGCGCGCCCCCCGGGAGCTGTCCGGCGGACAGCGCCAGCGGGTCAGCCTGGCCCGCGCGCTGGTCCTGGAGCCCCGGCTGCTGGTCGCCGACGAGCCCACCAGCGCGCTCGATGTGAGCGTGCAGGAGGCGGTGCTCGAAGTGATCTCCGAGCTCCAGCACGAGCTGGGCTTCGCCTGTCTCTTCGTCTCCCACGATCTGGCCGTCGTACAGCACTTCGCGCAGCGCGTCGTGGTGATGCGGGCCGGCCGGATCGAGGAGCAGGGCCCCACCGGGGCAACCCTGCTGCACCCGGAGACGGACTACACCCGCCGGCTGCTGGCCGCCGTGCCGGTGCCCGACCCGGTGATCCAGCGCGGCCGCAGAGCCGAACGCCTGGCCACCCTCGCGGCCGGCCGGACGGAGGCGCAGGTATGAGCTTCCGTGACCGTACGCTCTTCGCCGGAGTGGACATCGGCGGTACCACGACCCAGGTGGTGGTCTGCGCCGAGGACCTCACCGTGCTGGACCGCGCGGAGGTGGCGACCCCGGCGACCGACGGCGGCCGGGCCATGATCGACGCGGCCCTGGGCGCGCTGGCCCCGCTGCTGGAGCGCACCCCCGGCCGGCTCGCCGGTTGCGGGGTCGGCGCGGCCGGCGTGGTGGACTCCGCCACCGGCCACATCCTGGTGGCCAGCGACTCCTTCACCGGCTGGGCCGGCTTCGCGGTGACGGACGCCGTCGAGGAGGCGCTGGGTGTCCCGGCGTTCCTGGACAACGACGTCAACGCCTTCCTCTACGGGGAGGTGTCCGGCGGCGCCGTGCGCGGCGAGTCGGACGTCCTCGGGATGACCCTGGGCACCGGGGTCGGCGGCGCGCTGTGGACCGGCGGCGCGCTGTTCGCCGGGCCGCACGGCGCGGCCGGCGAGATCGGGCACATCCCCGGCTTCGGTGATCTGCTCTGCTCGTGCGGCGGTCGGGGCCATCTGGAGACCCTGGCCTCCGGCCGTTCCATCGGCGCCCGTTACGCGGACCGTACCGGCCGCCGACTGACCGCCCGCGAGGTCGCACAGGCAGCCGACCGCGGTGACCAGGACGCCCTCGCGGTGTACGAAGCCGCCGGTGCCGGGATCGCCCGGGCGATCGTGATGACAGCGGGCGTCGTGGACATCACCACGGTGGTGGTCGGCGGCGGGGTCAGCCGCGCCTGGCCCCTGCTGGAACCCCTCATCCTGGCATCGCTGGCAGCCGACCCGCCGGTCAGCGGGCACCCTGTCCGGCTGGTCAGAGCCGCCCTGGGAGCCGACGCCGTACCGGTCGGCGCCGCGGCACGGGTACGACAGGAACTCGCGACGGGGGTCGAGGTCTGAGGAGGCCGGTCGCGGGTCCCGCACCTACGCTCCGATGGCGGGCAGCCCCCGTGTACGGGCCTGCGGCATGGAGCGGGCGGAGCCGGTGACGCCCCGCACGATGCCGTAGCGCGCCTCGTTCAGGCAGGTGAGTGGGGCGCCGACGCGGCGCGCGAGCCGGAGCCGGACCGAGTCGGACAACCGGACGCGGTCCGGGAGAACACGCTCACCTCGCGGCAGGTCTTCGGGTCCGTGCCGATCGTGCGGTGGCCCGTACCTGTTTCCCTTCCGACAGACCTTCTCGGGTGCGGGCGTTGCCGGCCGGGAGTCCGCATCTTCGAGCGCACTCGGTGTCGACGCCCGCTCCCCGCCGGTGCTCGCGGCGCAAGGGCGGCGCCGCACACCGGCGGGGCCCGAGGGATGTCAGCCCGCGCCATGGGCCGGGGCGGCCCGGACTCGTAGGTTCCGGCAGCAGTCCGCATGCCCGCACGTTCCGAACAAGGAGGCCCCGTGCGCCCATCGATCCTGCGCCGCCTGCTCCGGCGCGTCGCGTCCACGGCCGCTCTCGCCCTCGTCGCGGCGACGCTGAGTACCGTGGGGGCCGCCCCGCCGGCCGCTGCCGCCGGAGGGCT
Source organism: Streptomyces sp. Ncost-T10-10d (assembly GCF_900091955.1). Taxonomy (GTDB): domain Bacteria; phylum Actinomycetota; class Actinomycetes; order Streptomycetales; family Streptomycetaceae; genus Streptomyces. The sequence continues at coordinate 220,460 of NZ_FMDF01000145.1, forward strand.
GCAGCAGGTCACCGGCTTCGGCACGAACCCCGGCAATCTGCAGATGTACGAGTACGCGCCCGCAGGTCTGCCCGCGAACGCACCGCTGGTGATCGCCCTGCACGGCTGTACGCAGACGGCCAACGACTACTACACGAACTCGGGCTGGTCGAAGTACGCCGATCTGTGGGGTTTCGCCGTGGTCTTCCCGCAGACCACGTCCGCCAACAACTCGCTGTCCTGCTTCGGCTGGTTCGACCCGGCCGAGGACAGCAGGGGCAAGGGCGAGGCCGCCTCGATCGTGCAGATGGTGGAGCACGCGAAGCAGAGTCACGGCTCGGACGCCCGCCGGGTGTACGTCACCGGCCTCTCGGCGGGCGGCGGCATGACCGCCGACCTGCTGGCCGCGTACCCGGACGTGTTCGCGGGCGGCTCCGTGGCCTCGGGCCTGCCCGCCCAGTGCGCGACGAGCCAGGCGGCCGCGTCCGGCTGTCAGACGGGCCCGCAGAAGCTGACGCCCGCGCAGTGGGGCGACAAGGTACGCGGCTCCTACCCCGGCTACTCGGGCCCCTGGCCCCGCGTGGCGATCTGGCAGGGCACGTCCGACTACACGGTGTATCCCGCCAACGCCACGGCCCTGCGCGACCAGTGGACAAACGTCTGGGGCATCGGCCAGACCCCGTCGTCCACGGACACCCTCCCCGGCAACACGACACGCAGCATCTACAACGACGCCTCCGGCAAGCCCGCCGTGGAGACGTACTCCGTCTCCGGCATGGGCCACGGCCTGGCAGTGAGCCCCGGCTCGGGCACCGACCAGTGCGGCACGACGGCCGCGTACTTCCTGAACGCCGTCTGCTCGACGTACTACACGGGCGTCTTCTGGGGCCTGGACCAGGGCACACCCGGCGGCGGCCAACTCCCCGCCCCGTCCGGCCTGCAGGTCACAGCCGTCACGGCGAACAGCGTTTCACTGTCGTGGAACGCCGTCCCGGACGCCGCCTCGTACGCGGTCCACCGCAACGGCACGAAGGTCGCCTCCCCCACCGCCACGACGTACACGGACACGGGCCTCACAGCCGGTACCGCCTACCGGTACACGGTGGCAGCGATCGACGGATCGGGCACGCCCGGCACCACCTCGCCCCAGGTGACGGCGACCACGACCGGCTCCACAGCCGGGCAGTGCTTCACAGCGACCAACTACGCACAGGTGACCGCGGGAAGGGCGCACACCACGGGCGGCCATGTGTACGCCAACGGCTCGAACGAGAACATGGGCCTGTACAACGTCTTCGTCACGCACACCCTGAAGGAGTCACCGGCGGGATACTTCGTGATCGCGGACAGCGGGTGCGCGACGTAGGCGGACTGCAGCCGGTGAAGAGCCGGGGTATGTGCGGGGCAACTTCCCGGCCCGCAACGCTGCCGACCACGTACGAGGTGAAGCCCTGCCTGCGATACACGGCGCCTGACATTCGGCTTGTTCCGCATTCATTCACGTTGGTGTGCGCGACGGTGCGTGGCACCCTTGGGCGGTGCTGCTCACGGATCAGGAACATCGCATCGAATTGCGCCCGCTGCGCTACCGGTTCCCGGCGGTCATCGGCGACCGGTACGACGACAACTGGCTGGTCGTCGAAGGCGAGGTGACCACGCCCGAGGCCAGTTGGTCCTTCACCGACCCATGCCTGCTGACCGAAGAGGCACGCCAGATCTCGCCGTGGCTGCGGGCCGCGGGCGGACGGACGCTGACGGGCACACTGCCGGATCTCTCCTTCCTCGAACCCGTTCTGTCCTTCAGTCACGCCGCAGGGGGCGATGGCGCCGGGGCACTGCGAGTGCACCTCTGCTACGAAGCAGCGCCTGCATGGCGGGCGGGCGGCAAGAGCTCTGATGCGTGCGTGATCGAGATCAGGACCACCGCTGAAGGACTGCGGCGGGCGGCGGACGAATGGGACCGTTGCCTGGCCCCGTTCCCGCCCCGCTGACCGCGGGTCGTCATGCGGATCGACTTCTGACCGTCGCCCTCCCCACCCTCCCGTCTGCTCCTCCCGCTACTCCTCCGGCGGGAAGACGACCTCCCCCGATCCGGTCAGCGTGATCGTGATCGCCTCGACCGGGCATCCCTCGGCCGCGGCGAGGACCTTCTCATTGACGTCGGTCTCCGGGGCTGCCGGGTGGGACTGCCGGGCGGAATCCAGCGCGAATTCGCCCGGGGCATGGTTCACGCACATCCCGGAACCGATGCAGACCCCGCGGTCGACCTCCACGGTCCAGCGGTCCCCCATCACGCCCCCTCGTATCCGGCCGGCAGATGGATCATCTTGTGCTCGAAGTACTCGGCGTATCCCTCGGGGCCGAACTCCCGTCCCAGACCGGAGTTCTTGTAGCCACCGAACGGGCCGAGCATGTCGAGGCTGAAGGTGTTCACGCTGTACGTGCCCGTCCTGACCCGGCGGGCGATGTCGATGCCGCGTTCGGTGTCGGCGGTCCAGACGCTGCCGCTGAGCCCGTAGTCGGAGTCGTTGGCGATCCGTACGGCCTCGGCCTCGTCGCCGTACGGCAGGAGGCAGATGACGGGGCCGAAGATCTCCTCGCGGGCGATGCGCATGGAGTTGTCGACGTCTCCGAAGAGGGTCGGCTCGACGTACCAGCCCCGTTCCTGGGACGCCGGACGACCGCCGCCGGTAAGGATCTTGGCGCCCTCGTGCTGGCCGATCCGGATGTAGTCGAGCGAGCGCCGCTGCTGGCGCTGCGCGACGAGGGGGCCGAGTTCGGTGGCGGGGTCGAGCGGGTCGCCGACCTTCAGCGCACCCGCCGCGGCGGCGAACGCCTCGGCCATCTCGTCGTAGCGGGAGCGCGGAACGAGGATGCGGGTCTGGGCCACGCACGCCTGGCCGTTGATCATCCAGGCGAAGGGGACGATGCCCGCGACGGCCGTGTCCAGATCGGCGTCGGGGAGGATCACGGCGGCGGACTTCCCGCCCAGCTCCAGCGTGACCCGGGTGAGGTTGCGCGAGGCGACCTCCATCACCCGGCGCCCCGCGGCCACGGACCCGGTGAACGACACCTTGTCGACGCCCGGATGCCCGACCAGGTACTCGCTGACCTCGCGGTCGGCGGGAAGGATCGACAGCACCCCCTCCGGCAGCCCGGCCTCGGCGGCGATCTCGGCCAGGATGTAGGCGTCCAGCGGGGATTCGGGCGAGACCTTGAGCACGGCGGAGCAGCCGGCCAGCAGCGCGGGCGCGAGCTTGGCGGCGGCGGTGAACTGCGGAACGTTCCACGGCACCACGGCCGCGACCACCCCCACCGGCTCCCGGCGCACCAGCAGCGGCCCGAGCACCCCGTCCCGCCGCTCCTCGTACGGGAAGCTGCGGGCGACGGTGATCGCCGCGTCCCACACCATCATCGCGGCAAGCGCCTGCACCATGACGCCGGACGTGTACGGGGTGCCGTTCTCCGAGCTGATGACCCGGGCGATCTCCTCGTACCGTACGGCGAACGCGTCCTTGATCCGGGTGATCACCTCGATCCGCTCGTCGAGGGACGCCCGCGGCCAGGGTCCCTCGTCGAAGGCCCGCCGGGCGGCGGCGACCGCCCGGTCCACATCCGCCTCGCAGGCGTGCGGGACCCGGCCGATGACCTGTTCGGTGTGCGGGGAGATGACCTCGATGACATCCCGGCCCAGCGGATCGACCAACTCCCCGCCGATGAACAGTTTTCCGTGTTCGACAAGCTCGGTCATGGCTGCTGCCTCCCGCGACCCGGCGCGTTACCCGACTCATTGTCTGACTCTGTGTCAGAACTGATACCAGTTCCAGTTCCAGGAGTCCACGGCTGCGACAGCGCCCACCCGGGCCGCCGACCGATCGGCCCGGGCCGCCGCACAGCCGAGAAGCACCTCCGAGCGAATAGATGGTCGACCGGGGCTACTACTGGAACAAGTTCTCGTTACAGTGGGCGCGGCGCACCGCACAGTCGTACGTCGGTACGCCGACCAGGCCGCGGAGAGAGATGGGGAGCCCATGACGCAGGTGACCGACCACGGCGGCGGCGTGCACAGCATCAAGGTCCCCATCCCGGACAATCCGCTCGGTCACACCCTTGTGCATGTCCTCGACACCGATCGCGGGCCGGTCCTGATCGACACGGGCTGGGACGATCCGGAGGCGTGGGACACGCTCAACGCCGGACTCGCCGCCGCAGGTGTGGATGTCGGCGACATCCACGGTGTGGTCATCACCCACCATCACCCCGATCACCACGGCCTCTCCGGGCAGGTGCGCGAGGCGTCCGGGGCCTGGATCGCCATGCATGCGGCGGACACCGCGATCGTGCGGCGGACCCGTGAGTCCCGGCCGGGTACCTGGCTGACGTATCTCTCGGCGAAGCTCACCGCGGTCGGTGCGCCCGAGGAGCACCTGGCGCCGTTGCGGGCGGCCGCGGCCAAGGGGGGCCGGATGCGCACGCTGCCCGGACTGCGGGCCGCACTTCCGGACCGGGAGATCGTTCCCGGTGAACTCCTCGGTCTGGCCGGCCGCAAACTGCGGGCCATCTGGACGCCGGGGCACACACCCGGCCATGTCTGCCTGCATCTGGAGGAGGAGCATCCGAGGAATCTGCCGGGCCGCGGCCGGCTCTTCTCCGGGGATCATCTGCTGCCGGGGATCAGCCCGCACATCGGGCTGTACGAGGACCCGGACCACGCGACCGTGACCGACCCTCTCGGGGACTACCTCGACTCACTGGAGCGCATCGGCAGGCTCGGGGTCGCCGAAGTACTGCCCGCCCATCAGTACGCGTTCGCGGATGCCGCAGGGCGCGTACAGGAACTCCTGGACCATCACGAGGAGCGGCTGACCGGGCTGCTCAAGCTGCTGGCGACCCCGCTGACGCCGTGGCAGCTGGCCGAGCGGATGGAGTGGAACCGGCCCTGGGAGCAGATCCCGCACGGATCACGGAACATCGCCGTCTCGGAGGCCGAGGCCCATCTGCGGCGGCTGGTGAAGCTGGGGCGCGCGGAGGCGGTGGCGGGGAGCGGGCCGGTGACGTACATCGCGGTGTGACGGGGACTCCCGCGCCGGTGGGCGGGAGGACGGGGGCGGCGCTCCTCCCGGCTCGGAGACCGTCCGAACCCGCCCGGTAGAGTGTGCGAGTCGTCATCATGCCCGTTCAGGGGGAAGCCGGTGCAAATCCGGCACTGACCACGCAGCCGTGAACCGTCGTGGGAGACGGTGAGTCGGAATGCCCTGTCCGCGGTCGTGACCGGCTCGCACCACCGGAACCCCGGTGGTCGGCACCGTCGAGGTATACGGAGCCGGAGCCTGGTGCGTGAGCGTGCCTGTGCCCGGTTCCCCCGCAGGAGAGGCCCCGCCCGCCATGACCGTACGCCGCAGCGCAGCAACGCTCGCCGCCACCGCCACCATGCTCTGTGCGGCCGCTGCCCCGGTCGCGGTCGCAGCGCCGTCCCCGTCGCCCTCGCCGTCCGTCGCACTGCCTTCCGGGCTGTACGGCACGAAGGACCCCACGTACGACGGTGTCTGGCGGCAGTCGCTGGCCTTCCTCGCCCAGCGGGTCGAGGGCGTCACGCCCGCCACGAAGTCGGTGGACTGGCTGATCGCCCAGCAGTGCGGCAACGGCGCCTACGCCTCGTACCGGCCCGATGTCTCCCAGCCGTGCACCGAGAAGACCGTGCTGGACACCAATGCCACCGCGGCCGCCGTCCAGGCGCTCGTCGAGGTGGGCGGGCACCGGGACATCGTGAACAACTCGGTGCGCTGGCTGAAGTCCGTACAGAACAAGGACGGCGGCTGGGGCTACACCGCGGGCGGGGCCAGCGACGCGAACTCCACCTCGCTGGTGATCGGCGCCCTTGCCCGGCAGGGCCAGCGGATCGCGGACATCACGACCCCGGGCGGCAAGACCCCCTACGACGCACTGCTGGGGCTCGCGATCCCGTGCGGCGGCAAGGACGGCGGCGCCTTCGCCTACCAGCCCGACAAGGCCGGGAAGCTCGCCGCCAACGCGGACGCCACCGCGGCCGCCGTGCTCGGCACGATGGGCAAGGCCCTGGCCGTCGGGAACAACGCCGCGGTCAAGGCGCCCAGCTGCCACCCGGGGTCCGGTCTCACGCCCGAGCAGGCCGCCCAGAACGGCGCCCACTTCCTCGCGGACACTCTCGCGACCAGCGGTCATCTCGACCTGGCGCCGATGCCCGGCGCCACCGACTCCACCCCGCAGCCCGACTTCGGCAACACCGCGGACGCGGTCGTCGCGCTGTCGGCCGCGGGCCACCAGGACAAGGCGGCCAAGGCCGTGGCCTGGCTGAAGAAGAACTCCGGGACCTGGGCCGAGCAGAACGGTCCCGCCGCCTACGCGCAGCTCGCCCTCGCCGCCCACGCGACCGGCGACGACGCCCGCGACTTCGGCGGCGTCGACCTGATCGACAAGCTGAACGCGACCGGTCCCACCCCCGCGGCCGTCACGACGCCCGACCCGTCCGCCGACACCGGGTACGTGGCCACGGAGAAGGACCAGGTCCACAGCGGGGACGACGTGATCGGCGGCGTGTGGTGGTACGTCGGCATCGGCCTCGTCGTCGGTGCGGGCGCCGGCTTCCTGATCAGCGGCCGCCGGAAGAACCAGCAGCTGTGAGGCGGGCGGGAAGGGCCGCCGCTCTCCTGGTGGTCCTGGGCGCCGTCCTGGCCGCGCTCGGCGCGGGGACGGCTCAGGCGGCCGGGTACCGGTACTGGTCGTTCTGGGAGGGCTCCGGCACCGACTGGACGTATGCCACCCAGGGCCCGTCCCTGGTCCGGCCTGACGACGGCGCGGTCCAGGGCTTCCGGTTCTCGGTGAGCGAGGACTCCCAGGATTCGGCGAAGCCGCGCCGCTCCCCCGGCTTCGCGAAGATCTGCGCGGACACCCCGGCCGAGGACGGCACCAAGCGGGTCGCGCTGGTCATCGACCCGGGCACGACGGCGGACGCCCCGGCCGGCGAGACTCCGCCCGCGCTGCGCACCGCGTGCGCACGGGTCGCCCCGGACGCGAGCACCGCGGAGGCGCTCGTCTCGGTGGCCAAACCGCTGCGCTACAACAGCGACGCCCTGCTCTGTGCCATATCCGGCTATCCGGCCTCGGGCTGCGGCGAACAGCTCTCGGACAACGGTCACGCGGCGCCTGCCGCGTCCGCATCCCCGTCCGCGGCCGATTCCGCTGCCGACGGGGACTCCGGCGGCTCCGGCGGCGGACCGTCCGCCGGGGTGCTGGTCGGGGTCGGCGCCGTTCTTCTTCTCGGCATCGCCGCAGTCGTGCAGGCCCGCCGCCGCCGCGGATGACCGCCTCGACCACCGGCCCGGTCCGGCTGCGCCGCCCGCTGCGCGCCCCCGGGGCGACCCGGAGCAACGCCTTGCCCGCCGGGGCCTGGTGGCTGTGGGCGCTCGGCCTCGCCACCGCCGCGTCCCGGACCACCAATCCACTGCTGCTCGGCCTGCTGGTGGGGGTGGCGGGCTATGTGGTCGCGGCACGCCGTACGGATGCGCCGTGGGCCCGTTCGTACGGGGCATTCATCAGGATCGGGCTGTTCGTCATCGGTGTGCGGCTGGTCTTCTCCGTCTTTCTCGGCTCGCCGATCCCCGGTACGCATCCGGTGTTCACACTCCCCGAGGTGCCGCTGCCCGACTGGGCGAAGGGCGTCAGGATCGGTGGCCGGGTCACCGCCGAACAGCTGGTCTTCGCGCTGTACGACGGGGCGAAGCTGGCCACCCTGCTGATCTGCGTCGGTGCGGCGAACTCGCTCGCCAACCCGGCCCGACTGCTGAAGTCGCTGCCGGGTGCGCTGTACGAGGCGGGGGTCGCCGTCGTCGTCGCGATGACGTTCGCGCCGAACATGGTCGCCGATGTGGCCCGGCTTCGCACCGCACGGCGACTGCGGGGCCGTCCGACCGGCGGCATCAAGGCGGTCCTGCAGATCGGGCTGCCGGTCCTGGAGGGCGCGTTGGAGCGGTCGGTCGCGGTGGCGGCCTCGATGGACGCGCGCGGATACGGGCGCACCGCACAGGTCCCGCCCGCCGTCCGGCACACCACGAACGTCCTCACGCTCGGCGGGCTGCTCGGGGTGTGCGCGGGTACGTACGGTCTGCTGGCCGCGCAGGGTGCGGTGTACGGCCTGCCGCTGCTGATCGCCGGGCTCGTCGCCGCGATGGCCGGACTGCGACTCGGTGGGGCCCGCTCGGTCCGTACCCGCTACCGGCCCGACCGGTGGGGCGCGCGGGCCTGGCTGGTGGCGGGTTCGGGGGTCGCGGTGGCCGTGGCGATGATCTGGGCGGGCGGTGTCGATGGGGAGGCGCTGCGCCCCGGGGTCGTACCGCTGGTCGCACCGGTGCTTCCGTTGTGGCCCGCGGCGGCGGTGCTGATCGGGCTGCTCCCCGCGGTGGTGGCACCCGTGCCGCCCCCGGTGGGCACCCCGAACTCCAAGGAGAGCCAGTGATCCGGTTCGAGCACGTCTCGGTGCAGTACGAGGGGACGGAGCGCCCCACCCTCTGTGGGGTCGATCTGACCATTCCCGAGGGCGAGTTGGTGCTGCTCGTCGGTCCGTCCGGGGTGGGCAAGTCGACGCTGCTGGGCGCCGTGTCCGGTCTCGTACCGCACTTCACCGGCGGCACACTGAGCGGCCGGGTCACGGTCGACGGCCGTGACACGCGTACGCACAAACCACGCGAACTCGCCGATCTCGTCGGCACGGTGGGCCAGGACCCGCTCTCCCACTTCGTCACCGACACGGTCGAGGACGAGCTGGCGTACGGGATGGAGTCGCTGGGACTCGCCCCCGATGTGATGCGGCGGCGGGTCGAGGAGACCCTCGATCTGCTGGGCCTGGCCGGGCTGCGCGACCGGCCGATCGCCACGCTCTCCGGCGGGCAGCAGCAGCGGGTCGCGATCGGCTCGGTCCTCACCCCGCACCCGAAGGTCCTGGTCCTCGACGAGCCGACGTCCGCGCTGGACCCGGCGGCGGCCGAGGAGGTCCTCGCCGTGCTGCAACGGCTGGTGCACGACCTGGGTACGACGGTCCTGATGGCGGAGCACCGGCTGGAGCGGGTGGTGCAGTACGCGGACCAGGTCGTCCTGCTGCCGTCGCCGGGCGCCGCACCGGTCATGGGCGCGCCCGCGGACATCATG
>NZ_FMDF01000087.1 GCF_900091955.1 Streptomyces sp. Ncost-T10-10d
GCAGCCGGTGTGCGGCGACCGCGGAGGCCACCGTGATGCCCCAGACCGGGACCAGTACGAGGGCGTCGGCGGACGGCTCCGTGCCCGTCTCGACGACGGCGCCCGCAGCGGTCAGCGACTCTCGCAGCGCGGCCGCGTCCCGGTCCTGCGCTGCGGCGCCGTGGACGAACACCGGGCGGTCCGCGTCGCCCGTGACCGGTGGTTCCGGGACCGGGGCGGGCGCCTCGGGGCCGTGGTCGAACCAACCGCGCCCGGTCTTGCGGCCGTGCAGCCCGGCCGCCACCCGGTTCGGGGTGAGATAGGAGGGGCGGAGCCGGTCCGCGTACCGGAATCCCTGCCAGATCGAGTCGATCACCGCGGCCGTCACATCCAGACCTGTGAGGTCCATCAGCTCGAACGGGCCCATCCGCAGGCCGAGCACATCACGGGCGATCCGGTCGATGCCCGCCGGGTCGCCGACCGTCTCCTCCAGCAGCGCGAGCGCCTCGGTCACCAGACCGCGGCCGGCGTGATTGACCAGGAATCCGGGGGTGTCGGCGACCGTGACCGCACGGTGCCCGCAGCTCTCGACGAGCGCGGTGAGGGACGGCACGATCTCCGCACGGGTGGCCGCACCCGGCACGATCTCGACGATCCTCATCAGCGGCACCGGGTTGAAGAAGTGCAGCCCTGCCAGGCGCGTCGGGTCCTTCAGTGCCGCGGCGATCCGGGTGACCGACAGGGACGAGGTGTTGGTCGCGAAGACGGCCGTCGCGGGCAGCGCCCGCTCCAGCCGGCCGAAGACCTCCGTCTTGGTGTCGAGGTCCTCCCGCACGGCCTCGATGACCAGCCCGACGTCCGGGCCCTCCACCCAGGGATCGTCCAGCGGGATCAGCCGCTGCAGGGCGGCGGCGGAGTCCTCGGCGGACATCCGGCCCTTCTGCACGGCCCGTTCGAGCATGGACCGTACGAAGTCCACGGCGGCCGTCACCGCCTCCGTCCGTACGTCGCACAGCTCGACGGTGTGTCCGGCGGTCGCCGCCCACTGGGCGATGCCGCGGCCCATGGCCCCGGCGCCGACGATCCTGATTCGCATGGCGGTTGCGGTCCTCTCGGGGTGTGACATGTGATTCGTCTCAGCGAAGATAGACGCGGTCCGGGTCCATGTCCTCGCGCAGCAGCCGCAGTTCGGCCGCGGTCGGCGGCGGTACGGCTGCGGCCTTGTCGGCGACCAGCAGGGGGTTCTTGCTGATGTGCGACCAGGCCCGGTAGAAGGCGTTGTCCCGGTCGTAGTACCCCTGCGCGAACGAGGGACGGGCGCCGCTGCGGTCGGCGCGCTGGGCTCGGCCTCGCCGTCCGGGCCCGGGTAGGGCGAAGTCACCTTGCGCAGGTCGCTGTCGACGGACGGCAGATCGCTGCCTCCGTAGCTGCGCAGCGGGTAGAACGGCAACCGCTGGGCACCGGCGAGATGGCGGCAGATCATTCCGTAGTGGCTGTACCTCCGCCTGATCCGACATCGTCTTGTCTTTCCCGGTCCGTCGTGGCCACGGTGCTCCTCCGGCTCTGCGTGCGCCCCTGTTCATGCGCGTGGCCCCACCGTGTCAGCGGCTATTGATTGCTGTCCAATACCAAATTAAGGTCGCATCAAGACGTTTTATTAATGAATGGGATCGTTGGATCCGGTCGGTGGAGACCGGCCCGGTGACCAGAGGAGCGGGCATGGAACTGCGTCATCTGTCCGCGTTCGTCGCGGTTGCCGAGGAACTGCACTTCGGGCGGGCCGCGAAGCGGCTGCAGATGGCCCAGCCGCCGCTGAGCCAGCAGATCCGGCAGCTGGAGAAGGAGCTGGGCGTCCAGCTCTTCGAACGCAACACCCGGTCGGTGCGGCTCACCGGCGCGGGGGAGTCCTTCCTCCAGCCGGTACGGACCGTGCTCGACGACCTCGACACCGCGGTGCGGGCCGCGAAGGCGGCCGGCCGCGGTGAGTACGGACGGGTCACCATCGGCTTCGCGGGCGCTTCCAGCCACGAGACGCTGCCGCTCCTCACCAGGGCTGTGCGCGCCGCCCACCCCGCCCTCGAACTGGTCATGAAGGGGCAGACGTACGCCAATGTCGCCCTCGACCGGGTCGCGGACGGTTCGCTCGAGCTGGGGTTCGTCCGGCTGCCGGTGACCCGGCCCGGGGTGGCGTACCGGGTGATCGACGAGGAGGAGCTGGTGTGCGCGCTGCCTTCCGACCACCGGCTCGCCCGGCTGGAGAGCGTCCCCATCGACGTCCTCGCCGAGGAGCCCTTCGTCTCCTTCCCCGCCAACGCCGGCTCCACAGTGCGCGATGCGATGGTCGGGGCCTGCGAGGCCGCCGGGTTCAACCCGCGCGTGGTGCAGGAGGCGCCCGACTCGTACACCATCCTGGCGCTGGTCGCCGCGGGCGTCGGCGTGACGCTCACGGTCACTTCCGTCCAGCACATCCAGCAGAACGGCCTGGCCTACCGGCCCCTCTCCGGACCGCCCATCCGGCTCCAGGCGGCACTGGCCTGGCGGGCCGACAACTCCTCCACCGCACTGCGGGCGGTGCTCGCGGTGGCGGAGGAAGCCCTGCCCACGCCGACGGGTCCGGCCGGGGACCGAACCACCGCAAGCCGCCATTGAGACGCGCCACGTCTTGGACCAGAGCGAACTGGATATTGGACCGACTCAGTCGCAGGGTGCAAGGGTCGGCGGCACACCTCACTCGCCACCGAAAGGGTGGCATACGCCCCTCGCCACCGAAAGGTCACGCCGTGCCCGACCAGCAGCTCGATGTCGTCATCTGTGAACCGCTGCGCACCCCTATCGGCCGTTTCGGCGGAGTGTTCGCACAGCAGACGCCGGCCGCACTCGCCGCACGCGTCGTCGCCGAGGTCGTCGCCCGTACCGGAATCGACCCCGCCGCGGTCGACGAGGTGATCCTCGGACACGCCTACCCGTCCGCTGAGGCCCCCGCCATCGGCCGGGTCGCAGCCCTCGACGCCGGACTGCCCGAGACCGTCACCGGATCCCAGATCGACCGCCGTTGCGGCTCCGGCCTCCAGGCCGTCCTCGACGCGGCGATGCAGATCCGGGCCGGCTTCAGCGAGGTCGTCATCGCGGGCGGCGTCGACGTGATGAGCGCCGCTCCGTACTACACGCACGACGGCCGCTGGGGCATCAAGGGTCCCGGCCTCCAGCTCCACGACGCGCTGGCCCGCGGCAGGGTCACCGCCGGCGGCGTCAACCACCCCGTACCGGGCGGCATGATCGAGACCGCCGAGAACCTCCGCCGCGCGTACGGCATCAGCCGCGAAGAGCAGGACGCCCTCGCTCTGCGCTCGCAGCAGCGCGCCGGCCTGGCCGCGGCGGAGGGACGGTACGACGCGGAGACCGTCCCCGTCACCGTACGGACCCGCAAGGGCGAGACGCTTGTCACCGCCGACGAACACCCCCGCCCCGACACCACCGCCGAACAGCTCGCCGCACTGCGCCCGATCATGGCGAAGTCCGACCCCGGGGCGACCGTCACCGCGGGCAACGCCAGCGGTCAGAACGACGCGGCCGCAGCCTGCCTGGTGACCAGCGCGGCCACCGCCGAACGGCTCGGCCTCACCCCGTTGGTCCGGCTGGTCTCCTTCGCCCGCGCCGGAGTGCCCGCCGCGACCATGGGCATCGGCCCCGTCCCGGCGACCCGGGCCGCCCTCGACCGCGCCGGACTCAGCCTCGCCGACCTCGACCTGATCGAGCTCAACGAGGCCTTCGCCGCCCAAGTACTCGCCTGCACCCGCGAGTTGGGACTCGGCGTCACCGACCACGAGCAGCGCATCAACGTCAACGGATCCGGCGTCTCCCTCGGCCACCCGGTCGGCGCCACGGGCGCCCGGATCCTTGCCACACTCACCCGCGAACTGCACCGCCGCGAGGCCCGGTACGGCCTGGAGACCATGTGCATCGGCGGCGGACAGGGCCTCGCCGCGATCTTCGAGCGCATCGCGTCCTGAAGAACGCCACGTGCGGTGAGAGGTCGCGCGGGGCGGCGTGGAGATGACCCGGGCGTTCACCTTCGAACTCGAAGGGTCCGCGAAGCCGCCCCACGTTCCCGGAATTCCCGTTGTGTCAGCCGGCCGTCAGACGCGAGGCCGCGTCCCGCTCCGTCTCCAGCGGCACCGCGAGATGGTCCCGCTCCGCATCCGGATCGGTCAGCCGGTTCAGCCTGGCCGGTACATCGAACCCGACCAGCAGCACCACGATCACCGTGCCCGCGAAGGTCAGCACGGCCAGCGCCTGCCCCAGATCCATCCCGGACGCCAGATGCGCACCCAGCACCGGAGCCACGGCACCGCCGAGCGCTCCCACGTTGTACGTGAAGCCGAGCGCCGCGCCCCGGCTCGCGGTCGGGAAGTGCCCGCCGATGTAGCGGGGGAGCAGCCCGGAGATGCCGAAGCTGGTCGCCTGCAGCAGGAAGAGCAGGATGCCGAGCAGCAGCAGGTTGTCGTGCACGGCGAAGACCGGATAGACGAAGGCGAGCGAGGCGAGCAGCGTCAGCGCGTACGCCTTCTTCGCGCCGATCCGGTCACCGAGGAAGCCCGCGGTCCAGCAGCCGACCATGGTGCCGAAGCCCGCGAAGTACAGGACGTCGGTGACCTGGTCGGTGGTGTAGCCGAGTTCCGTCTTCAGGTACGTGGGCAGCAGTGCCTGGATCGGCCACGAGTACAGGAACGCGAAGAACAGCGTCACGATCATCGACAGATACAGCACCCAGCCGTGCTTCCCGCCGAGCTGGACCGCGAACGCGGCGAGTGCCAGTCCGGCGGCCACCGAGAGCACCGGCACCATTCCGGCCCCGCCCGGGGTGAAGACCAGGAACAGGGAGGCGGTGGCGACGACGACCAGGACCGTATTCACGGCGGCCCGGCCCCTGGTCATGAACAGCGGCCGGAACGGGTTGGGCTTGGCACCCTTGTCCGCGACGCTCTCCGTCCACTCCTCGGCCTCCGGCAGGGCACGCCGCATCCACAGCGCGATGGCGATCGGTATCAGGCCGAGGTAGAACATCCACCGCCAGCCGAGCGACGGCACCACCCAGTTGTAGACCTGCGCGGCGAGCACCGAACCGACCGAGAAGCCGGAGATCAGGAAGCCGCTGGCCCGGCTGCGGAGCCTCGCGGGCCAGCTCTCCATGACGTACGTGGCGCTGGCGCTGTACTCACCGGCCATGCCCATGCCGATGGCCAGCCGGGCGGCGAACAGACTCTGGTAGTTCCAGGCGAAGCCGCAGGCGAAGGTGCCGAGCGAGTACAGCAGGATGCTCAGGACCATGGAGAGCTTGCGGCCGTACCGGTCGCCGATGGCACCGAGCACCGCACCGCCCAGCCAGCGGGTGATGAACGCACCGGAGATCAGGCTGGCGGCCTGCACCGTGCTCAGACCGAAGTCGTCGCTGATCTCGGTGAGCACGAGTGTGATCAGCACGAAGTCGAAGCCGTCGAGGACGTAGCCGATCCAGGCGGCGAGGAACGACTTCCACTGGGTACCGCTCACTTCTCGGTACCAGGGGAGCTTGGCGGGTGATGTGGTCTGCACGGTGACTCCAGGATGCGGGACGGCGCTCGCCTTTGAGCTGCCGGTCCGCGTGGTGGGGGCAGGTCAGTGCCGGGCGATGCCTGCGACGAAGCGGGCGGTCAGGGCGGTGGGTGCGGTGATGGCGGTACCGACGACGACGCTGTGGGCGCCGCGCGCCAGGGCCTCGGCGGCATCGTCGGGGGTGTTGATACGTCCCTCCGCGACCACCGGGACGTCGATCGCGGCGGACAGCGAGGCGACCAGGCCGAGATCGGGGCCGGTCTGCTCCGGTGTGCCGGGAACATAGCCGGAGAGGGTGGTGGAGACGAGGTCCGCGCCCTGCTCGGCCGCCGCGATGCCTTCGGCGAGCGTGGAGACATCGGCCATCACCAGGGCGCCGGCTGTGTGGACCGCCTCGACCAGCTCGGCGAAGGTGGAGCCGTCGGGGCGTGGCCGGTCGGTGGCGTCCGCCGCGACGACATCGGCACCTGCCTCGACGAGCGCGAGGGCGTGCCGGACGGTCGGGGTGATGTAGACGCCGGTGTCACCGTCCTTCCACAGGCCGATGACCGGAAGATCCACGGCCTCGACGATCGCGGCGACGACCTCCGGCTCGTTGGCACGGATCGCGGCGCCGCCACCGGCGACGGCCGACCGGGCGAGCCGGACGAGGGTGCCGGTCTCCCGCATCGGGTCACCGGGAGGTGCCTGACAGGACACGATCAGCCTGCCCTGGAGGGAATGGATGAGTTCCTGCGTGGTCATCGAAGGGCTCCCGGGTGGTGGAGGGGAAGAGTGGAGGTCAGGGCGGCGGCGCCGAGCACGGCCGCGTCGGCGCCGAACCGCGGCGCCTCGGGTACCAGTCCGCGCAGCGGCGGCATCAGCTCCGCGGTGAAGGCGGCGGCCAGGGCGTCCCCGTACAGCGGGCCGATCCGCGGCACGCCGCCGCCGACGACGACCCGGTCGGGTCCCAGCGCGTTGGCGAGCCCGCCGAGCACCTGGCCGGTGGCGGCCGCGCCGGTGGTGATGGCGCGGACGGCCGCCGCGTCGCCCTGCCCGGCGCGGGCGGCGACGGTTTCGAGCCGGTCCACGGGGGCGCCGGTCAGCCGCTCGTAGTGCGCGGCGATGCCGGGCCCGGAGGCGATGACCTCCAGATGCCCGGTGGCACCGCAGGTACAGGGCATTCCGGCCGCTTCGGGGCTGGGCAGATGGCCGAGATGCCCGGCGATGCCGGCGGCGCCGTGCAGCATCCGTCCGTCCACGGCGACCGCTCCGCCCACGCCCGTACCGACCGCCACGAACAGCAGCGACCCGTGGTCGGAACCGTCCGCCGTCTGCGCCGCGAGTTCCGGTCCTGCCGTGGCGCGTACGTCGTTGTCGCAGGCGACCGGGTATCCGGTGCGGTCCGCGAGGCCTGCGCCCAGCGCGGTACTGGCCCAGCCGCGAATGGAGTCGGTGGCGCTGGTGACCATGCCGGTGCGGGGGTCGACGACCCCGGCTGCCGCGATGCCGAGCGCTGTGGCCAGCCGTCCCGGATCGACGGCGGCGGCCGCTTCGGCGAGTGCGTCCAGTACGGCCGTCGCACCGTCCCGGGCGGGGGTGGGCCGGGTGTGCCGGGACAGGACCGTGCCGTCGGGGCCGAGGAGCGCGGCGGCGATCTTCGTACCGCCGAGGTCGAGCCCGATCACCGCGGTACCCGTCCCGGCGGAGGGCCGGGAACGGTCGCTCATCGGACCGGCGGCAGGCCGGCGGCGCGCAGGCACCGGGAGACCAGGGCGACGGACTCGGCGCTCAGCTGGATCTGCGGAAAGGCGGTGTCGCCGCAGTCGATGACGCCGAGCAGCCGGAGCGCGGCCTTGAAGGAGCCGAGCGCCGAGGAGCTGCGGCCCATGTCCGCCTCCGGGCCCGCGTCGACCATGGCGAACAGCTCGACGAGCCGCTCCTGCTCCCGCGCGGCCAGCTCCCAGTTCCCGGCCCGCGCGGCGTCGTAGAGCCGTACGTAACCGGCCGGGTCGACATTGCCGATGCCCGGCACGACACCGTCGGCTCCGGCCAACAGGGCTGCGTCCACGGTGAGTTCGGAGCCGGTGAGGATGCTGAAGCGCGGCGCCGGGCCGGTCGCGCGGCCCTCGCGGCCACTCAGCCCGACGATCAGGCGGCGCAGCCCGCCCTCGTCGCCGCTGCTGTCCTTGAGCCCGGCCAGCGTGCCGTCCTCGGCGAGTTCGCGCACCAGAGCGGGGGAGAGCTTGCTGTGCACGGCGACCGGGATGTCGTACGCGAACAGCGGCAGGTCGACGGCCGTGCGCAGCCGCCGGAAGTGCTGGGCGATCTCCCTGCCGTGGGTGCGGGTGTAGAACGGCGCGGTCGCGACCAGGGCGTCCGCGCCGAGGGCGGCGGCGGAGCGGGCGTGCTCGACGACCCGTGCGGTGGTGGTGTCGATGACACCGGCCAGCACCGGAACCCTGCCGTCGGTCACGTTGACCACGGTCTCCAGCGCCGTGGCGCGCTGCTTGTCGGTGAGGTACGCGACCTCGCTGGTGGACCCGAGCGCGAACAGTCCGTGCACACCGCCGCCGATGAGGTGCTCGACGAGCCGGGCGAGGGACGCGGTGTCGACCTCCCCCCGGGGGTCGAGCGGGGTGCAGACCGGCGGAACGACGCCGTGCAGCGGTGCGGTGAGGGACATGGTGAGGGCTCCAGCTCGGTCGATGCACCGATCCGTGGCCCGAGACAGCTGCACGGATCGAGACGTGAGACGTAAGATGTCCTATGTCTGGCTCACCATAAACAGATGCTCCTGTGACCAGTCAAGGGGCAATCGCACCTCGGGAGGATGTTGTGGCGCGCCCCACCATGGCTCAGGACATAGAGCGCCGGCTCAAGGAGCTGATCCTGGAACGCAGACTCGCCCCGGGTGACGCACTGCCCACCGAGGCGGAACTGATGGAGCTCTTCGGCGCCGGCCGGGTGTCGGTGCGCGAGGCCCTCAAGGCGCTCCAGGCCGTCAATGTCGTGGAGATCCGCCGCGGCTACGGCACCTTCGTCGGCTCGCTCTCCCTGTCGCCCTTCGCCGAGGGGCTCGCCTTCCGGGCCGCCGTGCGCCACCGGCAGGGGGAGCAGGGCCTCTTCGAGCTGATGAAGGTGCGGGAGGCACTGGAGGCGGGTCTGGTCGGCGCCGTCACGGCCGGTATCCCCGACGAGGACCTCGAAGTGCTGCGCGGCCTCGTCGCGAAGATGGAGGCCGAGGCCCGCGATGGCGGCCGGGTGGCGCGCGGCACCGACCGGGCGTTCCACCTCGCGCTCTACGCCTCGCTCGACAACCACCTGCTCAGCGAGGTCCTCGATGCGTTCTGGGCGGCCATGGACCGGGTGCGCGAAGACCTCGACGACGGCCATCAGGACCCACTGGCCACCTGCGCCCAGCACCGCGAGATCGTCGAGGCGCTCGCGGCGGCCGACGGTCAACGCGCGGTACGCGCCATGCGCACCCACTTCGACGGCATCCGCACCCGCCTGGAACCGTCACCGGCCCCGTAGCCGGCGCGTCTGCCGGTTCCTCAACGCCCCGGCATCGCCCCGGTGATCGCGGTGACGGCCATCCGGACCGCCCGGTCCGTCATCGCCCGGGGGTCGTCGCCGTTCTCGATCGCCGTCGTGGCCGCGTTGACGATTCCCTGGAGGAGCTGCGCCGTACGCCGGGGGTCCTCCTCGCCCAGCTCGCTCAGCGCACCGGTCAGCGGGGTGAGCAGCTCCCGGTGGACCCGCGCCGCGCTCTCCCGCACCACCGCCGCGTCGCGCACCCCGGCCAGTGCCTGGGCGATCCGGTGCTCGCCGCCGCGCACCAGCTCCAGCTGGCACGACACATAGGCGGCGATCTTCTCCTCGGGCGTAACGGCCGCCGACATCCCGGCCCGGATGGCCTCCGTCCAGAGGGGCATCGCGTCCTCGACGACCGCGGCGAGCAGCTCGGGGCGGCCGGGGAAGTACTTGTACACGCTGTTGCGGGCGAGCCCCGTGGCCCTGGCGACCGCGGTGAAGGTCACGGCCTCCGCGTCGCCGCCCTCCAGCAGCTCACGGGCCGCCCGCACCAGGGCCAGCCGCTGCTGGGCGTGGTGCTCGGCAACCGTGGCGGCACTGATCCTGGGCACCGGCCCAGTCTAGAAGCTCCGGCGCACTGCCGACCCCCACTTGGGGACGCGGTGTCCCCATCATCTATGTTGGCGACACATCGTCCCTAACATCGATCCATCGAAGGGAACCGCCGTGTTCCTCGCTCTGCTGGAGCTGCGCGCCGCCCGAGGGCGCTTCCTGCTCATGGGGTCCGTCGTGGTGCTCGTCGCCGCGCTCGTCGGCATCGTCTCCGGCTTCACCGCAGGCCTGGGGGACGACACCGTCTCCGCGCTGCGCCGCCTCCCGGCCGCGCAGCTGGTCTTCTCCTCGGACGCCCGGTCCGACCAGTTCGCCCGCAGCCTCCTCGACGAGAAGACCGCCGCCGCCTGGCGCGCGGACGCGGACACCGACGCGACCCCACTGGGCGTCTCCATCACCCGTGGCACGACGAACCGCGGCGCCGAGGTCGACCTCGCCGCCTTCGGCGTCGAGCCCGGCTCCTTCCTCGATCCCTCCGTCACCGACGGCGACGGCCTCGCCGGCGCTGCGGCGGACAGCATCGTGATGTCCGCCAAGCTCGCCGACGAGGGAGTACGCGTGGGCGACACCCTCGTCATCGACCGGCTCGGCATCGAACTGCACGTCATCGGGGTGACCGAGCGCTCCAGCTACGGCCATGTGCCCGTCGCCTACGTCCCGCTGAAGACCTGGCAGCGCATCCGCTTCAGCACCCCCGGTGCCCCGGCCTCCGCCACCGCCGCGATCCCCGGCCAGTTCAGCGCCCTGGCCCTGCGCACCCCGCCGGCCGGGACCTCCACCGCCACCCTCGACGAACGGCACTCCACCACCACCCTCACCAAGGAGGAGACGTACGAGGCGGCCCCCGGCTACACCGGCGAGCGCGTCACCATGAGCTCGATCCAGGTCTTCCTCTACCTGATCGCCCCGCTCGTGGTCGGCGCCTTCTTCGCCGTGTGGACCGTGCAGCGGCAGCCCGAACTCGCCCTGCTGCGCGCACTGGGGGCCTCCCGCCGGCGGCTGCTCGCCCACACCGTGCTCCAGGCGGCCCTGGTCGTCGTCCTCGGCACCGCGGGCGGCGCCGTGCTCGCCGGAGCGGTCGGGCTGCTGGTCGGCGAGAAGGTGCCGTTCAGCCTGCCCGCCACCACCCTCGCCGCCACCATGTGCACCGTCGCGGCCGTCGGCCTCGCGGGCACCGCCCTGACCCTGCGCCGGGTGACGAAAGCCGACCCGCTGACCATGCTGGGAGCCAACCGATGAGCCTCGAACTGACCCGCGTCACCGTGGAGTTCGGCCGGGCCGATGCCCGTACCACCGTCTTCGACGGCCTCGACGTCACCTTCGAACCCGGTCGCATGACGGCCCTCGTCGGCCCGTCGGGCTCCGGGAAGTCCACGCTGCTCGCCGTCGCGGGCGCGCTGCTGCGGCCCACCGCCGGGCAGGTCCTGCTGGACGGCGAGGATCTCGCGGGGCTCTCCGACGCCCGGCGCGCCGAGGCCCGCCGCGAACGGATCGGCTACATGTTCCAGAGCGGCAATCTGCTCTCCGGACTGACCGCCGTCGACCAGCTGCTCGCCGCCGTGTACATCAGCGCCGGGCGCCCCCGCGCGCACCGCGCCCGCGCCGGGGAGGCCCTGACCCGGGTGGGCCTCGGCCACCGTCTGCGCCACCGCCCCGAACAGCTCTCCGGCGGCGAACGCCAGCGCGTGGCCCTGGCCCGTGCGCTCTTCCTCTCCCCGAAACTGCTGCTGATCGACGAACCGACGGCGGCCGTCGACCGCTCGCAGGCCGGCGAACTGGCCGCGCTCCTCGCCGAACGCACCCGCCAGGACGACTGCGTCACGGTCGTCGCCACACACGACCCGGCCGTGGCGGAGGCCGCCGACCGGGTCGTGGACATGGCCGCGCTGACCGCCGGGGCGGCCCCGTCCGCACGGCCCGGCCACTGACCCCGCCCGCTCACCGTTGCCGTTGGACGCTGCCGTACAGATAGCTGTCGTCGCCGTCCAGTGCGGCGCGGCTCAGCGCCTCCACCTCGGCGGGCCCCATCGCGGGCCAGTCCGGCGTGTTCCCGACCAAGGCGCGCCCCAGCCTGCGGCCGAGGCCGACCAGGCGGGCCCCCTCGGCGGAACGCTCGTCCGCGTACCGGCGCAGGGCCTCGGCCGCCGAGGAGGAGGCGCGCAGCGATCGTTCCAGGCACAGCGCGTCCTGGAGCGCCTTGACCGCCCCGCTCGCGGTGTGCGGCCGGGTCACGCTCGCCGCGTCGCCCGCCAGGAGGAAGGGGGGTTCCGCCGCCCGGGGCACCACGAAGTCGGCGACCGGGTGGAGCGCCTGGGAGGTGTGCTCGCCCCGGGCGACGATGTCGGCCCACTCCGCGGGGAAGTGCTCCTCGGCGATGTGCCGCACGTACGCGGTGGAGGCAGGGGGGCCGGCGGCCGGGGGAGAGGAGTAGATGGCGTACGCCAGCAGACGCGAACCCCCGGCCGTCCCCGGGATCAGGTAGAAGACACCGTGTCCGCCGGGGAAGCCCAGGGTGACCCAGGAGCTCTCCAGCATCGTCAGTTGCCCCGGATGGTCACGGAGGGCGGCGGCCGGAATCGTGCCCCGCCAGACCAGATACCCGGCGGGAACCGGCCGCACCCCGGGCGCGAGCGCGTCGCGGGTCACGGAGCGGTGCCCGTCCGCCCCTACGACGATGTCGTACTCCCGCTCGCCCTCCGCGGTACGGATCAGGGCGCCGCCGGAGGCCGTACGCCCGACGGAGCCGACGGGCCGTCCGCGGTGGTAGGCGCCGTCCCCGGCGCCTGCGCGCAACGCCCGCCACAGCAGACCCCAGTTGCACGCCGTCACCGGGGCCTGCTGCCGGGCCAGCTCGCGCGCCGACCGCCGCCCCGGCACCCGGGCGAGCCAGACCCGGGTGGCGACCGGTGCCGTCGGCATGTCCGCGCCCAGATACCCGCGGGCGACCAGCTCCTGATGGAGCGGCGGAGGGATGACGATGCCGAAACCCCGGTCCTGCAGGGCACCTTCGCTGCGCTCGTGGACGGTCACGTCCGCCCCGGCCCGCGCCCCCGCGATCGCCATGGCGCAGCCGGCGATGCTGCCGCCGACCACCCCGATGCGTAAACCCGTCACTGCCACCGTGCCACCGCCTGTTCCGACGCTCCGGGAGGTGCTGGAGGCCCCCATCGTCGCACCCGTGCGGGGCCGGTGCGGGACAGGACGCGGCGCCTCCCGGAGGGCCGGGCCGCTACGGGGTCACGGTCACCGTCGCGCTGCCGGACGCCTGCTTGCCGCTCGCCCGGTACGTGGCGGTGAGCGCGACACTGCCCGAGGCGCCCGCGGCGACCGTCACCGGGACCTTCACATTGGCGCCCTGGCCCGGAGCCAGCGCCGGGACGACGACCTGGCTCGTCGTCCAGCCGCCGGGCACGGTGAGATCCATGGTGCCCCGGCCACGGCGTACGTCCATCCGGTTGACCACCCGCACCGTCACCTCGGCGCCGGTACCGGCCTTGAGCGTCGCGGGCGGGGTGACCGTGATGTCGGCGCAGGTGCCGCCGAGCCACTTCAGGTCGAAGGACGCGTAGGTGATGTGCTGGTAGTCGGCCCGCTCGTAGAGGAGTCCGAGGCGGCCGTCCGCGAGCCGGGTCAGGGTCGAGTAGGCCGCGGCGCCGGGGTCGACGACCTTCCGGATCGGCCAGGTCCTCCCGTTGTCGCAGGACATCTTCACGGTGAGGTTGCGCCGTGCCGAGGCGTCCTCCGTGTTGCTGAACAGCAGCCACGAGGACTGCGGGTCCGACGGTGCGGCATCGGGGGCGTACCGCATCACCGAGGCGTTGTTCGCCGGGTCGGTGAGCTGGGTGTCCTGGGCGAACGGGGTGTAGTTGACCCCGCCGTCGGTGGAGTACGCGACCGTCCGGTACGGCTTCGAGCGGTTGTTGAGCATCACCCTGCCGTCGGACAGCTCGACGGTCTTGTTCTCGTCGCCGCCGGGGCCGACCGGATTGCCCATCCGCCACGTCTCGCCGTGGTCGTCGCTGTAGGCGCTCGCCGCGTAGTTGGCGCCGTTGACGCGGACGGCGTACTGCTGGATCAGCCGGCCCTTGTACGGGCCCCGGCGCAGCTGGATGCCCTCGCCGGAGGCCGCGAACATGCCCGCCCAGGCCGGGTCCTTGATCTGCCGGGTGATACGGCGGTGGGTCCAGGTCACCCCGTCGTCGTCGGAGTAGCTGTAATCGGCCTGGAGGACGTTCGGGTCACTCTCGTCGTTGCCGGTGCCCGAGCCGAAGAAGCCCTGGTTCACCGAGGCGGCGTAGAACAGGAAGATCCGGCCGGTGGTGCGGTCCACGAGCAGGCTCGGGTCGCCGTAGCCCTTGGGCGCTCCATCCGCGCGGACCACCTGCTGCGGCTGCCATGTCACACCGTTGTCGGTGCTGCGGCGCAGCACGATGGAGATGTTGCCCGGCAGGTCGCCGAGGGTGGGGCGGGCGTCGTAGGCCGCGAGCACCGTGCCCTTGACGGAGGTGGTGAGCGCCGGGATGCGGTAGTGGGGCGAGCCCACCCGTCGGCGGTCAGGTCCTGCGAGGTCAGCTGGCCGGGGGCGGGGAGGCGCCGTGGGCGGTGCCGGTCGCGGTGACCACCAGCAGGGCGGCGCTGAGCAGGGCGACGGAGACTTTTCGCTGCATGGACGATCTCTCTTCTCGGAAGGGGATGGTGCTTCTCGGAAGGGTGAGCCGGGGGCGGGGTGCGGGCCTGCGGGGCTCGCGCGCGCCGCTACGGGACGCGCAGCGAACAGACCCTGCTGCCGCTGTCGAAGACCCGCAAGTCCTTGATCATCTTCAGTGCGAGGCGGTGGTGGCCCCGCTCGTCGGGGTGGAGCCCGTCATTGAGCAGCGACAGCGGGACCTGGCCGCCGTTGCTGTCCAGCCAGTCGTTGTAGTGGTCGATGAACACGGCGTTCTGCGCCGCCGCGACCTCGCCCATCACCTGCGCGTACCGCGAAAGTCCCACCCGGCCGGGCCACTTGGCCGGATCGACCGGGTTGGGCGACTGGAGCACCGGAACCGGCGAGCCGGGCAGCGCCCGCACCGAGCGGACGAGCGAGACGAGATTGGCCGGTAGACCTCGGGGCCGAGACCCGATGTCGCGATGTCGTTCGTACCGATCGTGATCGAGACCACCCGTGGTGAGAAGGCGGTGACCCGCTCCCCGAACATGGCGATGAGTTCGGCGCTGGTGGCGCCGCTCACGCCGGAATCGATCACGAAGTCGCGGTTCTTCGGCTTGCCCAGCTCCCAGCGGACGCGTTCCGTCCAGTGCTCCGGGTAGCTGCGCCAGCCGTTGGTGTGCAGGGCGCCGTGGGTGATGCTGTCGCCGGTGACGACCCAGGTGGCGGGCGTGTCACTGTTCAGGACCGTGGAGATCGTGCCGAGGTCGGCGAGGTCGGGGCGGGGGCTCTGCGCGACCAGTTCGGCCTCGCCGAGCACTCGGTCCCAGACCGCGGCCCGCTCGACGGTGCCCGTGCAGAACCACTCGCCGCCGGGGTGGTCGCTGTCGACATTGCGGCCTAGAGCGAGCGCGCTCAGCTCGGAGACATCGGCGAAGAAGGCGTGGCGCGCCGTCTCGAACACCGTGCGTCCGCCGGCGTGGAGCCGGGTGCCGGAGGAGTCGACGGTGACGGCGACGGTATGAAGCAGACCGTCGTCATAACGCGTCCTGGTCATGACATTGACCAGCACCGCACCCTTCTCGCGCGCCGAGAACTGCAGGGCGCCGCCGCTCAGGTTCAGCGTGATGTTGGACGAGGGCTCGGTCGGGTCGGAGGCGCTGAGCAGGGTCATCGCCTCGTTGTGGCTGGTGGTGCGGAAGGTGACGACGATGGTCCCCGCGGTGAGCGGGGCGAGTGCGCCGACCCGGTCCGACAGGTCGACATACTCGCCGCCGTCCAGGTCCACGGGGGTGTCGTGGTCCAGGAGCGGACCGCCGCCCGGAGCTGCGGCGAAGGCGCGGCTGCCGAACGGGGCGCTCAGGGCCGCCGCGCCGGCGGCAAGAAGCATGGATCGTCTGCGCACGGAAGGTGCCTCCGGTCAGGAGTGGCCGGCCCGCCCCGACGGCGGGCCTGCGAACAGGGAACGCACCCAGGCCAGTTGCTCCCGCTGCTGATACGCCGTGCCGCCCTCGTGCCCGTTGAACTCGTAGACGCGTACGTCCTTGGGCCCCGCGTAGTGGTTGAACGCGGTGAAGCAGGTGGAGGGCGGACAGATCTCGTCCATCATCGCGATCGAGAACAGCGCGGGAGCGGTGGCGCGGGTGGCGAGCAGCGCCGCATCGAAGTACGACAGGGTGGTGAACGCCGTTTCGGTGCGGTCGCGGTGGAGCTTCAGGTACTCGACGATCTCGGTGTACGGCGGCCGGCCCGAAATATCCGCGCCGCGCCGGAAGTTGCAGAGGAACGGCACATCCGGCATCACCCCGGCCAGCCCCGGTACCAGCCCCGACACCGCCAGCGCGATCCCGCCGCCCTGACTGATCCCGGTCACGACGATCCGGTCCGGATCTACCGCGGGGTGTTCGCGCACCGCCTCGACACAGCGCACCGCGTCGGTGAACACCCGCCGGTAGTAGTACGTTTCGGGGCTCTCGATGCCGCGGGTGAGGAAGCCGGGCACGGTGCCGGCCGCACCGGCGTCCGTATCGGCGGTGGAGCCGCCCGCGGCCGACCAGCCCTGACCGCGGGTGTCCATGATCAGGTGCGCGTGACCGGCGGACGCCCAGAGCGTGTTCTCGTGCGCGAGGCCGCGCCCCCGCCCGTAGCCGAGGAACTCGACCACGCAGCCGAGGGGTTCGAGGGCCCCGGCCGGCAGGTGCAGCCAGCCGTGGACCGGGCGTCCGGCGAAGCCGGGCAAGGTCACGTCGTACGTACGGATCTGGGTGAGGCCGGTGTCCACGGGTGCGAACACCGGCTTCGGCACCGGACCGCCGGTGGCGGGCGCCTCGCTCAGGGTGCTCGACCAGAAGGCGTCGAAGCCGTCCGGAACCGGCAGCTCGGGCCGGTAGTCGCGGCAGTCCGCGAGCGGGAGGTCCGTCAACGGCATGGAGGTGCCCTCCTGGGGTGCGCCGGGGGTGTGAATGCCGGGCATCGAGACAGAAGACGTCAGATGTCCTGCGGCACACGGACCCTAGGCAGCCCTCGCGCCGGCCGTCAAGGGCCCGGCCGGCGGATCACGGCATGGTCTGGACGAGAGGCCCTAGTCCAGGGCGCTGTCGCGGGCGCGGGCCTCGGAGATCCGGCGCCTGACCGGGGCGTAGTGCTCGCCCAGTGCCTTGGTGAAACCGGTGATGTCCCCGGCCCGTGCGGCGTCCACGATGTTCTGGTGGGCCGCGATCGTCGCCATCTCGTCGGCGTGCGTGAATCCGTCGAGATGCGGCGCGACGATCGAGTACACGTCCCAGAAGGCCATCGAGAGCTGGCCGATCAGTTCATTGCCGAGCGGTGCCACCAGGAGTGCGTGGAACGCCCGGTCCGCCTCCACGAAGCCGTGCCCGTCCTGGGCGCCGGTCCTGCGCATCGTGGTGACCAGGCCGTCCAGCCTGTCGAGCTGCTCCGAGCTGAGCAGCGAGACGATCCGGTCGGCCATCCCGCGCTCGAAGAGCTCGCGCACGTCGACGAGGTCGGCCATCACCTGGAAGTCGTCGTCGGGGGAGAGCAGCCCGCGGAAGGTCAGGCTCTCCACCAGGGCCGACAGGCTCAGCCTGCCCACGTATGTGCCGTGCCCGTGCCGCACCTCCACGATGTCCAGCGCGGCAAGGATCTTGACAGCCTCGCGGACGCTGGAGCGGCTGGCGCCGAGCGCCTCGCACAGGGCCGGCTCGGTGGGCAACGGGTCCCCGGGGCGAAGGCGCTTTTCGAGGATGTAGCGCTTGATGCCCTCGACCACTTCCTGCCGGAGCAGCTGCCGGCCAGGCTTCGCACCGGACATATGTGAACTCCCCACCTCTTGACCCCTCTCGATTGTCCAGCTACGTTCCCACGCTATCAAGGCATCAGACATCTGACGTCTGATGCTTCCGGTTCCTCGGTCCTCGTGATCCTGCGTTCCGCCACTCGTTTCCCCGCCTCAACGTTCCACCTTCGACGTCCCTGGAGGACCCGTGCCCGAGCTGAGACCAGCCGGTGTCGAGCGCCGCACCTTCCTGCGTTACACCAGTGCTGTCGGTGCGGCAGCCGCCATCACGGCGAGCCTTTCCGCCTGCGGCGGCCCGTCATCGACCGCCGACGGCACGGCGGGCAAGGGCAGCGGCAACGGCCTCATCGAGGCCGGTCTCTCGTACCCCCTGTCGACCGGCTTCGACCCGATGATCACCTCGGGCGCGACTCCGTACGCCGCCAACATGCACATCTTCGAGGGCCTCGTGGACCTCGATCCGGCAACACTCGTGGCCCGTCCCGCGCTGGCCACCGAGATGCCGAAGAAGATCAACGCCACCACGTACCGGGCCACGCTCCGCAAGGGCGCCACATTCCACGACGGGTCGCCCGTCACCGCCGATGACGTGGTGTTCAGCTTCGAACGCATCCTGGACCCGAAGAACGCCTCGCTCATGGCGCAGTTCGTCCCCTTCATCGACACGGTGAAGGCCGTCGACGCCGGCACGGTCGAATTCAAGCTCAAGTACCCCTTCGCGCTCTTTCCGTCCCGTATCGCCGTGGCCCGGATCGTCCCGAAGAAGATCGTCGAGCCGGACCCCAAGGCCTTCGACGCCAAGCCGGTCGGCTCCGGACCGTACAAGTTCGTCGAGGCGACCCGCGAGGACAAGATCGTCTTCGAGGCGTACGACAAGTACAACGGCGCGCACCCGGCCAAGGCCAAGAAGATGATCTGGCGCCTGATGTCCGACCAGTCGGCACGCGTCAGCGCCATGGAGTCCGGCCGGGTCCAGGCCATCGAGGACGTCCCCTACATCGACGTCAGGAGGCTCGCGGGCTCCTCGAAGACCGAGTCCGTGCAGTCCTTCGGCCTGCTCTTCCTGATGTTCAACACCGCCGACAAGCGGTTCGCGGACAAGCGCGTGCGCCAGGCGCTGCACTACGCCCTGGACACCGAGAAGATCATCTCCACCGCAATGGTCGGCAACGCCGCACCCGCCACCGGGTACGTCCCCGCCACCCACCCCGACTACCACAAGGCCGCCACGGTCTACACGCACGACGTGGCGAAGGCCAAGCAGCTGCTCGCCGACGCGGGAGTCAAGAACCTCTCCTTCACCGTCCTCACCACCGACACGGGCTGGGTCAAGGACATCGCCCCGCTGCTGAAGGAGAGCTGGGAGGCGGCAGGCGTCAAGGTCACTCTCGACATCGCCCAGTCCCCGGCCCAGTACGCCAAGATCGACAAGGGCACCTTCGACGTGCTGGTCGCCCCCGGCGACCCGTCCGTCTTCGGCAACGACGCCGATCTCCTGCTGCGCTGGTTCTACTACGGCTTCTGGCCCGAGAGCCGCTACGGCTGGGGCAGATCCGCCGCGTACAAGAAGGTCAAGCAGACCCTGGACAAGGCGGCCCAGGCCGCCGACGAGGCGAAGCGCAAGGAACTGTGGGGCGAGGTCACCGACCTGGTCGCCGACGAGGCCGCGCTCTACCCGATTCTCCACCGCAAGCTGCCCACGGCCTGGAACGAGAAGGCCCTCCCCGGCTTCAAGCCGCTGCCCACCACGGGCCTGTCGTTCCTGGACGTCAGCCGCGCCTGACCGAACCGCACCGGCGTACCCGAGACCTGTTGGCGAACCTCCGTACTGCGGGCGGCGGTCCGGTGACGGGGCCCGGCGCGTCCGACAGCCCGGTCCGGGTCACCCGCCCCAGGTGTCCCGGACCACCAGCCCGCCCAACCGCAAGGAACCCGACGATGGTTGCTTTTCTCCGGCTCGCGCTGCGCCGCGTCGCGATGATGCCGGTGATGATCCTCGGTATCGCGCTGCTCGTCTTCGTGGTGCTGCAGTTCTCGCCGGTCGACCCGGCCTTCAACGCGCTCGGGGAGAGCGCCACCCCCGAGGCCCGTGCGGCCTTCGCCGAGGCCAACGGTCTCAACGACCCTCTCCCGGTACGGTACTTCCACTTTCTCGGGCAGCTGCTCCACTTCGACCTCGGAGTGACCGTCCCGCCGAGCCAGCCCGTACTCGACCGGATCACGGCAGCGTTCCCGCTCACCCTCCAGCTGACCCTCCTCGGGCTGGTCATCGCGGTCGTCCTGGCCGTCCTGTTCGGTGTGGTCGGCGCGATGTACCGGGACCGCTGGCCCGATCAGCTGTTCCGGCTGGTCTCCATGGCCGGTGTCGCCATACCGTCCTTCTGGCTCGGCGTGCTGCTCATCCAGCAGTTCGCACTGAACACACGGATCTTCCCGACCGGCGGTTACACCAACCCGGCCGACTCCTTCAGCGGCTGGCTCACCACCATGGCGCTGCCCGCGGTCTCGCTCGCGCTGCCGGTCTCCGCCTCCCTCGCCCGACTCGTACGGACCTCGATGGTCGCCGAACTCGACCGCGACTACGTACGCACGGCTCGCGGCAACGGCCTCCCGCCGCTGCTGGTGATCCGCTCGGTGCTGCGCAACGCGCTCGTCACACCGCTGACCGTGCTCGGCATCAAGGTCGGTTACATGCTCAGCGGTGCCGTCGTCATCGAAGCGATCTTCGACCTGCCCGGCATGGGCAAGCTCATTCTCGAAGGTGTCACCGGCGGCGATGTCGCCCTGGTCCAGGGCACCGTACTGACCATCGCCATCGCGTTCCTGGTGGTCAACGTCATCGTCGACCTGCTCTACCTGCTGGTCAACCCGCGCATCAGGACGGTGTGACATGTTCGCCACCGGCCGTCTGGCCAACAAACTGTCCCGACCGGGCATCGCGTTCCGCGCCCTCCCGGTCACCTCCCGCATAGCCCTGGGCGTACTGATCGTCGTCGTACTCGGCGCCGTCCTCGCCCCGCTGTTCACCCAGGACCCGCTGACCACCGGCACCCCCGTCCAGGCCCCCAGCGGTGCCCACTGGTTCGGCACCGACCGGGCCGGCCGCGACGTCTTCGCCCGGGTCGTGCACGGCTCGCGCTACTCACTGATCATCGGCCTCGGCGCGACCGCCGTGGCACTGGTCGCCGGTGCGCTGCTCGGCTCGATCGCCGCCACCTCGCGCAAACTCGGCGACGAGTCAGTGATGCGCACCCTCGACGTCGTGATGTCGTTTCCGCCGATCGCGCTCGCCGCCGTGCTCGTCGCGGTCTTCGGCACCAGCATCCCGGTGATCATCTTCACCATCGCGTTCGTCTACACCCCGTCGCTGGCCCGCGTGGTCCGCGCCAATGTGCTGTCCCAGTACGGCGAGGACTACGTCGCCGCCGAGAAGGTCATCGGTGCCCGTCGCGGCCACATCGTGCTCCGTCACGTCGCCGTCAACTGCATGGCCCCGGTCATGGTGTTCGCCACCGTCATGGTCGCCGAGGCGATCATCTTCGAGGCCAGCCTCTCCTTCATCGGCGCCGGAGTGCAGGACCCCGACCCCAGCTGGGGCAGCGTCCTCGCCTACGGCCGGCAGATCCTCCTCGCGGGCGGCTGGTGGGCCACGTTCTTCCCCGGCCTCGCGCTGCTGATCACCGTCCTCGCGCTCAACATCCTGTCCGAGGGACTCACCGACGCCTCGGCCGCGCCCAGGAGCGCCGGAGCCGGTGCCGACCCCACCACCGCCACCGCACCCGACCCGGTCGAGGCAGCCTCCACCGCCGACATCGACGCCGCCCTCACGAAGCTCGCCGACCGCATCGACGCGACCGAGCCGTCCATCACGCCGGTACGGGAGGACGCCGCCGAACTGCTCGTCGTACGGGACCTGGCGATCCGCTTCCCCGACCGCTACGGACAGATCCCCGTCGTCGACTCGCTGAACTTCACCGTCCACGAGGGCGAAACCCTCGGCCTGGTCGGCGAGTCCGGCTGCGGCAAGTCGATCACCAGCCTCGCCGTCATGGGCCTGCTCGCCCGCAACGCCGAGGTCGGCGGCGAGATCCTGTACCGCGGCCGGGATCTGCTCAAGCTCCCGCCGAAGGAGCGTCGCGCCCTGATGGGGCCGGAGATCGCGATGGTCTACCAGGACGCGCTCTCCTCCCTCAACCCGTCCGTGCTGGTCGGCACGCAGCTGAAGCAACTCACCTCGCGCGGCGGTACGAAGACCCCGGCCGAGCTCCTCGAACTCGTCGGCCTCGCACCCGAACGCACCCTGCGCAGCTACCCCCACGAGCTCTCCGGCGGCCAGCGCCAGCGCGTCCTGATCGCCATGGCACTGTCCCGCGACCCCCGCCTGCTCATCGCCGACGAACCAACCACCGCCCTCGACGTCACCGTCCAGGCCCAGGTCGTCGAACTCCTCGTCAGGCTGCGCGACGAACTCGGCTTCGCGATGGTCCTCGTCTCGCACGACCTCGCGCTCGTCGGCGACCTCGCGCACCGCGTCGCCGTGATGTACGCGGGCCGCCTCGCCGAGATCGGCGACACCCGCTCCGTACTCACCGACCCCACCCACCACTACAGCCGCGGCTTGCTCGGCTCGGTCGTCTCCCTGGAGGCCGGCGCCGACCGGTTGCACCAGATCCGCGGCATCGTCCCCCCGCCGCAGGGCTTCGGTGCCGGCTGCCGGTTCGCCTCACGCTGTGCCGCCGCCACCGAACTGTGCCGCACCACCGCACCCGAACTCATCGCGCGCGGCACCACGAACGACCACGGCTTCGCCTGCCACCACCCGGCGAAGGCCGCACAGCTGGAAGGGAGCGCCCTGTGATCAGGCTCGACGGCGTCCACGTACGTCACAAGGCACGCAGCGGCGGACTCCTGCGCCGCGACACCGTGCACGCCCTCACCGATGCCACCCTGGAGGTCAAGCGCGGCGAGATCGTCGGTCTGGTCGGCGAGTCCGGCTGCGGCAAGTCCACCCTCGCCCGGGTACTGACCGGCCTGCAGAAGCCCACCGAGGGCGAGGTCCGCTTCCACGGCCGCGACCTGTGGGAGATGTCCGCCGCGCAGCGCCGCGACGGCTTCGGCTCCGCCGTCGGCGTCGTGTTCCAGGACCCCTCCACCGCGCTCAACCCCCGGCTCACCGTCCGCCGGATCCTCCGCGATCCCCTCGATGTGCACAGGCGGGGCACCCGGGAGGAGCGCGAGGCACGCGTCGAGGAACTCATCGACCTGGTCGGCCTGCCCGGACACACCCTCGCCGCACTGCCCGGACAGCTCTCCGGCGGCCAGCGCCAGCGCGTCGCCATCGCCCGCGCCCTGGCCCTGGAACCGGAACTGATCGTTGCCGACGAACCGACCTCCGCCCTCGACGTCTCCGTCCGGGCCCAGGTCCTCAACCTCCTGGTCGACCTGCGCGAACGTCTGGGGCTCGGCATGGTTTTCATCTCGCACGACATTCAGACCGTGCGCTACCTCGCCGACCGTCTCGCCGTGCTCTATCTGGGCCGGATCGTCGAGGAAGGGCGTGCGGCCGATGTGGCGGGCGCCCCCGTGCACCCCTACACCGAGGCATTGCTCTCCGCGACCCCCAGCCTGCTGGAGACCACCGAACGCATCGTGCTCACCGGACCGGTGCCCTCGGCGACCAACCCGCCCTCCGGCTGCCCGTTCCGCACCCGCTGCTGGAAGGCGGACGAGGTCTGCGCCACGGTCTTTCCGACGGAGGCCTCCGGCCCGGGTGAGCACCGCTGGCACTGCGTCCACCCCCAGAGCCCCACGTCCCCCGCCGGGGACCCGGCCCCCGTACCGTCCGCAAGGAGCACCGCATGACCGCCCGAAACCCCCGCTACCGCGGAGTGATCCCGCCCGTCGTCACCCCGCTCACCGCGGGCGGTGAGATCGACCGGCCTTCCCTGGAGCGGGTCGTGGGACATCTGCTCGACGGCGGTGTCAGCGGTCTGTTCGCACTCGGCAGCTCGGGCGAGGCGGCCTATCTGACGCCCGGGCAGCAGGACGAGGTCATCAAGGTCATCACGGCCGCGGCCGCCGGACAGGTCCCGGTCCTCGTCGGTGCGATCGAGACCACCACCAACCGGGCGATCGAGCGGGCCCGCGCCGCCGCGGGCCTCGGCGCCGACGCCGTCGTCGTCACCGCGCCGTTCTACACGCGCACGCACGACACCGAGATCGACCGCCACTTCCGCGACGTCTCCGCCGCTCTTGACCTGCCGGTCCTCGCGTACGACGTGCCGGTCTGCGTGCACAGCAAGCTCGACCCGGAACTGCTGCTGCCGCTTGCCGAGGACGGTGTGCTGGCCGGGGTGAAGGACTCCAGCGGCGACGACGGTTCGTTCCGACGCCTGACCATCGGGGCCCGTGAACTGCCGGAGTTCTCTGTCCTCACCGGGCATGAACTGGTCGTCGACGCGATGATGCTCGTCGGTGCGGACGGCTCCGTCCCCGGGCTCGGCAATGTGGACCCGCACGGGTACGTACGCCTCCACGAGGCCGCCGTACGTGGCGACTGGGCCACCGCCAGGTCCGAACAGGACCGCCTCGTCGCGCTGTTCGACATCGTTCGTGCGGCTCGTCCCGGCATGGTGTCCGCCACCGCTGCCGGCCTCGGCGCGTTCAAGACGGCGTTGATGCTTCGCGGGCTCATCACCACCAATGTGATGAGCCCGCCGATGCGTCGGCTGGACGCGGCAGAGACCGCAACGATCGCGGCCTGTCTGGACCGCGCGGGGCTCTCCCGGGCCTGAACCGGGGCAGACCGGTGCGCTCCACCCGCTCGGCACCGAACCGACCGCGTGGACATCGGCGGGGCCCACCGGTCGAGTTCCGTACGCACAGCAGGTCCGGTCGGACAGCATCGGCTGTCCGACCGGACCTGCTCGTCTCCCGGCTGACTGATTCGTGGATCAGCTCTGCGAGCGGCGGACCCGGCGCATCAGTACCGCGCCACCGAGCACCAGCGCGGCGCTCGTGCCCGCAGCCACGCCGAGATCAGCGGCACCGGTGTGGGCCAGCTGGCCGCCGGTGCTCACCGGCGTCTCGGTGGACACCGGCACACTGTTGGTCGGGGGCTCACCGACGACGGACGTGTCCACCGGCGGTTCGACT